>CAZPQN010000075.1:0-2296 GCA_964588795.1 uncultured bacterium | reverse complement strand
CGGGCGGGTGAATCGGGAATGCTGTTTGGATGCGGACTTGAATTTAAAAAGCGTCTCATCCTCGAGATGCGTGTGGACATGAGCGTCACGCCGAATGACGGGACAGTCAGCGATCCCAGCCAGGCCCCCGACCGCAAGAATTCGTTCGCCGCCTTCATGTTGGGCGTCTGTTTCTGAAATGCCCCGGCTCGATCTTCGGATATAAGTCAACTGAATTTCTTACTGCTGTGGATAATTACTGTTCCGGGAATTGCAAATCCATCGTTTTCCAATTGCATCAATAATCCAAAAACCCTTATCTTCAAACCAACTATGAAAATATCAAGCGAGGTCCAAGAATGAACGACGGCGTATTTCCCGGAATTCAGCCCCTTCAACTGTCCTCCGAATTACCGCCGGCTCCGGATTTTCAGCCGGGCATTCGCCGCGCGCCCAGTCGCGGTTTGCCACTCACTGCGGCGGAAATCAAGCTTGCCCTCAGGAACGCCCTGCGGTACGTGCCTGCCAATCTGCATCCTGCGCTCGCACCGGAGTTCCTGCATGAATTGCAGACCATGGGGCGGATTTACGGCTACCGCTTCCGTCCCGCGGGACGCATCTACGGCAAGCCGGTGGACGAATACAAGGGCCTTCTTGCCGCCCGCGCCCTGCAGGTCAATATTGATAATAATCTGGATTTCGAGGTCGCGCTCTATCCCTACGAACTCGTGACCTACGGCGAGACCGGTCAGGTTTGCCAGAACTGGATGCAATACCGGTTGATTAAAAAGTACCTCGAAATCATGACCGAAAACCAGACTCTGGTAGTCAGCTCCGGGCACCCGGTGGGACTTTTCCCATCGCATCGCCTGGCACCGCGGGTGATTTCCACTAATGGTTTACTGGTGGGTGAGTGGGACAATCCGGATGCATTTCGCAAGTTGGCGGCACTGGGGGTTTCGAATTACGGGCAGATGACGGCGGGGGGCTGGATGTACATCGGGCCGCAGGGCATCGTGCACGGCACCTATATCACACTCCTGAATGCCGGACGGAAGTATCTGGGCATTCCGGAAGACAAAGACCTGCACGGGGTGCTGTTTGTTTCTTCGGGACTGGGAGGCATGTCCGGGGCGCAGGCCAAGGCCATCGAAATTGCCGGCGGCATCGGTGTCATCGCCGAGGTGGATTACAGCCGCATAAAGACGCGCGCAGACCAGGGGTGGGTCTCAAAAATCACCGACAATCTCGACGAGGTCGTTCGCCTGATTGACGAGTATCGCAGGAAGAGAGCGTCCGTTTCCATCGCCTACTACGGCAACATTGTGGATTTATTGGAATATGTCGCAACCCACAAAATCGCAGTCGAGTTGCTTTCCGATCAGACTTCCTGCCACGCGGTTTACGAGGGCGGCTATACGCCGGCAGGCGTCACCTTCGAAGAAGGGCGGCAGTTGTTGAAAACCGACCCAACCAAATTTAAAAAACTGGTGGATGCTTCCCTGCGCCGCCATTTCAGGGTCATAAAAAAACTGGTTGCCGGCGGCGCGCATTTCTGGGATTACGGCAACAGCTTCATGGCGTCCGTATTCAACGCCGGAGAAACTGCCATTGCGAAAAACGGCGGCGACACTTCCGACGGATTCATTTTTCCTTCCTATGTGGAAGACATTATGGGACCGGTTTGTTTCGATCGCGGGTTCGGCCCCTTTCGCTGGGTGTGTCTGAGCGGCAGAGATGAAGACTTACATACAACCGATATGGCGGCGCTGGAATGCATCAATCCCCGGCAGAGCTCTCTGCATCGCGACAACCACCACTGGCTTGCCACGGCGGAGCAGAACAAACTCGTCGTCGGCACCCGGGCGCGCATCCTCTACGCCGATGAGGAAGGACGCGTAAAAATCGCCCTGAAATTCAACGCTCTCGTCCGTGACCGGTTGATTGGTCCGGTCATCATTGGACGCGACCACCACGACGTCTCCGGCACGGATTCTCCCTACCGGGAAACCGCCAACATCTATGACGGCAGTCGCTTTACTGCCGACATGGCGACGCAGTGCTTCGCCGGAAACATCGCCCGCGGGATGACTCTGGCGGTTTTATCCAACGGCGGGGGCGTCGGCATCGGGCGCGCCATCAACGGCGGCTTTGGACTGGTCCTGGATGGAACGCCAGAAACCGACGCAATTATTAAGAGCGCGCTTTCGTGGGACGTGATGGGCGGCGTCGCCCGCCGTGCCTGGGCCAGAAACCCGAACGCCCTGGAAACCGCGCGCAATTGGAACGCACAACATGCCGGAGAAGGGCAAATAAC
>CAZPQN010000074.1:0-2805 GCA_964588795.1 uncultured bacterium | reverse complement strand
TTTTATTGCATCTCTTTTGAATTGTCAAGAGAAAACCTATAATATTTTTGTCACCTGTCACGTAAATATTAATTGTCTGTTTTATCGGACTATTTTAAATTTCAGCGCTTTTTGAATTGCGATGCGCCCGTAGGCCAACTGGATAGACCGTCAGGCTACGGACCTGAATGTTAGGGGTTCGAATCCTCTCGGGCGTACACTCTCCCCACTGATTCGCTGATTTTACGACAGAATTTGGTGATTATGTCTTATTTTTCGCAAACAACCACGAATTCCGTGGAGTTAGTATCTAAAGGCGACTCGTCGAAACCACCATAAATCGTGAACTTTCTAAATGGCGAACGCAGTAACAGATGCTCCAGCTCGTAGCGAAAGTAAAACCGCATCGAAAAGTGCCACTCTGCACTCGTAACGCCATCCTCGGCATCCCAAACGAACTGCATCGTCACATAAGTAACCTGCCTGACGATGTCGCTGTATGACGTAATTATCCGTTGTAATTTTTTCCCCGGCTGGTACTCGCCCTCGAAATCCCTGAAGTGGTCAAAGCCCTCCTGGATTATCTTTGGGTTGGGGACATAGAGGTCGAAAATCAGTTTTCCGCCCGGAGGCAGATGACGATGCAAATTAGTCAAAGCCTGCAACTGTTCGTCTATTGTCATCAAATGCGAAAAGACCCTGAAAGGCGCCAGAATTAGCTGATATTTTTTAGAGTGCCGAAAACTACAAATATTGCCTAACCTGACCCGCCGACGCTCCCGAGGATTAAGTTTGGAATGCAAAACCCCAATCATTGTTCGGCTGATATCAATCCCATAAATATCGGCGCCACCGCGCAATGCCGGAATGAACAGCCGTCCGCTCCCTACTCCGGCTTCTAACACCGGCCCTTTGGTATCGGCTATTTTGCGTAAATAATAATCCAGATCCGCCGCCGAACGCACTTTTGCATAAATCACGTCGTAAAACCGGGCGACGAATTCCGGATAAGGTTCGCTTAAACCGGATTTTTTACAAGTTTCTTTCATAAACAATCGCTTCCAAAATAAAAAATGACTCCTTACACCATTAAGCGAATCATCTTTTGGCCGTGATTTTAGAGCGAGAGACGGGACTTGAACCCGCGACAGCCACGTTGGCAACGTGGAGCTCTACCATCTGAGCTACTCTCGCATTGAAAAAAAGCGGGCTAAATTTATGATTGTCAACGTGGATTTGCAAAGATTTTATCGGCACTTATGATTGCAATACAGTTATCCGCGACGAGTCAAATTCCTTGTAGAGATACCTTTAAATCAATAACTTTTCCGAAGATGAAGATGAATTGCAAAGGCAAATGATGACTTTAGCTGTCACCGCTCAGAACCGGTTCGCGCAGGAATATTGTATACTGGTACCAACCTATCAGTCTTCCGCTACTCTGGCAAAGTTAATTAAACGGCTGATTCACGCTGCACCAAATATGCCGATTATCATCGTTGACGACGGTTCGACCGACGAAACACAGAAAATCGTTACAAACTATGAAAATGTTGTCTATTTAAAGCACAACCATAATCTCGGTAAGGGTGCCGCTTTGCGCACCGGCATAGCCCGGGCAATCACAATGGGATTCAAGTACGTGATCTGTCTGGATGCCGATCTCCAGCACGATCCCCTGTGTCTTCCCCATTTCATTCGCTTACAAAAGTCAGGCGGGCTGGATCTCGTATTGGGTCGGCGCCGCTTCAGTTGCGCTACAATGCCCCTGCATCGCATATTATCCAATACAATTACCTCATTCCTGATTTCCATCCGCACCGGCAGACGCGTGCATGACAGCCAATGCGGTTATCGCCTGATTAAATGCTCCAATTTGTCACTCCAACATTTTAAGGAGAATGGATTCCAGTTCGAGAGCGAATTCCTGATAAAAACGCTGACCGGCAATATGCGCTACGGCGAACAATCTATCCCGACAGTCTATAATAATTCGCCCAGTTCGATTAACAATCTGCTGGACACTGGCCGATTTATCCATCTGTTTCTCCGGAGTTATCTCTGGACATAGCGCGACCGACTGCTATTTGGTGGAATAAAAAATAATCGTAGCTTTGCCGCCGTATTTTGAATAGGAACACCTTTTATGTGGCTTGAATATCTGAAACTGACCTGGATAACCTTTATCCCCACCCTGGAACTGCGGGCTTCGATTCCTTATGGCATTTTTATCAGCCACCTCCCCTGGCTGAAAGTATTTATGGTATGCATCATCGCGAATATAGGCGTGGGAATCGTTGTCTATATCCTCATGGACTTCATTATCAAAGTGCTCACAACCTTCGCGCCGATCGCCAAATGGTGGCAGAATTACGTCGCCAGAACCCAGCACCGCATCCAGCGCGGCGTCGATAAGTACGGCGAATGGGCGGTGGCGGTTTTTATCGGCATTCCCCTGCCGGGTAGCGGTGTGTATACCGGAGCTCTGGCGGCTTACCTGATCGGGCTGAAATTCCGCAAATTCATGGTTGCCAACATTTTCGGCGTCCTGATTGCCGGCGTCATCGTGACGGCCATTTGCCTGACCGGATCGGGTATCTCCAGTATTTTCATCAAACGAATGTGAAAATCAGCATCAGGCTTCGGGTCTCATTTTTCCGGATTCTCCGGTAATCTTTCTCTTTGAATATTCGTCGCCAAAAGTATAAATTCCAACCGCTTTTTCAAATCATCCAGCGGGGCGTAGCGCAGTCCGGTTAGCGCGCTTGGTTCGGGACCAAGAGGCCCCCGGTTCAAATCCGGGCGCCCCGACAATTATTGAAAAAT
>CAZPQN010000073.1:0-2895 GCA_964588795.1 uncultured bacterium | reverse complement strand
GTGTAGTGCTCAGCAATTACCGCGTAGGCGGCTCGAGTGGTGCGGTCCTTTTTAAGATTGCGACGATTTTCTGAAAAGTCTCGCGGTTGACGCCCTGCCTTTCCAACCATTGGAAGCCTTTATCAGCCACCAGCTGCCATTGATCGGAGTATTCGGTAAAAGCTTGATCCAACAAATACAGTGCATAAACGGTAGCGCGGGCTTCATCGGTCAGAAAAGTAAATTGGCGTCGGAGCGTTTCCAGTTCCTCATAGAAATTCGGCGCTTGAGTATTGAGATACAACCGAAACTCGCGATTCAGTTCCCAGTATCCTTCGGCTTTCTGCAGGTTGATCAACGTCAAGCACTCTTCAAAGCTCTTACTGGCTTGAATCGCATCGAGTTTAGCAGCATTGACATTTATTAAATCTTGATCACAAATCGTAATAAATTTTTTATTTTCCATCAGTGAATAATTTTGCCGTATAAAACAAGGTATAAGGTTTGTCTTCATAACAGAATTGTCACAAGTAATATGGCCCCAACCCTGAGTCAGAGCAATTGGGACGCGGCGGTACTCTGCCTGCTCGGCCTGTTCAGTTTCCGGGCGGCTTTCGATCGCAATATAGCTGGTTTGTGAAGACATTAATCCGTAACTGCAGGCGAGCTCAATGATTGCCTGCTCAATTTTCTTACGTTTGTCCCGCTCCAGGCGAAATATCAATTCCTCTTCAAGCAATTGAATCCGCCGCCGCGCCATCAGGGTTGGAATTATATCATCTTGAATTAAATCCTGCTGGTCGAGATCGATTACCCAGCTGTGGGAATTTTCGGGTTGGTCGAAGAAAATCCGGATCGATGACGGTTGCAGTGCGGTAACGGTCTTGTAGATAATCAGACTATCACCCTGAAAAAAGGCCGGTATTTCCGGCGGCACCATTGTTCCGGGGCTATACAATCCCCAATCGATGAGCAATTTTCGTGAAGCTTTGGCGCGCAGGCGTCGAAGTTGAGCTATAACGCGCGGTTCGAGATGCTCATGGGGATGAATGAATTCAGCCACCCCGCCCGTTACCCGGGCAATGGCATTCAATGCATACTGATTGACCCCTGATCCGATACCGATAGGAAAGATGGCGACTTCATTTTTATAATTCTGGCATAAATTAATGACGGCTTCTTCATTACCGAATTCCCCATCCGTGATCAGGATGATTCTTTTGGGTAAAATAGTCCGGGATTTGAGCGCCTTAACGAGCGGCTTGTAAATCTCCGTGCCGCCTAAATCTGCTCCATAGCGGGCAACATTATTAATCGCAATATCCATATTTGACTGGGAATATTCGACACTTTCCGGAAACAGACATTGATAAGTGCTCCCGAAGCTAATGATATTAAAGCGATCACCGGCTTGTAAAGCGTGCAAACATATTTGCAATGCCCGGCGCGCTTCGGCGATGCTTTCGCCGTCCATTGAGCCGGAACGATCTAAAATGAAAATGATTTCGGAATTTTGCGATGGTTGTTCGTCCTTATCGGGGATGAAACTCAGCATCATGGCATAGTTCTCACGATCTTTGGCACAGCGGATAACCGGTTGAGAAACGTCCTGTGGTTCAATATTTAATACAAAATCACGATCAAGTTGGACATCGTCACCGCTTAAGGTTATCTGCGCCTGGTTATTCTGGATACCGACGCTGATTGAATGAGAAGGCGAGGTTATGGATTTAACGCCATTTTTCAAATCAATCTCAACCGTCAGGCGTAAACCATAAGGCAAGTGCCCAACGACTATCGGAGGATTGATATGATCGAGCTCAACCGGATCCATTTGTTTCAATTGCTCCAACGGCACATAGCGCGGGGAAATAGTGGTGGGAATGAGCAGACGCAATGCACCGGCGGTGAAATTTAATTCCTGGACATAGGAAATTTTTACGACCGCGGCGCTGTGCGGGAGGAGATTGCCGATATTGGCCGTAAAAATATTCGGGCGGTCTTGTTCCAGAAGGAACGCGCCCTGTCCGGTTTCCAGCGCCTCATCATATAACTTGTTAGCCTGTTCATTTTCCTCGACTTTGCCGACTAATTTGCGATCATTGGTTTCGACCTCGAAACCGCAGACTGCGGCTGATTCGGGAAGGGGAAAACTGTAAACTGCTTCGATCGGTTTGGCCTCAATATTGCGATAGCCTTGCGTAACAGTTACACGCGCGGCAAAATCGTAAATCTTGACCGCAATATCCACACCGGTTAAAGGGATCGGTTCAGGCTCGTCTTTGCCGACGTACATCCCGCTGAATACGTCGTTGACATCGTTCTGGACTGTCGTTTTTGTCAGTCGCATAACTCCATCCTTTTTGGTTAAATGACTGGTTTGAGTATTTTGCGCACCTGGTCAAGGAGTTGAGGCGTAGGAATCCGAACACCGTGCTCAAATTCCAACCAGACTCCCGGGTGCAGTTTTATTCTGGTTACCAATTCACGTTCGTAAACCTCTGATGCTAACTCCGGACCAGCGCTCAGGACATTAACTGCCTGTCCTAAAAGAATTCCGTCACGCTGAAGTTCCCGGATTTTCAGAATCAGCTCCAAATGTTCTGCGGTATAATGTCGTCCCCGACCCAAACCCTGTGGGGGTGGAATCAAGCCGCGCTGGACGTAAAAGCGTACCGTCCTGCGACTGACTCCGGTTAATTCCGCCAATTCTCCAATCGAATATTGTTTTGTGTCTTGCATGGCTTAAATATAACACTAAACTGTCACATTGTCAAGTGTCAAAATAAATGGCACTATGATAGTAAATTAAAAATTGCTTTACCTACGAGATACACTAATGAGACGAAAACTGGATGATTGACGACAGATTAGGGAAAAAACATTTGACTTTAAAAAAATACTGGTGTAAAATTG
>CAZPQN010000072.1:0-3116 GCA_964588795.1 uncultured bacterium | reverse complement strand
ATGGATGAGATTAAAGACCATGCTGAAAAAGGCAGTGTTTTTTATACGGATACTTCCCGATCGTACAAATCGTTGTCGCAATGTGGACATCACATTACGGTGGATCACAGCAGGGAATTTGGCTCCAAAAGACGTCATATTAACGGCCTGATCCCGATTAGTCGGGATGGTCCTATGCGAAAGAACGGCTTTTGAAGTATCACGATGTCAGTAAAAAACATTTTTATTTATACCTGAAAGAGCAGGAATTTGGATACAATTCCAGCAAGAATATTTTGTTCGATAAACTGATCAATATTCACTTTGGTCCGTATTTTTAAAATCACCTTAATTTTTGTTTTTAAAGTCAAATGGTTTTCCGCCTTTCTATGATGAAAAGTAACCATATCCATGCATATAACATTCATTCTTTATAATAATTCCATGCCAATTGCGATTGTAATCGGGAAGTTCAGCTTAATGCAATTACAGTGTCAATCAACCACGATCATGGCTTTCATCACGTCATCCAGGTAATTAGCGACCGTGGCGAAAGCTGCTGTGGACTTGGCAAGTGGAAAATAGTGAGTCGTCAAACCTTCAATCTTTATCTGACGATTCTCCATTAGGGCTATGGCTGGAGAGGTGCAGTGGGCCTGCCGCCGTACATTGACGATAGTGATTTCCCTGCGGCGCAGTTCATGAACCGGCAAGGAGATTTCGTCATTGACGGGGATGCCGATCAGCATCAGCGTCCCGCCCGGCTTTAAAAGCTGTATAGCCTGACCGATGGCGGCTGGATCTCCGCAACATTCATAGACAACATCGAGCTGTAAAGGCTCACATTTTAAAATTTCCTCGACGATATTTGTCGCGACTGGATTGCCGCTCCACCGGGGATGCAATTCACCGGCAAATTCGAGACGCGTCTGAATCTTGTCCGTAACGTAGACATTGCCGACCTCCTTCGTTCTTAAGACGTGCAAAACGGACATGCCTATCGGACCACAGCCGAGAATAGCAACACTGGACTCTGCTCGAAGTCGCGATCTTTCGACCGCATAGACCGCAATTGCCAAAGGCTCACTCAGGACCGCCTGCTCGAAGGTCAGCCTATTGCTGATGGGGTAGCAACAGGTTTCGGGAAGCACAATGTATTCGCACAACGCTCCCCCCATCTGCTGGGGAGTTCCCAAAAACCGCAGGTTACGGCAGGTGTTGACACGCCCCACCCGGCACTGATCACAATGACCACAGTTGACGGCTGGATCAAGCGCGATCCGCTGACCGGATTTTACCCGGGTCACTTTTTTACCTACATTCTCGACGATTCCGGCGGCTTCATGTCCGATGATGAAGGGATACCGGATAATCTGATCCCCTATTCGCCCGGCGGTAAAATAGTGAATATCCGATCCGCAAACGCCGACCATTTTGATTCGGATCAGCACATCGTCGTCCTTGACAATATTGGGGGTAGGAACTTCCTCAATGGCAAATCGTCTTATTCCGGTTAGCAAGGCCGCTTTCATACTCAGGAGGGCCTTCAAGAAAGCGAGTTCATGTGATGCTAAAAATTGACGCCATCTAAAGTTATAATAATTTTCATGTCTGCCTGCCCGACTCCTTCGGGGTGTTCGGGCGTTGTAACCGTCAGATCATCAATCCGGATAACGGATTTCACCAGACCCACTATCCCGACATACTCAGCATAAATGGGGTTTGTGGTCATCCATTGAATCCGGTAACAGTCATAGATCCCGGCCTTGGTTTTGACGGTCTCGATACCGATGACTTTCTTTTCGATTCTTGGTTCAAAGGAATAGATCCAGCTGGCACCGATCGTCCAGGGGTAGGCATAGATCATGTTTGGCTCATCAAGAAAATGAATTGAATCGCTTTGGGCTTTACTGAGCCAGCCCAAATCACTGAGTTTATTAAACAACAGGGAGCCGCGGGTTAGATCGTGAAGATTTTGCAGGTGTCCTTTACTCATAATGGCTTTGGGCAGGCGAAGGTCTGACTGGTTGGCCAAATAGGCGTATTGGAAGAACCCGTCGCTGTCATTGGCAAAGTAGGCGTATGAAGGGGCTAAATCCTCGCTTCCGGAATAAATCTCATAAAGCCGCAGGGTATCCAGCAAAGTATCCTTTGTGACGATTTCATAATATTCTATCGTATTATTCTGCAAATAGTGGCTGATCGAATCGGGACGAATATCTGAATAAGTGATCGACATCGTATAGTTCCAGCGGTTTCCGATAGTCAATGGGTAGACGAAATCGCTGCTAATGGGAAGGCCTCTCTCCGGCGCTTCGTCACAGGTTTGCATACCGAACCAGACAACCGGAATAAATAAAAATATGCGGTTCCGCATTTTCTCGCTCCTGAGTGATTTTTTCGGTTCCATTGATCTTGATTTCGATATAATGCGTGTTGCCCTGCCTCCGGATGGCAGCGTAAAAGCGTCATTAATCGCTGGTCAGCTACGTTATGCATCATCTTATTCTATCAAACGCGACAACCAATGCATAACATTGAGCGCAAACTGCTGGTCGTCACTACCCGGCACGTTCATGCCAAACCGCACCTCACGTCCATCCGGCCAACGAATAAGCTGGGCGGTCAGGAAGCCCGCTTCACCGAGCGCGACGACCCGACCTTGGCCAAATGACAGGGCAATTCCCTGGGCTCGTCCGGCGATAGACTTCGAGTTCCGCACAGGATTTTCGGCATTCAGTATCTCCCGAGTCGCTGCTTCGTAGGCATTGGCGCTAAACGCTAACAATGCCGTCGCATTTATTGGTACACTAAGCGATTGCCCGGTGAAGGTTTTGACCACGCTGATTTCTTCGCGCGGTGAACGTCCCTTCAGTATGGAATGCATACCGAGCAAACCGTTGGCGCGCGAAAAAACCAACTTGCTTGTAAGCTCTCCGGTTTCGTCGCGATCGAAGGCCCAACCTTGGCCCATATTCATGCCGAAACGACGGGCTAAATTCTGTGCGGCACTTCCAAACGGCGCATGATCGGCGATAAGTAAGAGCGAACCGCCAGCCTTTACCCATTCCTTTACCATGTCGCACTCAGCATCGGTAAACGCCGGCTTGGTCAGGTCAAGCGAGTCATCGGGAAGC
>CAZPQN010000071.1:0-3150 GCA_964588795.1 uncultured bacterium | reverse complement strand
TACCTGAAGCAAGGTTGTTCGTGGAAAGAAAGTGGGTAATAGACCTCCTGTCCGATCTGGTTGTCCTGCAGGTAACGCCGCAGGTCGTCGCGCCGTTCCGGGATGGTGGTAACGTACTGGTTATAGATATGACATTCCCGTGGGTAAGCCAAATAAGGCGGTTGCACGATGGTATTGGCAAACGCCCGATCGTAATAGGCGGCGTGTTGCTGACGTGCGCTGTGCCAGCTGTCCAGATACGGCAATTTGACCAACAGCACGGCGGCCTGAATGGCATCGAGCCGGAAATTACCACCAATCAAACTGTGATAATATTTAGGATAGGAGCCGTGGTTGCGCAGTTTGGTCAGTTTTTCGGCCAGGGCGGAATCGCTGGTAACTACCAGGCCGCCGTCGCCGATCGCGCCTAAATTTTTACTTGGGAAGAAGGAAAAACAACCCAGCAGACCCAGCGAACCTGCCCGGTGAACACCCTTAGACGAAGGATAGCGAGCCCCGATGGCCTGGGCGGCATCTTCGATTACGGCAATATTATACTGCCGGGCGATTTCGAGTATCGGATCCATATCCGCGCATTGCCCGAACAGATGCACCGGTAGGATGGCTTTGACTTTTTTGATTTGATCCGGGTGATGTCTAAACCATTCCCGCAGATGCTCAGGGCTTAAATTAAACGTGCGGGCCTCGATGTCCACCAGCACCGGCGTGGCTTTCAGACGCGCTATTACGCCGGCCGTGGCAAAAAAGGAATAAGGAGTGGTGATAATCAGATCACCGACTTCCACATCTAACGCCATCAGCGCCATCAAGAGGGCATCCGTACCCGAAGACACGCCAATGGCATACCCTACCTCACAATACTCAGCCAGCTTGTGTTCGAGCTCCTTGACCTTCTCCCCCATGATATACTGGGTAGAATCGAGAACTTCGGTAAGAGCCTGGAGCAGTTCGGGACGCAGAGCGTCTAACTGAGCTTTGAGATCGAGCAGGGGAATCGGCATATTAACCTTTCAGGAACAGGTAAAGTTGAGTGAAATCGACACTAAAAACACTGATAATGGTTAAGTAAATTTCAGACAATTACAACTCTGACTTAAGTAATAGAAAATATTTCAGAAAACTATTCATAAGATTTTGTTAATAGTCTTGAATTATTCAGGTGACATCGTGATCAGGGAGCCAATTTCTCCAAAGGCTCCGCCCCGTCAGCTACATTCTCCGACGGGGCGCCTTTTTCAAATCTGGTTAGAATCGGGGTTATTTGCCCGTTTTATTGCGATTCAGTGAGTGACAGTATGCACACCGGAAAACAGCGCAGGTCAGCTTGTTTATCCTGTTCTATTCAGTGTATATTTGCATTCCATGTTGGCCAGTCTCATCACCTGCTTTGCGTTGCTTTGCTTGTCACCGTTAAAAAATATCCAACAAATATTAATTAATCCGCATATCTTTGGCAATACTTTTTTTAAGTAAACTGTTAGTTCAATCGGCTCACCGGAGAATGGTTCAATCTGCTTCCTGGACTTCGCCAATTATAGCTGATTGAATTGTCGTCGTAAACTATTGTCGGTAGTCAGGCCGGACGGATTAAAACAGTTAATTTTGAGTGCCGGTCGGTTGCTGACTATCGCGCAGTATTTTGTGATATAAATCAAGTGCGTCCGGAGTGGCGCCATCGAAAAGCACGCGTCCCTGGGTCAAGACTATGGTGCGGGTGCACAGCCGGCGAATGACTTCCGGGTTATGGCTGACGAGCAGAATGGTACAGCCCGCCTGGGCTGAGGCGATGAGCCGTTGCCAGCACTGTTGCTGGTAGGCAGTATCGCCGACCGCCAGGATTTCGTCCATGAGCAGGATTTCGGCATCCAAATGGGTGGCAATGGCGAACGCGAGGCGCACATACATTCCGGTGGAATACTTTTTTACGGGAATGTCGAGGAAGTCGGCGATGCCGGAAAAGTTGACGATGGCGTCGTAGCGCGCCTGGCGTAGAGTGCGCGGCATGCCCAAAAGGGCGGCGTTCAGGAAGATATTTTCGCGACCGGTCAAATCAGGATGAAAACCGATGCCCAACTCCAAAAGCGCCGCGACGCGTCCGTGCAGGACAATTTCGCCGGTAGTCGGGGTTGTCACCCGGCAGAGAATTTTCAGCAGGGTGCTTTTACCGGCGCCGTTGGGCCCGATCAGGCCGATGGTTTCACCAGGCCGGATGGTCAGATTGATGGCTTGCAGAGCCCACAGCGAACGGGGCTTGGCGGACGAGAGTGTAAATTTATTGCGCAATCGACGCCAGGGTGCGGTCAGCGCGCCCGCTAAAGCCGAGCGGAAACTGTCATACTGCGGTTGGCGATCCAGCTCATACTGTTTGCCGAGGTTTTTTATTATGATGATAGAATCGTCGGCCATCCAAATCCTGATCAGAGGCGATCGGCAAAGCGCCGCGCCTGATTGTTATAGTAGAAAATTCCTGCAAACAATATCAACACCATCCAGCCGACCGCCGCATACAGTCCGCGCCAGTCGCCCGGCAAATTAAGCAGTACCGCCCGTATATTATCCATGAGCGGGGCTACCGGATTAAGGTAATACGCAGGACGCCAGGCGCTCTTCAGGAGTTGCGCGGGATAGATGACCGGGGTAATGAACAGCCAGATCTGGACGATGAAGGGGATGATGAAGCGAAAATCGCGGAAACGCACCGCCAAAGCCGCCAATCCGGCGCCGAGTCCCAGAGCAGTCAGCATCAGGATCAGGATCAGCGGCACGACCAGGAGTGCGCGGAGCGTGAGTGCAATTTTGAAATACCAGAGTAATCCAGCCAGCACCAACCCGGCGCACATTAAATCGATTAACCCCGTGGCGAGCGCGCTCAGCGGGATCAATAGCCGCGGAAAATAGACTTTGCGGATCAGACCGGCATTGTTCATTACGGCATAGTTGCAGGCGTTCAGGGTATTCGCCCAGAACGTCCAGGGCACCAGCGCGGTATACACGAATACGGCATAGGGTATTTGCGGGCTTGGCGTACGGATCACCCGCCCCAAAACAAGGGTGAAAATCAACATCTGCACAAGGGGCTGAATGATTGCCCACAACGCGCCCAGGACGGTATGCCGATAGCGCACTTTCAGATCGCGCCACATCAGGAAA
>CAZPQN010000070.1:0-3423 GCA_964588795.1 uncultured bacterium | reverse complement strand
CGAAAAACAACCATACTTACAACCATATCCCAATTTTACCACAACTTTACGAACGACTGAAAAACCCCGTTAAGTCCTCTTAAGTACTACTAAATCCAACTCAACCTTAGCCTTAGCCTCGACCTTTTTTATACTTGCCTCTTGTTTCCGCATTTGATAATTTCCCAACATAAAACGAGGAACGATCTATGGAGAATCAGGAAGTCGAAATCCTTTTAGTTGAAGATAATCCGGCAGATGTGGAACTGACCCTACGGGCGCTCAAGACCCATCGTATCACCAACAAAATCATGTTCGTGCGTGACGGTGCTGAAGCCCTCGATTACCTTTACCGGCAGGGACCGTATAAGAATCGCAACGAGATCCGAATGCCGTGCCTGATCCTCTTAGACCTTAAACTACCCAAGATCAGCGGGCTGGAAGTCCTGCAAAAAGTAAAAAGCGATGAAGAGCTGAAAAAGATTCCCATCGTCGTACTGACCTCTTCCAAGGAGGAGCCGGACATCCGGGAATGCTATCGCCTGGGCGTCAACAGTTACATAGTCAAGCCGGTGGACTTCGAGAAATTCATCGAGGCTGTCAGGAATATCGGACTTTACTGGCTTCTGCTCAACCAAGGCCCGACCGACTGAATTAATTTCAGCGAGGTTACCAATGTCTCCCAAAACATTAAATATTCTTATCGTCGAAGACAATGCGAATGATGTTGATTTAATCAAACGGCAGCTGGCGAAAGGCGGCTTCAAATGTGAGTACCGGATTGTCGAAAAGGAAGCTGATTTCTCCCGGGAACTGCGGGAGTCTCAGCCGGACCTGATTCTGTCCGACTATCGCATGCCGCAATTCAACGGCCTGGCGGCACTCGAGATCGTCCAGCAAAAATATCCGCACCTACCTTTTATTTTCGTCACCGGCTCGATGAGCGAGGATGTCGCGGTGCAGACCATTCAGGCGGGCGCCTGGGACTATGTCATCAAGGAGCATCTGGTGCGACTCACTTCCGCCGTCAGTCGCGTGCTGAAACTCAAAAACGAGATCATTCTGCGCGAAAACACCCAGCGTCAGCTCGTCGAGAGCGAGGAACTGCATCGCACTATCTTCGAGACCGCCGGCGACGTCATTGCCGTCATCGACTCGCAATGTGTCGTGCATGAATGCAACAACCAGGTTTATGAATTGCTGGGGATCAAAGCCCAGGAAATTATTGGCCAGGTTGCCTGCAATTTCATCGGCGAGCATCAGCGTGAAAAAGCCCGCCGGATCATGGCCGAACTGCTCATCAGCGGCAAAGTGTACAACAAGGAATTCCAACTTTTTCACCAGAACGGCAAAGCCGTGGATGTCATCATCAATGCCACCGGACTCCGCAAAGAAGGCAGTAGCTACCAGTTGATCGTAGTGCTCGTGCATGACATCACCAGCCGTAAATATTTGGAGAAACAGGTTCAGAAATCGGAAAAGCAGGAATCGCTCAGCCTTCTGGCAGGCGGTATCGCACACGATTTCAATAATATTCTTACAATTGTCATGGGCAACGCTTCCCTGGCGCGCATGTATGCCAAAGGTGACGAAAAATTATTACGCAATATCGAAAAGATCGAAGCCGCCGGGCAACGCGCCAAGGAGCTGACCCAGCAGTTACTGCTCTTCGCCAAAGGGCATGATTTGAATATCAAATCCGGTTCGATCACCGACCTGATCCGGGAATCAGCGCAATTCATTCTCTCCGGCTCCAGTGTCAAGCCGGAAGTAGCAATCGCTGACGACATCTGGGCTGTGGAAATGGACGAGGGACAGATCAGCCAGGTACTGAATAATTTGATTATCAATGCTATTCAGGCGATGCCCAACGGTGGTCGGCTGTTCCTGTCAGCCGAAAATGCCGTTATTTCTCCCGACGATCCCATACTGCTCAATCCCGGCGAATATGTACGCCTGACCATCCGGGATCAGGGCGTGGGCATTCCACCCGAAAATATCGCCAAACTTTTCACCCCCTACTTCAGCACCAAGGAAAAAGGCAATGGTCTGGGACTGGCGAATTGCTACACCATTATCAAAAACCACCGCGGTTTAATCACTGTCGAATCGGAAGTTGGCGTCGGCACGACCTTCAATATTTATTTGCCGGCCACCAAAACCAAGCAATAGGGATAAGAACAGATGACTCACCAACTTTTTGAATTACTGTCGCTATTTTATATCAATCGACTTTACAGGGAAAGAACGGAAAGTAACCGATCTTCAATCCACAATCACTTCCAAAGACCGATGGAGTCAATGTGAAAAAGAAGCCCCGCATTATCCTCTTAGAGGATCGCCCCGAGGATGCCGAATTAGTTCTCAACGAAGTAAAGAAAATCATCGGTGATTTCAAAACTATCACCGTCCAGACCCAGACTGAATTTGAAAAGCAACTGGTAAAGTTTGAACCTGATCTCATCCTTGCTGATTACCGATTGAAGGGCTTCACTGGTATTGATGCCCTGGGCATTGTCCGGCAGACCGATCCCGATTTACCGTTTATTTTCGTGACCGGCTCACTGGATGAAGAAACCGCCGTAGATTGCATCAAGCGCGGCGCAACCGATTACGTGCTCAAAACCAACCTTATCCGGCTTGGGCCGGCAGTGCAACGGGCTCTGGCCAGCGGCCAGGAACGCGCTCACCTTTCTTCACTCGAGAAAGCCCTGCATCGGGAAGAGATGAAATTCCGCCGGATAGTCGAACAGCTCAGCGAAACGGTGTTTATCGTTGATAGCGACGGCGTCGTCAAGTACGCCAGCCCGGCTACCCGTTTTGCCGGCTATGAGCCGGAAGAGCTCATGGGCCATTCAATTTTCGATTATGCTCATGTTAATGACCGCGTGTTTCTGAAAGAAGAATTCCGCAAGACGATGCTGACGACCCAGATCACCTGGCGCGAGTGCCGTCTTATCACCAAAGATCAAAAAACGCGCTGGTTGAGAGTTACCACTCGCAGGATTCAGGAAGAGGGACAAGTTACCGGGATTCTCGGCACGATTGCCGACATCACCAAACAAAAGGAAGCTCTGCAGGCCCTGCAAAAAAGTGAGGAGCAGTACCGGCTGTTGGCCGACAACGCCACGGACATGATCACTATCCACACGGTGGATGGGCAGTTTACCTTTGTTTCGCCCGCCTGCACCTTACTTTTCGGTTACCAGCCGGCTGAACTGCTGAAAATTAGTCCTATTGAGCTTATCCATCCCGATGATGCGCCGAAAATGCAGGAAAAATTTCAAAACCTGATTGACACCGGTGGAGTGACAGTTATTGATTATCGCTTACGACATAAAAACGGAAACTATATCTGGGCTGAGACAACCGCCAAATTCTTATTGGATCCCTTAACCGGGAAAACGACGCAGGTTATTGCCGTGACCCGTGACATCAGTGAGC
>CAZPQN010000069.1:0-3444 GCA_964588795.1 uncultured bacterium | reverse complement strand
CGCACTTCAGCCGTCAGACGCGAACGTTATCTTAAAAGCGGCGCCGGTCGTGAATATCAGCGGAGAAAGTAAACTCTAATATCGGACTTGATTAGTTCCCGGAAAGTCTCTGGATCAAATTTCCCGCTGATTTCGTAATGCATCGGG
The DNA here is from genome assembly GCA_964588795.1 of uncultured bacterium. Classification (GTDB taxonomy): domain Bacteria; phylum Fidelibacterota; class UBA2242; order UBA2242; family UBA2242; genus CAZPQN01. Next base: position 3,297 of record CAZPQN010000069.1, on the reverse strand, counting down.
ATGACGATATCCGGTTGCAGAGTGTTAACCAGCCGGGCCGCATCGGCGCAATTCATTGTCAACTTGTCCCCCCCAATGGGAATTAAAGCTACCGTGAGCCGACCGAGTCTATCTAATTCAGGGATATAATCCGTATCACCGGCATGGTAAAGACGCTGGCCGGTGTCAAAATTCAGGACATAACCGACATTCTGGGCGGCAACCGGATGTGCTTTCAGCCATAAAAATACCGGTCGGAGATTGTAAGCCGGCATGACTACGCATTTCAGCCTGTTCAGCTCGAGAACATCGCCGGGCTTCACGACCTGGAGTTGCAATCCGGATTTCTTCAGTTTTGTCGCTACTTTCCGGGGACAAATGATTATTGTCTCGGGTTTAGCCAGACGGGCTATGTCAGTCAGTGACCGATGGTCAGGATGGGCGTGAGTGATGAAGATAAAATCAGCTTTTACCGCTTCGTTAATGACAAACGGATCAATATAAATAACCATCTCACCGTACATGATCTGAAAACTGGCCGAAAAAAAATCGGCTTGGTTAATTCTGACAGCCCCCCAGGTCGTTATTTTCAAGCTGTCCGACAGAGTGAGGCTGACCGGGGTCTCCGGGCGTTTAGCGCTGACTCCGACTTTCACCAGACTGCATCCCTGGACAAAGACTAAGGCGAATACTGCACAAATTTTAACGCTTGCGACTTTTCTACTTGTCTTTACCAAAATTTTTCAGGAAAAGCTCTTGCGCTTTCCGGAAACCTTCCTCGGTCAGATAGATGGACATTTCCTTGATTTTGGGCTCTCTTAGCCAACCCTTGCGGTAAAGGCGCAGTAAGGCATTCCAGTCGAATCCCTTCCAGGCTCTGGCGCCGCCTCCCTCTTGTTTCCCCGTCGCCACGAGGTAAATCAGAGCCAGTGTCATCTCATCCACTTTATCCTGATCGTAATCCATTGGCTGTCTTTTCCGATAAGTTTAGTGATTCTCCGGTTACTGCGCTGATTTTTCCGAACTCTTTTCATTTTTTATGGTTACAAAATCGGGATATAATTTCTGCAAGCAATCGGGACACATGCCATGGCTGAATTGCGCATCGGAATGTTCGGTGACGTATTTTTCAACCTCATTCCAGTAGCCTTTGTCATCGCGGATTTTCTTGCAGTTGGCACAAATCGGAATAAATCCCCGGAGCGTTTTGACCTGGTCGAGTGCGTCCTGCAATTGACGGATTATTTGCTCACGTTCCAGCTCGGCCTGTTTGCGGGTGGAAATATCCTGGATTACCGTCAACACACATTGGGTATTGCGAATGGAAATGACCTCGCTTGAAATCAGTCCGGTGAACAATTCACCCGTTTTCCGACGGAATTGAGCTTCACGATAAAGGACGCGACCTTTTTTCTCCAATTCCGCTACAAATTTTTCACGAGCACCAATCGTCTCCCATAAATTTAAATCGATGGTCGTTTTGCCGGTGATTTCTTCAGGAGTATATCCCGAAAGCTGGAAAAAACTATTATTGACATCCATGATTTTCCCATCCTGGAGGGAAGTGATGGTCAGAGCATCGGGGATGTTCTTAAAAGCAATCGCGAATTTTTCTTCACTCTTGCGTAGGGCTTCTTCGGTACGGATCCGCTTCGCGATGTCGGTTTCCAACTCGTTTAGAAGTCGGCGGTTGACCACTAACAATAGAGTAAAAGTCAGGCTGATGAAGAGCATTTGATAGATTAGGAATATGGAAGTGTCCATGATGTTCGCTTTAAACAAATCCTGAGCCGGAACAACCAACAAATCCATTAAGATACGGGCCAGACTGAAAACGGTAAACAACAGGAAAACCACTCCAACCAGCAGGGTACTGGCGCGTTTTTCGCGTCTGGTCTGGTTAAGAAGCAACCAACCGGATCGTAGGCAGATCAGTGCTAATGCAGTGGAAAAGGCAATATTGCGCATCTGCATACTGGGATGAATAAAGGCAAAATATTCATGAAATGCCACGAACAGGGCAAAAAATAAACCCAGATACCATTCGTTACCTGTAGCTTTAAAAAACCTTTTCAGACCGATATAGAGCAGAATCGTGCCGCCAATGGCCAAAGGAGTACCTAATAAAACAGAAAACTGTTCGGCGATCGTACCCCGAAAGGCGAGCAGCAGTATTGCCGTCAATTGCATCCCATAGTCGGCCAACCAGAAACCGGTCTCGGGAAAGCGGCGGCGATTCTGAAGCCAGAGAAACAACATGATCAGCGCACAGATGACGTTGCTGACTAAATAACTAAACAGAACTGTGCGGGTGTCAAGAACGTACATACCGTCCCCCCATTGAATTCAGCCTGTCCGGGGCATCTGATTATTCATTCAAATCCCGATTCAAGCTTGCTCGAAACCGTGTTTATCTTGGAGGTTATATGCAGTTGCGGCAGGCTTTCTTCTTTCTTAGACGACCGACAGCCGAAAATAATATAGGCGATAATCAGCATCAGAAAGATGAACAGGACGATCATAACTTGCTGATTTTCGGTGTGACGCCGGTCGAGCGGACTGCGCCGTTTTCTCTTGCCTTTCACTTTGTTTGACCGATGAATCATGACCAGTTGTACGGTCTCGAATGGCAAAACCACTGGGATATTAACACTTTCCTGAACGCTACCCATCCTGATGACCGGGAGTATTCGAACGAACTGATTCAGAGATCCGTCGCGATTGGCGGCCCGGACGAATATAATTTCGATTTTCGGGTAGTCTGGCCCGATAAGACCATCCATTGGCTGAATGTCACCGGACAGATAGTAGTACGTGACGCACAGGGGAAAGGTATTATTGTCCGCGGTTGCCTGATTGACATCACCGAGCGCAAACAGGCCGAAGAAGCCTTGCGTAAAAGCGAAATCCAGCTCGCCCATGCCGTCAGTATGGCCCGCTTAGGGTATTGGGAGCTGGACATCGCAACAGGTATTTTTACCTTCTCCGACAGTTTTTATGCTATTTTCCATACGACCGCTGAAGCCATCGGTGGCTACCAAATGTCTATTGCCGATTACGCCCGGCGTTTCGTCCACCCTGACGATGCCCCAAAAGTCGCTGAAGAAACCCGCCAAGCCATCGAAACCGATGATCCCTTTTTCAATCGCTATATCGAACATCGCATGTTGTACACCGACGGTGGTGTTGGCCACATTGCGGTCAGATTCTATATTGTAAAAGACAGTGCCGGTCGGACTATCAAAACCTACGGCGTCAATCAGGACATCACCGAGCGCAAACAGGCCGAAGAAGAGATTCTGCAGCTCAATGAAAAAC
>CAZPQN010000068.1:0-3656 GCA_964588795.1 uncultured bacterium | reverse complement strand
GAGATTACCAAACCAACAATCAAGACCATTGATGTCGCGGTCAATCAAGCCTATTCTGGTAAACGGCAAATAGCCTGGAAAGAGTTACTCGCGGGAGAAAAGGCTCACCAACTCACCGGCGAGTGGCTCCCCGCCGCAACGCTGAACACATTAAAAGAACATTTAGTTGGTCTCAAGGGACCGCTCACGACACCGGTTGGCGGGGGCATCAGGTCATTAAATGTCGCTTTGCGGCAGGCGCTGGACCTGTACGCCTGTGTCCGTCCGGTGCAATGGTTTGAAGGAATACCATCACCGATGAAGCAACCGGAACAAGTTAACCTGGCAATCTTTCGCGAAAATACCGAAGATGTCTATTCCGGTATCGAATTCCCCACCGGAAAGTCCGAGACCAAGCAGTTCGAAAACTTTCTCATAGAGGAGCTTAATGTTCATTCAACCCACTTTCCCGGACAGACTGCCTACGCCGTTAAACCGGTTTCCAAGCCGGCATCCGAGCGGCTGGTACGGGCGGCAATCCGCTATGCAATCAAGCATAACGCCTCGTCGGTAACTCTGGTACACAAAGGCAACATCATGAAATATACCGAGGGTGCATTCCGGCAGTGGGGCTATGAAATTGCTGAGAGAGAATTTGGCGAGGTCTGTCAGATTAATAAGAAATCCAACCAGGAAAAAATCACTCGGAAGATAATCGTCAAGGATCTAATCGCCGACGCTTTTTTCCAGGATCTGCTGCGTAACCCTGACCACTATTCGGTGATTGCGACATTGAATCTAAACGGCGATTATATTTCCGATCTGGCGGCAGCCATGGTTGGCGGAATCGGCATTGCACCCGGCGCAAATATCAATTTCGAAACCGGTAACGCTATATTTGAAGCAACTCACGGAACAGCACCGGACATCGTTGGAACGAATCAAGCCAATCCGACCTCACTGTTATTATCTGGAGCAATGCTGCTGGAATACTTAGGCTGGATGGAAGCCGCCATTTTGTTGCGTGACGCCATTCGGAATTTATTTCGTCAGAAAACTGGCACCGCTGACCTTTTTTCAGGAATTATTAATGCCCAAATGGTCGGCACTTCGGAGTTCCTTTCCCAAATCCAACAAATCATTAAAACCGCCTCGAAACCGAGCAAATGAGGAGAAAGAATTATGGCCGATGAAAAAATGCTGAAATTAACCTGTGAGAAGATGATCAAAGCCTGTGAAATCGATCCTGAACTTTTTACACTTTACAATGTCAAACGCGGGCTGCGCAATCCGGATCACACTGGCGTTTTGGTTGGGCTGACGAATATTGCAGATGTTATTGGCTATCGGCTTGAAGGTGGTATGCCTTATCCAATCGAGGGAGAACTCCTATATCGGGGATATAAATTAGATCAGCTGGTCAAGGGTTTTCAAAAGGAGGGTCGGCACGGATTCGAGGAGATCTGTTATCTACTCCTCGTCGGTGAGCTGCCAAACCGTACCGAACTGCAATACTTTTCTAATTATTTTGCCGAACGGCGCGATCTGCCGGAAAATTTCACCAAGAATACGATCTTTACATTGATTAGCCAGGATATGATGAATATGCTCGCCCGTGCGGTACTGGTGCTGTATACGATGGATCCCAATCCCGAAGACCGCCGGGAGGAAAATATCATTCAGCAATCCCTGAATCTAATCGCCAAATTCCCGACCATCGTGGCTTACTCCTACAACACTTATAAGCATGAATTTCAACGCAAGACTCTATCCATTCGTCACCCCCGCCCGGAATTAAGCATGGCGGAAAATTTTCTCTATATGCTAAAGGGTGACCGCTATTCCAAATTAGAGGCAGATTTGCTCGATCTGGCGCTGGTTGCCCATGCCGAACACGGCGGCGGGAATAACTCAACCTTTACCCTGCGAGTAACAAGCTCAGCCGGAACCGACACTTATTCAGCTATAGCCGCTGCCATAGGTTCACTAAAGGGACCATATCATGGTGGAGCAAATCTCAAAGTAATGCAGATGATGGCCGACATTAAGGAGAACGTCCACAACTGGAAAGACAAAGATGAGGTAGCCGCTTATCTATTGAAGCTTTTAAAAAAGGAAGCCGGCGACCGGACCGGAAAAATCTACGGTATCGGGCATGCCGTTTATACTCTTTCCGATCCACGAGCTATTTTACTAAAAAATAAAGCGGCTGAATTAGCCGAAGAAAAAAACAAATTGGATGAGCTGCAGCTGTACAACTTGGTGGAAGAGTTGGCTGTCGAAGTCTTTGCCGATTTTAAAGGCCGTGAGCGCTCCAAGGTCGTCTGCGCCAATGTGGATTTTTACTCCGGTTTTGTCTATTCCTGCATCGGGATTTCGCAGCAACTTTTTACCCCGATTTTCGCCATGGGCCGACTGGCCGGCTGGTGTGCGCACCGCATGGAGGAACTGAATCCCATATCCCGGCGGATTATCCGCCCGGCTTATAAAAATGTAACCGCCGAGCGGGAATACCAATCGCTTGCGCAGCGACAATAAAGAGAATTTTGGGCAAAGAGTAACCCCCGAATTCTCCAACAAGAGTCCCTGGTGTGAAATTCGGGGGTTATACCTAATCAGCAACCGTTTCTCCCGAAGGGATGCCTCTGGCAAACGGTTTTAATCCCTTATGTCGAACTCACGTTATTTACTAATTACCGAAAACGACGCTCGGTCAGTAGGAATTCTTTAAACTGACTATAGTCATTGGCAATCGGCTGCGACAATTTCGGTAGCGATAGACACCTCGCCAATCGCTTAGGAACTTCAATCTCAGTCGCAATCACCTCTTCTACGACCGGCTTGAATTTCGCCGGGTGCGCCGTTTCCAGAAAAATGCCAGTGGCGATTGGGGCAAAGGTTTTCAGGTAATCATTCAAAGCCAGACTGCCGACGGCGCTGTGAGGATCGCAAATGTAACCAGTTTGATCAAAAAGTCGTCTGATTTCCCGCCGCGTTTGCTCATCAGTATAACCAGCACCCCAAAGGTCTTTAGCAATGCTTTCGTAATTATAATTATATAAATCTTGAATCCGGGCAAAGTTGCTGGGATTACCAACATCCATCGCATTGGAAATTGTCGGAATCGAAACGCGCGGAGTAAAAATTCCCGTTCGCAGATATTCGGGCACGACATCATTGACATTGGTCGCCGCAATAAAGCGCTCCACCGGCAGTCCCATGCGTTTCGCCATCAAACCCGCCGTGAGGTTGCCAAAGTTGCCGCTGGGGACTGAGATTACCAGTTCACCGGGATTGTTCCGCTTAATCTGGCTGTAGGCTCGAAAATAGTAAAATATCTGCGGAATCAGCCGGGCAATATTGATCGAGTTGGCGGAGCTTACGGCAAGGGAGTTGCCGATTTCTTTATCAGTCAACGCCTGCTTGACCAACCGCTGACACTCGTCAAAAGTCCCCTGCACCTCGAGCGCCGTGATGTTCTCACTTAGCGTGGCAATTTGCTGCTCCTGAATCTGGCTGATCTTCCCCGCCGGATAGAGCACAACCACTTTGATCCCGGGAATCCGATAAAAACCATGCGCCACGGCGCTGCCGGTATCGCCGGAAGTCGCCACCAGGATATTCAGACTGCGAGCCGAATCTTTTACAAAAAACGCCATCAGCCGCGACATGAAGCG
>CAZPQN010000067.1:0-3927 GCA_964588795.1 uncultured bacterium | reverse complement strand
ATGGCATTGGTATCAAGTTCAATGCCTCCGACGGCTATGACATCAACGATGTCGCCCAGCAAAGTCCGCCCGATGCGTTTCTCGAAATCTATTTTCCGCACGGCGATCGGACCGATTATTATCACTACTGGTACGAACGTCCGATCAATGTCTGCTATGACCTGCGCGCCGATTCCTCCCACAAGGAATGGAAAATGACGGTCGCGGCTTACAATGCCGCCAATCAAACCTGCACCATACGCTGGGACGCTTCCGCCATTAGCGGTGAATGGGCTGTGCAGTTGCTGGATGAAAACCGTCAGGTATTGGTCGCCGATATGAAAACCGTCAGTGAGTATACTTTGGCCACCTCTGCGCAGTCCTATAGTACCCAGACCTATTATATTGCGGCCACTTTTCTGCCGGTGCTGGTCAATATCACTCGCGAGCCTCTGCCGGTAGCGCATCTGCTTTTGAGTAACCATCCCAATCCCTTTAATGCTACTACCACTATCAAATATCAGGTGCCGCAAGCAGGTCTGACCACGCTCGCCATCTACTCCCATACCGGTCAACTATTGCGCAAGCTGTTTGACGCACCCCAATCCGCCGGAGAGCATACGGCAGTTTGGGATGGTCGGGATGCGCAGGGCAAACCGGTGGCTTCCGGAACCTATCTCTGCCGTCTAACCAACGGTACGCAGAGTCAGACACTCAAAATCGTGCTGATGAAGTAAATTCGAAATTTAAGGTACATGAATATGGATAAATCCTATCAGGAAAAAAGCGCCGAGCAGGAAAAATTACCCTACCAGCCACCGCGGATAATCGAACAGGATGTGATTAAGGCTGAACTGCAGACTAATGCTCTGCCGGATGAGCCGCCGCCACCCCTATGATCGCTGGGAACAAATACTCACGGTGGAGCAGCTAAGGGAACTCCTCGCGGGTTGTCCGCGACCCCTGACCATCCGGATTGAGGGAAGGAGCATGGGACCCGCCCTGCAGGGCGCCAGGCGCGTGACGATTATCCCATTCCGTACGGATTATCGTCTGCGGCCAGCCGAGCTGATCGTCTTCCAGCGCGGGGGTGCTTTGGTTTGCCATCGTTTATGGCATTTTATCCGCTTGGGCAAAAGCCGCTGGGTACTCGAAAAAGGCGACGGCAACTGGCTGCCCCGCCTGATTCCCGCCCGCTCAATTTGTGGCGTTGTCCGGAGCATTGACAATAATCCGGTAATCCCGCCTCCTCTGCAAGAACTGACTTTGACGCAATTGCTGTGGCGCTGGTTGACAGACAGCGCCCTGCGTCTGGTTCGCCGTCCACGTTGATCCGGCTGTAAAGTCGTCTGCCCCGACGATTGTCCGCACTGCAAACTGTCAAATTGTATGGTGCAAATTAAAAAATTGGCTAAATTTTCGACGTATGCTTGCAAACCGAACCTTCCTGCGCGAGTTATGCCATCTGATCAGTCATCCTCAGGCACCTCTCTATCCGCGGCAGGGAGAAGGGTCATTGAACGAGCCGCATCTGTACCGGGCGGCGCTTTATCATCAGGTCGTGCCGCTGATTGATTTATTGCAAACCCAACTCCGGCAAATCTTTCCCGGGTTGTCCCGGGATTTTTTGGCTAAAGTGCAAATCTACACTTATGCCAACCTCTCCCGCCAACTGCTTTTAGAACGCGCTTTGGCGGATCTCGCCGTGCAATTGGAAAACGCCGCGGTGCCTTTTCGGATATTCAAAGGGCCCGTGTTAGCCTATGAACTGTACGATCCACCGCATCTGCGCACTTACGGCGATCTGGACATTTTGGTACGCGAAGCTGATTTTGTTACGGTTGAACGTCAATTGCAGGCATCAGGTTACGAGGTGGCCGACGATCTGTATGCCGTATTCCCGACATCCGTCATCCGGCGCTATGCTTTCGCGCGTCATTTTATCAGCTCGGATAATCGTCCGGTCGCCATCGATGTGCACCTCAATCTGAGCGGTAAACTGCATCCCTTCCAGTTTGACCGCCGCACTTTTTGGGAAAGCTCCCGAACGATCGTGATTAATCAGCGGACTTACACGACTTTCGACCTGCCACACCAGGCGGTCTACGCCCTGTATCATGCCTTCAAACACTATTATTTCAAACTGCTCTGGTTGATTGATCTGCAGCGCCTGCTGAACCATGCTCAATTCGATGCCAACCGTTTCCGACAACTGGTGGCGCAGTACCGGATGGATAACTTGTGGCAGTTGTATTTGAGCTTGACGGGAGAGTTATTCGGAACTGTTCCGTTTTGGGTGAAAAATACCCCTGCCAGGCCGACCTATATTAACCGCTGGCTGGACGCCGATCGGATTTTGAACGGATTTCTGCCCATAAGTCAATCCAAAGCCCGCCTGTTTCTGCCGATGCTTTATCTGAAAGGAGTGTTGGCCAAGTTGCGCTACTGGCTCCGCCAGCTCTTTCCGCCGCGCGAGGTCATGCGCGTTTTTTACGAAGACAAAACCCTGAAACCCAGCTGGTTCAATTACCTGCGTCTGCGCCAGCAGGCGATGCGCGAACTGTTTTTAAATTGAATCGATGAGGAACGATTATGCCGAAATACCAGCGCCATCCTGATATCGAATGGAAAGAGTTCAGCGGGGAAAGCCTGCTGTTGAATCTCACCACCGGCGCCTATTTCCGCCTCAATGCCGTCGGCGGCCTGATCTGGCAAATGTTGGACGGAGCCACGCCGGCCGAGACGATCGTTACGGCCATCCAAAATCGTTTTACCGTTTCGGCGGAGCAAGCCCAAGCCGATTTTGACCACTTTATCACGGTGCTGTCCGCCCAGCAACTGATCCGACCTGCAACTCAGCCGTGAAGACCTTTAGCGCTGATCTGTCTCTCGGTGAATTCGCCGTGCATGTGATGACCAATCACAGCCAGCTGTTAGATCATCTCACGGCCGGTTGGACATTTCCACCCGGCACTGCAAACGACCCGCCCCGCGCTACCTTCAATGTGGAGGCCCGGGTGGTGGACAACCTGAATCATTACGTTTCCCTGCGTGAGGACTTCAGCTATAATTATCAGCATGTTACCGAGATTCTCAATTTGAACTACCTGCAGGGTGCTGTGCGCGTTGAGGTGCATTACCATTCCGCCCGGGTCAGCGCGACGGTGGAAAAGCGCGCCCTGCACTGCGCCGCCGCCCTGAGCAACTGGATCATCACTCTGCCGGTCGCGGAACTGCTCAAAGCCTACGGGCTGTTCTTTATGCATGCGGCGGCGGTCAACAAGCACGGTAACGGAATCCTGTTGGCCGGGAAATCAGGCGCGGGCAAAACCACCATCGCCCTCGGCTTGCTCCAGCAAGGATGGCAACTGATGTCAGACGACGAAGTTTACTTGTGTGAGGAAAATGGCTGGTCAGTCCGTGGTGGCGCCCTAAAAATCAAAATCAGCTTTCGCACCTGGGAAATGTTTCGGGAAAAACTCGGCGCCGTCCAGCCCTTCCGGATGAAACGCCTGCTGAATCTCCATGAGTATTTTCCCGGGCAACTCATTGCGAAGAGTAACGTGACCGCCCTCTGTTTTTTGCAGAGAAGCCCCGATTGCGATCTGCAACGCCTGCCGCCGATTGATGCCCTCAAGGAATTGTTCAATCTCGCCTTCCTGAATGCCCATCCCGAATATGCCCGGCAGAATTTTGCGATGTTGGGCCGATTTGTCAATGCCGTGCCCTGTTATCGCCTGCGATTCAATGCCGACTTCTCTGCCGTTGACCGTCTGCTGACCGCCATTGCCGAAGGAAACGATTGAAATGCGATCCGCGATTGTCATCCGCCCGCCCCACCGCTGGACCGTTCCCGACATGCGCGAGTTGTGGCAATACCGGGAATTGGGTTTTTTCCTGATGTGGCGCGATCTGAAAGTGCGCTATCGGCATACCGTCCTGGGCGCG
>CAZPQN010000066.1:0-3928 GCA_964588795.1 uncultured bacterium | reverse complement strand
GGCCTGTAAAGTAATTACCCAGACAATTTGTTCCGTGCCCTGAAATAGTTCATAGACACCGACTAAATATTTGGTGGCAGTCTGCGAGGCGAGCAGGAATTTCGGTTGGTAATTATAGGTGGTGTTCCAGACCTCGAAGGGAACGGGTGTGTTGTTGATGTCCAGCGAACCGTTGAGAGTGAAACGGATTTCGTACTGGCTCGCGAAATAACGTCCCGATTGCGAAATCATGGCGTAGGTCCAGTTGCAGTCACCTTTGATCCAGCCCGAGAAATCCGGGATATAGCGCAGGTACGGGGAATCTTCGATGGTAACAGTCAGGCCGTCAAATGCCGGCGATTCGTCGGATTGGTCAAGGATCGGCAGGGAATCCAACACGGGTTGGGCGAGTTTCAGATCAATAACCGAGAAGCTTTTGGGAATGCCGCTATGGAAGTGAATTTCATATTCGTGGTCATTTTGCTGAGCCGAATCAATCACGGCCACCTGGATTTTGACGGGATTACCAGCGCCCGCGCTATGTTGGAGAGGTACGATTCTGCGCCGGGCATTATTGATCAGGAATTGGTGTGGAAATTCTTTGTAGATTAAATCACCACCGGCAGTCACTCTCAGTCGCAGATAGCAGGCGGAAGAATTGGGGAATTGTGCCGTCGCCCAGTTCCAGTCGGCCATTGCCGGGAGATTCAGGGCAATTGTCTCCCACGGCTGGTAGCGGTTTTGCATTTCCAGCGCGATACTGAGATTGGCATCGTCCGGATCACTTATTTCCCAGTGCAGAAGGTAGTCACCGCTGAGGTTTAATTCGTAACCCGGACTGTGCATCAGGTTAGAGATGAGCGGCGGGACATTGATCGCGGGATTGTCTAGTTTGAAGGTTCCATCCGATTCAGCGAGGCCGAACTGACGTTCACCGGCATATCCAACGAGGCGAATTTTTCCCTGCGAGACATCCGGCTCAGCCGAAATATCCCACTGGTAATAACCCGGATTGGTCGTCAGGGAGGCAATATTCCGATAGGTTTGGCCATTATCCGGAGAAAACTGGAGCGTGACGTATTGGGCGAGAGGGAAATTGGCGTCATCGGTCCAACGGATTACCAGTGAATCGGTGTAAGTAGTCCCGTTGACTGGTGTCGTGATTTGCTGATGCGGGCGATTATCGCCGAAGTAATGGCGAGTCTCAATCAGACTTGCCAAATCTTTGAGATTGGTAATGGCTTGGAGATGGTTGGTACCGGGTGCGATCAGAACTGCCGCAATGATTTCCTGGACGCCCGGCTCCCCAACCTCAGGTCGGTGATTGTGATGCGAATCCTGCCAGGTGTCCATATTGAACGGACCACTGCTCATTAATAAGCGCTTATCTCCGGGGCGTTCGTCCAACCAGCCCGTAACGGACATCGGATCACCGGAGAAAGTGAACTTTGTTGGATTGCCGGACGGATGCAGGATCGGATTGCCGGAATTATCCAGTCCCTGCATCAGGAAATATACGACGTTAATATCGTTGGGATCAGACCAGACGGACTGACCAGCGAACAAGCCAAGGCAGGCTGTCATCGGCAAATTACGAAAATCAGGCAACGCGTGACCATCTGCCCAGGCCGATTCACCCGCGGCGGGAACAATCGGCCCCTGAATCAGACTAATACCGACCGCAGGTGGGAAATAGCCATACTTGAGATCCAGTTCCGGGCCATTATAGCAGTATCCCAAACTGCGCGCTGAGTCGCAGGCCACCATATCGTCCATTGCATTACCGATGTCCATATCACTGAAAAACCCGAAATAGGCATCATTGATCGTCGTACCACTTTTATTAATGATCAGGTAACGTGCGAACATGACATTTTGCAGAGCAGGTTCATCAAAACCGAATACAGTCATTTGAATTTCGACTCCCAGTGGCGGAGTGTTCCAGAGGTGCGCATGGCCTTCAGCGAGGAAATCGTTGATGACGAACCAGAGGGTTTGATCGCCCCGCTGCAGGGGCGGGTCAGCGCCTTCGGTGATTTGTCCATCCGGCGGGTCATAAACCGAGTTGCGATTAAAGTCCTCGAAAGGTTCGCCAACGTCATAGACCTGATTGCCGTTGAGATCGGAGAAGTACTCACCGTCATTTGCCGGGGCGCCATCAGCAACCGGCCAGTTGAGGTAGTCGGGATTGAAGAGCGGGGAGGCGGGATCGGGACTGTCGCCGCGCTGGATTTTGTAAATGCGGAACCGGGTGCTGTCGGGATTCCGGGGTTGACCGGGAACGGAGGGCGTCGCGGGATCGTAGCGCACAGTTCCCGGATTGTACTCTGAGGTGTAATCAATGACAGATGTTCTGATTTGGTCGTTGACTTTACCGACCAGCCAATGTCCTGTTTGAAAAATAGCGGTCAACCCACTACCCCGCGGCCATTCGAGACCGGCGTCGTTGGTTGCACCATAGGTAATTAAATCGCCCTGATTGGTCAGGTAAGCGCGAATCTGGTTGCGGTCGAACTGACCGATGTCCCAGAGCGTGGCAGATTTTGGGCGATTGCCGGAACGCAGATCCTCACGTCCGGAAAGAGCGACGGCAAGCAGAAAAAGAACCAGAGGCCAAAAGGCATTACGGTTTTTTTTGTTTTCAGGCATTTCGCGACTCCTGATTTCCTCACTTTGGAACAAATATAGATAGTAATTATTTCTAAATCAAGCGCGTAGGTCTATATCGGAAAAAATTATTGGGATGCTCAGCGTAAAAATGTTAATTTGAGGCGTGCGCAGGATCGCAAAATATTCGATCATCCGGACGCTAATCAAATGGCAGGTCTATCTGTTTTTAATAGATGTAACAGGTAGCTTTGCTCAGGGATTGTTATTTGAATCGTCGAATCTCAAGGACAACATTTTACAGGCAGCTGATGTGTATGCGCGCCGGGGCGAGTGGCAAAACGCCGTGCTCCAGTACTATGCGTTCATTTACCGGTTTCCGACCGATTCGCTCGTTCCGGTAGTAAATTTCCGCATCGCCGAAGTATATGAGCGGAGCGGTAAAGTTGACCTGGCGGAGAAAACTCTGCGCAAGGTGGCAGAACAGGATCTCGCCGGTTCGCTGGCACTTGAGAGTCGCCTGCGCTATGCGGACTTTCTATATCGCCGAGGCCGTAATGAAGAGTGCTTACGTTACGCGCTCCGGCAATCGGAGATTCCATTCCAGGTCGTGACCATTTATAATCTGATTGCCATGCACGATCTTGAGGCGGCGGATTCTTTGCTGACGCTGCTGGAAAATCGGTCTGGCGCAACTTTACGGTTGAGTGAGAAGTATCGCGAGCTCCGACAGACACCGCTCAGGCGAGACCCAAAACGTCACTGGGGAGCGTTAGGATTGTCCGCCTTATGGCCGGGCGCCGGGCGATTATTATTTAATGAATACTGGGACGGTGGGTTGACGATGGCGGGATTTGGGGCGGTAATCGGTTTGGTATGGTACACGGTCACCGAACAACCCCAGCTGGCTTTCTACGCTTCATCAGCGTTTTTGATTTATAATTTGGGTAGTTTATATACAACATATCAAAGCAGTCAGCGCTATCAGGAACGTCTTTTATGGGCGCGCTACGAGCAGCTATTAGCCTCCTACCCACTATCGGAGGAGCTGCATTTACTGCCGGTTTTATGAAAAAATTTTCAGGGAATTTTTAAATAGTTCTTGCCAGGAATTTAGAATTGTCTTATATTCACCCTGCTAATTGAGAATTGATTTATTAAGTGTTTTCCGACGAGGAAAGTGCTTAAAAAAGCTAGCTATTTGACATGGAGAGAAAGTGCGTGAGTCGAGATCGGTGTCGGGTAATAACACCCACACCAATAAATATTTTCGTTTAATACAACGGAGAGTTTGATCCTGGCTCAGGACGAACGCTGGCGGCGTGCCTAACACATGCAAGTC
>CAZPQN010000065.1:0-4411 GCA_964588795.1 uncultured bacterium | reverse complement strand
GTTTGGGGTATTTGATAATGTGCAGATGTTTACCCTGCACTTTGGTTTTTAAAGTTTGGAGTTTGCGATGAGACCTTTCGGAATATTAAAAACAGCTTTGCTGGTTTTGCTAAGCTCGGTGCTGGTATCAGGAGCAGTGACCGGAAAAATTGCGGGAATTGTGACTGATGCCCAGAGCGGAGTGCCGCTTGCCGGTGCCAACGTGCTGATTGAAGGTACTACACTGGGAGCGGCGGCCGATCTGGATGGTAATTATATCCTGTTGAATATTCCTCCCGGAAAATACATCTTAAAATTCATGATGATCGGTTACAAATCGGTGATTGTCCGCGATGTCGTGGTAGTTATGAATATCACGACCACCATCAACGCCCAGTTGAATACGGAAGCCCTGGGTATGGATGAAGTCGTCGTGGTCGCCAAACGTCCGGTCGTCGTCAAAGATATTTCCCATAGCCAGTTGAATATCGAAGCGGAGCAAATCGCGACCCTGCCGGTGGGTGAACTGACGCAGGTAGTTGGTTTGCAGGCGGGTGTCAAAGGATTTGAAGTGCGGGGCGGCGCAGAAAGACAGACTGCGCTGATTGTCGATGGATTTTTACTAAGCGACGCTCGCTCCAATAATCCCATCAAGACCGTCAGTCTGGCGACGGTCAAGGAAGTGCAGGTGCAGACCGGCGGTTTCATGGCGGAATACGGGAATGTACGTTCCGGCGTGATCAACGTGACTACCGAAGAAGGCAAGATGAAGTACAGCGGCACACTGGCCATGAATTACAAACCCGCCGCTCCCAAACACTTCGGAATCTCGCCCTATGATCGCAATTCGTATTTCAACCGTGTCTACTATGATCCGGACGTCTGTTATGTGGGCACTTCCGCTGGCAGCTGGGATGCCTGGACGCGGAAGCAATATCCGACCTTTGAAGGCTGGAATTCACTGTCGAATGCCTATCTGCGGGATTCGGACCCTAAAAATGACCTGTCTCCGGAAGCCCTGGTCAGACTGTATGAATGGCAACACCGCCGGCAGGGTGACATCAAGAAACCGGATTACATTTTTGATGCGGCTTTCAGCGGGCCGGTACCGCTACTGCAGACTAATCCGATCAAACCCCGATTCTATTTCGCCTATCGCAAATTGCAGGAAATGCTGATCGTACCTCTTTCCCAGGATGCCTATCGGGAAGAGGTCTTTCAGGGCAAAATCACCGCTGATCTGACGCCGAAGACCGTGATGACGCTGTTTGGTTTGCACAGCAAACGCGGCTCCGCAACCCAGTACGAATGGACAACCACTCCCACGGGTGACATTTTACGCTCGGATTATACCATCGCCAGCCTGACCAGTAGCCGCAAGGAATTGCTCTATGTTCCGGGTGCGCTTAGTCCCTGCGATATTTACGATAACGTTATCGGCATAAAAATTAACCATGTGATCAGTCCGCGCACCTTTTTTGAAACGGCGTATTCCTACACACTTGACCGTTACAACGCCTACCAGATGGAAATCCGTGACACGACCGATCGATACGAAATCGTAGACGGTTATCTGGTTGATGAATCGCCTTACGGTTATTGGGGTTATGGTGTTTCCTCGCTCGAGGGATTGCGCTACGGTGGTTGGATGAACTTGGGACGCGATTCCAGCGAAATATCCACACATAATTTCCGGTTCGATTTCACCAGTCAGCTCAACAAATCCAACGAGATCAAAGCCGGGGTAAATTTCATTTTTAATAAATTGGATATCAAATCCACCACCGAAAACTGGGGTATGTCAACCTGGGAGCGATCACAGGTCTATACGGTAAAACCGTATCATCTCGGGGCTTACGTTTCTGATAAATTGGACTATGAAGGCTTCATCGGCAACCTCGGTCTGCATTTGGATATTTTGAACTCGAACTCTGATGTTTTTCAGCTGAGTACCTATGACACCTATTATCGTTCGGGATATGGTTCGCGTCTCGAAGATGAGGTCAAGACGGCCAAATCAAAAACCAAAGTGACGCTCAGCCCGCGCTTGGGTGTTTCGCATCCGATTACCGATAACTCCAAACTCTTTTTTAATTACGGCCATTATCGTTCGGAGCCGGCTTCGACCTATCGTTTCCGTCTTCAGAGAGAATATAACGGTCTGGTGACCTCGATCGGTAATCCCGACCTCAATTTGGAGAAGACGGTTTCCTACGAACTGGGCTACTCGCATAATTTGTTCAACCAGATTTTACTCAACGTCACGGCTTACTACAAAGACATCACCGATCAGATCGGCTGGATTTATTACCGAAACATCAACAGTTCGGTGCAATACAACAAAGCCTCGAACAACAACTACCAGGATATTCGGGGTTTTGAAATCACCCTCGATAAAAAGACGGGGACCTGGTTTTCCGGATTTGTCAATTATACCTATATGGTCACTTCCACCGGTTACTTTGGCATCCAGCGCTATTATCAGGATCCCAGCTCGCAGAGAACTTATCTGATGGACAACCCCGCTCAGGACAAACCAAAACCGCAACCGTATGCCCGCGCCAGTCTCGATTTTCATACGCCCATGAATTTTGGCCCGAGCCTGATGGGCGTTTATCCGGTCGGAGGTTGGAACCTGAATGTTTTAGCGCGCTGGACTCAGGGCGAGTATGCGACTTATAATCCGACTAATATTCCCGGTTTGATCAACAATGTGCAGTGGAAAGACACCTGGAATTTCGATACGCGCCTGACGAAAAATTTCACTTTCAAACGGTTCAGCATCTTAGCCTATTTGCAGTTCACCAACCTGTTCAATTTCAAATACCTGAGTTATGCTGGTTTTGTCAACAACCGCGACTATCTCGACTATATGGAGTCCCTGCATCTCGATTGGGAAAAGGAATCCCAACACGGTCAGGATCGCATCGGCGAATATCGGAAAAATGGAGTTGACTTCGTTCCGATGCAGGACACTTACGATGTTACAGTCCTGACCAGTCCCGACACACGGGTACTTTATTACGATCTGACTGCGCGTAAATACATGCAATACGTCGGCGGACAATGGGTCGAAAGAAGTAAAAGCTGGGTGCAGAAGGAAATCTTGGACAAGAAAGCCTATATTGATATGCCGAACAACACCTCTTTTACTTTCCTGTATCCGCGTGAAATCCAGTTCGGTCTGAAAATTAATTTTTAGTGAGTATGGAATACCGCCTATGAATAAGACATTTTTCAAAGTTGCCATCCTGATCAGTCTGGTGATCAAAATCGTTTCCGCCGAAGTGGACGAAAATGATAAACGTTATTTCCGGATTGGTTCGCTCCAGAGCCAGATCAGCGCCTATGGCTCGGAACGCGCCTGGAATAACATCTGGTACGAGGGCTTGCGCTGGCCGGCGGACTATCTGAAACAGGATAATTCGGTGATCAAACGCTACTGGATTGCCTGCAAGGATTTCACCAATGCCAAGGGGGAACATTTCGACACCTGGGCGATGTCCATCGTCGCCGCCTGGGCGCGCGCCGCGCTGTACCCGGTTTCCCTAAAACAATATGCCAAGTTTGAAGCCCCGGCGATTTTCGTGGATGGCAACAATTTAGTGGCGGCTTTCTCTTCCGATGTGGATTCCATCAATCCCAATCAGATTCCTGATCGTATCATTGTGAACGTCGTCAACACCGCGGCAGGCATCACCATCACCCAGAAAGTGTCGGTGTTCAGCCAGCCTTACCACGATAACTATATCATCAAGGAATTCACCTACACGAATACCGGCTACACCGACTATGCCCCGGTACAGGTATTGAACGATACGGTGCGCGATTTCCGGGTCGGCTGGGGTACCCGCTACCAGTGCGGTCGGGAAGGGGCGGAACTGAATGACGGTCAACAGACCTGGGGCAAATTTTCCTGGGTAACCGTGCGCGGTGAAGATTATCCCAATCACGTCACTGACCAATTGACCGAAGCCAGCGGCCCCGTCAACTGGATTCGTTGTGCGCTGAGCTGGTTTGGTCAGTCGGAAAGAGTGACAACCTATGATAATATCGGCGGACCGGGATTAAGCGGGACGGTCAAGGACGGACGCCTGGCCTCCCCGCAGTTCGTCGGCACGGCGATCCTGCATGTAGATAAAAGTGCCACCGATAAAAGCGACAATCCGGTTCAGCCGGCGGTTTTGGGCTGGCATGCCGGCGACACCTATCCGGGTTTGAATGATCTGTCGTTGGGCGACATGACGAAAATGGGGCAGATCTGGGACATGCTGTCCGGAGTCGCCTATGGCAACGGCATGGGCAAGACTTCCGTGATCGGAACCGGTGACCACAGCGGGCGCATGTGGGAGAATTACACCAATGGTGATATTTTGGACCAGCGCATCAACTATATGATCCACGGCGACGGCGGTGGCACAAACCAATGGAT
>CAZPQN010000064.1:0-4546 GCA_964588795.1 uncultured bacterium | reverse complement strand
ATCATCTGACGAAAATCATTTACTTATAAGCGCTAAAACCTGTCGAAGTTCTCACCGAGCATTCTACTGGTTACCGTTTCCCCGGATTTGTCTTTACCATTCCGAATGGTCAGAAGGAATTCGGCAGGTCACTGTTCGAGGTACTCCGCTTCTGCTCTTTAAACGACTGGCTGAGCTGACCGGCATCTGACCAGCGTTCACTTACCGAATCCTTGGTTGGCGTGACCTTAATTTTAGGTGCAATCTTGACAATCTTGGTTGTCATCAACTTTTTTAAGTCCACTTGCACATATCAGGCGCATCGGACATTTTTGCCCGTCTGCAACTCCAGGCTTGCATTTTTGACGGGAAAGCAGAAAATTACCCTGAGTTATGATCGAAACATTTTCAATTCAGATATAAGAGGAGGTCGCCGTGACAAGTATCGGTATGGCTGGCAATTGTGGCAAGGACGACCGCAGTGACTGCCTGGTTACCATCGAGTTGACCCGGAAGGGTGGTCTCCAAATTGATCTGCACAGCAAAGTCAAGGCGCTTTATGGCGCAACTATCCTTCAGGATTGTCGGCAAGCTCTGCAGTTTTTCGGGATCGAGCATGCCCGCGTTCAGATTGAGGACAATGGCGCCCTGCCCTTTGTACTGACCGCGCGCCTGGAAGCCGCCCTGCGTCAGATCGCTGACATCCAGCAGGAATATTTACCACCCCTGCTGAATGTCAATGCGACACCCACAGAAGCCGATCGGCGGCGACGCAGTCGGCTCTATCTGCCCGGCAATACTCCCAAACTAATGCTCAACGCCGGCTTACATCAGCCCGACGGAGTCATTCTCGACCTGGAAGACTCCGTGGCGCCCGCAAAAAAAGCCGAAGCACGGATTCTGGTGCGCAACGCCCTGCGGGCGATCAATTTTTACGGCGCAGAACGCATGGTACGCATCAATCAACTGCCGCAGGGTTTGACCGACCTGGATTATGTTGTCCCCCAGCGCGTCAATCTGATCCTGATTCCCAAATGCGAATCGGGATCGCAGGTTGAGCAGGTGGCGGCCAAAATCAAGACCATTTTATTCCAAAACAACCTCGCTTACCCGATTTGGCTGATGCCGATCATCGAAAGCGCGCAGGGCGTTTTGAAAGCTTTGGAAATCGCCAGCGCGGCGCCGGAAGTTGTCGCCCTGACGATCGGGCTGGAAGATTACACGGCTGACATCGGCGCTCCGCGCACAGCTGAAGGACGCGAGACTTTTTTTGCCCGTCAGATGGTGCTGAATGCCGCGCGCGCGGCCGGCCTCCAGGCCATTGATTCGGTTTTTTCCGATGTCGCCGATACAGAAGGCTTGCAGCGCGTCGTCGCCGAATCGAAAGCCCTCGGTTTCGACGGGATGGGTTGCATCCACCCGCGCCAGATTAAAATTATTCATGCCGGCTACGCGCCGAGTACGACCGAAATAGCGCGCGCCTGCAAAATCGTCATCGCCTTCGAAACTGCTCAGGCGCAGGGCAAAGGTGTCGTCGCGCTGGGCAATAAAATGATTGATGCCCCGGTCGTCAAACGCGCTCTAAAAACCATTCAGCAGGCGGAACAAACCGGCTTGCTACAACCCAACTGGCGGGAGAATACAATATGAAAGAGCAGATGATCCAAAACGCCGCCGGGCGCCGGGTGCCCACTATCATCAATGGCCAACCACACCCACCTTTTCAGGGGGTCGGAAAATATCGACCGAGCGGCCGGAAAGCCGCCCCGCCGATCGCCTCCTGCGCCGATTACCCCCCCGACGGCAACAAGGTCGTCACCGACCTGAAAACCGCCCTGCAGAAATGCGGCCTGAAAGACGGCATGACGATCAGCACCCATCATCATTTTCGTGACGGCGACTTGGTCGCCAACGCGCTTTTCGACGCCTGTGCCGAGCTGGGCGTAAAAAACCTGCGCTGGTTCCCCAGCGCGGCTTTCCCCTGCCATGCCCCGCTGATAAAATATTTGGACAACGGCGTCATTCACCACATCGAGGGTTCGATGAACGGACCGCTCGGTGATTACTGTTCTGCCGGAAAAATGAAAGGCGTGGCCATCCTCCGTTCACACGGCGGACGCTATCAGGCCATTCAGGATGGCGAGATACACCTTGATATCGCCGTAATCGCCGCCCCGACCGCGGATGCTTTCGGCAATGCCACCGGCGATCGTGGTCCTTCCGCCTGCGGTCTGCTGGGTTTTGCCCTGGCCGATTCCCAGTACGCCGACAAGGTCATCATTGTGACCGACAATCTGATTCCTTTCCCCTGCCTGCCCTGGCAAATTCACGGCAATTATGTGGATTATGTCGTGGTAATGGACAAGATTGGCGAACCCGCCAAAATCGTCTCCGGCACCACCCAAATCACCAAAAGTCCGGACCGGTTGCTGATCGCCGAATACGCCGCGCGTTTCGTCGCCGAGGCCGGAATAATGCAGGAAGGCTTTTCATTCCAGGCCGGAGCCGGCGGAACCGCGCTGTCTTTTTCGATCTTCCTGGCGGAAATGATGCGCGAAAAACACATCAAAGCGCGGTTCGTCCGCGGCGGCTCCAATTCCTATCTGGTCAAAATGCTCGAGGAGGGACTCACCAATTACATTCTCGACGGCCAGACTTTCGACCTCGAGGGCGTGCGTTCCATGCGCGAAAATCGCGGACATATCAATACTTCGCCCTTTACCAGCTACAACTATCACGGCAAAGGCAATTTCGCCTCACTGGTGGACGTCGTCGTGCTGGGCGCCACCGAGGTGGATGTCAATTTCAACGCCAACGTCGTCACCCACTCCGACGGACGACTCCTGCACGGCATCGGCGGCTGGCAGAATTGTCTGTTTTCCAAATGCACCATCCTGCCCGTGCCTTCTTTCCGCGATCGCATTCCGGTCATCGTGGACAATGTCACCACGCTCTGCGGGCCGGGCGAACTAATTGACGTCGTGGTCACGGAACGGGGCATCGCGATCAATCCCCGGCGTACTGACCTGCGGACCAAATTGAAAGGTTCGTCTTTGCCTATCGTCGACATTCGCGACCTCAAAGCCGCAGTCGAAAGTACCTGCGGTAAACCCGAACCGCCCCATACGGCCGAAAAAATCGTCGCCGCGATCAAGTGGGTGGACGGCACGGTGATTGACGTGGTCAAAGCGGTGATGAGCTGAGCTGGAACTGAGCCAGGCAAATAAAATCTTTTTCGATACGAGCGGTTGATTTTAAAAACAGCTGCGTTAATTAAAGTTTAGGTGATTTGTTCAATTACCCTATTCTTTGCGATTTGCCTTATGGTTATTATGAAAAAATTTGTAATTTTGGGTCGTTCATTTCCAAAAAATAGGTGTTTTATGGAAATATATCCCAGATTTTTTCAGCCACCGCAGGGAAGCTATTTCCTGTTCGGGCCACGCGGAACCGGCAAATCAACTTTTTTAAATGCCTCCTATCCAGAGGCTTTGAACATCGACTTGTTGTTACCCGAGAACTATCACCGTTTTAGTGCTCATCCAGATTACCTAATTAATCTTATCCAAGGTAATCCGCAAAAAAAAACGATCATCATTGACGAGGTGCAGAAAGTCCCTGCGTTACTTGACGTCGTGCACAATCTGATAGAAAAAAAATATGACCGGCAATTTATCCTGAGCGGTTCAAGTGCCCGGAAGTTAAAACGCAGGGGGACTGATCTATTAGCCGGACGATTGGTCTATCGCACACTGCATCCGTTTCTATTTGGAGAAGTACAACGACCACTGATTCTGGATGATGTCCTGCAATATGGCCTTTTACCTGTTGTTTTATCAGCCCGTGAACCTAAGGACACTTTACGTGCTTATGTGTCTCTGTACTTGAAGGAGGAGGTTCAAGCTGAAGGCCTGGTTCGGAATTTTGGTAATTTTTCACGGTTTCTTGAGGCAATCAGCTTTTCACAAGGCAGTATATTGAATATCAGTCACGTCTCCCGCGACTGTCAGGTCGAACGCAAGGTAGTGGAAGGCTACCTGACGATACTCGAAGACATCTTACTGGCATATCGCCTGCCGGCGTTTACAAGGCGGCGACAGCGAAAGTTGATTGCGCACGACAAGTTCTACTTATTTGATTGCGGTGTATACCGGCAACTTCGTCCGGCAGGCCCGCTTGACACTCCGGCAGAGATTGATGGTGCGGCTTTAGAAAGTCTGGTGGCCCAGCATCTTTTAGCTTGGAATGCCTACCTGAATGAACCTTATCAGATTTCCTACTGGCATTCTTATGAACACCAGGAGGTAGATTTCGTCCTTTACGGCCCAGCAGGTTTTTACGCGATCGAGGTGAAAAATACTATTCGATTGCGCCCGGAAGATTTACGCGGTTTAAAAATTTTTCAGCGCGATTATCCGGCCAGCCAGGCGTTATTTCTGTATCGTGGTACAGAACGAGTTGCCTTCGACCGAATTCTCTGTCTCCCATGTACAGATTTTCTCAGCGGTCTACGCTTGGATAGCACAAACCTACCCGTAATCCACTAATTCTTACCCTTGCACACAAT
>CAZPQN010000063.1:0-4793 GCA_964588795.1 uncultured bacterium | reverse complement strand
GCACTCAGCATCGGTAAACGCCGGCTTGGTCAGGTCAAGCGAGTCATCGGGAAGCGCATTGGCAATAACGAGCACGGCAATTCCGGCAAGTGCTCCAGGTTGGAATTTACTAAGTGAGGCCCTGACAGCGTACCCGTCGCTTTCTAATAGCCTGGCGAAGGGACGATACTGACCGGTGGCTGTGTGGAAATTACAATGGGCTTCATCAATGGCGACGATCGGACCTGCTTGCGGGTAAGCGGGCTTCTCGACGACGATTACGAAGTTGGAATCAACGATTTGCTCCTGCGCCTGTACGACTGTACCAATTGCCCATAGGGTCGTCCAAAATCCAGTCATTAAGGTATGCCATCTTGAGTACATCTGAGATCTCCGGTTGCCGTAGTTAAATTTCAATCGAGTAATTGTTTAGTGAATATACATTCTTTAAATAAATCGTCAAATAGCGGATGCCGATGATTACCGACGGGTATTGCAGATGGAAGTCAGCGTAACTGCCACGATAATGAGACTGCCGCCGACGATTGTCTTAGCCCCGGGCACTTCGCCGATCACGAAGAATACCCACAGCGGATTAAATACCGGTTCGATGACAGCGATGAGGCTCGCCTGCACGGCCGAAATGCGTTTAATCGCAATGGCAAACAAAATCACGGACAGCCCGATCTGAATCACTCCCAGTACCAAAATCGCTGCGACTGATTGCAGGGTGATTTGGGGTGCAGGCAGGAAAAACGCGATCAACAAGCCGAGCGCGGCGGTAAACCAGTGCGCCAGAAGCACCGATTCGAGCGGGGAGCCATCTTTTTGCATGCGCATGAACACGAAATAAAAACTAAACGTAACCGCTGACATGATCGCCAGGAGATTGCCGAATAATTTCCCACCGCCGAGCTCATCGAATAACATGACCACCATCCCGATTATGACGAGCGGCAACGCCACAATATGTTCGATGTGCGGGCGCTCTTTGAGCAAAACGGCGCCGATGAAAACGGTCAATACGGGCGCGAAATACTGGAGCAGAATGGCGTTGGCGGCGGTAGTCGTTTTATTGGCTGAAACGAATAAAAACATCGTGGCCGCATTGGCGATGGCCGCCGCGACTTGTGGAAAGGAAAAATGAAGACGGGGATGCTTTAAATAAAGTAATAGGACGAACGAAGCAATAAAACTGCGCAGTCCGGCGATCGCGATTGGATTCCAGTCGATGATTTTGATGAACAATCCGCCCAGACTCCAGAGAAACGCCGTAGCGGCCATCGCCCAAATTCCCGCGCCGCGCTGCTGACTTTGCATTTAATATTCCGCATTATTCGTTAATTGCTCTTATTTCAATCCGAATTTAGGTACTCTTTTCGACTTCGGCGACGTTTTTCCGCAGACCGTCGAGGAAGCGCTTCATTTCCTCGTAATCGCGGGCGCGGATGATGTGCGTCAGGTAAGCGAGGCGTGAGTTGATATGTTCAATTTGCTGGAGCGTACAGGGATTGAAAAGCACTTCGGACAGCAGATAGTCGTCTTCCGAGAGCAGGCCCCGTACGATTTCCAAATGCTTACGGAAGGTCGTACCGGGCACCTTTTGTGGTTTCATGTTGGCGGCGAAGGTCAGCGATGAGGCGAATGGCGTTCCCAGTGAGTAGGCGGTCGTACGATCGTGTTCCTCGAACGTGTACTCGTAGATGTTCAGGTGCAAACTATAAAAAAATCGTTGGAAGAATTCCTTACCGGCGGGATCGGATTCCGTAATGATGATGGCGTTTTCGTTGTGCAGGTCGCGGATGTTGGAAAAAGTCGGCCCGAACATCGGGTGCGTGGAAACAAACCGGCGGCCTGTTCCCTGGTAATACTGCGCCACCTCGGCTTTGACTGAGGCAATATCCGCTAAAAGGCATTCCGCGGGGATCAGACCGGTGAGTTCTTCGAAAGCCGCGATGGTGTTATGCGCTGTGACGGCATTGATCACCATGTGCGGCTTGAAGTGCGCCACCTGTGCCAGACTCGTCAGGCGTTTGACATTGATTAAATATTTCATCTTGGTACGTTCACAATCATATACCGCTACCTGATGCTGATGGCAGAGTTCCTCGGTCAGCCAGGCACCCATGCGCCCGACGCCCATAATGAAGATTTTCATGTTAAAATCCTTTCTTTATAACAACCCATCAGGCGATATTCCGTCGTCGTCTGGGCGACTTTCTGTAAGGCCTCGGCGACTTTTGGATCGCGTGGACAACCGATAAAATCGAGAAAGAATGCGTACTGACCGGGCGCTTTGGGTACGGATTCGATGCGCGTCAGGTTTAAGTCAGCCTTGGCGAATATTTCCAGCACGCGGAACAATGTGCCGGCTTTGTGAGCGGTGGAAAAAATCAGCGAGCATTTCTCGCCCTCCTCATCCAGCGGTGCCTGCGCCAAAACCAGAAACCGGGTTGTATTGGTCGGTGCATCCTCGATTTGTTCCTTGATGATTTCCAAATTGTAGAGCCGTGCGGCGAGGGCACTGGCAATCGCGGCCATGCTTTTCAAGCCTTTCTCGGCAACCATACGCGCCGCCCCGGCAGTATCATAATAGGGTACGGGGTCGAGACGATTGCGGGCCATAAACCGTTTGCATTGCGCTAATGCCTGGGGATGGGAGTACACATTACGCAGGTCACGATAATCGGCGCCGGGCACCGCCAGCAGGCAATGCCGCACCGGCATTTCGACCGCTCCAATAACGTGCAGGTTGGTCGTCACTAACAGCTCATTGACCGGACTGACGACCCCGCCGAGTGCATTTTCGATTGGTATGATCCCAAAATCAAAAGTTCCAGCTTGCACACCTTCGAACAGCTCCGCAAACTCGCGGCAAGGAACGGTTGCAACCCTGGGATTCCAGGCTTTGCCCGCCATTTCACTGAAGGCACCATGTTCACCTTGAAACGCCAGCACCGGCCAATTAAGCGCCTGTAATCGTTTACTTTCATCAAGGATAATTGCATAAAGTCGGCGCGCAAAATCCGGGTCAACCAGACCGAAGGTACGACTTGTCAGATTGCTGAATATCTCCTGTTCGCGAGCCCGGTCTTCGATCTCTGTTTTGAATCTGCGGGCCAGGAGCGCCTGCACTAACCGGTCATTGAGCAGTTTGATGAGCTTGCCATCAATGATGTCAATTTGGTCGCGTATTTCTTTCAGATTCATCGGGATTACTCCTTTCCGGTAGTGAAGGCTTTCTGAATCATTAAAAGGTCGGAGAGGCAAATAGCCGTAAGGGCTTCGACGATCACCGGGGTCCGCAGGGCAAAACAAACATCATGCCGTCCCCTGATGGTCAACTGCGTCATCTGGCCGGTTTTGAAATTCAGGGTCGTTTGTTTGCGGGCGATACTGGCGGTGGGTCTTACCGCTACCCGGAAAAGCAGAGGATTGCCATTGGTGATGCCGCCATTGATACCACCGGAATGATTAGACAGCGTCCTGCCGTCCCCGCTGACAAACGGGTCATTGAAGGTACTGCCAGCCATGCGGGCGGCGGCGAAACCGGCGCCGAACTCGACGCCTTTGATGCCTGGAATTGAGAACAAGGCATGCGCAAGAACCGATTCCACACTGTCGAAAAACGGTTCGCCCAGACCGATCGGAACATTGGTTACCTGACACTCGATTAAGCCCCCGAGTGAGTCTCCCTGACCGGCAGTTTCATCGAGTAGTTTCGCGTAATCCGACTGCCCGCCGACTTCCGTCAGGCGCGCGGTGATTTGCATGGGCTGGACGATTTTCTTGGCAATCACACCGGCGGCCACCAATCCGACGGTCAACCGTCCCGAAAAATGGCCACCCCCACGGGGATCATTCCAGCCCTGAAATTTGCGGTTGGCGGTAAAATCGGCCTGTCCGGGACGAAAAATCGGCGATTCAGGATAATCCTCCGAGCGCTGGTCGGCATTCGTGAAAATGATCGTCAGTGGCGCGCCGGTCGTTTTGCCCCGATACATGCCACTCAGGAAACGTGGCAGGTCGCTTTCGAGGCGTTTGGTTGTTCCGGCTGTGCCGCCCCGGCGTCGGGCGAGATCGGTCGCGAAGGTTTCGGTCGTCAGCGGAATACCCGGCAGACAGCCGTCAATTACCACTCCGACGTCGCTGCCATGCGATTCGCCGAATACCGTAATGCGAAAAAGCCTTCCAATACTATCCATCTATGTTACCTCCCACATGCTTAAGATCGTTAAAAAACGCCGGATAAGATTTATTGACACATTCCGCACCGCTGATTATGACGGGATCGACCGCACTCAGACCGGCAAGCGCCAAAGCCATGGCGATGCGATGATCGTGATGGGACTCGACAATGCCGCCCTTTACTTTACCACCCTCAACCGTAAGCGTGTCATCGTTCCGTTTGATGACAATACCCAGCTTACCGAATTCGCTCTGCAGGGCGGAAGCGCGGTCGCTTTCCTTGAACAAGAGACGGTTGGCGCCACGTATGTGACTCTGACCGCTACATCCCACCGCCAATGCCACCAGTGGTGGAAAAAGGTCGGGGCAATCGGTCGCATCGCATTCAAAAGCCCGCAGATCACCCCGTTCCACCAGTACCCTGTTCGATTCCACCTGAACCCGCGCTCCACAGGACTGCAGAACGGTGAGAATGGCGCGGTCAGCCTGTTGGGAGTCCTGCTGCAACCCGGTTACTTCGATCCGTCCTCTCAGGGCACCCGCCACCAGCAGAAAAGCCGCGCCGCTGTAGTCACCCTCGACCGGTACGGTTTCCGCTTCGAATATATCGGCGATTATTTGACACC
>CAZPQN010000062.1:0-4864 GCA_964588795.1 uncultured bacterium | reverse complement strand
CCCTGATCAGCAGTAATGTCCAAAACTCCTCCCTGGGCAGAGGCTAAAACCGGCACACCGATGATCAGCACCAAACTAATAAACATCCACAATTTTTGCATGTTAATTCCTCCTTTTTACAATACTTGGGTACAGTCGAAGTTCTATTCCATTTTCATTCGAGGCACCCGCTCTCCCGAAAATGGACTGATCAAACATTACTTGCGTCGGATAATCACCTCCTTCCAATGTCTTCCAGGCAATTTTGCCATTGTATTGTTTAGAATGAGCGTTGATCATTTTTCCAAACCCCTCAACTCTCTCCATCAAATCAGCCAGCGGAGACCACAGCTGGCTGTTAAACCGTACATTTCCGCCGAACGCGGGATCCGCGGATACATCTGCAGAACATTGCGGTCGCGCTCCTGGTTGAGATTGTTTAAATCACCAAAGATCTGCAGTCCCAACCAGGGCAACTTCTGTCTGACAGATACATCCCACCTCTGGTAAGCGGCAGTGGTCGCCCTTAACTGCGGCCATTGACTCACCGCGGCAAAAACATCGTCCTGATACAACATGGATACCCGAATCGAGAACCCTTTATAATCATAGCCGATCGCGCAATTGAAAATATGATTCGGCTGGTATAGTAATCGGTCAATATAGGAAGTATCTATATCGGTGGCGCTGGTAGCTCCGGCATAGACATACGGGTATTCCGCCCGGGAACTCACGTGCGTATAGTTCAGATTCAAAATCAGCCCATTCAAGGGCCTGGGCAGGTACCAGAAATGCGTTTGCCAGTCGATTTCCAGTCCCCAGTCGTTGATCACGTATGGGTTGTTGACATACGTACTGATTTTATAGGTCAGGTGCGCCGCCGGATTTTTTGTCGTCAGATAATAGGGCTTGGCCTCCAGACCCGCTTTGCTGAAAGTCCAGGGATAGATCAGATTATCAATTTGTTTCAGGAACCCCCCCACCGTCAGCAAACCGATTTTGTTGCCGGAAAAAGTGCAATAGACGTCGTAGTTCTTGGAGCGCGAAGGTTTCAGCTGATAATTATTCCAGGCCAAAGCCGCGCCGGTCGTGACGTCAATGCGGGGGATAATGGTGTTGAAGTCCGGATAGGCAATGGTATTGGAATAGGCCAGCCGCAGGTCGAACCACGGGAAAGGTTTAAAATGTACATTCAAGTTAGGCAACCAAAAAGGATGCTTCACCGTCACCGTCGTGTCCGTGTGGTCATAAGCTTTGTAGGCCAGAGGTGATTGCTGACCGCGCACTCCGGAATACCTGGTTTTCAGGTTTTGATAACGGATGCCCGGGATGAGGGTGAACTTCGAACCAATATTGACCGTCGCCATTAAATATGTCGCCGAAAGTTCTTCCTGACCGGAGTAATCCGCGGTATTTGATAAGTAGTTGTTCAACGCGAACGCTTCGGCGGAACCAGCTTTGGCAAAAGCCTCGACATTATCCTGGCAGAAACGGGCTAAGTCCCGCACCAGCGCGAATCGCAGTGGGCTATGCAGAGTGTAATCCCCTCCGAAAAATTTACCATAACTGAAACTGCTATCCACAAAGAACGAGAGTGGAATCGCCGTCGGATCGCTGGTTGGAATATGAAAATAATCCACGATTTTCTGGGAAGCGCCCCGTGCGCTGGGTGAAATGAAGGTGGCGTTGGTTCCGTACACTTTGGCATTGTACCGGCGCGTCTGAGTTTTGTACTTGCCGCCCCATTTGAACACGGCAGTGATTTTCCGGGTTAGATTGAGGGGCAGTTCCAGATCCAGAGCCGTCGTCCAGGTTTGTTCATGCGTTGAATTGGCATTGATCGCAACGGTATTCAGCTTCGTTTTCTGAGGATCCACGAGCACCGAATCAATTACCGTTTGGGGATTGAGATTGATGACATTCTCGAACTGCCCGATACCTGCCGGCGAGCGCCGAAAGGTGACGGTCCAGTCGTCCGGATTACGTGTCACCGAATAATTGTGCGACAGCGAAAAATCAGCATGCAGAAAAAACAGCTGGCTTTTAATGCTCAGGATATTGTTGAGCATGTCGAGATTACTTCGCGAATGACTGAGGCCGTAAACATGCTGATTGCGGGCTCCTGCTCCGGCGTTGATATCGAAGGTTTCATAGCGGTTCTGCAGTTCAGTCTCCCCGGAACTGGCGAAAGTCGACAGGCTCGCCTTTGTGGTCGGAAAAGTACAGTCCAGGACCAAAATCCCATTTTGACGCTGACGCGCCCGATAGTAGTAATTCAGGTTGATGGACTGGGTAATATAATTGATCTGGTCGGCCGACTTGTTCGCGTAGCTGGCGCCGAATTCGTTCGAGGAAAGGTTCCGCTGTTCGAGGTTGGCCTGCAGGAAAAGACCCAGATGTTCCTTGAAAAAGCGACCTTCGAGGCTGGGAACGACTTTGTAGTTATCGAATTGATGCTGGGCATCCGGCAGACCCGTATAACCACCCTGCACCAGGAGTTGAATTCCCGGGCCTGGTCGGCCGCGGGCGGCCTCCCTTAGTTTAAAGTTCACGGTGCCACCCAGAACATCGGCGTCCTTATCCGCGGTGACGGTTTTTAAAACTTCTATGCCGTCGAGACTATTGGAGGAAATCATGCTCAAATCCGTACTGCGCTCATTGGGATCGGAGGAAGCCATGCGCACACCATCAATCATAATCGCGTTATATTTGGGAGCCAGGCCGCGGATCACGACCCGGGTGCCTTCACCGCCCACCCGCGTGATGGAGACGCCCGGCAGCCGTCCCAGCGATTCGGCGGCATTGGCGTCCGGCAACTCCTGAATCCGGGCGGAGGAAACGACATTCATAATCACGGTCGAGGCAAGTTGCTGATTGATGGCTTTCATCTGACCTTCGGCCTGCGCCGTCACCACTACCGTCTCACCAATCAGGCCTTCATATTCCAGCTCAAAGTCCTGCTTCAGTACTGCGCCAGGCGCTAACGTGATGCTGAAGTCCTGTTTTTTATACCCGATGAACGTACAACGCAGAGTATAACTGCCGGGGGGAATTCGGGAAATGCTGTACCAGCCATGCGCATCCGACGCCGTGCCCCAGCCGGTACCAACCACGACAACGTTGGCGTAGGCTAAAGGTTCACCGCTTTGCGCATCCTTTATGTAACCGTCGATCCGCCCCGGCTCTAACCCATAAACTGAACTAATGAGAATAAGCATTCCGCCCAGTATCCGACATAACCAACGATAAATAAATTGGAATCGCAAAAGGTGCCTGCCCGGTTTATCACACCCTCTTGGAAAAGCGTTTAACATCTGGAGAAAAGGATTGCTGAATGCCATAAAACGACCTCGGAGCAAAAGTGCTACTAAACCAGTCACCGATACAAGCTGGCAACTGTTGGTAACTGTTATTTAACAGTAGTAGGAAAATCGGCAAACGTTATTGATATTGGTTAGCAGATTAATTATATTTCAGCAAAATAATACTAAAAGAATGGTAATACGGTTCAAAAGGGATTGGGTAATCAGGAGGCAAGTTTGGTTAGCATTGGACTCTGGCACCATGGGCAGCTCAATTTTACCACATAAAAATTTTGAACTGAGCTAAGGCATGCTTGACCATTCAGCCAAAAGAGCAATTTTAGAAAAAATCCTCAACAGCACTGCCTTCGACCGCACCGATAAGTACTCCAGTCTGCTGACTTATCTGGTCGAATCCACCCTGTGCGGCAAAATCCCCAAGGAGTACACCATCGCCGTTGACGTCTTTGAAAAGGATAAAGACTTCAATCCCTCGGTAGATACGATCGTGCGCTATCACATGTACCACCTCCGTAAAAAAATCGACGAGTACTACGAAAACGAAGGCCGGAACGATAAAACCAAACTGGTCATCCCCAAAGGCCATTACGAAGTCAAGTTCGTGACCGGCGCGGAAGACCGCCCGCGATTCTGGCATAAACTGAAAAGAAAAGACTGGATCGTAATCACCGTTCTCCTGCTGGCCTGCCTCCTGACGCTCTTCTTCTATTTGCGCTACCTGTCCTTGTCCAATATTTCCCGCATCATTGACCGACCCATCGCCAGCGACGATCCGCTCTGGTCCGGTTTCTTCGAAAATAAACTGCCCACCCTGCTGATTATCGGCGACCACCTGCTGATGCGCGAGTTCGATAACGACGCGCGGGGATTCCGGGAAGAATATATTTACTCCATTGTAACGATGGAAGATTTACGGAATTTCAACAAGCGCAACCCTCAACGCACGCTCGAGAAACTCGACCACGGCTCGTTACCCCATAATAGCATTTTTAATGTCCATTGCATCGAACATGTCTTCTACTGCTTCAATCAGCTACCGTCCATCCAGTTCACTTCGGAATATCTTTCCCGACCGACCGATCTGCCGAAAATCGTCGATCGCAACCTGATCTACATGGGCGGTTTTAACGATTTGCGGCAGCTCAATCAGATACTGACCAAACTCCCCCTCGAATACCGGTACACCGACACCTATCGCGGCAATATCATTTTTCGCGACGCCAAAACCGACTCGCTGTTGACCCTGCAATGCAATAAACTGGACGGCGAGCGCTACATTGACCTCGGACTCATCGCCAAAATACCCGGCTCCAACCTTGAAAATTACCTTTTCCTGATCGGTTTCGCCTATCCTGCTCAAATCGAAATCGTCAGAATGGTCAGCCGCATGGAAATGCTGACCAAACTGTACAAGCAAATCGGGCTCCCGAAGCAGGCTTTCCCCCGCTATTTTTTCCTGGTGGCGGAATTCGTCAGCTCGGAGTACACCGCCCAGGAAATCAATATTAAATATTTCCACGCCATCCAGAAAAACTGACCGCCTTGCGGCCTGGCTACGCTCA
>CAZPQN010000061.1:0-4942 GCA_964588795.1 uncultured bacterium | reverse complement strand
GGGGGGGGCGAAAAATCAAGGGCAAGCGGAGTTTTTTCGGCGAAATATTGACACGGAGCCAACCTTTCTCAGCCGTGAATAAAACGGGCGCCTCCCGTGTGGAAAGCGCCCATTTTGTTTTTTATGGGTCAGGTTTACTTCGTCAGCAGGATTTTTTGGATATGAGTCATATCGTCGAAACGCAATTGAGCAAAATACACTCCGGAAGAGAGCTTTTGACGATTGTTGTTCGTCCCATTCCATTGCAGACTATAGCGCCCGGCTATAGTGTAAATGCGCGAGGTGCGATACACTTCCCGACCCAAAAGGTCAAAAACCGTCAATTCCACCTTTCCGCCCTGTGGCAGAGTAAAGGGCAGGCTGACAGTCGCATTGAAGGGATTCGGATAGGCTGGCAGGAGCTTGAATATTAGTGGCGCGTTGGCGGCATTGACGACTCCCACAGCGTCGTCGGTCAGGATTTCGATTTTATCCACCAAAAGGCCGACCTTGCTGGCGGCGGCGGAGTTAGTTTGCATCCGAAAGCGCAAAGCGATCGGTGCCTGACCGATACCGCAGTACTCATTCAGGTCGAAGACCAGTTCTTTCCACTTGGTGACGTTCGCGCCGAAGAATTTTTGCAGGATGAGCCAATTGCCTGTCCCCTGCTGGATTTCGAAATAAGCGGTGTCGCCGGCGTCCTCGAAAAGCTGCAGATAGATGAATTTGACCACCGCCTGACTGCGCGATTTGAGGTTGACCTGATTGCGATAAACGATGCTGGCGTTTTTATCGGGAGGATACTTGACGCCGTCACCGGAAATCAGACAACGCATGCCGTCCTTGCGCAGGGAAGTCGGAACGGCATAAATGTTCCAGAAATTTTCCTCGTTCTGCCAGCGTCCCAGCCCGCTTTCAAAATTGTCGACGAGGGTTTGATTCTGAACGACAAAGCGGAAAAAACCTTCCGCCGGCAGGCGGTTGAAGTTCGGCACGGCGCCGAGGTCTTTGAAAGTCAGATAGAAGCCGACCGTATCGCCGTCGGTGACCGGCGCGGAAAATTCAAAGCCACCCGACCAGATATCGTCTGCCGCATGGGGAATCAGGGATGAATCCTCGCTCAAATGCGTGCTGAAGAAGTGGATTCTAACATTATTCGTATCTACGGCGATGTTGTCGGTGATCTGAAAAGCCACCGGATAGGGCCCTAACCGGTCAATGTTATCGTACGGAATCAACGTTTCCATTGCCTGGGGTGGCAGGCGATCGGGACCGGAATAGAAAACGTGCCGCTGGTCGGCGTAATAGGTTCCGTCAGTGGCTTTGAGGAAAACGAAGTAGCTGATGTCCGCCGCTTCCGCAGTGACGGCTGGAATTTCGGCGCTGTAGAGCTCACCCGTAAGAGTCATGGGTGTGAACTGCCAGTTTTCGTCGTTGATTTTATACCAGAGTTGGGCCACGGCGATGCTCTTCGTAGTTAGCGGTTGGGCAGTGATGGGGAAAGGACCTTTGAATTCCGTACTGCGCTGGATTTTTACCTGAGCTTTGACCGTGGTGAAGTGATTCAGGATTTGCTGCATCATTGCGACGCGGACATTGGAATCGGTTACGGCTTCAAAGCCACCAAACGCAAAGTACACGGTTTTATACGGTGCGTCAGCCGCGACTGCCGCGGTCTCGCCCGATTTGTATTTCAGGATCGGAAAGCCCCCTTCGTTGGGGCGATGGACAACGATCGAAGGGTAGATGTCGGTGACGCGTCCCGGTTGCGCGAATTCGAAAGCCGGCAGGTCAAAAAACGATTCGGCGGTGACGGAGACGGGACTTGTGCCACCCACGTCGTTGATATAGCTGGTGGCCAAATACTTCTCGTACCAGCCTTTGGACAGACCGCCGCTGAGTTTCCATTGATTGGAGGTACTGCCCATATCGCACATATCCCAGCCGATGTCCTGCCCGGAAATAAACAGCCGCCCGCCGTTTTCCAGATAACGGGTTAATATTTGCCGGTCGTCGGCATTGAGGGACGGGAAAGCCCACTCACAGCCCCAGACAACCACCGGGAATTTCAGGATATAATTACTGTCGATCGGTTCGGTGTTGTGCCAGTATTCGTAGCTGACACCCAGTCGGTCGAATGCCTCACGGTAGAACTGGGCAATCGGCAGATCGCCATTTCCGCCGCCCAGATTGTCTTCCACGAGCAGAACCTGCTGGTGGATGGGAATTTGAATCGCGAAGGTATCGCTGGAACTGCCGGTTTCGATCACGAGATTGGCGGCGAGGAATCCCGGCGCCAGATTGGCGACGGGCTGGATAACGAGCGGATGGGTCAGATTGTTGTTATCGATTGGAAAGCTTTCCAGACCGTAAAGGGTGTCGAGTTGCACTGCGGCGGTTTTGAGGGTCAGGCGATCGTCGGCCGTAACGATTTTGGCCGTTGTCACGCCAGCGCTGGCCCAGCGGTTTTCAAGGTGAAAAACCAGGTTGATTTCTTCACCCGGTTCGATCAGACCGTTGTTGTTGCCGTTGGGGTCGTAATAGCGAATGGACGACAAAGCCAATTTTGGTTGGGGAATCACGTTTTCGGTTACGGCGCGCAGGGCGTTGACCCTTCCGGCACCGAGTAAACCGGCGTAGTCCGGGTTAAGGTGATCGATCGAATCCACCGTACCGACAATTTGGAAATAGGCTTGCGAGGCAGTCCAATCGGGGTGCTGACTGCGAATTAGACCGAGCACACCGGCGGCGACCGGTGAGGCCATCGAGGTGCCGCTATAGGCATTGTAGATGGAAAAATCGTTATAAATATTATTGGGAGTGGTGCTCCACAGACCGGGCAGATGGTCGCCGCCCGGAGCGGCGATACTGGCCTGCCAGCCGTAGCTCGAGTACCAGGCTTTGACATCGTAGGGATCAACTGCGGTGACTGACATGACCCAGGGCACCTGCGACAGCGATTTGGAAATCGGGCTGTTGTCATTGCCGGCGGAGGTCGTGATGCAAACGTCGTGCATGAAGGCGTACTTGGCGGCATCGACGATTACCGTCCCCGAAGTGCCGTAACTCAGATTGGCGACTTTGGCGCCGTTATCGGCGGCGTAGATGAAACCCTGCGCCATCCAGTCACTGCGCCCATAACCCAGACTGTCGTTGGCCATCCAGCCGATGCGCACCATCATGATGCGGCAACCCCACGAGACGCCGGCGATGCCGAGGTTGTTATTGGTTGCCGCCGCGGCCAAACCGGAGCAGTGCGAACCGTGACCATTAACGTCCATGACGTCGTTGTCCGGTTCTTCGCCATCTTCGTCCGGCGTGGCGTTACTGGTTCCACTACCGGTGACGCCGGTGACGAAATCCCAGCCGTGGAAATCGTCGATAAAGCCGTTATGATCGTCATCCACGCCATTCGAGTCGGCGGCAGTCAGCACGCCGTCAGAGTTGATGTCTTCGCCGGGATTGAGCCAGAGAATGGTTTTCAGGTCGGGATGTTTCCAGTCAATGCCCGAGTCAAGAATCGCGATGGGAACGGACGGTGAACCCTTGACCACATCCCAGGCGGCGGGCATTTGAATTTGCGGCAGGTGCGTTTGCTGGCTGTACAGCGGATCGTTGGGAATGGCTTCAGCCGGCAGGATGTAAACTGGTTCCGCCCATTCCACATCCGGATGACCGCTGAGCTCGGCGCAAAGTATATCAATATCGGTGCCGGGTAGGACGTGCACCCTAAATATGCGATTCAAGCCGATGGCCTCCGCCCGTGCCGGCGAACGCAATTTTTTAGTATCGAAAACGTTAGTGACAGCCTCTCCGGCGCTTTTTGCCAGGTCAATGCGGGTGTTTAAACTCGGTAAGGCGCGAACGTCGGTCGAGCCATCCCGCACTTTGACGATGATTTCGTCGGGCAGGTACTGCGCACGGCGGCTGGAGATTTCAGGACGCGCGGCCAAGACGCTGAAAAGAGCCAAAAGAACGCAACAGAAACGCAGATTAATTTTCATTTTGTCCTCACAATTTTGGCAGTAATTTAAACTGACATGTTTTAAATGCCAACCGGATTTCAATTTAGCTGACGAAGTTAATTTCCGATCCTATTGACAATCGGGCAATTTGTATGTAGATTTGTATCGAAGGTAAGCACATGCAAAACGCGGCTCAACCCCAAAAACAAGGAGAATGAGATGTCCAGACTACTGCCACTGCTTATGACGTTTCTGCTCTGGGTAGGTTGTTTTCGCGACGGCGGCCCGCACGAGTCGGTACTATCGAACAGTTTTCTGAAAGATCCCGGTTTGATTCACGTACGCATCACGCTTACTCCGCGGACCAACTACTCCGACCACGTACTGCGAGCCTCGATTGTTGACAATAATTTAGACTATGTCCAAATCCTGAACGGCGGTATCAGGGTCAATAATATCGCCATGTCGATTGTTTACAGCGGCAGCGTCCCGGTGTATTCGATTCGGTCGCCGCTGATCCTGGCGGTCGAGCCGGATGCTGATTATACATTTGAGATAACGCTGAGCGATTCCAGTGTTTATTTGGCGCAGATCCACACGCAGTCCAAATACATAAGCAGACCTATGGCACCCGATACTCAGGACATTCGAAAAAATATGCGGGTGGAGTGGACCGATTTGGGCGAGCAGGGCAATTTGCTTTTACAGTTTTATACCAACTACAAAAACTATGAAATCGATGTCCCCGATGCTCCGGACGGCAATTACACATTCCCCGCCGCTTATCTTAACGAGGTAGTCAAGGACAGCACCGGCTCGGTCAATTTTCGCTCGGTGAAGCGCGGAACGATTGATACGCGCTTCGGACAGAACAGCTATATCGAGTCCGTTTTTTATTCGCCCAAAGAATACATTTTTTTCAAACGCCCCTGAGATTACTTTAACAGCAGACATTTGCGGGTCTGGTGGAAATTGCCCGCCCGCAGCGCGATGAAGTA
>CAZPQN010000060.1:0-4976 GCA_964588795.1 uncultured bacterium | reverse complement strand
ACAGCGTCCACAAGTTAAATTCAATAGCGCCCTGATGACTAAACATTTCTCCTTTCGAAGGAGGTTGTAGGTTCTCCGCCTGAAGCGGCGGACAGACTAATCAAGGCGGGAAATCCCAACCGGGTCAAGTCAAATACAGATAACAGGTTAGTCGAAAACCCTTCCCGTCTCGAATTTATCCTTTATCGTTTTTGATCCAGTACCCTGCTCAGCACCCGACTGATTTCTTCGAGGCGGAAAGGTTTGGGAATGACACCGACAAAACCGTATTCCAGCGGACTGGCCATCACGGGATCATTTGAATAACCGCTCGAAACGAGAGCCTTGGCCTGTGGATCGAGCGCCATGAGTTCTTTGAGTGTTTCTTTGCCGCCCATTCCCCCCGGAACGGTCAGGTCCATGATCACGGCATCGAAGGGCTGACCGGTGTTGCGAGCCTGCTGATATTGTTTTAGCACCTCTTCACCATTGATGACGGCTACCGTCTCATAGCCGAGACTTTCCAGCATGGCACAGCAAACTTCCCGCACGGTGTCTTCGTCATCCATAATCAAGATACGTCCCGAACCAACCAGTATTTGTTCTTCAGTTTTTTCGGTAGTGACTAAAGGGCGATCCTGCGCCGGAAGATAAATTGAAAAAGTTGTTCCTTCGCCTAACTTGGACTCGACGCCAATGTTACCGTTATGCTGTTTAATGATGGAATAGACGACTGATAATCCCAGGCCACTGCCATGTTGTTTGGTGGAAAAATAAGGATCGAAAATTCGGGCCAGATGCTTTTCGGCAATTCCCACGCCTGAATCGATCACCCGAATGAGCACATAGTTACCGGCGGGTAGATTGAATTTTTCCTGTTCTTTCAACCGGATGGTTTCGGCGCCAATGGTAATACTGCCACCTTCCGGCATAGCCTGGACGGCATTCAGTACCAGGTTCTGGATGACCTGTGCGATTTGTCCCCGATCTACGTCAACCGTGGGCAGGTTTTCCGGAAAATTATAGACACAGGAGACGTTCGAACCGCGCAGAGTGAAACTGGCGGCTTCCTTAATTAATTCCGCGATTGAAGTGGTCTCCTTCACGGGTGAACCACCCCGGGCGAAAGTCAGCAATTGTTGAGTCAAATTTTTCGCACGTAGGGCGGCGCGCTCCGCCTGGTCGAGTGAGGCATAAGCAGCAGTTCCCTGGCTTTTAAGTTTGGCCAGGGAAATGTTCCCCATAATTCCGGTCAGCAGATTATTGAAGTCGTGAGCGATGCCACCGGCCAAGATGCCCAGGGATTCCAGCTTCTGGATTTTTTGCGTTTCCTGTTCCACCTGTTTCCTGATGGTTAGATCGCGCATCGTTCCCAGGTAGCCAGTGAAGTGCCCGGTGCCGTCGAAAAGCGGAATGGCATTCAGCTCTATGCTGAGCAGGCGTCCGTCGTGATGTAAAAAAGTCTGCTCCGAACCTTTCAGCATACGAGGTTTGTCCAGTAAAGCGCGAAGATCGGTTGCCTGTTTTTCCTTATCTTTAGAAGCATAAATTTCCAACAGAGTCTGGCCAATGAATTCCGTGGCCTCGTACCCCAAAACCTCGCGGGCGTTAGCGCTGAAATAGGTATAACGTCCCGCCGCATCAGTTTCCCAAACCAGATCGGACGATGTCTGTACCAAATGGCGGAATTTTTCCTCGCTGTTCCGCAAATTCTCCTCAGCCATTTTACGTTCCGTGATATCGCGGAACACGCTGAGCAGGAGACGCTGTCCGGCAACGTTCTCGATTACCGAATTGGAAAGCTCAAACCAGCACCGGCGTCCGTCCCAGAGTGTCAGACAGCGTTCAAAGTTGGATTCGATGGTGCCATTCCGCATTCTTTCGAGTTGTTTGGCCAGCATGGTCGGGCGATTCTTTTCCAGGTAGACAACAGTA
This sequence comes from uncultured bacterium, assembly GCA_964588795.1. Classification (GTDB taxonomy): domain Bacteria; phylum Fidelibacterota; class UBA2242; order UBA2242; family UBA2242; genus CAZPQN01. The sequence continues at coordinate 3,062 of CAZPQN010000060.1, read as the reverse complement.
AAAGGCTGGTGCTCGAGTTCAGCGCGGGTTTTGCCGGTCATTTTGCAAAAGGCGGCATTGACCATGACGATCCGGCCCTGATCGTCAATCAGCCGCATGCCATCGAAAGAATTTTCCCAGACGGAGCGGAAGCGAGCTTCCGATTGCCGCAGAATTTCTTCACTCTGTTTGCGCTCCGTGATGTCCTGCAAAATCCCGATTGAGCCGGTGAGTTCGCCTTCGGTATTGTAGGTAAAGATGGCGGTGTCAACCACCCAGCGCAGGGCGCCATCTTTACACCGGATAAGGTTGTCGCACTGCCAGGTGCGTACTTTGCCGGATCTGATCGTGGACAGGGCTTCTGGGATGGTTTGACCAGCCAGTTCGCCCAGGAGGATTGTTTTCTGGATCAGGGAATTCCACAACTGCGGAGTCATCTCTGCGGTGGTGTAACCGGTCAATTCCAGGATACCTTCGCCCATGAATGTGTAGCGCCGGGGGGTCATTTCATCTACGTAGGGCACAGCACCAGTCACGGCGATCGCGCGCCGGTAGCGGCTTTCCGATTCCTGTAAAGCATCTACGGCATTTTTACGATCGGTGATGTCTTCAACATATCCTTCAAGGAAAAGCAATTGGTCATTCTCATCGAATATACCCCGCCCGCGTTCCCAGATCCATTTGATCTCACCTCTGGCAGTGCGGATAGGATATTCATATTCAAAATAAGAATGATCAGCGACACTGCGCTGAGTTTTCTCCCAGATCGTTTGCCGGTATTCCGGAACAATCAGGTCGCTATAGGTCAACTTGCGATTGTCAATAAGCTCTGCAGGTTGATAACCGGTAACTTCCAAACAACCGGCACTAATATAGGAAATGGTCCAATCCCGGTCGTTGCGACAGCGGTAGACGAAGCCCGGCAGGTTTTGAATCATGATAGCGGACATCCGCTCGCGTTCTTTCAATGCTTCCTCGGCGCGTTTCCGCTCGGTAATATCCTGGACAGTGCCTTCATAGTATAGGACATTACCAGCTTCGTCACACACGACTCGCGCGCTTTCTAACACGAAGACCGTAGTTCCGTCGCGACGTCTCCAGGCGGCTTCCAGCATCCGGATTTCCCCTTCGCGTTCGACCTGTTTACGGAAGAAATGGCGGGCATAGGAAGGTTCGAAACCTTCTGCTTCCAAGTTGCGTTGCGCAAGTTCCTCGAAAGAATCGTAACCGAGCATTTTGACAATCGCCGGATTGGCCATTATAATCCGACCGTCAGGAGTGGTGCGGTACAATCCGACAGAGGTGTTTTCGTAGAGACTGCGGAACCTTTCCTCGCTTTCGCGCAAGGCGACTTCGGCCGCCCGCTGCTCGACAGTTTTCCAGACCGAATCCATTAGCAGGGTCAGTTGTTTAATATCTTCGTCAACGTAATCGTCGGTTTTGTTGGCAACGCCCACAACAGCCACGATTTTACCCTCGATGATGACGGGAATCGAAAGAAATTTGTGCAGGACAATATGCCCGTCCGGATGGCCCTTTTTCAGGGGATGCGGAGCCTGAAAATCATTGATTAGGATCGGTTGGCGTTGACGCACGGTTTCGCCCCAGATCCCGGTTTTCTCCAGTTGGTAGGTGGTTTGGGGATTTAATACGGCGCATTCATGCATCACTTCTTTGGACCAGGTATTTAATTCAAAGAGGTGCGTTTTCTCGTCATAATGGTATAAATAACCGATCTTGCTTTCGGTCAGCCGGATCGCCTCTTCGAGAGCTAAATCCAATAGCTCCTGAGAAGTACCACCGGAAGGGTAAGTGACGATTTTCAGCAGGCTCTCGAGGCGTTCCTTGTTTTTCAGTACTTGGGTTTCCGCCCGCCGCTGTTCCGTGATATCCAGGATGGAAGTCAGAAAATAGAGCGGTGTACCCGTCGAATCGCGCCTCAATGCAGAAATCACGTCAGCCCAGATAATGCCGCCGTCCTTACGGAGGTAGCGCTTGACAAAGCGGTAGGTGGACTGCTGGCCAGAGAGAAGCCGATTGATGCATTTCTGCGAAGCGGCGATATCGTCAGGATGAGTGATTGTCTGCCATTTTTTATGGCGGAGTTCGGCCTCGGTATAGCCGAGCATCTGGCAAAAAGCCTGATTAACGTTGATTTCTCCCGCAGGCAGGGTGATGGATTTACCGATAGGGGAGTTGGTAAATACGTATTTGAATTTATCTTCACTGTCCATTAAACGGGCGGCAAACCGTGACCGGTCGACCAGGGCAGTCAGTTGTTCGGCGACAGCCTGCAGACGCGTTAGATCGGAAGGCTGGAAATCGAAATTGCGGGAAACATCTAACAAACCGATGATTTCGTTTCTGATTTTCAGGGGAATCACAATCACCGACTGGATACCGGTCAGGCTGAAAATTTGAGGCGCCAATTTTACGATGACTTTGCGCAGTGCGGCGGGCAAATCCACGGTGAACGTAAAATCAGTAATCAGACGGATGATTGCTTTTCTTTCCGTCAGGATCTGCGCTCGACCATCGGCGAGGATTTCGCTGATGAAAGTGGGCGCTGTCAGCGGAATCTTGATAGAGGGGAGCGAATGTCCAATGAGCTGTTCAATCCGGTTCTTTAAATCCGGGTCCAGGTTGGCCAAAGACGTGGTCAGATACTGGCGATCATCGGTAATCAGATAGAGTGTCGAGCGGTGGGCCCGAAATCGCTGACTGACTTCCTCCGAGATGAATTGCATGACTGAAAACAGGTCTTCGCCCCGGTTAGCGGCGCTGTTGATACGGTTCACCAGAGCCAAATCGGCCTGGGTCTCCATGAGCTCCAGGGCTATTTGGGACGTTGTGAGACTTTCCGTCGGCGGATTTTCCGGTGCGAGGGTTCGAGGGGATTTATTTTGCGGATTCCGCGGCATACCATACCTCACTTCATACAATGGTCTTTGGAAATCATATCGGTTCCGGACTGCACTCCGGGAAATTATCACCTGGTCAACTGAGATGTACCGGACATGCTTGTCAAAGACTCTGGAACAGTACAAATATAGACGAAATTCGGCATAAAATAAAATATGGTA
>CAZPQN010000059.1:0-5535 GCA_964588795.1 uncultured bacterium | reverse complement strand
GCCCTGCAGTTGGCGGGTCTGACCACCCCGCCCACGCCTACACCCACTCCGTCACCGGAAACGGTGGCGAGCCAACCGCCCACGACAACGCCGCCGCCACAGCCGCAATTGTCGCCCAAAGTGGCCTCAAAAAACCTTCGCCTAGGGGTTTTGTTCGGCTATGGTGCCAGCCGCGTCTGGGGTGACGACATCAGCAAAAAACTGGCCCTGCATCCCGCCAACAGCGGCGGAATAATAGCGCTTTTTCGCTTGCAGAAACAACTTTTTCTCCGCACGGAAATGCTCCTGGCCCGCAAAGGCTGGACGGAAAATTACACCGGACTAACCGGCGACGACGTTGAACATACCATTGATTTAGATTATCTGCAGATCCCCTTTCTGGTGCAATTCAATCTGCCGGTTGCGGGTGGCACGGAAATGTACTTTTTAGGTGGCGTCGCCGAGGTATTTCCATTCCGCATGCCTGACGGCAAGGAACTGATGTTCCCGGAACGTCCGCCGAAAATCGAAACCCCGACCGCGGCGGATTTCGCCTGGCAGACCAAGGTTGGTTACCAGGATTTGGATACCAACGAACATGTCAATAATGTGCGCTATATCGACTGGATTTACGAAACATTCACGCTGGAATTTCTCAGGAGTCATCACCTGCGCCAACTCGAAATCAACTACTTAGCCGAAGCTTTCTATGGCCAGTCCATCGCTGTCACGACTCAGAAAAGCGCCGAAAACACATTCATTCACACTGTCGCCGAACAATCCGGCGATACGGCGCTGTGCCGCGCCCGGACGGTCTGGCGGTAGACGATTGCCGTTCGTATGTCAAATTTATTTGGGCTGAACCCCATTATACGACGCTCTATTTACCCACGAGTTAAAATTCGTGGCAATAGGCTTCTCCTCTCCTTTTTACCTCGGTTTTCTAAAACCCATCAATCTTGCGAATTGATAGTACAAATTATCCGGAAAATTGTCAATCCTTTAGTTCAGTGCAGAATCATACCCGCGCTTGATAGCGGTCCTTCTGCCCGAAAAGGGTAACGTCTTTGTAACCGGCAAAAATACGGGCTCCGTGCAGGACACCGGCCGGTATATAATAGATTTCGCCTTTCCGGTAGATTCTCTTCCGCCCGGCGATCGTCAGTTCGATCCGGCCGTCCAATACAACGCACCATTGCGCGGCATGTGAATGTTCTGCAACCACGGTATCCTTTTCGAAACTCATGAAAATGACCTGGCGGTTGTCGCCCTGCACCAGGTATGAACTTAAACCGTCAATCGGAATATCCGCTGCCGGCAAACTGGTAATCACGTCCGGGAAAAATTCTTCAACAGACATATTGTGCTCCTTTCGATTATATGACATTTTTAAGATTCACAATCTCGAATCAGAAGAAAATATATTCGTGATTTTTTTTTCATATGCGGTCAATGATTCAATTCCGCACTACTGAACATATACCCAGCGCTTCGGACACTCTTGATGTAGACCGGCTTTTTAGGATTCGGCTCGAAATATTTCCGCAGACGCGCAATGAAAATATCGACCGTACGCGTTTCGATTTCGCCGCTCGTGTTCCAGACATTCTCGAGCAGTTCCTGCCGCGAAATAATCCGGTTTGGGTTCGCGACTAAATATTTCAACAGAATGGCTTCACGCTGGGTCAGAACAAATTCACGTCCGGCAGCCAGGCATCTGAAATCGTTAAAACTGACCTCGTTTTCACCGAAACGGTACAGGTCGCTGGCCGGCGGCGTCTGGCGATACCATTCGCAACGCCGCAGCATGGCTTTAATACGCGCCAGCAGTTCTTCGAGGTAAAATGGTTTGGTGAGATAATCATCGGCGCCTGCTTCCAGGCCATGCACCCGGTCATCAACCGAAGTGCGGGCGGTCAGCATCAGGATTGGCATCTGGGGCGAACTGGTCCGAATCTGGCGCGCGACCTCGAATCCATCGACATAAGGCAGCATAATGTCCAGCAGTACCAGGTCGAATTTGGATTCGTGGTAGGTTTCCAGAGCGGCCTGGCCGTCCTGCACCCATTCGACCGAGTAGCCGTTTTTGATCAAGTTGAAGCGAATGCCCTCGCCCAGGCTGGCTTCGTCCTCGACCATCAGAATCCGTATCGGAGCATTCATCGGCGTCCCTCCAGCAGTTTATCGAAAAAGCGCTGACGTTTCGGCGTATAGACCGGCAGGGTAATCCGCATAATTAAGCCCCCGCCCTCTTTCGGTAATTCAGCCTGAATACGCCCGCCGTGGTAGTGCAGGATGCCGCGAACCAGGAAAAGCCCGAGACCGGTGCCCTTTACGCTGGGATTCTGCGGATCTGCAATGCGGTGGAATTTTTTAAATATCTTCTTCAACTGTTTGCGCGGCACCCCGACTCCATAGTCACGGAAGTTAATCAGGATTTCGTCTTGGGTTTCTGCCAGGGTAACTTCCAAACGCAGGGCGTTACGGGAATATTTCCGCGAGTTTTCAAACAGATTTTCAAAGACACCCCGCAGGGCGTTGGGATTGAATACGATTTGGGCCTGCAAAGCGCCGCTTATCGAAATATGCTCCGGGGACAACGTGAACTGCCCGGCCAATTCCATCAGGATTGATTTTATGGTTGGGCCGGCTTCCAGGATCGTACATTGATAACGGGCATAGCCGCTCTCTATCCGCCCGACTTCCAGAATGGCTCCGATGGTATGCTCCAGCCTGCCGGTTTCACGCTGCATCTGCTCCAGGAATTCATGACGCTGTTCCGCGCTGATGTCCGCATAGCGCCCGATTGTATCAAGGTAAAGCCGGATGGCCGCCAGCGGCGTTTTCAGTTCATGCGTCACGCTGGCAATGAAATTATCATAGAGGCGGGTTTGGTGAAATTGCTGATTCAGGCGGCGGAACAGGATCGAGATTCCGGCGATGCCGGCCGCAATTAAAACCAGTCCGACCACCAGCATGGCGACATCGGCCCCGGAATTGATACGGATCGCATAGCGCTGCCCGATTTCCTTGTAGATAACGTGACTGACCGCGTAACGGGCAATCCAGAGCCCCATAACCGCCAGCCAGACCACCTGGACAATTACAAAAATGGCAATATAACCGGCTGACGAATATTTCTTAGACATATAAATGACGTTCTGCAGGCATCTTTTACATTAGTTTTACAGTACTGCATCGACATTTTTCATAAACTAATTATAGGCAAAGGCCGAGAGAATTCAAATACTTTTGCCGGATTGAAATTAAGAAATAATCACCCAATAATGGAGATTTTTATGAAAGTATTAATGGTTTATCCACAGACGCCCGAGACATTCTGGAGTTTCAAAAATGCCGTGCGTTTTATATCGAAAAAGAGTTCCGAAATTCCGCTGGGCTTGATAACGGTCGCCGGGCTTCTGCCGGCCGACTGGGACATTCGCCTGATTGACCTTAATGTCACCAATCTCAAAGACCGCGAAATTAAATGGGCCGATTTCGTATTCCTCAGCGGCATGAATATCCACATGGATTCGTTCCGGAAAGTCGTTCGGCGCTGTAATGAACTAAATGTCAAAGTCGTGGCAGGCGGTTCGATGGTCACTATGGAGCACGAACACATCCTCGGTGTGGATCATTTTATCCTGAACGAGGCCGAAATCACCATGCCGCTTTTTCTGAAAGACTTAGCCGAAGGTCATCCGCAACCGATTTACCGGACGGCGGAATTCCCGGACATTGCCCTGGCGCCTATTCCGCGCTGGGATTTGCTCGACCAGAGCAAATATGCCGCGATGGACATTCAGTATTCGCGCGGCTGTCCGTTTAATTGCGAATTTTGCAGCATTAGCGCCCTGAACGGCCGCCATCCGCGCACCAAAAGCCGCGCCCAATTCCTCGCCGAATTGCAATCGCTTTACGAGTCAGGCTGGCGCGGCAGCGTATTCGTCGTGGATGACAATTTCATCGGCAACCGGCAAAAACTGAAACAGGACATCCTGCCCGCTATGATCGCCTGGGCCGATGAACATAATTACCCATTTACCTACGGCACGGAAACCTCGATCAACATCTGCGACGATAATGAACTGATCGACCTGATGGTGATGGCCGGTTTCCAGCATATCTTCATCGGCATCGAAACCCCCAATAAAGCCAGCCTGACCGAGTGCGGCAAATACCAGAACGTCGGGCGCGACATTGCGGCTTCGATCCGGCAGTTGCATCGTAACGGCCTGCGCGTTTCGGGCGGCTTCATCGTCGGATTTGACAATGACGAGCCGGATATTTTCGAAGCCCAGATCAATCTCATCCAGCAAAGCGGCGTCGTGACCGCCATGGTCGGCCTGCTGAACGCCCCAACCGGCAGTCGGCTGTACGACCGCCTCAAAGATGAAAAGCGCCTGCTGAATCTCTTCGCCGGGAATAATGTCGACGCCAGCATCAATTTCGTGCCGAAGATGAACTACAAACTGCTGATGAACGGCTATATCGCCCTGTTGCGCTTTATCTATGCCCCGTCCAATTATTACCGGCGGGTGAAAACCTTTCTGCAAGATTATCGACTGCCGCAAAATAACGGCTCTGCGCTAACTCCCAATGACATCGGGGCGCTTTTCAAATCTATCTGGCGCCTGGGAATTATCGACAGCGCGCGGCGTTATTACTGGAAACTGTTTTTCTCAACATTGTTCCGTTCACCACGCAAATTCCCGATGGCGATCACCATGGCAATCTACGGTTATCATTTCCGCAAAGTGGTCCGAGCGATATAAAAACAATATATGTTCCGTCAGGTTCTTAAACCTGACGGTGGCTGAAGATTTAAAAAGGCCCGGTGAGTTTTTTCATTGCGGTCGAGTTACTTGAACCGACCTTCTGAAGGATTGGATTGTGTGCCAGGTCTGAGGAGCTGATATTATCACTTCTGATTGACAAACTTACTTTTATATTTAAAATCCAGGGAAGTATCCACCTCCACCAGTCCTTCCTTGATCAGGTGCGCATTAAGGAAAGTCTTATTTTTCAGGTACAGATAACCTAAAAGATGATTGTTTTCGTCATACTTCAGATTATCGAATTTCAAGAACACCTTATGTCCCTTGGTCTTCCCGGTAAGATATTTGACCGCCTGACCGTTGAGAGACGGATTTTCCTTCACTCCGATTAGCCGAATAACCAGATCGTTATTAAGCCGAACAAGTTCAGGGCTGATTACAGATTTGACCGTAAAATATTCTTCTCTTTGGCTGACTTTGGCATCAATCCGTGAACCAAATTGCATTTTCCGGGGATCGATCTTTTTATCAAGTTTATGCGGGTCTTTAAATATATACGGCAGTTTATCGATCCCATCCGGAAAACTGGTTTTAAATTCATCCTTGAGAAAATGATATTCCGTTCCCGCTAAATCGGTTTGCCCGACATTCAATTTAGCCCTGATAACCGGTAAAAATTCAGGATTTATCTCATAACCAACGGAATTGCGATCCAGATTCCGGGCGGGTGAATCGGGAATGCTGTTTGGATGCGGACTTGAATTTAAAAAGCGTC
>CAZPQN010000058.1:0-6421 GCA_964588795.1 uncultured bacterium | reverse complement strand
GTCATTTTGATTATACGGCAGAGTGGAATCATAGTATTGCATGGCGCGATTGCCGTGACCGAGCCGGCATTCGGCAATCACCGCCCAGGGGTTGGTATGGCTGAAGATTGCACCGTTCTCCTTGATTCCTTTGTAGACGCGCGTGACGTAACCGATGTCGTCGTCCGGTTTGGAGTATGCCGGCCAGAGGAGATGCAGTCCGTACTGACAGAATAAATTCTGCTCCACGGCGCCCAGACAACGTTTAGCTCGGGCATCCGAAGCGACTCCGGAGAGAACTGCCCACGTCTGGGCATTTAGAAACAATTGGCCTTCTTCTGTTTCACGGGTGCCGATTTTCAATCCCTTTTTGGTAAACCCCCGAAGGTACCAGTCGCCATCCCAGAGTACTGTTTCACAGGTTTGGCGTATTTTTTCAGAAAGCTGGACATATTTCCGGACTTCTGCGGAACGTCCCAAATGCTGAGCCATTGCGATAAAGATCCCGATAGCCCAGTAGTGCATAAACGAGACCATGGCGCTTTCCCCGCCCCCGAGATTCAGGCAATCGTTCCAGTCGGCGCGCAATCCCTGACAGATGCCGTGCGAGCCGATGTACTCCGCAGAAAAGTCCAGGATTCTGATCAGATGTTTATAAACCGTGTCGCTCCCGCCGTCCGCATACGGGATAACTTCTTCCAAAAAGTCATAGTCCCCCGTCTCGACGATCCACTCGCAGACCGATGCCACCAGCCATAAGGCGTCATCCGAGCAGGCATCAGCTAGTCCGTGGACGATGTCGCTGGGTTTGGGAGTCGGCACGACGGTCGGCAGTTTGACGCCCGGTAAGCGATTCTCTTGGGGTTCAAATACCGCCGGGTCGAATAAATGCAGTCCGTAACCGGCTCGGGTATGTCCCTTTAGCAGTTGGATGATCCGCTGTTTGGTTCGGTGGGGATTGGTATGAACGACACCCATAATATCCTGGGCCGTATCGCGATAACCAAGGCCCACGCGCCCGCCGACTTCAATAAAGGATGCAAACCGGGACCAGACAACACAGGTTTCCGCCTGGTACAAAGTCCACGTATTAATCATGGTATCCAGCCCGGGATGGGGAGTCTGGCACTGGAACACCGCCGTCTTGTCAGCCCAATACCGGTGCAGTTCAGCAAAGGCCCGATCCACGTTGGCAAACTCAGCATACTTCCGACGCATTGCATAACCCGCCGCGGCACGGGAGCCGACACCCAACATATAAATCAGACGCTTTTCCTCACCTGGCAGGAGTGCGAGGCGATGATGCATGGCCGCGCAGTGATTGCCGCCCAATTCCGTGCTGTTTTGTAACCAACCCCGTTCCACCCCCAGCGGATTGGATTCGCTCCGGTAGGAACCGATAAAGGTATCGCGAACACAGTCGTAGCTCTCCGGTTCGTGACTGGCAGTGAAGAAATGAAACGTCCAGGGTTCATAAAAAAAGTCATATTCGATAATTGCGTCCCGGTAATTGGAACCGCTGGCGTACAGACTCATCTGGAAATTTTGGTTGTCAATTTCCACATGGTGAAAAGAAAATTCGACGTAGGAAAAAACGCTCAGGTGACGGGGACGTCCGGATTGATTGGTGATTCTGACATCCCAGAGTTCCACCGCATCTTCCACCGGAATGAAAAGAATCTGCTCGGCCACAAGGCCCTGGTAATCACACTGAAACTTGGAATATGATAGACCATGTCGACAGACATACCGTGCCTGATGCCAGTCTTTACCGACCGGCTGCCAGGAAACCGACCAGTACTCGCCGGTTTCATCATCCCGAATATAAACATAGTGCCCCGGACGATCCAGCGGAACACCGTTCGGTCGGAAGCGGGTAATACGGTGATGTTCGGTTGATTTGTAAAACGTATATCCGCCGGCGTTGTGGGAAATGACCGTGCAGAGGTCGCGTACACCGAGATAATTTGTCCATGATACCGGCACGTCGGGTCGTTCGATGACATATTCGCGGTGGGCATCGTCAAAATAACCGTACCTCATTCGGACTCCCTGACTGACACTTCTTTGAACGGCACAAAATAGGTCACTAAAAATGACGGTATGGTGGCTATCATCACCCACACAAAAAACTTTTTGTAACCCAAGTAGTCGCTGATATAGCCACTGATCATCGAGGGCAACATGAAACCCAAATTCATTACTGCTGTTGCGAAGGCATAGTGGGCCATTTTGAACGGCCCCGGCGCAATCTGTTGCATCATAAACAGGATCACGCCGATAAAACCGAAGCCGTAGCCGAACCATTCGATGGTAATAGCGCCGCAAACGATGGCGAAATTCTGCGGCTGAGTAAAAGCTAAATAGGCATAGACAGCATCGGGGATATTAAAGATGCAACACAGAATGAGAATGGAATTCTTCAAACTGCGTTTGGCGACGAAGTAACCGCCGGCAAGCGATCCCAGAATGAATGCCGTGGCCCCGAATATGCCATAGGCAATCCCGATGTCGGAGGTCAGCATGCCCAGGCCGCCGTTCTCACGGGAAGCGCGCATGAAAAGCGGCACGATTTTGATCAGGTGCCCCTCGGCAAAACGGAAAAGAACAATGAAAGCGATGCCCCATAGTACATGCTTTTTCTGAAAGAAAGTCCGGACTATTTCCCAAAAAGTCGCGAATGCTTCGCGCGAACTCCGGACATGATTCGCCGCTCCCCCGACTGGTAACATTTTGGAATGATAGATTGCCAGACCTATCATTATACTACCAAATAAAGCCATGACCACCATCCAGGCTTCGGTCACCCCCAGGGTCAATTCCAGCCTGCCGGCGATGTAGACCAAAAGCCCTTGCGACATGACTTTGGCCAAATTGTAGAAAGCGCCTTGCCAGCCGACAAATTTTGCCTGACTCTTGGGCGATAATGCATTGATATAGACGCCGTCCGCAGCTATGTCGTGCGTCGCGGAATTGAAGGCGATGACCACGAACATCGCCAGGGAGTATTTAAGAAAACCGGCCAGTGGCAATGACAGAGCTAAAATCCCGAAGGCAATTCCACCGATAAATTGCGTGGCGATCACAAAATACTTTTTCGTTTTGAACATTTCTAAGATCGGGCCCCAGAGCGGTTTCAGCGTCCAGGGCCACATGACGATCGTCGTAAAAAAAGCAATCTGGGCATCAGTGAGTTTCAGACTTTTATACATCAGCACCGAGACTGTCGCCGTAGCGACAAAGGGAATCCCTTCCGCAAAATAGAGCGTTGGAACCCAGAATGCAGGATGCCTGGATCTATTGGTAGAGGATGACATCAGTGCTTACCCTAAGCGAATTGAGATTTAACTTGGTTCTGGTCATTGGTCACCGGCACAACTTTCATCAACGATTAGCTCCGGATAGAATCGGGTAAACCCGCGGGACTTATGCCTGACGGCAATTGCATTCATCGAGTCACCAACATCTTTGCGGTTTTTGAAAAATCGGTGCCGGTCAATTTGTAGAAATAACACCCGGTTGACAAACCAGTGGCATCGAAACGCGTGGTATTCCAGCCTTCCGGCTTTCGCTGGTTTAGCACGATTCCCAGTGTGCGTCCCAATATATCATAGACTTCCAATTTGACATGTTCTTCCTGGGGGAGATAAAAGCGAATCAACGTTGTACTATTAAATGGATTCGGAAAGTTTTGGAGGCCGCTGTAAGTTTCCGGCAAAAGCGACGGGCAAGCTCCCATGCCGGTATTTGTAATCAGCGCACGGCCAACGGTCTCCAGCAAGGGCTGGGTATCGCCGACAACGTCCTGCCCCAAGGCCCAGAGCATGACTCCGCCCAATCCCTGCTCCCGAGCATAAAGGCACTTGAGCCTGACGGAGACAGTGTCATCGAAAGTGATAAACTGAGTTGCAGAGGTGTTCAGCAGATAGGGCACCTGTGAAATGGCGTCCCAGTAATAATTCCAGCCATTTCCGATCTTGGGCTTGATCTGAGAATAGTAGTATTCGACATTACCGCCAGTGTTAGCCTGGAATATGCCGGTTGCATTACAGCCTTTGCCATAAAGCGGGATGCCCACAAGGATTTGAGATTTCGGAATTTTACGAAGGTCGGACAGGTATTGCATCGCAGAATGTACCGAACCTTGCGGATTATCCGGATGCGAATATAGGGGTGAGTTATGGGTAGCGATTGATACCCAGCTACCCATGAAATCATAGGTCATACACCCGAACCAGGCGACGTAGTTCCGCAGGCTGTCATAATCAAACCATTGTCCTGCCCAATCGCCGGCTGGAATAGCGATGGAAATCAGCCAATCCTTACCGCACTCGCAAAAGGCCTGATGCAACTCTCGAACCAACAGGTTCAGATTATTTTTATCGGCTAATGTCGCCGGATATTCCCAATCAATATCCACCCCATCGTAGCCATTGTCATCACAGAATTTGACGATATTAGTGATGCAAGTTTTCCGCACGGACGTATCCGCAGACATCGGCGAAAATCCATCGGATTGGCCCCAGCCGCCGAGCGCAATCAGGATTTTCTTTCCGGCAGTATGCGTCCGACTGACCAGCTCCGGATAAAGCAGGTCGCCATAACGCGCGATATTCCCATTCCGCTCCGGCCAGGCAAAAGCATGGACAATATAAGTCAAATTCTCATATTGAATACGCGAGGCGGGTAAGGTGGAACGCAACCATGCGGGATAGTAGCCGACAACCCTGCTTTGCGCTACAAGCATCGAATCCACGATAATTAACAGAACAATTGCGAGACAGGTACGCCTGTTGCAGACAATTTTCTGGAGTTGAGTCTTATTCGTCATCATTGATCTATACGATTACCGAACTGTACGGGAATACATGATCTTTTCCAAACTTTGCCAACCGGCTTCACTTAAGGCATTGGCGTGAAACAGGCACACTCCCGCGGCTCCATGTTTAAGCGATACCTGGATCGCACGGGTCATTATATCCGGGGGCAGCTCCGGAATAAAAAGGCCACTGTAAAGCGGAGTGCTATCGTTAAGCAGGGCGACTTTCTGGCTGACCTGATTTTTAATCCAGTCAATATCAGCGTCGTAAAAATTGTGGTAAAGCATCGGCATGAACCCATCCAAATGCCAGGTCATCCATTGCTGACGGACGGCTTCCCAGTTCGGGAATACTGCCGCCGTAATCTGCTTATGGGCGCGTCGCGCAGGCGGAATCAATTTAGCATTGACTAAATGCGTGATACTATCGTAGCGGAACTGTCGCCAGGCGACGTCCTCGCTGGGATTTTTCAACTCGAGCGGGTCTTTACCGCTGATTTTTTCAAATTTGGCGCGGCAGACCGGACAGTAACAGTAATCGAACTCGGGATATTCCCGATCCTGCACGACCTGATACTGGGATTGCAATGCCGGGGCGATAATGACATCCGGATAACGAATATAATCCAAGTGAATGCCATCCAAAGCGGAATAAGTGGTCAGCTCCTGCACGCGAGTCAGCAGGAATTCCTGAACCTCCTCCCGCGAGGGACAGAGAAATTTGTAGTAATCAACATAGGCGGGTTTCTCAAGTGCTGATTCTCCAACCCCGTTGACGACAAACCATTCGGGGTGCTGGGTCTGAATCGCCGGAATATTGCAGGGCATGCACCAGATCCAGGCGTGAACTTCAAGTCCGGCTTTTTTAGCCAGCGGTAAAATTGTTTCCAGCCATTCCCCGCCAACCGGCAGGTGTCGACTGCCATAATAAGCCCGGCGACTATCGAATACTTCAGGCAGAATCGCCGTAATCCCCGCCTGTTTCATGCGGGCAAATTTTGCAATCCACTCGTCCGCGGATGTTTCCAAATCGGTGGTTATCCAGACCCAATTTTTATATTTTCTCCGCGGAATTTTATTACAGGCCGCAATCCAGAGTGATGGGTATAAAAATCCGGTCAACACCGTGCCGAGCCGCATGATAAATTCCTTGCGATCCATCGCGATACTACTCATTAATAAAGCACTTTGAAAAAATACTGCTGACTGATTCGGTTGGAGAAGCGTCCGCGATTTTTACCGACTGTGCGCGGGCGAATGTTAGTTTTGTTATGGTCAGGTACAACATCACCATATGCCAAAGGAAAATCAGGGCTGTCCACCGTAAGCGGACAGCCCTGATCGAAACGGTCACTTTATTAACGTCATCTTCTTGACAGAGACTTTATTCCCCTGTCTGAGCACGCAAAAGTAAATGCCCGTCTGGTAGCCTGCCATATCAAGCGTAACCTTATACATGCCGGGATCGCAGAACTCGTCATCCAGGATCTTCAACAGCTGTTGACCCAGCAGATTGTAAACGGTCAGACTGACCCGACCGGGTTGCGTAAGGTTGTACTGGATGGTTGTACGGGGATTGAAGGGATTCGGGTAGTTGTTACCCAACGCAAACTCATTCGGCGT
>CAZPQN010000057.1:5401-6832 GCA_964588795.1 uncultured bacterium | reverse complement strand
AAAGTCAAGGCAATTTTACAAAAAACTTGTAACAAAGTCAGGGCAATTTTAACCAACCGAAGTAAAGATTATCGATTGCTTACAAAATCAGGGCGCTAAATACTGTTCTCAACACAACACGCTAATCAGTAATAGTCAAAACTCCGCGCGCTCTGTGCTCTCTGTGGTGAATAAAATTAATGGTCGCAGACATTACCCGTCAATTGCAGAGTGCCATTGAAATAATCGTCAATTAATTTTTCCGGGGTTTCGGAACAGGCTCCGACCAGCACCTGAATGTTGTTTTCAGCGAAAAGCATCAGTGCGCGCTGTCCCATCCCGCCGGCGATTATCAGATTGGCGCCGCGCTCCGCCAGCCATTTCGGTAACAAGCCCGGTTCGTGCGGCGGAGGTACTACATTTTCGCGCTCGGTAATTTTTTTAGTAATTTCATCAACATCGAGCAGTGCAAATTGCTCGCAATGCCCGAAGTGCATAGCCAGTTTGCCGTTGGCGAGAGGAATGGCTATTTTCATTTAATTAATTCTCCTGTGATTAAGATTAATTGTTGTCCGAATCCAGCTCCAGAATCGGCTTGATGATCTGCTGCATAATTGCCACGGTTGGGCTTTCAGTATATTGATGGATAAAGACCTGTCCGCTGTCGCAGGCCTGGCCGATTTTCGGGTCGGTTGGAATCGAGCCCAGGAATGGCACCTGCATACTTTCGGCGATCTGCTTCCCGCCTCCGGCGCTGAAAATCGGCGTGATTTCGCCGCATTTCGGGCAGACGAAACCACTCATGTTTTCGACGACGCCCAGGATATTGACACTCAGGTGACGGCAGAAGGTAATCGACTTACGTACATCGACCGCGGCGACTTTCTGCGGCGTGGTGACGACAATCGCGCCGTCCAGATCGCCCACAAGCTGGCAGACTGAAAGCGGTTCGTCGCCGGTTCCGGGCGGCGAGTCGATGATCAGATAATCCAGCTCGCCCCAGTTGACATCTTTCAAAAATTGTTTGATAATACCCATTTTCAACGGCCCGCGCCAGATAATAGCATCATCCGGATTTCTGAGCATAAAGCCGATCGACATGACTTTCAGATCGCCCAGTTCGATCGGTATCATGCCGTCATCATCTTTCTGAATGATTTCATCTTCCAGCCCCAGCATGGTCGGAATGCTCGGTCCGTGAATATCCACATCCAGCAGACCGACTCTTTTGCCGGCCAGCATCAGAGCCGCGGCCAGATTTACCGCCACCGTGCTTTTACCGACGCCGCCTTTGCCGGAAAGCACGATAATTTTATGCCGGATATGGCAGAGCCGGGACAGCAGTTGCCGGCGCTCTTCGAATTCCTGCTGACTTTCACCTTTTTGAGGTGTGGCCGCCGAGCAGGCCGAACTGCTGCACGAATCGCAGGCGCTTTTAGTTTTTTCGTTATT
>CAZPQN010000057.1:0-5301 GCA_964588795.1 uncultured bacterium | reverse complement strand
TCCGGAAAATCAATCGCTTTCACCGGGCAAAACCGTACGCAGACGCCGCATCCTTCGCAGGCAATCGGATCGACGAAGAATTTAGTTTCAGTCGCCGTTTCCCGGCGGGTTAGGATTGCCTCGAAGCGACAATGCGCCAGGCAGTCGCCACAAGCGATACAATCCGCCTGACGGATAATGGCTTCCCGTCCGGCATAAAATTCATGACGCTCCTTAACCTGCGGCGAAAGCACCAGATGTAAATCGGCGGCGTCCACGTCGCAATCGGCCACCACCGCTTTTCTGGCTAAAACCGCCAGCGAAGCCGCAATGCTGGTCTTGCCGGTTCCGCCTTTCCCGCTGATAATTACCAGTTCTTTCATTAATTTATTTCTTCAATAGGATCAATCGCTTTGCTCGGCACATAAGAGCGACGAGCGTAAAACGTCTTTCCCTGATATTCTTTTTTGACTAACAATTCTTTTTCAATTAAATGCTCTACGACCGTCCAGTCGGATTTCGCTTTACGCAATAATTCGGCCACTGCTTCCGCACGCATCGGATGGACGGCGGTAATATTCAACAAATCCGCTTCCACGTTTCCGCTAAAGCCGAAGGCATTGCCTTCATTGCCAATATTCATCTTCACATTTGGAATCTTTAAACTGAAAATTTGATAAGCCTGAATCAGCATCTCTTCGGTCGGAGGTAATACCCATTTTTGAGCCGGCGGGCGAATAGGGACGGAAAGATAGGCGGCGATATCGGACAATTGCGCGACAAATTCCACCAACTTTTCGATCTGCTCATAACTATCATTTTGAGCGCGGATCAGCATAGTTTCAGTTGCCAGTTGACCCTGAAAGTCTGCGGCGAATTCCCGTATACCATCCATAATTTGCTGAAGATTAAGCGCCCGGTTGGGACAATTGATGCGGCGCCAGAACGGCTCTTCGACTGCGTCAATTTTCAGCGAAACCCAGTCGGCTTCACTCAGTTCTTCCCTCACATCTGAGCGCCCGATCAGGGAACTATTGGAAATTACACCAATCGGAATTCCCAGCCTTTTCAACAAACCGATTTCGCGACCGAGATTGCGATCCAGCGTAGGTTCTCCATCCGTCACAAAGGTCAGAAAATCAACCTGTTCGCCCTTGTGGCTGGCTTTTTCTAGAAGATTCTCAACGCTCGCGAATATGTCATCCGGTTCATAAAAAACCTGACGCTCTACCGGCATTCTGTTCGTTTTACCAACCTGACAATAGATACAGGCATAAGTGCAGACCTTGGCGGGAATATTGTTGATTCCGAGACTTTTACCCAGTCGCCGCGAGGGCACTGGTCCAAAGGCATATTGGCAATCATTGCTCTTCAATTATTGCCTGTCCCCTTTTCGGGTTAAAACGATAATCTCCTGCATGTGACCGCTCAGACGCTTTTTTATCTCAAATCCTCTTGCATTTAAAAAATTTCGCGGCCGTTTCCGGAGTTTCTCCGCTGACTGCATGAAAATGCCCATCTTCACGATGTAAGCGCGCCACGATCTCGAAACCATCCGCCGAGAAATCCGCAATAATCATAATCCCCTGCGGCGCCAGAACCCGGGCGGCCTCTTTAAGCACCGGAGCCGCATCCTCCAGATGATGCAGTATATCCGATAGAACGACACATCCAAAATAACTATCAGGATAAGGCAATTCAGAGGCACTTTGACATTTGAATTTTATCCGGTGATCCAAGCCTGCTTCCCGGGTTAAAAACAACGCAAAGGCCTGTTCATCGGCGTCAATATCGACAGAAATCACGTCCAACCCTTTTTTCGCCAGCGCCATGGCCGTAAGCCCCTTACCGGTACCGATATCCAGCGCCGGACCAAACAGGTTTCCGCCGGCGGCGATTATGAAATCGGATGCCGCAAAGCGGTCATAGCCCAGACGCAGGTATTGGGCGGTACGCGCATTGAATGCTTCCTTCCGTTCTATTAAACTGATTGGTTTTGGCACTATTTCTCCTGAATCGGCGGCGGTGGGTTAATTAATATTTTTCCAGAGATTGTTAATAAAAGTTTTTCGAAAAGAGTGCGGTATTCCGGCAAAGCCGCGATAATTAATTCTCCCCTGGAGTAGGCCTCGGCAATTCGTCGATCGTCCGGAATTTCCAGTAAAACCGGGATTTGTTCCGCGCTGCAATACGAATTCACCCGATCGTCACCGCTTCCGGCGCGGTTGATGATAACGCCAAAAGGAATTTTCAACTCCCTGACCGTTGCGACGGCGAGTTTCAGGTCGTTCAATCCGAATGGCGTCGGCTCGGTTACCAGCGCGACAAAATCCGCTGCTCTGATCGTCGTTATCACCGGACAAGAAGTTCCCGGCGGCGCATCTAGAATCACTGGAATTTTATAATCTATTTTTCTTTTAACAGTCCGGATTAACGGCGGCGCCATAGTCGCGCCGACATCTAATTTGCCCTGGATCAGGGTGATTTTACCCGACTGAAAAGTCTCGACTGTGCCGATGCGATAGTCGCTTTCACGGATTGCCTGGCGCTGACAGACTTGCAGGCATCCGCCGCAACCATGGCACATTTCCGGAAAAACCAGCGGCTTGCTTCCGTAAGAGACAATCGCATGATATTCACAAAAACGGCTGCATTCGCCGCAACCATCGCATAGGGCTTCATTCACCTGGGGAACCGGAATGGAGGCAACTTCCTGCCCGACCGGCGTCCCTTTTAAAAACAACTGCACATTCGGTTCCTCGACATCGCAATCTAAAAGTTGTACATCAGTATCCAGAGCGCGGGCCAGGTTTACGGCGATGGTGGTCTTGCCGGTGCCGCCTTTGCCGGATGCAATTGCGATGATCATCGGTAGCTCCCGTTTTCTGGCGGAATCGCTCCGGATTTCAGCAGGATTTGAGTTCCAAGCGGCTGGCCAATATGCGCCGCGATTACCGGGCACTTGACTTTGAAGAGAAAAAAGATAGTGCGCGACTCGTCGCTGAGCGTTTCGTAATTACCCTGGCCTTTGGCAATAATTAAGTCAGCTGCTGCAAAACGCCTTACAAATTCCGGATTGCAATCGTTCAAAACCGTGCCGGGAGCATCCGAACCGTTGTCGATAATTTTTACAATTTCGTGCAATCCGACGGCGCGGGCGTCCAAAATAGTTGCATCGTTAATAACCGGCGCGCCGCGCACTACCAACGTGACACGCGCGGGTGAAATCTGCTCGATCAACAGACGATCAAAAGCAATTTCACCGGCATTGTCAGCCAGATAAAGAATATTCCGGGCTTTGCCAAGCGCCTGACGGAATTCCTCCCATTCGCCAACGAGCGGTTCGGTCAGGGCCTGATTGACCGCATCCTGTACAGCCGCAACCGTTAAATTACCGTTGGCGCCGAGATCGATAATATTTCCGGCGATTGCCAGGCGCACCGCCAATAAAAGCGGATCTTTAGCCGTATCAATTCGCGTTTTCAAATCAGGCAATAAATTCAGAGCCAGCCGGTTCTGTTTTTCCTTTTCAGCCTGATAAAGATCCCGGATGCCGGTAATCTCTCGCAGGCGCCGGTGAAAAAACTGTCCCATCAGGGGCGGTGAAGTATTGAAATTAATGGCGCCGATGCGCGCCAACACTTCCTGCACAATTTGTTTTTGAACTTCCGGATCGCCGGAGACATGCCGCGCCGCCATCAAAGCCTGCTGAACAAAACAGGGAATACAGTCCAGATAGGTTTTCACAATGTGCGCTGACCTTTCTTCCATGCGGTTGCATCATCCACTTCATCCTGCCAGCCGTCGCGTTCGCTGTCGATCCGGTCGAAGCGCTTTATATACGGCTTAATGTCGAGTAGAGGCGTGCCGTCTAAAATATCCGTTCCTTTAATATGCAAAATATTTCCGTCGCGCCGGACGAGTTTGACGATGCTCTGGCCGATGGCATTGGGACGGCTGGGGGCCCGGGTGGCAAACACTCCGTGTTCGACGTCCTGTAGAAAAGGCTTGACCAGCAATCTGGCCGCGCCCGCCTGATGAAAATAATAGATCAGATAAATATGCGAGAATCCGTCCAGATCGCGTAATCCGTCGGCAAACTCCGGAAAAATTTCGATCTGCGCCGGACAATTTTCAGCATAAACCGGTTGAATGGGTACCCTTTCCGCGTTTTTATATTGGCTGTGAATTATACCAATCGGCCGCAGTGAAACCGGCTCGATTCTCATACCCAGTGCCCGGCGACGTCTTCGCTCCGGGATTCGCTAAGTTTGCCGGTTCGATAATCGGCCAGGGCTTCCGCTACGGTTGCCGTGCTTGTGGTATAAATCTTTACACCGGCAGATTGTAAAACCCGAAAAGCCTTAGGTCCGCAGTGGGCCGTGACCAACGCTTTGGCGCCGCTTCGGACTACGGTCTCAGCCGATTGGATTCCGGCGCCCTGCGCGGCATTCAGGTTTTGCTGGTTATCAATTGTCACAAACGTATCGGTTTCAAGGTCGTAAATCAGGAACTTCGCCGCCCGCCCGAAACGATTATCAAGCGGCGCATTCAGATCATTGCCTGAAGTTGTCAATGCTATTTTCATAAACACCCCTTTAATTCAGGTTGCGCGAGATGATAAAGCCCACGCAACCATACGATAAAAAACGCTATACCAACTACTTGGTAATGGCTTTCCAGACCTCTTCCTTCGCAATCTTTTTCAGACAGAAGAACCAGTCCAGACACTTAATGCCTTCTTTGCTTTCCATGCGCTCTTTGGCGACGCCGCAGGAGCCGGCCGTCGGAACGATGACATCATCACCGGGACGCCAGTCCGCCGGAGTAGCAACATTGAAAGCATCGGCAATCTGCAGAGCGATTACCACCCGCAGTAATTCGTCGAAATTCCGTCCCAGACTCAACGGATAGTAAATGATCGTACGAATAATGCCTTTGGGATCGATCACGAATACGGCGCGCACGGCTTTGGTATTGCTTTCACCCGGCTGAATCATGCCGTACTTGGAAGCAACTTCCATAGTGATATCTTCGATCAGCGGGAATTTAACCTCGACATTTTTCATACCTTTGTAATCAATTTTCTCCTTGATGGTGCGCAGCCAGGCGATATGGCTGTACAGGCCATCGACCGAGAGGCCGACGAGTTTACAATTCACTTTAGCGAATTGCTCCTCCATTGTAGCGAAGGTCATAAATTCAGAAGTGCAGACCGGTGTAAAATCGGCCGGATGGCTGAATAAAATCACCCAGCTTCCCGAGTAATCCTGTGGAAAGTTAATTTCGCCCTGGGTGGTTACGGCCTTAAAAGCCGGAGCC
>CAZPQN010000056.1:0-8599 GCA_964588795.1 uncultured bacterium | reverse complement strand
GTGCTCCAACAAGGACTCGAACCTTGAACCAACGGATTAAGAGTCCGCTGCTCTACCAATTGAGCTATTGGAGCGTCAAAAAGCGCGCAAATTTAAAACATTCGTGAGCAATTATCAAACACCTTACCCACGGTATCCGGATCGGAGAAAAAATCCCGGCACCTCTTGCCTGTTTCCGGTGGTTACTTTAAGTTAAAAACGATGAGTGAAGCGCGATTTCCCGAAAAATCCCAGGCCGAGGTCAAGTCTATCCGGTCAATCTTCGCCAGGATGATTTGGGTAACGATCTTGATCATCACCGCCGGCGATGCCTTTGGGCAAACCAGGTACAACCTTGAACTGCATCTCGATCCCGACGCTTATACTCTCAAAGGTACCGAGCAGGTCGTCTTCCATAATCGCGGCGATTCCGGGCTCAGTACGCTCACCTTTTTCCTGCCTCCCAATATTCTGCGCGATGTACGCTCCAAAGCCTATCAGAAATCTGAGAATTTACTCGATGAACCAGCCTGGATGAATATCGCCCGGGTGGCAATCGCCGGGCAGGCAGTTGTATTCACCGGGAGTTCGACGTCGCAAATGACCATCAACCTGCCCGGGATTCTCGCGTCCGGAGATTCCGTTACTTTGACGATTGACTTTACGACCTATTTTCCGAGCGGAAGACATTACCTGGTACCTTCCCGTACCGGTACGATCTACCGCCTGATCGCGTTCTATCCGATCCTGCAATCACCATCAATCCGTCCAAAAGGAAGCCCTGCTTTAGAATCTGTACATCTGGAGAATGCGCTCTACCAAATGACCTGCGTGACTCCCGACCGATTCCGATTAGCCGGTTCGCTGGCCAATGATACGACGTTGACGCTGGATGCGGAACGCATCCAATTCGTTTTTAAACCGGACAGCTGCCGCGAAATCGCCTTCATCGCCCTCGCCGGGGCGCGCGTCAGCAGTACAAAAAACCCCACCGGCGACGTAATGCGGCTGATCTCCCGGCGTTCGATCAGCGATCCGGTTTCTGACAACCTCATCGTCCGCATTACCAAAGACATTCAGCGTTTCTATGCCCAGCAATATTTTCCGGCGCCGCTCAACCATCTGACGGTTTTCCCGACGGTTATTCCCGGCGGGTACACGGCTCCCGGTTTTATCATGCTGGAGAAGCAAATCTACCAGGGAGTAACGCGCCTGGAGTATATCAGTCTGCACATTTTAGCGCGTGAAATTGCCCGGCAATACCTGATGTTCGATAAAGACTACGCCCAACCGGAGGCCATTTCCATCAGCAACGGATTCGCCAGTTTAGCCGCCAATAAATACCTGACCGCGCGCTACGCGGTTTTGCGTTCCACTTTCAAAGTCCGTGAAAACAAACTGGTCACCTTTTCCAACCGTCTGCTGGCGCTGTTTCTCTCCAGCTTCGAGAAGGAAAATATCCTGCAACAGGCCTCTTCCAGCAGTGAACGCGCCAATTACTCCTACATCCGCGAGCAGACCCGCTACGTCAAAAGCCAGAAAATCTTAGAAACCACCGCCTACATCCTCGGTGACCAGGCTTTCCGGAAAATTCTCTCGGAATATCGCCGCTACTGCCTTGCCCACCGCCCTCAACCGGCGGAGTTCTTCCGACTCGCCACCGCCGTATCCGGTTACGATTTTCTGTCGTATTACACGAGAACCAACGCGGGGGTTGAAACACTGGATAGCCGCATCACGAGGGTACATAAACGGGAAACTGACGAATCAGGCCCGCACCACTACCGCACCGATGTCTATCTTGCCCAGCGCCCCAAAACCGACCTGCCAATCGAGGTTCTGGCCCGAGACAGGCAAGGGCAATTATATTTTGCTCTCGCGCGTTTTACGCATTCGCGCACCGATACCGTGACCTTCATTACCGCCGCGCCGGTCACCAAAATCAGCCTCGATCCCAATCGCATACTGCGCGATACCAATCGTTTGAATAATTACCACCCGCGGCTCTTGAGTTTCAATTTCCTGACCTCCGTGCCGCGCCTCGACTCGTACCAGATTTTTTATTATCCGACTTTCGACTTCAATCGGCAGGATTACACCCGCGTGGGATTCAAACTGCGCAGTCGTTACTGGATCAATTTACAGCCATTACTGCCGGCGAAAAGTATGGATGAGTGGTCTTTTGGAATGAATTATGGCTACAAAAGCCAGACTTATGGCTACGACGTCAGCTACAGCACCTCGATTTTGGCGATTTTGCTCAAACCCCGCATTCAGCTGCGGGTCAGGGATTATTTCGACCTTTTCGAAAACCAGATGGCGACTGAATTCTATCTGGGCGAATTGCACTATCTGGGACTGGAACGCCTCTCCGGTTATCAAAGATTAAGGTTGGGAACGACTTACCAGAATGTGCGTTCCCTGGCCTATTTAAATAACGCCAACTGGGAGACGGGCAGGCTTTTCAAGGCCTATTTCGATTTCACCAACTTTCACAACTGGGGCGAGTGGCGGCATGCTTTTCTCGTCAAAGGCAGTCATGCGTTGCCGGCCTTCGACAGTCAATACGAGTTCACCAAATTGTCCGTTGACGGTCAGGTCAAGGCCCGCATCACTGAACAGAGTCTCTTCTATCAACGTTTGTTCGTCGGTGTCTCGAATGGGCACCTGCCAAAGCAGGAGTATTTCTACTTTTTTGGCAAGAACGTCTTCGAGAATTTAGCCTTCGAGTCGTACCGTCTCGCCAAAGGTGAGGGCGATATGCGCGGCTACGGCGGTCGCGCTCTTAAGGGACGCGCCATCCTGACCAGCAACACCGAATTGCGTCGGTCGCTGGCCAGTAAGGAGCCGGCGACTTTCGACTGTCTAATTTTCTACGATGCCGGCTGGCTGCCATCCACTCTGGAGCAAATCAATCTGACGCGTTTGAAGAGGGATGCCGGGATCGGCTTGGAATTTAACGTCATCGAGGAAATCATGCTCGGCATTCACTTTCCACTCTGGGTATCTCATCCGCCGCGCGGTGAAGCGGAATTCGCCCTGCGCTGGGTAATCG
The DNA here is from genome assembly GCA_964588795.1 of uncultured bacterium. Taxonomy (GTDB): domain Bacteria; phylum Fidelibacterota; class UBA2242; order UBA2242; family UBA2242; genus CAZPQN01. Next base: position 5,565 of record CAZPQN010000056.1, on the reverse strand, counting down.
CCTTCGATCTGACGCTTTGATGAATGGCGGTGGGACTTGTTGCTTAATCGCACTAAAACGAGTAATTTTCGCGCAATGCAATACGCTGACTTCTTTACCGCAAGCCTGGCCTCCAAACAATCCTATCTCTGTATCGGCCTTGATCCCGACCCGGATAAATTACCCGCCGGATTCACCGGCGATGCAGATGGCGTTTTCCGATTCGTCCGGGAGATTATCCAGACGACCGCCGATCTGACTCCCGCCTATAAATTCAACCTGGCTTTTTTCGAGCTATGGGGCTGGCGTGGCTGGCAGATACTGGAAAAATTACTGAGCGAAGTGCCGGACAATATTCTGCTTGTCGGTGACGCCAAACGGGGCGACATCGGCAACAGTTCGCGTTTCTACGCCCGGGCTTTGCAATCACAATTGCCCTTTCGGGCGGTGACTCTGAGCCCCTATTTAGGTTCGGAAAGCATCCTGCCGTTTATCGAAGATAACCAGAAGGGCGCCTTTGTCCTGTGCGTGACCTCCAATCCCTCCGGACGGGAGATTCAGGATCACGGAGGTGAATTCCCGGTTTACCTGAAAGTGGCGGAACTGGTGCGTACCCTCAACAGTCGGCGCAATCTCGGGCTGGTTATGGGTGCCACAAAACCGGAGCAACTGCTGGATGTGCGGCGTATGTTTCCGGAAATCCCTTTCTTAATTCCGGGTATCGGTTCGCAGGGCGGCGAAGTCGCCGCCGCAGTCCACGCCTGTCGGCAGTGCGGGTTGGGTTTAATTAATATTTCGCGCGCCATCCTTTTTCCCAAGGGCGGCACCTTTCCGGAAAATGTCCGGCAGGCGGCAATTGAATACCGACAACTTTTTAATCCGCAGGGAGAAACATGAAAAAAGAACAGTATCTCGAAATACTCAAAGAAAGCGGCGCGGTCCTCAACGGGCACTTTCTACTGACATCCGGCCTGCATAGCGATACCTATGTCGAGAAGTTCAAAATGTTACAATTCCCGCTCCTCTGCGACACGCTGTGCAAGGGTATCGCTGACCATTTCGCCAGCACCAAACCCAGCGTCGTCCTCGGCGCCGCCACCGGCGGAATCGTCATCAGTCACAGCGTCGGTCGGGTACTGGCGACGCGCAGTATTTTCGCCGAACGTGAAGAGACCCAGCTCACCCTGCGCCGGGGATTCAACATCGAGAGCGGTGAACGCGTGCTGATCGTGGACGATGTCCTGACCACCGGCGGGTCACTCTTCGAACTGATTGATCTGGTGTTAAAGTATAGCGGCGTAATTGCCGGCATCGGCGTTATCATTGACCGGAGCGGCGGTAAAGTGGATTTTGGTTTTCCCTTTTTCGCTCTGATTGCGATGGCCATTCCGGCTTACCGTCCGGAGGATTGTCCGCTCTGCGCCGCCGGAACACCGCTGACTACCCGGGGTCGTTCAGGGAAAAAATGATTTTCTGCAACTTAGGCAGCGGCAGTAAAGGCAATTGCACTTTTGTGCGCCAGCATCAAAAAGGAATCCTGATTGACCAGGGTTTCAGCCTGAAGAACCTGCTGATGCGCATGGCACAGGCCGGTGTCACCCCGGAAAATGTCGGCGCGATAATCGTCACGCACGAGCATTCCGATCATATCAAAGGCATCGGCGTATTCGCCCGCCATTTTCACATACCCGTGTACCTGACCGAACGCACTTTCTCCGGAGTAGATGCGCAGCTGTTGCACAAAGTGGCGGTGCACACCTTCACGACCGGCGATATCCTGCCAATCGACGATCTCAAGATAAAAACTTTCCACATACCACACGATGCCCTTGATCCCATTGGCCTCACTATCGAATCCGCCGGTCAGCGGCTGGCGGTCATCACCGATCTCGGCAGTGTCACCGAATCCGTCCTCCAGCAGATTGCGAATTTAGATTTGCTGCTATTAGAGGCTAATCACGATTTGACGATGCTGATTAACGGGCCCTATCCCCTGCCTACCAAGCAACGCATTAAAAGCCGGGTCGGACATCTGTCCAACGAGCAATCGTTAGAACTTTTCAGCCGGCTCAATCTGAACGGTCGCCTGCAATACCTGGTGCTCGGTCATCTGAGCGAAATCAACAACCATCCGGAAATCGTCCTGGACACGTTCAACCGGTTTGCTCCCGCCCGCCAGTTTCAAATCGAAATCGCCAATCAATATCAACCGACGCGTGTCATCGAATTCTGACCCGATGAATCATTTAACCCCAAAAATACAAAAGGTGAATTATGCAGCAATTGACAATTATCCTGATGCTTTTAATCGCCGCCTCAGGGATGGCGCAGGTGCTTAGTTCGAACGACATCGCCGCCATCCAGCAAAAAGTGCAGAAATTACCGGACGAAATGGTTGGCGCCGATGAGGTCGTCGTGATCGAAACCAGCCTGGGTAATATCGTCGTCGAATTATTTGGGAAGGCGACGCCCCTGCACGCGATGAATTTTAAAAAACTGGTCAAGGCCGGCTATTACAACGGGACAACCTTTCACCGCGTGATTCCCGAGTTTGTGATTCAGGGCGGCGATATTCTCAGCCGTGATAATGATCCAACCAATGACGGCACCGGCGGACCGGGTTATACGATTCCGGCGGAATTCGGACAGAAACATATCCGCGGCTTCCTGGCGGCAGCCCGTTTGCCTGACCAAGTCAATCCGGAAAAACGTTCCAGCGGCAGTCAATTCTATATCTGCCTCAAAGACCTGCCTTTCCTTGACCGGAGCGGCTACACGGTTTTCGGCAAAGTCATCCAGGGCATGGACGTCGTGGATAAAATAGCCTTCGTCCAACGCGACAAACGCGACCGTCCGCTGACCGATGTGGTCATGAACAAAGTCTATCTGACCGACCGGAAAAAACTTGCCAAATGAAGCCCAGGATCGGGATCGCACTCGGTAGCGGCGGCGCCCGCGGGCTGGCGCACTTGGGCGTCCTGAAAGTCCTAGAAGATGGGCAGATCCCGGTGCACGCGATGGCCGGTACTTCCATGGGAGCGGTCGTCGGCGCCATGTATGCCCAGAATCCCGACATCGGCGCCGTCACGCGTCGCTTCATCCGCTTCCTGAGCAGTGAAAAGTTCGACAGCTTAGGCATGAAAATGCTAATGCCCCACACCGACCAACAACCGTCGTTTTTTGGCCATTTCGTGCAGGTCGTCGCCAAACGGATCGTCGTCAATATCGCGCAGTCACGCACCGGCATCATCAAAACCGAACGCCTGCGCGAAGCGATCAGTGAACTGATTGACGACGGCGATATTCAGGACACCCAAATCCCTTTCGGAGCGGTGGCCACCGACCTGAATACCGGCGCGACCGTGCACCTGACTTCCGGTTCAATTCGGGAAGCCGTCATCTACAGTTCCTCGATTCCCGGATTCATCAGCCCGCATGCTTTCGATCATAAAATCGTCAGCGATGGAGCAGTCAGCAGTCCGGTGCCGGTCAGCGAAGTCCGGCAGATGGGTGCCAACTTTATTATCGCGGTCAACGTCAGTGCCGATCGGCTGCGCCCGCTCAGCGAGCCGAATATCATTGACATCCTGACGCGCAGTGACATCATCCATGGCATCGCCTTAGCTAATTTGCAAATGCAACAAGCCGATATTCAAATTCATCCGGAGGTAAAGGACGCTCACTAGAGCGAATTCCAGCGCTACGAGGAGTTCATCGAAGCCGGCCTCCGGGCAACCCGCCGCCAACTGCCCAAAATACAGCGGAAACTCGACCAGTACGGAGACACGCACTCTGCAGTTTTCAATAGAATGTAAAAGGAATTGCCTATGCGGATGAAAATCATATTTTTACTGCTGACCACAAGCGCCATCGGGTTAAGCGAGCCAGATTCCGAACCTATCCTGACCGTAGCAACTTACCTCGCCACCAACGGTGTGCACGCTGATGAAAGTTTCAGCGCCGCTATCGTGGTCAAACTGCAGGAACCCTGGCATGTCAATTCCTCTGCGCCCAGCGATGAATTTTTAATCCCGACTAAGTTGACCTTGATCAACAATCCGAATCTCGGCCAGCTCCAGGTCGCCTATCCGGAACCCATCCTCAAGAAATTCGCTTTCTCCGAGACACCTCTGGCCGTCTATGAAAACGAGTTTATCATCCGCCTCACCGGTAGCTTAACATCCGCTGCCCGGAATCCGATTGAATTGCGCGGCTTACTCACGTACCAGGGCTGTAATGACAATGTCTGTCTCGCGCCCGACACGACGCCTGTCAGTCTGCATATTCCCATCCTGGATTCTGCCGCACCCACTGTTTTTCAGCATGAACAGTATTTCCTGACCCAGCCCAATGAATCCGCAAAGGGATTTGATGTCGGCGCCACCCTGATTGAGAAAGGCTACCTGCTGACCTTTCTGCTAATTTTTCTCGGCGGTCTGGCACTTAATCTGACACCCTGCGTCTATCCCTTGATCCCGGTTACGCTGAGCTATTTCGGCGGACAGACCGCCAACCAAACCGGACGACGGTTTTTATTAGCTTTGATTTACGTACTTGGCATCGCCGTGGTCAATTCCCTGCTCGGCACCTTAGCCGCCCTGTCCGGCGGCCTCCTGGGTACCCTGCTGACCAATCCTATCGTCCTGATTGCGCTGGCACTGATTATGGTAACGCTGGCCCTTAGCATGTTCGGTCTGTACGAATTCAATCCACCCAACTTTCTGATGAATTTAGCCGGAAACAGTCGGAGTGGTTACTTCGGAGCATTGATCATGGGTTTGACGATGGGTATTGTGGCGGCGCCCTGCATCGGCCCTTTCGTGCTTGGTCTGCTGACCTACGTAGCGACCGTCGGGCGACCGGTGCTCGGTTTTGCGCTCTTTTTTACACTCTCGCTCGGCTTGGGTGTGCCGTTTTTAATCCTGGCCTTCTTCTCCAGTAAATTGGACCGACTCCCGCGCAGTGGCGAGTGGATGGTCGGCGTACGCGCCATCTTCGGCTGGGCGCTGATCGGCATGGCCATCTATTTCCTGAATCCTCTGCTACCCGGCAACTTGCGCTCCCTGACTCTGCCCGGTTTTCTAATTATCGCCGGCGTCTATCTCGTTCTTTTTGACCGGCATGGGCAGACCAATCGTATTTTCACCACGCTCAAAAATTGCCTGGCATTGGCGGCGATCATCGTGGGCGTCTGGTCGATCCGACCGCTCGGGAACGCCCCGGAAAAAATGGCCTGGGAAAATTTCGGGACACAAAAATTCGAGGCGGCTCTGCAAGACGGACGACCGATCATTTTGGATTTTTATGCCGACTGGTGTATCCCCTGCAAAGAACTCGATAAACTAACCTTCACGGATCCGCAAGTCGTCGCCTTCAGTCGGAACTTTGCATTGTTCAAAATTGACCTGACCAGCGCGGGTTCACCTGCCGGTGCGCAATTTAAGAAGCAATTCAACATTCGAGGCGTTCCGTCTATCATATTCATTGATAGGAACGGCCAGGAATTGCCCGCTCTGCGCCTGACCGGTTTCGAGCAACCGGAAGCGTTCCGGGCACGGATGCAGAAGGCGCTTTAAGCGGCTCCAG
>CAZPQN010000055.1:0-8984 GCA_964588795.1 uncultured bacterium | reverse complement strand
TCACCCTCGACCGGTACGGTTTCCGCTTCGAATATATCGGCGATTATTTGACACCAGGCGTCGGACTTGGACAATCCGCCAGTCAGGCGAATTTCTCTGACCGTGACCGGCATACGTTTAAACCCGGTGTACAAATTGAGGACGTGCCCTTCGATAACCGCCCGGCAGAGATTTTCCCGGCTAAAGTCACCGAGTCCAAAGCCGAAATAGAGCGGGGCCGCCAAGGGGACGTCCGGAGTACGTTCGCCTTCGTACCAGGGTATCAGCATTTTTCCGCCGTTGGTGGGAGCGGTGGATTGAATTATCCGATTGAAATCAGTATGACTCAAATGATACTGTTTGAGGATTTCATTGTAACCGTTTGCCAGATTGGACACGCAGAGTAAGGGTAAATAATAGCCGGTGCTGTCGCAAAATGCGGCTATTTCACCAGTCGGGTCAATATAAGGAGACGACATGAAAGTATAGGCCGTACCGCTGGTGCCCAAACTGACCGTTACGATTCCCGGCTCGACATTGCCGGTACCGACAGCTCCGTACATGTTATCGCCACTGCCGGCATCAATCAGGCAATCCGGTGCAAAACCGAATTTTGTCACCAGCTCGGCAGAAATTTTACCAATCGCGGTATCCGCAGACCGCACCGGCGGCAGTTTGGTTTTCAGATCGGGTGCAATGGCAGCAAGCACTTGCATTGACCACTGCCCCGTTTGCGGATTCCAGAGGGCCATCCCAGAAGTATCTCCCGGTTCCATGATCCTTACGCCACCGGTCAGGTACCAATTGATGTAGTTATGCACCAAAAAGAGTGTGGCACTGCGGTGATAGTTTTCCGGTTCGTGGCGCACCATGTGGAAAATTTTCCCCGCGGAATAACCTGTACGCTGGCTGTTCCCAACACGGCCATGGCGGTGACGATTGATATCGGAGAGACCGGCGACATTCATCCGCTGAATAAAAAAGATGTGGGTATCCGGCTGGCACGAGCGGCGTTGCGCCTGGCCTACGGCGAAAAAATCGTCCACTCCGGCCCCATTTATCAATCGATGCAGATTGTCGACGATAAGATCATCATTTCCTTTACTGAGACCGGCAGTGGCCTGGTTGCCCGGGACGGTGAACTGAGGCAGTTCGCCATTGCCGGAGCTGACCGCAAATTCGTCTGGGCCAAAGCCCGCATCGAGGGCAATCAGATTGTTGTGTGGAGCGAACAGGTCAAAAGCCCGGTCGCCGTCCGCTATGCCTGGGCGGATAACCCGCTGGGCGCCAATTTGTACAATCAGGAAGGTCTCCCGGCCTCGCCTTTTCGCACGGATGAGTGGTAAGGGCGTTCTTCAGCGGGTTTTAAAACGATAAATGGTCGTCTGCCGGTAGGTCGCACCCGGACGCAGTACCGTCGGGGGGAAATGACCTTGATTCGGGGAATCGGGAAAGGCTTGCGCTTCGAGACAGAGGGCTGAGCGATAACGATAACGGATTCCGCCTTTCCCTACCAGCGTACCATCTAAAAAATTGCCTGAATAGAACTGCAGACCCGCTTGGTCAGTCAGGACTTCGAGCAACCGACCGCTGACCGAATCATACAGTTCCGCGGCCAGGCGCACTGCACCCGGGCGGCCGTTGATAACCCAGTTATGGTCGTACCCCCTGCCAATCTTTATCTGGATGTCACGGGAATCGATGTCCCTGCCGATCGCTTTGGCCGTGCGAAAGTCGAACGGCGTGCCTGCTACCGGACGCAGTTCGCCGGTAGGAATGGCGAATTCATTGACCGGGGTGAAGTAATCGGCATGAAGGGTCAGTTCATGCCCTAAGATGTCGCACTTATCCGGCGCCCCGCTCAGGTTAAAATAACAATGGCTGGTCGGATTCAATAACGTGGGGGCGCTGGTCGTGCCGTAGTACTCAATGCGCAGGGCATTGTCCTCGGCAATCGTATAGACCACCGTGATCTGCACCTCACCGGGATAACCTTCTTCGCCCGCGGGACTAAGGTAGGTCAGACGCACTGTGTCGTCAGCCACTGGTTCGCCTTGCCAGAATACTTTGAAAAAACCCCGCGGCCCGCCGTGCAGATGATTCGGGCCATCGTTCAAACGCAGTTGATAAGTTTGACCATCGAGCGTGAATTTACCGCCGGCAATGCGGTTTCCGTAGCGCCCGACAATCGCGCCCTGAAAAGTATTGTCCTGCTGATAATCCGCGAGCTGGTCAAAACCCAAAATCACGTCAGCTAACCGTCCCTGGCGGTCGGGAGTTTTCAGCGCAACTACGATCGCTCCATACTCGATGATCTCGGCCGTCATACCCAGTTTATTTTTTATGCTGAACTTTTGCATTGCACCTCCAAATATCCGAATCTGTCAAACGGCGCATATTTTAGAAAATATATGGCCGCTACGCAAGTCAGAGCGAGAATCGGAAAGCTGATTTTTTGGCAAAATCCATCATCGATGATAGCACTTTATTCCCCGCCCTCTCCTCCTGACATTAATACAAAAAAACAGGCTCCCCGTTAAATCCGTTTTCCCCTGATAACTTAGCGGGATCGACGGGGCTCGAACCCGCAACCCCCGGCGTGACAGGCCGGTGCTCTAACCAATTGAACTACGACCCCTGAAAAAAAGCGGGGCAAATTTAAACATAATTCGCACCGCAGACAAGCTTCGTCAATCGTAAAAGTGCATGTTTGTCGCAAAATTTTTCCTATATTTCCGGTGCATTAGTCAGGTTCTTTTCACCAACAGGAGCACGTGAGTATGGGATTCAAATGCGGAATCGTCGGTCTGCCAAACGTCGGAAAGTCCACCCTGTTCAATGCCCTGACGCAGGCCGGCGTCGCCATGGAAAATTATCCATTCTGCACGATCAATCCGCATGTCGGTGTAGTCGAAGTGCCCGATGAGCGTCTGGATTTGCTCGCCAGAATCTATCAGCCGCAGAAAGTCATTCACACCACTTTGCAGTTTGTGGACATCGCCGGATTGGTCAAGGGCGCGGCGCAGGGTGAGGGTTTAGGTAACCAGTTCCTCAGCCATATCCAGGGGGTCGATGCGCTGGTGCATCTGGTGCGCTGTTTTGACAACCCGAACGTCGCCCACATCAGTGATGAACTCGATCCCCCCCGCGACTACGAAATCGTCACTACGGAAATTTTACTGAAAGACCTCGAGACCGTCGAGAACCGGATGGCCAAGCTGGTGCATCGGGCCCATGCCGGTGACGAACAGGCACAGAAACAATTCCACATCCTGGAAGAACTGAAAGCGCAGTTGGGCCGGGGCGTTCCGGCCAAGAACTACCATCTGCATCCGGAGGAAGAACCCTTTATCCGCGAGCTGGGTTTGCTTTCCATTAAGCCGATGATCATCGTCGGCAATATCTCCGAAGAAGAAGCGACGTCCGGCCAGATTACAACGGCGACCGAGTCTTTTAAAAAATTCGCCCTTGCCACCGGCAATCTGTTTATAACTTTATCAGCTAATTTGGAGCTGGAATTGTCAGAACTCCCGCCGGACGACCGTCGCTTGCTCATGCGCGAATGGCAGATTAGCGAAACCGGCCTTGACCGCTTAATCCGCGCCGGCTACGATCTGCTGAAATTGATCACTTTTTTTACCATGGAATCGAACATCTGCCAGGCCTGGACAGTGCCGATTAACACGCCCGCCTTGAAAGCTGCCGGCGTCATTCATACCGGTTTTGAGGAGCGTTTCATCAAAGCCGAGGTGCGCCACTGGCAAGACCTCGCGACGTTAAAATCCGAAGCTCTGCTTCATCAGCAGGGATTGGTGCATATCGAGGGCAAATCCTATGTCGTGCGCGACGGGGATGTGATTACATTCCGGTTATCCGGCGCCTGACCGGCGTTCCACAGTGCAAAATCCAGAAACAGAACCGTTCAGGTCAGGGCGCGACGGTACGCCGGGGCGTGAATTTAAAATTGATTTCTGCATTCAGATAGTCGCCTTGCGAATCGGTCAACTGGATCAAACCCTGATAATAAACCAGCTGGTGCGGCTGGGCCCTGTCAAAGTAAAAGTAATGGGTAGGCATAAACGGCTTGACGAAAGCGCGCAACGGTTCCATTTGGATTAAATAGCACTCCCGACCATTCCGCTTGACTATCCCTTGACCGGACAGGCGCACTTCAATCGGCAGTCGTTGCGGTACGACCAGTAACCGGCACAGCACTTCGGTTTCCTGCAGGTGCTCCAGGTTTTCCGCGATGTAAATGGCGAGATAGGAACCGTGCAGGGTGAGGTCTTTATCCCGCACTATTCGTTCGACGGGCGCTTGTCCGGTGCTTTTGCGGTAACGCAGAACGTAGCCACTGGAAGTCGCGACGATTTCTTCACTGCGGCCGTAGCCGGGCTCTTCCGTGCGCATGTCCATCAGGCGGTAGGAATCATTCGCAAAGCGCACGACTTCCGTCAGCAGTCGGCGGCCCTGGGCGTCGAAAAACTCGGAAGTCTTAACCGTGAAACGGGCCTGGCGGGTAATGCTCCCCGTGCAACGCAGACAGCGCCCATCGGTCAGCTCGACCTCTCCGGAAAATTGCACCTGTTCACCGGCGCTCAGGCGCTGCCCAATTAACACTGCTATAACGCCGAATGTGATCGTTCTGGTCAGCCCTGGTCGGATGATGCCCTCCGGCAATTATTGTGTAATCTGACTTGCCACATCTCGTGGCAAACTTAATGGATTTCTCTCGGAGCATCAAGCTTTAGCAATATGTTAGATTTTGGATTTCCAATAATGGGTGATATTGGCTATATTTGGCGGCAAATGAATCGAACGCAATACTAACCGAAGAGGGTGAGCATGACCCCGTGGGACTTCACACTAAACTTCAAAGACGTGGTTTTAGATTTCACCTGCCTGGGCGGGCTATTGATCTCAGGCACGATTCTACGCCGGTACGTCCCTTTCTTCCAGAAATTTTTAGTACCCAATAATATCATCGGGGGTTTCATTGGTTTACTCCTCAGCAAACAACTGCTGAACGTGGTCGAACTGGATGGCAACCGGCTGGGGCAATACGTTTACCATTTATTGGCATTAACTTTTATCGTAATCGGGTTAGGCAAATCAAAAACCAATTTCGGTAAAGGCCCGGTCAGCAAATGCTTCATCGAATTAAATTGTTACATTCTGCAAGCGGCTTCGGCGCTGGTGATCGGGTTTGCGTTAGTTTTCTCGATTTTTCCCGATTTGCCGCTGGCAATGGCTCTGCTTGTGCCATTGGGTTTTGGCATGGGCCCGGGCATCGCCTATACGATGGGACACAGCTGGGAGAAAAGCGGTTTTGAGAGCGGCGGAATGATCGGCCTGACCTTTGCCGCCATCGGATTCCTGGTCGCTTACTTCGCCGGAGTCGCCCTGATCAATCGTGGTATCCGCCGCCGGGAAACGGTTTTGATCAAAGGCCCCGAAAGCATCAACGATGATATTCGCACGGGGATTGTCAAGCAGAACCGACCCGAGGTCGCCGGCCGGCTGACGCTGGCACCGGAAGCGATTGAACCGCTGGCTTTTCAGCTAGGTCTGATCGGGTTAGTATACGCCATTACGTATGTTTTCATTTACATTGTGACCAATATGATGAACTCGGCGGGGCTAAAGGATTTCGTGGATACCGTTTGGTCGTTTCATTTTATCATTGCCCTGTTGTTTGCCGTGGCACTGCGCAAAATCATGGACCGGAGCAAGATCAGCTACATCATCGACAACGGACTGATGAACCGCATTTCCGGGGTGTGCGTGGATTTCTTGGTCACCGGTTCGATCGTCGCCATCAATCTGGTCATGGTCGCCAAGTATTGGTTGCCGATTGCGATCATGTCCGCGACCGCCGGGCTGATCACCTATGGGTTAATCCGGTTCACTGCCTGGCGGGCTTTTGATGATTTTCATTTTGAGCGTTTCATCGGCATTTTTGGTGAAATGACCGGGACGATAAACTCCGGCCTGGTACTGATTCGAGTGACGGATCCGGAATTTCGCACACCGGCGGCGGAAGACCTCGCCTACGGCGGCGGGCTGGCCCTTTTCCTGGGTTTCCCACTCCTGATTTTACTGAACGGACCGTTGGTCTTCTGGAACAATACGCTACGCGGTTACGCCATCGCTCTGGTGCTGATGCTGGTTTACTTGATCGTTCTGTGGATCGTTTGGCTCGCCCTCGGATATTTCCGATTCAAACCACGCGCCAAGAGTGCTGAGCAATTGGTCAGGAGGTAGACATGATTCATCGTTTTCGCCTTTGTGACAACCACATCCTTCGGTATGAGGAAGCGGATGCGCCGATTCAGGTGGTTTTCAATCCCGACGAACAGGAGAAGCGCCGTCTTATCGAAGACTACCTGATTGATGAACACACCCTGAATTCCGCCCTGGACCCGGACGAGCTCTCGCGGTTGGAATTCGAGCCCAACCACATTGCGTTGATCTTGAAACGCCCAAAGAGTTTTTCCGCCAAGGAAAATATTTTCTTCAAGGTCTCCTCGGCGGGCGTTTTTCTCTTCTCTGAACGGATTGTTATCGTGACACCGGAAGATTTCCCGGTCTTCGAAGGCAAGCAGTTCAATCGCGTCAATTCGCTCAACGATATTCTGCTGAAGCTGCTGTACCGTTCCATTTTTCATTTCCTGGAGCACCTGCGCGCCATCAACCTGATAACTGACGAGTTCCAGCAAAAAATCAACACCTCACTCGAGAACAAATACCTGATTGATCTTTTCAGTTTGGCCAAGAGCCTGGTCTATTATCTCAATGCCATCAACTCCAATACCGTCCTGATCGAGAGAATGAAAATCGCCAGCCTCAAGATTGGCTTCACCGCGGAAGAACTCGAATTACTCGACGATATTCTGATCGAAAACAACCAGTGCTATAAACAGGCCGAAATTCACTCCAACGTCCTGGCCAGCCTGATGGATGCCCGGGCTTCGATCGTTAGCAATAACCTGAACGTTCTGATGAAAACCCTCAATATTATCACTATCGGCATTATGGTACCGACCTTTGTCGTCAGTGCGTTTTCGATGAACGTCAAAATACCGTTCCAGAAGCTCGAGTTTGCCTTTTACATCATTATGGGTTTAGCCGTCTTTTCGGTAGGCGCCTTCTACATTTTCTGGCGCCGCAAGAAATGGTAAGCTAGCTGGATTGCAATACTTCTGCGCGGGAGTTGTGGGGTCTTGGTGAAAAACTTTTTTAAGCGGGTAACGCTTTTTTCCTTAAATTTAGCGCCGAAAGGAGTTTTGTCATATGGTGCAGGGTTACGAAAAACGCACGTGTCATCGCTTCGAAATTCCCGGCGGCAAAATCAGCTACCGGAGAAAAAAACTTTTCGGCTTCAGTGAATATTTCGAGGCCCGCCAGCTGATCAACCTCAGTAAAGGCGGGGCCAGCTTCGACTGCGGTGAGGAATTCAAGGAAGGTCAACGCATCATAATCAAGATCATTGCACCCAACGAACCTCCCTTGGAGCTGTACGCCGATGTGCGCTGGCAACGTGAAAGCGGAGACTTCAAGGCGGCGGTAGGCGTGATCTTTGCCCCGTTCGGACATGGCTTTAATCTCAATCCGATCACGAGTCTCGACGCTTTGCGCCGTTTAGATGCCAAATACGTCAAGGATCATTCTTAATAAACATAGCGCGGCTAGTGAATTTCCCGGCCGCAATTTTGTTACTTTTTTCATCTTAGGGTAGTAGGTATATGTCAGAAAAAAAACGCATCTTAGTGGTTGATGACGACCAGCTGGTACGTGACGTCATCGTGGAAATGTTGCATTCGTTCGGCTACGAAACGGAAAGCGCCAGTGATGGCATCGAAGCTTTGGCCAAAATGAAGTTGGACATTGACCTGATTATGACGGATTTGATGATGCCCAAAATGGATGGTTTTGGCGTCATTAAACGCATTCGTCAGGACGGGAAATGCCAGGACCTGCCGATTATCGTAGTCACCGCTATGGCGAGCCGCGAGGACCGCCTGAAAGCGATTCAGATGGGAGCCAATGATTTCATCGCCAAACCGATTGACCAGGCAGAAGTCCAGGTTCGCGTGGCTTCCCTGATGCGCATGAAAGAAATTCAGGACGCCATCAAACGCCACAAGGAGGAGTTGGAAAAGATCGTTCAGCAACGCACCGAGGTGTTGCGCGCCACGCTCGACGAAATGGTCGAAGCCCAGCGCAAGACGCACGAAGCCTATTTGGACACGATCCACAAGCTCGCCATCGCCGCCGAATACAAAGACGAAGGCACAGCCGAGCACATTTACCGCATCAGTCAATACTGTATCACCATCGGTAAAGCGATAAAACTGGCGCCCCATGAAATCGAGATTCTGCATCACGCCAGCCCGATGCACGACGTCGGTAAAATCGGCATACCCGACGGCATCCTGCTGAAACCCGGTAATCTGGACAAGGAAGAGTGGGACATCATGCGCCAGCATACGACGATCGGCGCGCGGATTTTGCAGGGCTCATCGTCGGAACTCCTGCAAGCAGGGGAACAGATCGCCCTCGCCCACCACGAAAAATGGGACGGCACCGGGTATCCCCAAAATCTGCAGGGTGAACAAATTCCCGTTTTGGGACGGATCGTGGCGGTCGTGGACGTTTTCGATGCATTAACGACCAAGCGTCCCTATAAAAAGGCCTTTACCAACGACGAGGCCTATACCATTATTCGCGAAGGACGCGGACAGCATTTCGATCCCCAGATCGTTGACCATTTTTTCAACAACATCCGGGAAATCGAAGAAATCCAGAATAAATACAAAGATCGTCCCAAACAGGCCGAAGAGTTCGATATCGATCGCATCCGCTACTGATCAAGGATAGCCTGGTCGCGGTTTAGCGAGGGCTCGCTGGGGGTACGAGCCCCTGATTTGCGATTTGCCCGGATAATTGATAACTTGGCGCGCCATGTCGACCCGATTTGCTCACCGTCTGCTTTTGCATTTTGC
>CAZPQN010000054.1:0-9410 GCA_964588795.1 uncultured bacterium | reverse complement strand
AGACTCTGGAACAGTACAAATATAGACGAAATTCGGCATAAAATAAAATATGGTAGGGCAGGGCGATTCGACCAGCGGTTTCAGTCAGCGGGCTCTCACTATTGTAGTCTCTGGCTAAAAGTCCATCGTGTCGTTCTATTGCTTGCCGTTCGCCCATAATTCATTGTACTCCGGCATGCGTCGACTCTACCAGGTATGCAACGTGCCGGTTACCCGAAGGAGCGTGATTCCGAGAGTCGTTGATTTCCCCGGGCGCCCTTCGCTAATCAGATTAATTATAAAGTGATGATGGAACGGATATGTTCATAGGCCACCGCGTTATGCCGATTAAAATTTTTTCGGCTCCGAAATGTTCTGTTATCTCAGGCAGAAAATTTTTACATTAGCGCCCATACCTGAGAATAGGTATGAATTAATGAAATTGCGCCGGTCGGTCCGTTCATTGGCTAACTGGCGCCGGAAAGGTCAAAATGGAAAATCAGAAAAGTGATAGTGTGAGCTCGAATGACCAGGAACTACTGCAGAAGATTCGTTCACGGGTCAATGAAATCAAGGCGCTGATTGAGGATATGAAATCCCGGCTACCTGAAAAAGAGGCCTAAAACAACGTCAACCTATATACCGACAGTACGATTTCCAGATAATCAAATGGGGAGTAACTTTTGAAAATCGTCGTTCCTATCAAACAGGTTCCCGAAACCAGCAACGTCAAAATGGATCCCGTGACCGGGACCATGGTGCGCGAAGGGGTTGAACCGATCGTTAACCCCCTTGATTTATATGCGATCGAAGCCGCCGTGACCCTGAAGGAAAAATGGGGCGGTGCAGTGGTAGCGATCAGCATGGGGCCGCCCAAAGCCGCCCTGGCACTCAAGGAAGCCATCGCCATGGGTTGCGATGACGGCCTGTTGCTCAGCGACAAGGCTTTTGCCGGTGCCGATACCTGGGCGACTTCCTATGTCCTGGCTCAGGCAATCCGGAAGTTGGGTGTCTTTGACCTGATTATTTGCGGGGAACGCGCCACCGACGGTGACACTGGCCAGGTGGGGCCGGGTATCGCCGCCTGGTTAGACCTGCCCTTTGCGACTTATATCAGTGCCATTCGGGAAGTACGGGACACAGATTTGATTGTTGAGCGGATGGTAGAGAACGGCTATGAAACCCTTGCCGTCGAACAGCCCTGCTTGCTGACCGTGGTCAAGGAAATCAATTTTCCCCGCCTGCCATCGCTGAAAGGCAAACTGACCGCCAAGAAAATGGACCTGCCCGTCTGGGGCCCGCAACAGATTGACGCCAATCCGGCGTTCCTCGGCCTGAAAGGTTCCCCGACCCGCGTGGTACGGATTTCGACGCCGCAAGTCGCTCGTCACGGAGAGCTCATTCGACCCAAAGATGAGCACGAACTGGATATGGCATTGGATAAGCTGGTCAATTATTTAGTCCAGAAAGAAATCATTTGAGACATCAGGAAAGTAATATGGCGAATCAAAATGTCTGGATTTTAGGAGAACAGGAAAATGGCACAATTAGGCTGGTAACTTATGAACTCCTGCGCCGAGGGCGGGCGCTGGCGGATAAGCGCGGCTGTCAGTTGGTGGCGGTGCTGTTAGGGGAGGCGTTCGAGAGTAACAATGTAGCTACTCTTTATCATTACGGAGCCGATCAAGTGCTGGTGGTCGCACACCCGGTTTTAAAATATTATCTGCCGGAACCCTACGTCAATACTCTTCTGCACCTGATCCGGAAGTATCAGCCGGAAATTATGATCGCCAGCGCCACGACTACGGGTCGATCGGTCATGCCGGCTCTGGCGGTCAAGTGCGCCACCGGTCTGACAGCTGACTGCACGGATCTGGATATCGAAGATGAAACCGGCAATCTGATTCAGACCCGCCCGGCGATTGGTGGAAACATCTTGGCCACCATCAAAACTCCACTCCATCGCCCCCAGATGGCGACGGTGCGTCCGCATTCCAACAAACCATTGCCGCCCGACCCGGCCCGCACGGGCACACTCCTTACAGAGACAGTAGCTCCCGAGCTGTTAAGTAGCCGGATCAAACGTCTGGCTTTGCATGCCAATGTTGAAGAGGCGGCGAACATCCAGGACGCGGAAATCGTCGTCGCCGGCGGCAAGGGTTTCAAAAAATCCGATCACTTTCAAATGGTCGGTGAATTAGCCGCAATTCTTAAGGGAGCTGTCGGAGCAACGCGCGACGCGGTTGATTTAGGCTGGGCGACTTACCCGCACCAGGTGGGTCTGAGTGGCAAGACTGTCAGCCCGAAATTGTACATCGGCATCGGCATTTCCGGCTCAGTCCAGCATCTGGCGGGAATCAAAACAGCTGAAAATATCGTGGCCATCAACAATGATCCGGAAGCGCAGCTGTTTCAGGTCGCCAATTTCGGAATCGTAGCGGACCTTTTTGAAGCTGTTCCGCTTCTGCTTGAGAAATTAAGAGCACGCGCTAATTCTCGGAATCAGGGAGATATGCAAGCATGAAAAAATTCGAATACAACCCCATTACACCCGCAATCCTATCTGAGTTGCAAAAAATCGTCGGCAGTCGGTACGTGCTGTCTGGCGATCCGGAGAAATTGGAGCCTTATTCCCATGATGAGATTGCCGAGAAACATTATGCGCATCTGCCGGAGGTTGTCGTCAAACCCCGCACCGCTCAGGAAATTGCGGCCATTATGCAACTGGCCAACCGTTCTAAAATCCCGGTCACGCCGCGCGGGGCTGGTAGTGGGCTTTCGGGCGGCGCCGTACCGGTTAAGGGTGGCATCGTTTTGTCCGTCGAGCGGATGAACGAGATTTTGGAGATTGACCGCGAAAACTTGGTGGTCGTAGTCGAACCCGGCGTGGTTACCAATGAAATCAATGCCCGGCTCAAAGACTGTGGGCTCTGGTTTGCGGGATATCCGATGAGTGTGGAATCCTGTTTTATCGGCGGCAATGTCGCCGAGAACGCCGGTGGGGGCAAGGCCGTCAAATACGGCGTTACCGAGCGCTACATCCTCGGGCTGGAAGTTGTGACGCCGGAAGGCGCGATCATCCAGCTGGGGGGCAAAATGGTCAAGAATGTGGTGGGCTATGATCTGGTCAAACTGATGGTCGGCTCCGAAGGCACGCTCGGTATCTTCACCAAGATCATCATCAAACTTTTGCCCCTACCGACCCAGAAAGTTGATCTTTTGGTAATGTTCACGGATGTTACGACTGCCATCGGGATGGTGCCAGCCATTATGACCTTGGGGCGCATAATACCCACGGCGGTGGAATTCATGGACCGTTTGTCTTTCCAGACCGCCTACAAATATCTCAACGAACACCTGCCGCATGAAGATGCCGGGGCCATGTTGCTGATTGAAATTGATGGCAACAGCCTCGAGCAACTGGAAAAGGAATATGAAACGATCGGTCAATTGTGTCTGGACCGAGGTGCGATTGACGTTTTCGTGGCTGATAACTATACGACTCAGGAACGGGTTTGGAGTATCCGGCGCAACATCGCCGAGGCGTTTAAGGTATATTCGCCTATCCAAAGCCTGGAGGACATCGTGGTTCCGGTGGCGTCCATTCCCCTGCTTCTTCCGGAAATCACCCAAATTGCCGACAAATACGGCGTCCTGATTCCCTGCTACGGACATGCCGGTGACGGGAATCTGCACGCAACCGTAGTCCGGAAACCGGAGATGGCGCTGGAAACCTGGGACCATCAACTCCCCGAAATTCTACGCGAGTTATATGCCCAGACCGTCCGCTTCGGAGGCACCATCAGTGGCGAACACGGAATCGGACACAAGCGCAAAGATTTTATCGGACAGGTGCTCGAACCGACGACCATCGAACTGATGCGGCGCTTGAAACTCGCTTTCGACCCGCTGAATATCCTTAACCCGGGTAAGATTTTCGATATTTAAGTCGCGCGTGGAAACGGCATTGTTCCGGATTGCTACCACCCCGGCTGACATTCTGAAGGTTCATGCGGTACGGGCGATTGTTTTCGTTGAGAAACAGCATGTGCCGTATGACCTGGAGGTCGACGAGTATGATCAAAGCGCTGTCCACATTTTAGGCGAATGCGAGGGTGAACCAATAGCCGCGGGTCGTCTGCGGTTTTTAGGCGAGTGGGCGAAACTCGAGCGCATTGCCATTCGTTCCGCCTGGCGCGGGCGTGGTTATGGACATCAGCTGGTGGAATACATGTTGGCGGAAGCCCGCCGTCGGGGCTACCAGCGGTTCAAAATGCATGCGCAGCTTTATCTACAATCCTTTTACGCTCGGCATGGTTTCCGGGCACAAGGAGCGCCGTTCCTTGAAGCCGGCATAGAGCACTGTTTGATGGTGCGGGAAGCTTAGGACAAAACAAGCCCAAGCGGGGGCGTTATTTTAAAAACAGCACTTTCTGGATACGGGAGAGGGTTCCGTCCGTCAGCACTGCCCAATAGACCCCGCTGGCGATGTGCCGTGGTTGCCAGAACAGGGAATGATTACCCGGAACACCGGGCTGGTAGAAGATTTGGTCGACCGGGCCACCGGCAAGATTATAGATAGTCAGTTTGATGCCATCCGTTGTCGTGGTGGTGAAATTGATAGTCAGCTGGTTATTGAAGGGATTGGGATAACAGCGCTCCAGGCGCAGATCGCGGCAGACTGCGTCGCCGGTGGTTGAATGCAACCGATTATATTGAGCCAGGGTCTGATCCATCCAGTTCAGGCGGTGATAAATCCACTGCTTCATCCAGTTAACTTCTTCCAGGTAGGTGGCGCCCACGTAATAATTCGGCCAGACCCAGTATCCGATGACTTCGTTCCAGCGCTGGAAATTCCGCACACGCGCTTCCTGGATGAGGGCAGTCATCGAGTCCATCACGGCGTAAATGTGGGTGCGCGACAATTGATTTTGGCGCAAGACCTGCCAGCGTGCCGCGGCAGAATCGAGAAACGCCGGGTCAGCGGCGATTTTGCTCCACCAGAAGGGAACCTGAAAGCCGTCGCTGCGGAACTCCGCGGCTTCCCGGAAATAGTCCAACTGCCAGCCATCGGTCAGCCAGCCGTTGTAATAATTGGCGTTACCATAGGAGAGGTCAAAATCCCAGATCGGACCAAAGTGCAGGGTCGGGTCATCGCTGTCTTTGTCCTTGTACAGAAACGCGCTGAGCCGGTAGGCGTCGACATTTTTAGGGAATTCATTGAGCAGGAAAAAATCCACCGCCGAGGGCAAATCAATCAAAGTACGGTAGCCGGTCACCGGATCGGCGTAATCGGGACGGTTCATCAACTCCTCAAAATTCGCTACCACGCCCTGGATGTACTGACGCTGTTCGGTAACGATGGCTGAGGCTTTCGGATAGTGGTACTGATAGTAGATGTGCTGGTGGGCGCCGGGATAAGGTAAAAACGGCGAATACCAGCCATCAATTTCGGAACCTTCCAGTTTATCGATTTTCACGATATAACCGCCGGTCAGGTCGTCACCGCTGATCTCCTGCGGCTCTAATTTGGAAACAGCAACCCGGTTTTTGCCCCGTTTGATTTTTTCCATCAGGATATAAAGTCCGGCATACTCGCCATTCAGCACCAGTTCACAGAACCGGCAACGACTGGCATAGCGTCCGATTTCATTGGACAGCTGGTAAATCAGAGCGTTGCGGATCAGGGTTTTGTCCCCATACGGAGCATGCAGAATCCAGTCGTTTTCGGCGGGCAATCCCAGCAGGGAAACATCCTTGTTTTCTCCGGCGTCGTCGATGGTTTCAAATCCGTATTGTTTCTTGGGATAGAAATACTGTGAGGAAGAACCGCGCACTTCGATGCCAATGGCACCGTCGTAGTTGTTGAATGGATCGGTCATTAAATTGCGGGCGTTGGCGGGATTCCAGATGATGCCCATCCGGGCGCGAATCTTCGGCTCGTCCGGGATAGTCTGTCCCTCGGTATCGATCACGACGATCGGCAAATTGGAGGAGGTGAAATTAACTTGCGCAATGACGACTGTCAGGGGCAGGGTAATCCAGACCATGATACGCCCCATCCCGCTTCGTCGGGCGACTCTTGCCGTATTCTGACGCCGTACTGGAAGTATCGAGGTTCGCATAAACGCCTCTGCAATTCTGCGTAAAGCTACGCAAATTTTGCATTAAAAACTGCGATTATCAACTATACCGCTAAACAATCCGACGCGATGCCCTGACCCGCCTCAGTTCGCATTTGCTACTTTGGTCAGTTAGGGGGTTGGATTACTGCAAATATTTGGCAAGCCAATCAAAGACCGTTGTATGCCAGAAACGACTGTTCTGCGGTTTGAGTACAAAGTGTCCCTCATCGGGAAACAACACCAACCGGGCCGGGACTCCTTGCCGCCGCAGGGCGGTGAAGATCTGCATTCCCTCGCTGTAATCAAGACGATAATCTTTTTCGCCATGGATGATCAACATCGGGGTTTTGAAATTGCGGATGAATTGATGAGGCGAGTGCTTGGCGTAAATAGCTTCATTTTCCCAGAAAGGTCCGGCGTATTCCCATTCCGGAAACCAGAGCTCCTCGGTCGTCAGGAGCATGGAATAGAGATTAAACGAGCCATCGTGGCTGATCAGGGTTTTAAACGGATACCGGAAAGCGTCCATATGACCTGCGAACCAGTTCATCATATAGCCGCCGAAAGAAGCCCCTGCCGCCGCCAGTCGGTTGGGATCAATGAATGGGTACTTTTCGACTACGTACTTCTGACCGGCGACTAAATCATTAAATGCCTGGCCGCCCCAATCACGGTTGATGCCATCTACAAATTGCTGGCCGTAACCTTCACTACCGCGGCAGTTGACCATGGCAATAACATAGCCCTGAGCCGCCCATAATTGAGGATTCCAGCGGTAATGCCAGCCGTCTTCCCAGGCGCCCTGCGGACCGCCATGAACCAAATAAACCAGGGGATATTTTTTTCCGGATTCGAAGAAAGGCGGTTTAATCAGTAGGCCATGTACGGAAGCGCCGTCGGTACTGGTGAAATCGAAGTCCTCGACCGCCTGCATCTCCAGCTGATTGAAGTGCACGCTGTTGAAGGAGGTGATGGTCCGCGCCTTTTGGGCAGAAAGGGAATAGACGCACAGCTCGGCCGGGTGGGTCGTGCTGTGTTTGAGATAGGCGAGCGAGTTGCCGTCCGGACTGACGCTGATGCTTTCATTGAAACCATCCGCCACTAAGGTCGTCAGTGCCTGCGTCTGCACATCGAGCAGTTTGATCTTGACGCGGGCGCGCTCCAGAATGGTCAGCACCAGTGCCTTCCCGGAGGGCAACCAGGCGAACGACTCGATTTTGCAGTCATGTTTTGCGGTCAGATTGGTAAACTTGCCGCTGGCATAATTCAAGAGGAAGAGATCGGACTTGTCGGCCTCATAGCCCGCCCGCCGCATGGACAGGAAGGCTAAATTTTTACCGTCGGGTGAAAACTGGGGATGATGGTCGTTGCCCTTGAAATCGCGCTCGGCGCATTTGGTCGTCAGCCGAATCGCCGCGCCACCCCGCACTGCAACTTTCCAGATGTCGTTGTTAGTGCTGGTAGCAATGACCGGCTCCCGATTGCTGTTAAAAATTAATTCTGTATCGTCCGCCGTAAAATCATAGCCGCCGCCCAGCGCAAGGGGCGGCGCATCCCAGTCGCCCGGCGTAACATCAATAAATTTGCCGTCATCGGGGTTGAGCACGAACAAGTGAGCACGTTTATGATCCCACCAGGTGTCCCAGTGGCGGAATAAAAGTTCGTCATAGACGCGGGCTTTTACCCGACTCGTTTCCTGCAGACTATCGCGTTTTGCCATGCCGGTCTGATCGTTCAGGTCGGGGTAGACCCGTGATTCAAACGCGATCTTCTGGCCGCTATGCGACCAGATGAAACTTTCCACTCCGGTGTAGTGCGTCGTTATCTGGCGCAAATCTCCGCTGGTCAGGTTCAGTAACCAGATTTGACCGGCGCCGCTTCGATCGGAAAGAAACGCCAGCCTTTTCCCGTCCGGTGCCCAGCGCGGCGACCAGTTGTTAAAGCTGTCAGGCGTGACTTCGCGCAGTCCACTGCCATCCGCATCAACAATCCAGATGGACTGCCGACTTTGATTGGTCGCTTCGAACATGGTTTTAACGCAAAAGGAAATTCGTTGGCCATCCGGCGCAAATTGCGGGTCGGCCAGACGCTGACAGCCGATGAGGTCATCAATCGTCATGGCGCGCCGTGCCTGGCCCTGCCCATTGATGGCGCTCAGCAGGATTAAAAAGCATAAAGTGAACTTCTTCATTTCTGATCCTTGCAAAGTGTTAAAATTGTCCTAAGTAGTCTGATCTTTAGATCGCCGAATTACTGGTATTCGAGGGCCGTCTGAGATAAATACTGCGGAACACGGTTCCATCTGAAATATACTACCCGCCCGAGGAAGTAAAACACCGTCCCGGAAATCATTCCCGCCAAGGCGTCGATTGCGTAGTGATAACTGCAGTACACCGTCGCCAAAATGATTCCGCAACAAACGATGGTAAAGACGGGACGCAATTTTCGGAAGACTTGCCAGCTGTAAATGAAAACCATGACAGCGGAAGCCACATGAGTGCTGGGAAAAGTGCCGCCACCCTGTTGCCCACTGCCCTCGTAAATCAGATTCATTAGGGGGATGAAAACAACTCCGCGCCCGAAAAGGTGCTGATGTTCGGCGACAGGCCCGTCGGCGGGAAAAACCATGAAAAACAGATAGTGGACATACATCATGAAAGTCAGATTGAAAATGATCTCGTAGGCTGCCGCCGAACGTTTGTACAGCAGATACAGGACTGGAATAAAAAGTAGTAAATAATAGGAGAAGTAAAAAAAGTGCATTATCTCGGACACGACCAGACTGTTTGCCGCTGGTGCCAGCTGAGTATGCAGGAGACGCCCGAAAAGCGCCTGATCCCAATTGATAAGCCAACGATCGAAAGTATGTGGGAAAAACAAATTATCCCAGGCCGTGCTCTGAGTATAGAAAAAGGCAAATGTCAGTAGCGGCAGGAGCGCTTGCAGGTAACGATAGGCTTCCCGGGAATGATCTGCCGGGCGGAAAATTAACAACAGAGTAACGAAAACCAGTCCGCAATCGGCGCTGACGGCCGCAATCGGGGAACCCAGGCGCTGATAAAATAAGCCGGCTACAAAAATGAGCCAGGCTCCGTACAGCAGGACTAAGTAATCCGCCAACCGGGCCTCCTGCCGGAATTTTCTCCACCAGTTCTGTTCGCTCAGGTTTAGATCCATTTATGCTCCCGATACCAGGCGGCGGTCTGGGCAATTCTGGAAGTCAGATCGGCGGCTGGGCTGAAGTTTAGCAATTCGCGGGCTTTGCGACCCGCACAAGTCCAGTAGGGATGGGCCAGTTCGCGCAAC
>CAZPQN010000053.1:0-10565 GCA_964588795.1 uncultured bacterium | reverse complement strand
TTATGAGCACTTATGCTCTTAAAGGGACCTATTCCTACACCTGGCAGCCGGTGAATCTGAGTGCGGGCGTGTATGTAGTGCATTTGCATTCAGGTGGCCGGACGGTTCAGCGGAAAATCATGTTCGTGAAATGATTCGCCATTATATTGCAAAGGAGTCTGACTTCGTAAACCGTGCTCTCTGGATCAATACGGATAAAATAATGGGATAAAAACGGGTACGGTTTCCTGCTTTGCCTTTTTCCATTGCCGCGTTCTCTGCGCTACCCTTGGCTCAGAAAAGTATTTTGGACATGGCTTGCTTTTTGTTAATATAAGCCAAGTTTGAAATAATTTACATCCCTTATGAAGAGAAAATCGGACCGGCGCGGAAACAATTCTTTCTCAAACCTGGTAAGTCGGCCTCTAATTTGGAGAACTGCATGCAAAAGTTATTAGTCACGGGAGCACTCGGACAAATCGGTTCGGAACTGGTGCCGGAGCTCTGCCAACGCTATGGTAGTCAAAATGTCATTGCCACCGACCGACGCTCGCCGGAAGCCTGCGAAGACTTGGGAGCTGGTCAGTTCGAATTGTTGGATGTGACCAATGCCAAGCAGATTGCTGATATCGTTCGGCGTCACCGTATCACGACAATCTATCACCTGGCGGCATTGCTCTCGGCAGTCGCGGAAGCCAAGCCGCAAATGGCCTGGGAAATCAATCTCAACGGACTCTACAACATCCTGGAGGTCGCTCGTGAAGCGGGTTGTTCCGTGTTCACTCCCAGCAGTATTGGTGCCTTTGGGCCGACTACTCCTGCTGAGCGCACGCCTCAGGACACCATTCAGCGTCCGGCAACCATGTATGGCGTAACCAAGGTTGCCGGAGAGCTTTTATGTGACTACTACAATAAAAGATTCAGTGTTGACACCCGCGGAGTGCGCTATCCGGGAATCATTTCCTACAAAACTCCCCCCGGCGGTGGCACGACCGATTACGCCGTGCATATTTATTATGCGGCCTTGGCGCAAAAATCCTACACCTGCTTTCTGCGAGCCGGCACTTATCTCGATATGATGTATATGCCGGATGCCCTCAGGGCGGCGATCGAACTGATGGAGGCGGATCCAACACGCCTGAAACACCGCAATGCGTTCAATGTCACAGCCATGAGCATCGAGCCGGAAATGATCGCGGCCGAAATCCGCAAACACATTCCTGATTTCCACTTAGAATACCAGATTGACCCTCTGCGGCAGGCCATTGCCGATTCATGGCCCAATTCACTGGATGATAGTGCCGCACGGGAAGAATGGAACTGGCGGCCGCATTTCGACTTGGCCAGCATGACCAGTGACATGTTGCATCAATTAAAACTGAAAGCAACCGGCGGTTGATCAATGGCAAGAGCCGTGGCTGAGCAACGGGCCTGTCAGAAATTTTACGCTGTAGATGGGACGGAACAGTGATTCACGGCATTGGCATTGACTTGATCGAAGTAACGCGGATCGCCCGCCAGGTGGAAGAGAACACCGCTTTCACAGAGAAGTTATTTACCACCGGAGAACGGGCTTATTGCGGTGCTCAAAAAAACCGTGCCCAGCATTTCGCCGCGCGCTTCGCCGCCAAAGAAGCCTTTTTCAAGGCGCTTGGTACGGGCTGGCGGGGCGGATTGGCTTTTCAGGAAATCGAAATCGTAAACGATGAATTAGGCAAACCCGGCTTCAAGTTTTATGGCAAGACTCAGCAGTACCTGGCGGCTCAACAATTGAAGACCGTACATCTTTCTGTGAGTCACCTGCAAAATTTGGCCGTTGCCATGGTAATAATTGAAAAATAAAAGGAGTAATATGTTCGGGAAAATGCAGGCTGATCTGGTAGAACAACTTACCGCAATTCGCGCTCAGGGACTCTATAAATCCGAACGCCTTATCGCCAGTCCGCAGGATACTCTTCTCACCCTCGCGGATGGTCGGAAAGTGATCAATTTCTGCGCCAACAATTACTTGGGATTGGCTAATCATCCTGAAATTATTCAAGCCGCCCAACATACCCTTCAGCAATGGGGTTATGGGCTTTCGTCGGTGCGCTTCATCTGCGGCACTCAGACTATTCACAAAGAGCTGGAAAAAAACCTTTCCGAATTCTTAGGCACCGACGATACAATTCTCTTCTCATCCTGTTTCGACGCCAACGGAGGTGTGTTTGAACCGCTCTTTGATGAAAAGTGTGCGATCATCTCCGATGAGCTGAACCATGCCTCGATTATTGACGGGGTGCGTCTTTGTAAAGCCCAGCGGTTCCGCTTTAATCATATGGATATGAATGACCTCGCCCGTTGTCTGCAGGAATCCCGCGATGCCAAGTACCGCATCATCGCCACCGACGGGGTCTTCTCGATGGATGGGCACCTTGCCCCGCTACCGCAAATTTGCGCACTCGCCGAGCAATATGATGCACTGGTGATGGTCGATGATTCTCACGCTACCGGTTACTTGGGTGCTTCCGGACGGGGGACCGCGGAACACTTCGGTTTGATAGGCAAAATTGACATTATCACCACCACCTTCGGCAAGGCGCTGGGCGGCGCTTCCGGCGGCTGTATTTCCGGTCGACAGGCCATCATTGAGTTTATGCGCCAGCGCTCGCGTCCGTATTTGTTTTCCAACACGCTGTCACCGGCGGTCGTCGGGGCTACGATCAAAGCCCTCGAATTGATCCGCCAGCACCCCACCCTGCCGCGGCGCACTTTAGACAATGCCCGCTATTTTCGTCAGCAAATGGAACAGCACGGTTTCGCGATTGTACCCGGCGAGACAGCCATTGTGCCGGTGATGCTGAATGACGAACCACTGGCAATCAGGATGGCGGATCAGCTGTTGCAGGAAGGTATTTATGTCATCGGTTTCACTTATCCGGTCGTTCCGCGGGGTAAGGCCCGCATTCGGGTGCAGCTTTCGGCGGCGCATACGTCGGATCAGATTGACCAGGCGGTGGCTGCCTTTCGACGCGTGCGGGATCGGCTGGGGCTGACGCCTGAACATTAAAAAAACATTTGACAAAAACTAATTCTTTTAGTATTATTTGGGTGAAAAGTCGGTCGCGGGATATTTGACCGACATAAAAAGTCTGTCACAAAATAATGGAGGTAATGCATGGCAAGAGCAAGAGGTAGTGTTAACAAGGTTATCCTTGTTGGTCATTTGGGACGCGATCCCGAAGTACGCTATACGCCGAACGGGGATCCGGTCGCGGAAGTGTCTTTGGCGACGACCGAATCCATCCGCACCAAGGATAACAAGCGCGAAGACCGCACGGAATGGCACAATTTGACCTTATGGCGGACGCAGGCGGAATTCGCCAAGGAATGGATGAAAAAAGGACAGTTGGTGTACGTCGAAGGTCGCCTGCAAACCCGGCAATGGGAAGACAAGGACGGTCAGAAGCACTATAAGACCGACATCGTCGTTGATACAGTGACTCTGCTGGGTGGCGGCGGCGCGCGACGCGAAAAGGAAGGTACGGAAGGCGAAGCCCCGCAAAATAAACTGCCGGACGAAGAAATCCCCTTCTAAATTCCGCTCTCAATTGGAACGGGCTTAAGGCTCCCCGGCTCGCTAACTGTTGACCAGGCCCACACCGGGTCGCGCAGCTTAATAGGTAAAGGAGCTCTTTCCGATGAACTCCCGCAGGATGGAGGTAGGTGGTATTTCGTCTTCATCCAGAGGGAGAAAATAGGCCAACATATCCAACAACCGCTGGGCTTCGGGAAAACTCGGATGTTCCTCCGGTACCAGTTTCAGGGCCGGCACTGCGGCCACTTTCAGTACCCCGATTTCGTACAGCAGAGAGGTGTTGAACATGACATCGGCCGAACCCTGATAGGTAAAAATGTAGCGTTTTTCGCCTTCAACCACTTTCTTCCACATCCCGATGGTATCCGCCGCACTGTACCCCCGGTACTTGGCATCACGCACAATTCGCCGGATCAGCCGGGTATCGTGGGTCGGGATACGGTTGCTCTGATCGAAATTCAGGTGCGTCAGGGCGCTGACATACACCTTGTATTTACAGGCATCGCTGATGCCGCTGGTCAGATCCGGATTGATACCGTGAATTCCCTCCAAAATAAATACCGTATGCGGATCAGCTGTGATCGCTTGCGTGCCGGGATTTTTCACCCCTTTGTGAAAATCATAGACCGGCGGCGTCACCGTTTCGCCCTGCAGGAGACGATTCAACTGCTCATTGAGCAGGTTCAGATCAATGGCCTCCAGGACCTCGAAATTCAGGTCAGCGCCCTGGCGTCGCTGGAGTTCATCCCGGTCCAGGAAGTAGTTATCCAGGGATAACAACACGACCCTGTATCCCAAAACCCGCAACTGGATGGCCAGGCGCTTGGAGAAAGTCGTTTTGCCGGACGAGGACGGCCCGGCTACGAAAACCAATTGCTTATGCTGTTGATCTATTTCATCGGCGATGCTGGC
Organism: uncultured bacterium; assembly: GCA_964588795.1. Classification (GTDB taxonomy): domain Bacteria; phylum Fidelibacterota; class UBA2242; order UBA2242; family UBA2242; genus CAZPQN01. The sequence goes on along the minus strand of CAZPQN010000053.1, from coordinate 6,097 downwards.
GATCTTTTTTTCATGCAGGGCTTCAGCAACCTTGATGATATCCGCAATTTGATTCTCGGCAATCATCCGGTTCAGGTGCGCAACGTACTGGACTCCTAATATTTCGCCCCAGCGTTCGGACTCCTGAAAGATTTCATACAAGCGCAATTGATCGCGAAATGGATGGAGCCGCGTATGATCGCCTTCTGTTGGACAGCGCATGACGAATCCATCGTCGTAGGGTTTGATTTCGACAACATTCAGCAGGCCCGTACGGGGCGCCGGCGGGGAAGGCAACCAGTAGCGTTTTCCATTCATGGTATACAGAGTCAGGTAGCCGGATGTCCCATATTTCAGGAGCTCGGCCGTGTCCGGGCGCCCAACGTCCCGAAAATAATTGATCGCATCGAGGCGTGAAGTCAGCACAGGAAGGATCGGATAATCTTTGCTGACCAGGGATCGAAAGACCTCGCCCAGTTGCAGAAAGACGTCCTGATTATTCAGCAGGGCATTGGAGAAGCGGCAAAAAATGCCGTCGCACATGCTGTGCATCATATGGAGTTCCGCACTCGGATGTTGCAGATCAGCGGCAAAATTCAGCGTCGCGATCGCGGCATTTTCATAAGCCCGCCGGGAAGATTCGTAGAAGTACTGCAGGCTGGAAATCTGCGCGGCTTCCTGGATAACCTCGTTTAACGAAGCAAAGGCATTGTTTTTAACTGCTATAAAGGGTACATAGCGGCTTTCCGGCAGACAATTGGCGAATATGGTGCCGATAGTTTGTCCGGGTTGAACGGTTTCCGCTTGGCCATTGAGTACAATTCTTATATTTTGCATGGCGGCAAGTTAGTCAAAAACTGGAAAAAAATAAAGTTTGGTTTTTCGCACCGAAATTATAGATTTACAAAGGTGCAAGGTATACCACTACTTCGTCAAACCAAAGATTAATCAAGGAGTAACCTGATGGCAGAAACCCTGTGGGAGCGACCAGTCCATACGCCAGCATACAAGGCCCGCCGTTTTCAAAACTGGATCATTATCGGCTTCATGTATTCATTGTTCTATATGTCACGCTATAATTTTTCGGCTATCGCGCCAACCCTACTGGAAGTTTTCGGCTGGGTAAAAAGTGACTTGGGAATTTTCGAAACCCTTCTGCCCCTCGTCTATGGTCTGTCGGTGGTAATCAATGGCCCGCTGGCCGACCGCATTGGTGGGCGTAAAGCATTTCTGATCGGGGCGGTCGGCGTGGTAATTATGAACACCTTATTTGGACTGTCGCACCTCCTCGTGCAGAGCGCCGCGGTTTGGGATAACGGACAGCTGCTCAGTCCGGCGCTTCTGGCCCCCGGATTTTCCAAAAGCATGTTTGTCTGGGGTTTGGCGATCATCTGGGCGTTCAATGGCTATTTTCAATCCTTCGGCGCGCTTTCCATCGTTAAAATCAACGCCCAGTGGTTTCATATTCGGGAGCGGGGGACTTTCGCCGCAATTTTCGGGATTCTGATTCGCTTCGGCCTGATTTTGGCATTTTCCGGAACTCCTCTCATCGTCAAATATCTGACCTGGTATTGGGCGTTCTGGTTGCCGGCGTTGTTTGTCGCGGGCTTGTTCGTACTGACCGTTTTCTTTGTCCGGGATACACCGGAGCAGGCGGGCTATCCGGCTTTCGATACCGGCGATGGCACCGGTGTGGACAATGAAAAATTAAATTTCCGGGAAGTCCTGACCAGGGTCTTCACCAGCAAGGTAATGTGGATGATTGCCATCGGTTCAATGATGATCGGTTTCGTACGGCGCAGTGTCGTGGACGCCTGGTGGCCGGTTTACTATAAGGAAATTCATGGGCTGGTCGGCACCAATCTGCCGGCTCAATTGACCGCGTGGGGCATTGCCATCTGCGGCATCATCGGCGGTTTTGTCTTCGGCATCATGTCCGATCGTCTGTATAAAGGACGTCGGGCACCGGTCATCGTCTATGGCTTCATCGGAATGGTGGTTATGCTGACGCTCTTTTACTTCGCGGATGCCGGGCATTGCGGGCCCTATGCCGCCGCGGTCATTCTCGCCATTCTGTCTTTCTTCGTGAACGGCGCCCACGGCATGATCGGCGGGGCGGCAACGATGGATTTCGGGGGACGCAAAGCCGCGGCGACCGCCGTGGGTTTGATCGACGGTATCCAGTATTTAGCCGGGGCCTTCGTCGGCCTGGCGGTCGGATACATCACCACTAACCTCGGCTGGCAGGTCTGGAAACTCTGGCCGATTCCTTTTGCCATCATTGGCGCAATTGTGATGAGCCGACTCTGGAACGCCTTACCCAAAAGTCACAAGAGCCATTAAAAAAATGTCTATTACAGGGAGAAAATTATGAGTCACCACCTTTTCGAAATTCTCATTCTCAATGGTCGCCCGGCGTCGGGCAAGTCGGAGGTTATTGACTACCTGAAAAAGACTCCACTCGAGGAGCGCATGCGCCGGTTTCACATTGGCAAGCTGGACGAAATTGATGATTTTCCCATGCTCTGGACCTGGTTCGAAGAGGATGCCATTCTGGAAAAAATCATGCACAAACCGCGCCTGCACACTGACCGGGACGGCTATTTCCTGTACGAATACCAGTGGCATTTATTAATCGAGCGCATTGCCATGGATTACAACAAACACCTCCGGGACAATCCCCATTTGCACGACGATACCACCGCCCTCGTGGAATTCTCCCGCGGTACTGAACATGGGGGCTATCAGGCCGCCTATCCGCACCTCTCGGACGAAATCCTGCGCAAGGCCGCGATTTTCTACATTGATGTCTCGTTCGAGGAATCCCTGCGCAAGAATCGCAAACGCTACAATCCCGCCAAGCCCGACAGCATCCTCGAACATGGCCTTCCCGACGAGAAGCTGACCCGACTCTATCAAGAAGTGGACTGGGAAACATTCCGCGGCCCGGATCCGCAATTTGTCACCATCAAAGGTCACCGCGTTCCTTATATTGTTTTGCATAATGAACCGGACGTGACCACCGCCCGCGATGAACATTTGGGACAGGTACTCGAGGATTTGTTCGGACAGCTCTGGCGCCTGCGCCATTCTTAGTTCAATCTTCTGTAGCCAAACCGCTCGGCGGTTTTTTTTGAACAATTGCGGCCGGGTATATTAAATTTGTCCAATTTTGGGAGCTAGCATGAAAATCGAGGTTTTTCCGGTTTCAAATCCAAAGGAATTGCGACAGTTCATCCGCTTTCCCTGGCAGATTTACCAGAGTTATCTTAACTGGGTGCCGCCGTTGTTAAGCGAGATGCGCAAAACCTTTGACCGCACCAGGTTTCCTTTTTTCGAACACTCCGAGGCGCAGTTTTATTTAGCCCGGCGGCGGGGCGAGCTGGTCGGACGCATTGTCGCCATTAAAAACAATAACCACCTGCAAGTCTATCAGGATGCCACCGGATTCTTCGGTTTCTTCGAATCTATTGATGACCAGGCTGTCGCCGACGCACTCTTTAAAAGAGCTGAGGAATGGTTGGCCGCCCGGGAATTACATAAAATCCGCGGCCCGGAGAATTACTCTCAGAACGAGGATTGCGGGCTATTAGTGGACGCTTTCGACCTGCCGCCGGTTATCATGATGCCCTACAATCCACCATATTACCAGCGTCTCATCGAAAAGGCCGGTTTCTCCAAGGCAATTGACCTTTATGCTTACACCATCGAGCAGGCCGAATCGATCCCGGCGATGCTCACGCAGGTAGCTCATGACATCCAAGCCACCGCTGATTTTACGATTCGACCCGTGGACTTAAAGCATCTGGAAGCAGAAATTCCCCGCCTCAAGGCCGTCTACAATGCCGCGTGGTCTGAAAACTGGGGCGCCGTTCCTTTTACCGATTCAGAAATCAATTACCTGAAAGAAGCGTTGAAGAAAATCGCCCTGCCGGATATGAATTTCATCGCCGAAATGCACGGAGTGCCCGTCGGCGTTTCCGTCACTGTGCCGGATTTGAACGAACTGCTGATCGGTCTGAATGGACGGCTCCTGCCTTTTGGTTTCGTTCGCCTGCTGACCGGAATGAAAAAAATCCGGGGTGTACGGGTACTGATCATGGGCGTAGTCAAGGAATACCGCCATAAGGGCATTGACCTTCTCTTTTACTACGAGACCTTTAAAAACGGCCTGCAGCATGGTTTCACGAAGGGCGAGATGTCCTGGATACTCGAAAACAATCTCCCCATGATCAAAGCGCTGGAGAAAATTCCCGGCGTGCGACGCTATAAGACCTACCGACTCTATGAAAAAACCATCCGGTGCTAAAGGCCGCGAGCTTTATCGCCAATATCTGAGCACCCTCAAACCGCTGGCTGTTGAAGGTTGGCCAGATCTCTTTTTCTTTCGGCCCCTGGCTTTTGGTCTCATCAAGGGTTTGCAACCGTGGCATTTGACGCCCAACCAAATCTCCGGATGCGCCCTGCTGACCGGTTTAATCGCGAGCGCCTTTTTGACACTAGGCGACCCGCTCAGCTTGAAAATCGCCGCCGGCTTTTATTGCGCTATGATCGTCTTCGATTGTGCGGATGGTATGTTAGCCCGGCTGTATCGCAATGGTACCGTTTACGGACGCATTATTGACGGCATCGTGGATTATGTCAACGGACTGCTGCTATTCAGCGGGCTGGCCATAATGGCATCCCGTGGCGGAGTACATTACTTACTGCCCGGCTGGCTATTGGCACTAATGGCGATGCTGTCCATGATCCTGCATTCCTCACTCGTAGATTATTACCGCGGTCAGTTTCAGTTTCACGCTCTTGGTCAGCGTCATTCGCCAGTAGAAGAGTGTACGACCTGGCATGCCCAGCTGGATGTATTAAAAACACAACGCGGTGCCTTTTTCAAGAAAATACTGCTCGGACTGTACCTGACCTATGCACGCTGGCAAAGTAATTTTACCACTACAACTCTGAAACACGAGCCACATGCCTATTATCATTACAATTACTGGTTATTGAGAGGTTGGTTAGGCATTGACCAGTCCATGCATTATGGCGTCCTGATGGTAGCACTAATCGCCGGGCACCCGGGTTGGTTTCTGTTCTATTCTATCGTGCTGGCGAATGGCTGGATGGTCGCAATGCTGATGTTTCAGCGGCAAGCCGATGCTCTTCTGGATAGCACAGAAAACAGCCCGGCTTTTCCCCACCGGCAAGGTGAACCGATCTGATGAATGTATTTGTCACCGGCGCGACCGGTTTTATCGGACAACATTTAGTACGTCGCCTGTTGGCTGAAAATCATACCGTGCACTGTCTGGCGCGCCCGACCAGTATACGACCGGCGGAATTTGCCGAGCGTGTGGAATGGGTCAATGGTGATCTGTCAAAGCCGGAATCTCTCATCGCTGGTATGCAGGGCTGTGAAGTCATTTTTCACTTAGCCGGAGAAATTAAAGGGCGGGATGCCGCCGAATATATCACGGTCAATGCACACGGTACCGCCAACCTTGTGCAGGCGGCAATCAGTCTGGGTTCAGTTAAACCCCATTTTATCTACGTCAGTTCCTTGGCGGCGGCAGGCCCAGCCAGTCGCTGGAAACTGCGCACCGAAGATGAACCGGCCTGCCCGGTATCGGCTTATGGGCAAAGCAAATTACAGGGCGAGATCGCGGTCTTGCGCCATCGCCAGCAATTGCGGTGTACGATCGTCCGCCCGGCAGTCGTTTTCGGATCGGGCGACCGGGCCTCGCTGATTTTTTTTAAATTGGCCAAGGCCCATCTGAATCCTCATTTAGGGCTGACTGAAAATCGTCTCAGCCTGATTCACGTGGAAGACTTAGTACAATTATTGATGCTAATTGCCAGCTCCAATTTACCGAGTGGCGAAATATTTTACGCCTGCGATGACGCGCCGGCCGGATATAGCTGGAATGAAATCATCGCGCAGGTGGGACAGGCGTTAGAGTGCCGCCTTTTTCCTATTTACCTGCCGCGTTTAAGCCTGCCGTTTATGGCGGGTATCCTGAGACTCATTAACCGCTTTAAGAGCCAGAAAAGTATCGCCAATCCGGACAAGTTGCGCGAACTGGCCCATCCCTACTGGACTTGTGCGGGTCGCAAAGCCCGCGAA
>CAZPQN010000052.1:0-10854 GCA_964588795.1 uncultured bacterium | reverse complement strand
GCCGATTTTCTCATGAGGTCTGTAATTTCGCACGGATAATTGCCACAATTCAGAGGGGAGAGTAATAAAACCCACCACATAATAAAAGCTTGCTTTCATGGTATTTTCTAATTATTATTCAGGCCATGAATGATTATTATTCAAATACTGAATGGATTTACAGGCCGCGTTGGCTGGCCGGGCAATTACGTCAGGCTGTGAGTGCTCATCCAATAATCGTGTTAACCGGAGCGCGCCAGGTCGGTAAAAGCACCCTGTTGCGGAATGAAATTCCTTTTCGCGACTGGAAATATATCAGCTTTGACGATCTGGATGCGATCACCATTGCCAAACGTTATCCCGAAGTTTTTTGGAGTGATTGTACCAATTTGATAATTGACGAAGTCCAGAAAGCACCCGGCATTTTATCGGCGATCAAACTTGCAGTGGATCAAAACCCCCAGATGCGATTTATCTTATCCGGTTCTTCAAATCTTCTTTTAATGCACAATATCAGTGAAAGTCTGGCAGGCCGGGCGGTGTTTCTTACTTTACTACCTATGACAATCGGCGAGATGAACGACTGTCAAACAACCAATCCGCTGCAAAAATTATTAAATGGTCAGCCGGCGGATACGATCAACAATCAGACCGTCTCTGATAATTTACTCGACATTTTACTTAATGGTTCATTACCGGCAGTACAGTTTTTACCCGACCGGAAAGCAATTCTGCGTTGGTGGGACAGTTATATTATGACCTATCTGGAACGCGATTTACGGCAGTTGTCCCAAATTGAATCCCTGCCGGATTTCCGACGATTAATGACGGCTCTGGCCTTGCGTGACGGTCAGATGCTGAATCAAACCGAAATTGCACGAGACATTGCCATCAGTCAGCCCAGTGTCTACCGGTACATAAACCTGCTGGAGACAACCTGTCTGCTGGAAAAAATACCGGCTTTCACAATTAACCGCACCTCGCGATTGATTAAAACGCCCAAAATTTACTGGATCGATCCGGGACTGGTTTGTTTTCTATCCGGGCTTTTTGAAAAAGATGCCCTACAAAAAAGCCGGGAAATCGGTGCGATTTTCGAGACCCTGATCCTTCTGCATTTAAAGGTGCAATGCAATCAAATCAATCCACCGGCAAAGATATTGTATTGGCGTACAGTAACCGGGAAAGAGGTGGATTTCGTCATTGAATGGGGACGTACCTTGCTAGCTGTCGAAGTTAAACTGACCGACAGTCCACGCCTGGCAGATACTAAAAACCTGGAAATATTTATTAACGATTATCCAGAAACAGTCTGTGGGCTACTTCTTCACACCGGAAAGGAAGTAAAGTCTTTTGGAACTAAAATTACTGCCATGCCCTGGCAATTAATCACCGGTTAATTAGTCAATGAAAAAACGTCTCCTGCTTGTCAATCCCTGGATCGCCGATTTCACGGCCTTCGACCTGTGGTCGAAACCGCTGGGCCTGTTGTATATCGCCAAATTCCTGCAAAATTACGGCTACGAGATTGACTTCATCGACCTGATGGATCGCCCGCGCTGGCAGGACACGGCCAACGACAAATTTAAAGACGGACGCGGCAAATATCGTAAAACCATCATTCCCAAGCCGCCGGCGCTGGCGCAATTCCCGCGCCGTTACGGGCTTTACGGCGCCAGCCGGGAACAGTTCACGACAGCGCTTGCCAATGTGCCGCCGCCGGGTGCAATTCTGGTGACGTCGCTGATTGCCTACTGGTATCCCGGCGTCGTCGAAACTGTCAAAATTCTGCGTGAAAGATTTCCGGCTGTTCCGCTGATCCTGGGCGGAATCTACGCCAGCCTTTATCCCGAACATGCCCGTAATACGGTCAAGCCCGATTATCTGATAACCGGTTACGGCGAGAAGAAAGTCTTGCAACTGCTTGATGAACTTTTCGGAATCGGCCGGGATTATGCGAATGTGCCGGATTGCGGCGATGAAGGCGCTTTGCCGTGGCAACATTATCCGCACCTGAAATCGGCGGCGATTCTGACCTCGCGCGGCTGTCCGAATCGCTGTACTTATTGCGCGACCTACCTGCTGAATAAAAAATTCGTCCAGCGTCAGCCGGAAGATGTGCTCCGGGAAATCCAGCTGGTTTACGAACAACACAAAGTCCGGCATATCGCGTTCTATGACGACGCCCTGTTCGCCAACCGCGATCGGCATATAGTCCCGATATTAAAAGGCATCATCGCGAGCGGTTTTCAGCTTGGTTTACATTCCCCGAACGGTCTTTTTGCCCGGGCGATCAATCCCGAATTGGCCGAACTCATGCTGGCGGCCGGCTTTCAGACTATCCGGTTGAGTCTGGAATCCACCGATCCTGTAATCCAGAAGGCGTCATCGAATAAAGTCAACAATGCAGCCTTCACGGCGGCAGTTAAGAACCTGGAACACGCCGGATTCGCGCGCCATGCACTGGAAACCTATCTGATTATGGGCCTGCCCGGCCAAACCCGGCAACAGATTGCTGACAGCATTGACTTCGTGGCCGATCAGGGCGTCATAGCGCGCCTGGCGTCTTTTTCGCCGATTCCCGGGACCGTAGAATGGAATCGCGCCCGCGAATTGCATTATGTCAGTGATGACCTTGATCCCTTGATGACCAATGCCACGATTTTCCCATTCCGCACCCGCGACCTGGGCTACGACGATTACTTTACCTTACGCCAGATGGCCAATGAGCGCAATGCCGCCAATCGCCAAAACAACAATCCCAATAATGAGGAATACGATGGGACAGATTAAACCCGCGCCACAGGGACATTTATTCGTCGCGATAATGTCGGCGAACCCGGAATTAGTATCCGAAGCCTTGGAAAAAATAACCGCTCGATTCGGAGCGGTCATGGGTGCAGGAGCGCTTTTCATTTTCAGCGACTTCACCGATTATTATGAACCGGAATTCGGTAAAAACCTGTGCAAGCAATTTTTCGTCTTCGAAGAGCCAATCGATTTACAGGCGGCTCACCGCATTAAAATCTGGACCAACGCGATCGAAGCCGAAAGTGCCGACCATTCCACAGGGCAGCCGCGCCGCCGCATTAATCTTGATCCCGGTTATCTCGAGCCCTCGAAATTGGTGTTATTCTCGACGAAAAATTATGCGCACCGCATCTATGCGGGTGACGGCATTTTTGCCGAAGTAACGCTGATTTTCGAGCATGGCCGGTTCACGTTGCTCCCCTGGACCTATCCGGACTACGCCTCGGAAATGAATCTCAAGTTCCTATCCCGCATGCGCTCAGCGATCGTGCGCTTGAATCGGGCACGGTGATTCTTAAATATAAAAAACCGTTTATTGCCTTACCAGTCGTACCACAGGAAAACGGCTCCCGCCAGCAGACCGATCAGCAGATTAATCAGCTTGACCCGCATAAACTGTCGGCGTGAGTGGGCTAAAAGCGGCAGCGCGCCGTGGCCATCCTGAACTATTGAATTGGTCAGCAGAATGGCGAAAGGTATCAACCCGCGCGCATACATGGTGACAAAAATCAGGTGCGGACCCGATTCGGGGATCAGCCCCACCAAGGCGGCGATCCCAAAGACCAGCCAATACGAGTGAGACAGCCATTGTTCCAGATGCAGGCGATTGATAACGATTTCCAGTAAAATCAGCGCTCCCAACGTCCAGAAAAAAATCTTGGGCAGATGTCGCCGGGCGACATGCCGCCACAGGTGTTCTTCCAGAAAGTGGTCGGGCACTGTCAGCACGATGAACAGACCGGTCAGCGAAACCAGGAGTAGTGTCACGCGCACCCAGTTCCATTCTGCTTCACCGAGATAGCCGGTGGCAAACGCCACCACCGCCATGACCATCAGGGCGACCAGTAAAAAACGCTGGAGGGACAGTTCGCGCAATTGACTCCAAAACTTTTCGTGCGGGAAACAGTCGCAGTACTCGGTATGCAAAGGCAAATCATGCTCGTCCGGCAGGAGCAACTTGCTCTTCGTGAAAAACAGGTCGGTGAGCAGGCCGCCACCTAACCCGATTATTAACAGCACGCCGTGCAAAAGCAGGGCTTGTTTGGGAAACAGAGCAAACATAACGAAGGCCTCGTCACCGCTGGTCGTGATCATCGCGGTGACCAGCGCCCCGAGAGTCAGGATGCGGTGCGTGTACATGGTGACCACGGCAAAGGAACCCAGACAGCCCGGAATCAGACCTAATATTGCCGCCAGTATGTACTGCCGCCAGCGCTTACCGGTCAGCAATTTCTGCCAGGCACCGCGCGTCTGAACATTGAGATACTCGATTACCAGCATCATGATGAAAACGAAGCCGGTAATCATTAATGCATCTTTAATAACCTTGCTAAACATGCCAGATCCGTTATGGTTTGGGGATTAGTAATATCAGCCGGGCTCCCTGGCGCACTATCTCCGGGCGGCGAGTGGTGCCGTATTTGGTCGATGTCTGTTCGCCGCCAGTCGCCGCTATAGTGTATTTTTCGGCATCAGACGGCGAGAAGGTGATGCGATATTCATTAACAGGGAAGTGGTTTTGGTTCAGCAGATTACGATACGGCCCGGTCAGGCGTCGGGAGATTACCGGGCTAGTCAGTCGCAGGTTATTTTTCATGCGGTACCATTGCCACTGCGCGAAGTTTCCGGAATAGCCAGCGCGCAGTTTTTGTACGGCGATTTCCAGCGCTGATTGCAGAATTGTGGCGCGGGATTCGCTGATGTCAGGAGTTTGCAGATTGTCGAACCAACTGCTTTCACCGCCTTCTAGCAAAGCCGCGAGATTTAATTCTAAAAAGTTCGGCAGTGACAACAGCTGCTCCATGACCGTAGCGTCAACTAAGCGTAATTCATCGGCATAAATCCGCTCCGCCAGTCGGGCTAATAGTTCAGTGTATATCGTCGCCTCAGCGGAGCTGTCGGTGTAGGCACCATCCCAATTCACGAGTGCCTTCAGCGCCCGCCGGACTAGCCCGTCGGATAAGATTGTATCGGGTACGATCGCCGCTAAATTGCCAATCAATTGTGCGGCGCGGGTGCTCGTAGTGAGCGTTGACGCAAACGCTGGCTCAGCGGTTTGTCCGGAAAAGTCAGTGACCTGCAGCGCGGTCAGATTGATGCAGTTACCGTTGGGGATTATTTTCTGAGCGCCCGGATTGACGCTCTCGCCTGGATAACCGCCTGTTGGACACCAGATCAATTCATGCGGGACTGTCAACTGCGATGCATAGTCGCGGATATTATCCGGATTGGAACTATAAGTCAGGGCGTACCAGATGACAAAATCTTCCGCGGTCCAGGATGACCACGCCAGGGCTACGGCGTTGGAATCGGTGGCCTGACGGACACCGGAGAAATCTAATAACGGCAGGCCCCCAACTGAGTAGCGGACGAAGGCATACGGTTTGCGATTGCGGCATGCGATACTTTCCGTACGGGACTGTCTCCGAATGGAGTCGGTGGGGATGACCAGGAGGTCAAATCGGCTGTCCTTGAGTAAATTTACGCCCCAGGCCAGCTCGGCGGACCGGGCGGCACAGACAAAGGGTGTGCCCGGCAGGAAAAGCCCCATAAATTCCGTGGTCGGCGTGGAGACCGCCGCCATCCAGCATTCTGGCGGAAAATTCGTCGTCTCTATTACCAAAGCGTTGGAGGGCACAGATAGCTCACTATCTATGGGGAATAGGCAACGCAGTCCGGAGCCGTTCCCGGATAAACCGGCGAAAGCCCGGAGTTCGAGTCCGGTTTGCAAAAAGACGTCGAGTACGGGAAAAAATGTCGTGCCGAAGTTCGCGGATTGGGTGGTCTCCCAGGCAACCGCGGGAAACCCGTCCTGCATTTTCTGTGGGCCCAGGATCTCCGCGACTTTGTAGGACCAGATTTTTTCGTCCCAGCTGACCTGATTCAGCCAATGCATAATCAGCATCAATGCGATGCAATCGGGCGGTGACCATTTTGCCGGCCGGTAACCGCGGCGCGCAAACTCGGGTGGCAAATGTTTATTCTGTAAGGTCAGGTTGGCGTTGTAACCGGCGCAATAGGCGCCCAGCGCCGATTGCACTTCCGACGGACAGCCAGCGGAAACCGCCTGAGCGCGTTCCTGAAAACCTAACTGCCGGGCATAGCGATCCCACTCCAGATAGCGTCGTCCCCAGACCTCGGACAAGCACCCACTGGCAAGACGCTTCAGGGCATCGAGCCGTAACAGATTCTGCTGAGCCTGCATGAAACCGATGGCGAAGTCCTGATCGGATTGGTTAGCGGCCGCAATCTGCCAGATGCCATTGCGGTCAATGCTGATTTCGAGGGGTTCACGAATGCCGGCTATCTTTAAGGTACCGGTCGGCAACGACTCTCCCGGCGTGTTGAAAAAAATCCGGATTACACCATAAACCAACAGAACGAATCCTGCCCCGGTGAGAGCCACAGACACGATTTTTTTCCTTAACGCCAGCCAGACGGTCATTGCTCTGCAAATATACTCGATATTTTCAGCGGTGACAAGAGGCAGGGGCGGTTTACCCGGCAATTTTGCTTTTAAGACGGAGTTTGATTAAAATCAGAGTGACAAAAAAGAGAGGAGCATGTTATGAGCGAATTGCTGAAAAAAGTTTTGTATGCCGGAGTCGGAGCCTTGGCCCTGACGAAGGAAAAGATCGAAGAAATCGTGGATGATCTGGTGAAGAAAGGCGAAACCGCCGCCGATCAGCGTACGCGGCTCGTCGACGATTTCCTGGCAGTCGTCGAAAAAAGCAAACGCGAGGTGCAGGACTATGTGCGCAAGGAAGTGCAGAAAGTACTGACCGCTCTGGACGTTCCGACGCGGGCGGAGTTCGATGAGCTCAAACAGAAAGTCGAGGCCCAATCCAGAAAGCGTAAATGAAAATCTTTCCGCTGACGCGCCCCTGGCGGCATCTGCGTCGCTACAATCAGATCATCCGGGTTTTGCTGAAATACGGTTTTGGTGAAATCGTCGAAGCCGCCAGCGGCGACCTGATCACGCGCTTTGGCGAGAAAATCATTCCCCGCGCCCGGATGCCGAAAGCCATCGGCGCGACCAGCCCCGAGCGCCTGCGCCTGGCCATCGAGGAGTTAGGGCCGACTTTCATCAAATTGGGTCAGATTCTGAGTCTGCGTCCCGACCTGATTCCACCGGATTATGCCGCGGAGCTGACTAATTTGCAGGACAATGTCACCCCAATCGGTTTCGAAACCATTAGCAAGGTGCTAACTGAAGAACTGCCGGAACCGGGAATGGCAATTTTTAAAAACATTGAGCAAAACCCGCTCGCCGCCGCGTCGCTGGCGCAGGTGCATCGGGCCACCCTGCAGGACGGAACGGCCGTAGTGCTGAAGGTTCAGCGCCCCGGCGCCCGCGCCGTCATTGAGGTGGACCTGGAAATCCTGCGCGATCTGGCGGGCATTCTGCGCAATTACATTTTGGAAAAGTTTGTGCAGGATCCGCTGGAATTGTTAGCTGAATTCGACAAATCCATCCACCGCGAGCTGGATTTCCGGCAGGAAGGGCGCCAGATTGACCAATTCCGGAACTGCTTTGCCGGTGAAAAAACGATTTTCATTCCACAGTATTACGCCGCTTACAGCACTGCCCGCCTTTTGGTTATGCAGATGGTTGCGGGCATCAAGGCTTCCGACCTCGCGCAGCTGCAGGCGGCGGGAATCGACTGCGCCGAGGTCGCCCGCCGCGGCGTCCATCTCAGCTTCCGGCAAATTTTCGAATTCGGCTTCTTTCACGCCGATCCGCATCCCGGCAATATCATGATCTTGCCGGACAATATCGTTGCCCCGCTGGATTTTGGCATGGTGGGACAGGTTGACGAGCTGACCATTGACAGTCTGGGTGACCTGTTGGTCGGCATTTTGCGCAAGGATGTCAACCGCGCCCTGCGGGCGCTGGAAGATTTGACCGGCGCCGAGTTTTTACTCGAGAACCAGGCCTTACGGGTTGAAGTGACCAGCCTGATCAACAACTACACGGGCATACCCCTCAGTGAATTGCGGCTGAACGCTCTGATGCAGGATTTTTTTGACCTGGTGCGGAAATTCCGCTTGCGGGTACCGTCGCATTTGGCGATGATGCTCAAAGCCCTGGTCACCGTGGAAGGCCTGGCGCGACAATTGTATCCCGCCTTCGATTTTTTCCAGGAATTGCAACCCTATATTCTGAAAATTGTCCGCCGCCGCTTCGAACCGCGACGCATGCTGAGATCCGGGACGTTGGTGGTGGACGACCTGCTGAATTTGGTGGCGGATCTGCCCCGCAAAATGCGCGCTATCGTTACTAAGGCCGCCGCCGGAAAATTCGCCATCCAGTTTCAGCATCGCAATCTGGAACGACTCATCGAGGAACTCAAGCATGCTTCCAACCGCCTGTCCGCCGCCCTGATCATTGCCGCGCTGATCGTCGGTTCCTCGCTCGTGATTCAGGTCAGCGGCGGAGTGCGCCTTTTCGGTTATCCGATCATCGGCATAATCGGCTACCTGGTCGCCAGTATTTTGGGCATTAAATTGATCTGGGACATGACCCGTAAGAAACAACGTTAACCGAGGTGAATATGCAAGGATTTCGACTATTTTGTGGAGTGCTTATGTTATGTGGCAGTCTCGTCGTCTGCGCTACAGGACAGGAAGAGGGACTGATCAAACTTCCCGCCCCGCAAACCACCGGCGGTAAACCCCTGATGCAAGCCCTGCAGGAGCGCCAGACCCAGCGCAGTTTTGCTCCCCAACCGTTGCCCCAACAAGTTTTGTCGAACCTGCTGTGGGCGGCGAGTGGGGTCAACCGCCCGGAAAGTGGCAAGCGCACCGCGCCCACCGCCCGCAACATGCAGGAAATCGACGTATACGTCGCTCTGGCGGATGGACTCTATCTGTATGACGCCAAAACGCATTCCCTGCAGTTGGTCGTCAAAGCCGACCTGCGGGCGGCGACCGGTCGGCAGGATTTCGTGGCAATCGCGCCGGTCAACCTGATTTTTGTGGCGGATTTCGCCCGCATGGGCAAGGGCAGTGACGAGGAGAAGAAATTCTACTCGGCGACGGACGCGGGCTTCATCAGCCAGAACGTCTACCTCTTTTGCGCCTCGGAGGGCCTGGCTACGGTTGTGCGGGGCATGGTTGACCGCGAAAAGCTCGGCCCGGCCATGCAACTGCGTCCCGAGCAACGCATCATTTTGGCGCAGACCGTCGGCTATCCGGGAAAATAAGACCTTCCTCCCCGAAGACTATTGGCGATAAACTGTACGTCTTCGAGGTAAAATAAAAAGTGGGCAAAGATAGTCTTTGCCCACTTTGCTTCCTTAACCGCCAATAAGGAGATTACTTAAGCAGGATGCATTTCCTCAGGGAACTAAATTCACCGGCTTCCAAGCGGTAGAAATAAACTCCGGAGCTGAGCGTGCGGGCATCAAGTTCAACTGTGTAGTAATCCGGCGGCTGGTGCGCATCCACCAATGTGAGCACACATTCACCCTTCAAATTATAGACCGCCAAGTGCACATTTGCCGCCTTTGGCAACTGGTAACGAATCTTCGTAATAGGATTGAAGGGATTCGGGTAGTTCTGCAGTAAGGCAAACTCGGTGGGAAGCCCGTGCTTATCATCCGCATTGCCGGTGTAATTTTCACGGCGAATCTCGAAGGTTATTACGCCCGTGTAGTTGAAAGTATAGGAATTTTGTGCCCGGAAATTGATATCGCGATTCTGCACCGGATCATGCAAAATCAGGGTGTAGTTCGACGGCAGATTGACTGTTTCCCAAGTAATAGTCACCGCCCCGTTCAGCGCCGATTTCACGGTGTAATTCCAGATATAATCACTGGCGTTCGTGGCGCGGATATCCCGGTCGTAGCGCGGGCCCAACACCGACCAGTCAGCATGTTCAAAGTAACCGGTAAGGTGTTTTCCGGCCGGCGGAGTCGGCGGCTCCGGATAATCGAAAGCCGGATCAAAACCGTTCGTGGCAGTCGTATTGACGCCGATGTGACTGGACAGGTCGCCGCCCCACGTGGAGGACAATTGCAGACATACTTCCCAATTCTCGCCGGTGAGTTTCGTGTCTGAACCGGCGAGGCTCTTATCCGTCGGCGTCGGATTAATTTGCAGGGTAACGTCATCTAAAAGAGGATACAGCCAGGCGCCCTGCCAGACTCCCAAAGTGTCCGTCGCTAAATAACTGCCGGTGCCGGTATTTTGCCAGCCGTGCAGAGCGCCGCTGATCCAACCGGCGGAAACCGCCTCCGTGAAAGTTTTCGAGATACCCTGCCAGACGAAACTGAGATTGGCCTTGCTGATCGGGTACTTGTAAGGATTGCCGATGATATTATTGCGGTACGGCAGCGCGACGGAGACAGCGCTGTTCAAACTGTCGCCGGTAAACCTCAGGGTTCCCGGATTCATCAATCCCAGCCAGTAACCTGCGCCTGTTTGCAGTGAGTCGCAGGCGCTATAGCCGGTAGCGCCGTTGTACTGGAAGAAATAACCGTCACCGGCCAGATCGTCCCGGAACAGCTCCTGCACTCCGCGATTGAGCGGACTCAGGGGCAAGCCGAACATATTCCAGCCCGGTGAAAAAGTACGGCTGATGGTCTGTATCGGATAGAGCCGGCCGACGATCAACTGGAATGGATAATTTCCGGCAGTGGTCGGAGTGAAGGTATGCGTAGTGTGCTCGGCGGTGAGCCGGAAAAATTCGCCGGTGGTCAGGTTCTTGAGATAGATTGGCGTCGCATAATCTATCCCCGATTGGGGCGCAACGCTGATAGTATGCGGCTGATTAATCTGATCGGTGGCGACCACGAAATCCCAGATGAGGTTGTTGTAGAGCAAATCCACCGGCGTGCGCAT
>CAZPQN010000051.1:0-12372 GCA_964588795.1 uncultured bacterium | reverse complement strand
TTTCCGCTGTATTCCATCCATTGGCGCAGGGTCTTGACTTTGTGGTCATAAATGCGCGTGAAAGTCGTCATGACCATATCCGTAATGGGCACTGCTAACAATAAAATAGGTATGGCGAGGTCAACGCTTTTATGCGTACCCCAGGTTCCGAAAATGCTCAGCGCGGCGAGCATGAAGCCGATAAATGTACTGCCAGTATCTCCCAAAAAAACCAAGGCCCGTTTCTTGATTCGGAAATTGTAGGGCAGGAAACCGGCGATTGCACCGAACAGGATAATTCCGACCAGAGTCATGAATTGGTCTTTTAAGGAATAAGCGATGGCACTGTAAAAACCGAGTATTACCATGCCAATGCCGCCAGCTAACCCGTCTAATCCATCAAGACAATTGTATGCGTTGGTAATACCCAGTACCCACAGGTAGGTCAGGAAAATCGAGAGGATTTGTCCCATTAAATGCTTAGGGAAAAAAGAGAGGACAATGCCGAATTTGATTAAAACTGCGGTGGCCATGATTTGAGCCAGGAGTTTAACAGTCGCCGGTAATCGGCGAATGTCGTCAAGCATACCCGTCAACGCAATGATGCTGGAGGCGAGACTCAGTCCAAGAAATTCCGGCGGCGGTTGAGTGACCATGTACAACGCACTGATAAATGCAATGTAGATGGTAATACCACCGGTGCGGGGCGTTATTTGCTGGTGGATGTGCCGGCCACCTGGCTTGTCGGTAATATCTAAAATCAAGCCCAATTTGTAAAACAGCGGAATCAATCCAAAACTCATCAGCGAAGTAATTAGAAAGTAGTATAAAAGCGTCATTTTGTGACTGACCATCCAATACTTGACGGTATAGGGCAACATCAGACCTATCACAAAAGGAATGACCAGCAAACGCATTAAAAGACGCTTATTCATTTTTCAGTAACCTCTTTAAGAAATGCGCAAATCTGGCGGTGCTCAGCATCCTGAAGGGCCGGAAAAACGGGGATTGAAAACTGCTCTTTCCAGGCGCGCTCCGTGTTGGGAAGCGATGTTGTTGGTTGGTAGAGATGCAGGGGTTTGAAGACCGGGCGCCGGAGTTGGATCCCGCTTACTTGGGCGCGCGCGATAATTGCCTCACTGGCCTGGCCGGGTATTTGTCCAATGCACCGATAATAGTTAGCAGTCAGATGGGGATTGTTGGCGGGAATGACCAGAGCCGCTTCGAGTATTTGCCGGTAAGTTGCGCCATGCTCCTGGCGTCTACGGAGGTTTATGTCCAATTTCCGTAGCTGTTCTAAAGCGATGGCAGCTTCCAGGTCACTCATTTTGGCATTGTAACGCAAGACTAAATTCTCCCGTTCATCGTAATCGCGCCAATCACGGATAGATTCAATATAATGCTCCGCATTGGAAGCCACAAACCCGCCCTCACCCGCACCGATGACTTTGGTGGCATAAAATGACCCAACCGTCAATGTTCCAAATCCGCCAACTGGCTGACCGTCAATTTTGGCACCCACAGCCTGCGCGATGTCTTCAATTACCGGAACGTCGTTGGGAAATACCTCGCGGATATAACCGGGTTGACCGAACATATGCGGGAAAATGATGGCTTTGGTGGCCCGATGAAGGAGGTTTTTTACCACCATCGGATCAAGGTTAAAGGTTTCCGATTCGATGTCGCCAAAGACCGGTTCGGCACCAATGAATTTGATTGCCTGCCAGAGTGCCGCGCATGTATAACTCGGCAGAATGACCTCGTCCCCGGCGTGAACTTGCAGAGCCCGCAATGCCAGGCTCAGCGCAATCGTTCCGGAGGATACCACCACGCAATGTTTTAATCCTAATATTTGGCACAGCGCATTTTCCAGCATCTGGACTTGAGAACCCTGCGCAATATGCTGGGAAAGCAGGACCGAGGTCACTGCCTCGACCTCGTCCTGTCCAAAGTTCGGCCGGAAATGCGGTATGCTCATATATTGATAAATAGTCTCAGCGATTGGAATGCCTCCGCAAAAGCGACCCGGGCCTGCACACCCCGAAAATGAGCGCTGGATTCCGCAACTTGCAGAATGGATAAATTGGCAATGTTGGTGCGATCAAGTTGCGAGGCGTGAGCCTTCAGCGACTGTAGTTTGATAGTCAGATAGCGTTCGCCAATATCCACGAACACGTTTGGATATAGCCCCTGCGTTGTAGGTGTTTCGTAAAACAGTACATTGCGCACATAGCGGGTAGCGGAAATGGTAATATTGGCAATGTTGCGATGATCCTGATGCGTGTCGTCGGAGTAGTTGATAAAAATCATATCGGGCTTAATGCGATGGATGGTGTTCTCGACATTGGTGATGGAGTGTTTGTCCAGGACGATACCGGTGTCGATGTAGCCGCCCCAGAAAATTTCCTGAACGCCCAAAATTTCACCGGCTTTTGCCTGTTCGTTCCGCCGAATTTGCGGGTCACCGCCGGCGGCACCGTCCGTCGCGACAAAAAGATAGGTTGCGTGACCATTGGCGGCGAATTTGGCTAAACTGGCTCCGCACCCGATTTCGATGTCATCAGGATGAGCTCCGATGGCGAGGATGTTCATTTTCTTGGCTGGAGTGATCATTGGATACCTCCTTCGATGATACTAAGTGCTTGGGGCCCTTCATTGAATAATAGGTCGAGTGTGGATAGATACGGCAAGAAACCCCCGTATAATTGCCGATAATCCGGGTGTTTGAACTGCTGAAAAATCAATCGGATGTGATTCCGGGGGAAAAGTTCCTGTGCCAGGTAATCATGCCCACCTGCTCCGGAGAGATAAGTATCGGCTCCGACGCTCCTGGTAATCAGGATTAAGCGCTCATCCGGACTGATCTTCTCATTATGGGTGATTTCCGGCATTTGGGAGGCGATCCGGCAGGGGGTGCTGATGCCGATTTTTTCCATCAGAAAGGTAATTGTTTGCAGGTTGAAAGTACTCAACATCGTCCAGTCTGTGTGGTAAATGTCTTCGAGCTCCGGAAAATACTGCTCAAAGTATGACGCCCTGCTGTAATAGGTTCTCAAGGTCTGCAAGTGTTTATGACGCCAGTCCACCGTGTTGTTGATCTGGATTTCATTGATAGCTTGTCCGAAACGGTGCAGTACCGGGACGGTCAGCCACTGACTTCCTTCAGGAGTTTTGATTTTATTGCGGTTCTGCCATTCGTTTTTTTTATATTGAACATTATCGAGAAATACAAAAATATCCGCTTGGTGGATCTTCGCAAAATATCCTAACCAGGGGAAGGTCTGCGGCTGATGGATGGCACAGATCATACAAAAACCTTGACAATTCCCCTGAATTGGGTTACTTTGCCAGTGTTGAAAAAATAACTCGCTAACGGAGGAAACATGAGTACCATCATTAAAGGTTGCATCATTGCCGGAGTAATCGCCCTGATTCTCGGTTTTGTATCACGCTTGACCCTGAAACCATTTTTTGTGGAGGCGCAAGCCTATCTGCAATTTGCGCAACTTTGTTTTTTAGTAGCTGTCACCTTTTTACTTTATAAAATAGCTTACAAAGTCGAAGATAAATAACTACCGATTACGGTTATTTCCTGACAAAAATCGGATTGCTGGCTAAGGTCGGCCAATTCTCACCCAGGAAAATCCGATAGTAGTACATTTTCGCCGGTACTTTTTCCTCGTCAACAAACCATTCGTCCAGCGAGCCGGTGAAACGGAATTTCTTAATCAGCTCGCGGTTACGGTACAATAGCACCGCGTCATTTATTTCGAGTTTTACTAACGGACGAATGCGGACATGAATCGCGACTGGCGGGGTCACGTTTGGCAAAGTTTCACCGATGAATGCGGTACGACCGGAATACATATCGTAAACCGAGAAATCTTCGAGGACAACCTTATCGCCTAAATGACCGCGAGTCGTGTACATCCGTCCCGCGCGCATGGCCTCATACACGGCCGCCCGGGTACGCTCGCGAGCAAAGATAAATGTGGAAGTCTCCGTTACGTTGTTGAGTTCATTCGATTCCTCGAAATCCAGTTCGCCGACCGCCCAGACTGGTTTGGTGCGAATCCCGTTGCAGTATTCATTCAGTACCATATCCCATAGGCCACCAGGCTTGCCAATGACCTTCATTCCTTCCCAGAAAATGGCAAAGCCGGTATAATTCTGGGCGTCGGAAATGTGCTGCGGATATGCTTCAGTCGAAATCGAGATGGTCTGACTGAGCAGGGGGATACTGACCGGACGTTTTTCATCGTGGGCGACTTCAGGGTGCGCCCAGAAAACTAAGCCCTTGTTGGCATTGACATAATCGATTAAAACCTGGAATGGTCCGATACCCGGCTCGGCGTCATAAGGAGTATAATTTGGCGGCAACCAGGGATATTGTTGGTACAGAATCAAACCCAGAAGCATGGCGATGACCAGAGCCAGAAAGGAAAAACGATACCGCCGCCGATGGTGCTTGATTCGTCCGATGTCCACCAAGTCGCGTTTACGGCGGATGATAAAAAGCAAGGCGATCAGAAACAACATGAAATAAAGGGCGATGAGTCCAAAGTGCATGAAATTTTCAGAGATATATTTCATGATTTGTCCAGACGGACGCTTGTACCCTAATCCATTGGCGACAGAAGGGATGTTTTTTAATATGGCCGGGTCGTCAATCCCAAAAACCAACAGGTGCGTATGCCAGTTTTTAAGTTTCAAATTTTCCAGCATCGGAGAACCCGACCACTGATAAAAAGGGACCGCCTCGATACCCGGAATCAGGATCACGTTTTTATACATCTGATCAAGAGCGTTAATTTCCCCAATATAACGCTCAAAGCCATGTTTTCTTACCGAATTTTCCTCGATTGAAAATTTAAGAAACTGTTCAAAAGGGCGAATACCATAAGTGACCTTCATGTTATCGTGGTCGGTGATAATGCCGACATCCATTCCGTTGCGGTCAATTATATCGGCCAGTTCCGCTGGGCTATATTTGCCGCCGCTGACATTGGAATCGAAGTGCAGACCGGCTTTCAGCAACAAATACTTTTGCGGCGTTTGGCTCAGGGATGGAGAAAATAGAAGTGCCACACCGGCGAAGATAAGGATTATCTTTTTACGCTGTGCATCACTTGGTCGCTTGATCATATTCTCCATACGTGTACCGTACCCGTTTAATATAATTAGTAATTGAATAAAATTCAGCTTTTTTTCTGTTTTGCATACTCATCCGGGTCCAGCATGTCTGATTATTGAGCACGGTCTTAATTGCTGCACACAGTGCCGAAACGTTATTCGACTCCACCAGCAGGCCATTACGATTCTGCTCGATCAAATCAGGAGTGCCGCCTACGCTGGTCCCGACCACGGGTAATCCGCATGCCATCGCCTCGATAATTACTATTCCGAATCCTTCATTCAAGGAGGTGAAGACGAATAAATGACAGCAACTAAGCAATGCGGCGACGTCCGACCGATAGCCGAGAAAATTCATATTTTCGAGGTGCAGGGCGGTGGCACGCCGGCGGGTGGCATCCATTTCTTCGCCATCACCAATAACTTGAAAATCCGCCGGAAAAGCCGTGGCTTGCAATAGTGCAGCGGTTTCCAGCAACAGCGGTAGATTTTTTACCGGCACAAGGCGGCCGACCCAGGCAATTTTAAAACGCTCGCCCTTACCAAAATCCGGATAGCAGGGTAGTGGCGTAGCCAAAAATGGCCCCAAATCGGTACCGACGAGCGAGACCGTGAATTTTTCCGGTCGGGCTACTTTAGCACGAATATAATCGCGTCGTCCCGAAGCAGTCAAATTTAATATCAGGTCACACCAATGGGCGGCAATTTTTTCTAAATTAATAAAAAACCGGGTCGTCGCCTGATTATAATAGCCGTAAAAAATGTGACCGTGATCTGAATGGACAATCCGGGGAACTCGCGCTATATATCCTATTAATCGGCCTAAAAAACCCGCCTTGGAGGTATTGGTATGCAAGACCTGCGGTCGGAAATGCACCATCAAACCGTACAGCTTGATCAGAGTGATTAAATCCAGCCAGGGATTCAACTGCCGCACCAGGGAGTTGAGCATGACGAGTTGAAAGCCACTTGCCGTACTATAGCTTGGCAGATCCATCGAGGGTTCGACAGTTTTACCTGAAACAAGCAGGACCTTATAGCCCCACTCGACCAAGCCGCGAGCTAAGCGTAATGTGGCGTCCGCCGAACCACCGCGATCCAAACGTGTAATTAATAATAAAACCCTTTTACTGTTCGTCATCTACTCGATAGGAGTCGATCGGCAACTTGCCGGATTGTTTCCCGCAACGCCGGACGTAATTGTACGTGACTGGGAATTAACAGCAGGTGTTGGGCTAAGTAAGTAGCCCGCGGAAATGGATCATCGCCTCTGCCCGTCAGCTCCGGAAAAATGTGATGTAATGGTTGCTCATACAGGAGGGTGGTCTCGATTCCATGTTCAAGCAAACCTCGTTGAAATAGTTGGCGCTGTTCCAAATCCTTCATGACGATGGGGAACTGATTGAAAGCCACCTTTTGTCGGGTGGTTATTGTCGGCAGTTGCAGATCCCTGTAGCGGCTGAAAAGATTGAACAGGGCTTTACCAATGGCGACACGCCGGGCGGTCAACTGAGCGGCTCTCTGCCAGAGCTTTGCTCCTAACGCCGCCTGAACTCCGGTATAGCCGAATGAATCGAAGTGTGTATGTAGATTAGTATATTTGAACTGCTGGACTACCGGCGTTAGGAGAGTATAAATAGTCGGTTTCAGCACCACTGCCAGACCGGCAATTTTCAGGAATAGCATTACCTGACCCCTATGGCTCAGACGCGGTAATTTATCAATCAGATTGCGGATTATCTTGGTATACCGCTGATCGCGCCAGACAATTATTCCACCGGCCAGAGTCGAAATGTTCTTGCCACGATTGAGTGAGTAAAATCCGAATGGGGCAATCGTACCGGTCGGTTGACCATCCAGCTCCGAGCCGAGCGAGGAAGCGGCGTCCTCGAAAATGAAAATGTCAGACGGCAAAGACGAACCCAGTAAAGTTGGCACATCCACCGGCAAGCCGAACATATGAACAACCATAATTGCCAGGGTGCGTTCAGAAAGGACGGTCTGAATTTTAGTTAAATCAATGTTGAATGTAGCTGGGTCAATATCTACTAAAACCGGTGTCAGACCCGCCGCCCGAATCGGCAAAAGCAGAGAAGGCGCCGTGTAAGCCGGTAAAACGATTTCGGTTTGTTCCGCGCGGGTTCGGATGCTTTTAAACAATTCCAGCAAGATGTAACACGCAGTGGTGCCGGAATTGACGAGCGCTAAATTGGGAACGCCGAGAAAAGTCTGCAGCTGTCTTTCGAAAACCTCGATCGGCTGGTCAACTTCGAAAAGTCCAAGTGCCGCTCGTGCGACCTCGCGAGCTTTAAGTGGTGTTCCGGCGGTGGGGAGATGGATCATGTTTCCTTTTCTAAAACCATCATGTAGCCCAGCGGAGCGAATGGAATCGGCGAGGCAATTGCCAACCTTCGTAGAATGCTGAGTTTTAAGCGGTCCATGGCCGGTTGAAAAGTCCGCCAGCGATGTCCGTGCGTCGTCAGTCGTCCGGTCACTGAATTGAGTATGTATTTGAATTGCAGATACGGATTGTAAGCATTGCGGTAATCGAAAATGATTTTGCCACCCGGTCGGCAAATCCGGTGCATTTCCTTGATTAAAGTCTCAATCCGGCTAAAAGGGTGCAGGTTGATCAGCGTGTTGAGGCAAAAAACTGCGTCGTAGTAGTTATCGGGAAAAGGCATGCAGAAGGCATCACCCACAATAAAGCGCCCAGCCTCAAGGCCATTGTCAATGAAAAGCTGGCTTGCTTCCCGCACCGCGCTCTCGTCATAATCCAGGCCTAAATTGAAACGTGGTGCTGTTCCCGTAGCGTTCCATGCCAGCAAAAAAAGCCCGTTGCCACAGCCGACATCTAACACCCGGCCCGTTATCTCGCGGGCGATTTCCAGGGCCCGCGCCCGGACTTTGATCGAGGTGGTAGTCTGAAATGCCTCGGGACGTGCCAGATTGTGCAGGTCAAGTTTGGTCATAGAATTTTCCTGAGTCTTTCACTGATTTGACGCCAGTCGAATCCGTTCATGGTCCGCTCCCGCCCGGCGGATCCCATCTTGCTACATAGCTCTGGCGCCGTGGTGAAGCGCAAGATAGTAGCCTGAATCGCGGAAACATCATTGCTGTCAATGATGAAGCCGGTCTGCAAATCAGCCACGGCATCAGCGATGCCCCCGAAATTACCGGCTATGACTGGCTTGCGACAAGCGGCGGCTTCCAAAAACACGATGCCAAATCCTTCGTAATCACCCTCTAAGCGGGCATCGCTGGTAGTCTGCCGATTCATCAGAATAAAAACATCGGCTAAATTATAATAGGCCGGCAATTCCGCATCGGGAACGTAGCCGCAGAATATCACTTTGGCCGAGATGTTCAATTTCCGGCAGAGTTCGCGCAGACGTGGTTCTTCACGCCCTTTGCCGACGATTAGATATACCAGGTGGGGACAATTATCGCTTAGCCCGGCTACGGCCTCGATGACGCGATCATGCCCTTTGCGTTCATCGAGTCGTGCGACCGTCAGCAGAACAAATTTGCCGTCGAGCTGATACCTGTCAACCAGCACATTGTCCTTTTCGGCTGGAGCAAAACGCATCGTGTCCACGCCGGGCGTGATCACGCTGAATTTATTTACCGGAATACCAAACGCGACGAACTCATCCCGCGTGAACCGGCTATTGGCGACAATATGCTCCGCATGGAGCAGAAAAGTCCGCAGTGCTTTGCGCAACAGAGCATTCCCGCCGAGCCGCAAAGTTTCCGATCCATACACGTAGATCACGTAGGGAATGCGGAAAAGTTTATAGCATAGCCATCCGCAAAAACCGGAGGACAATACCTGCCCGCAGTGAATTTTACGCCAATGCCAGCGCCGCTGTAACCAGAGCGCCCAAAAAGCGTACAGCAGTCCCTTAACCAATTTCGCCGATAGGGAATTGGCAGTCGGAATCGCGCGCCGGATTATACGAAAAGAATGGCTTTGGTCAAAAGCCTGGTACTCCTTGTCCCGAGGTGCCAGAATGAAGTTTTCACTGGCGGGGAAGAATTTCCAGATTTCATAAAAATAGGTGGCAATGCCGCTGACTACGGGAGGAAAATCGCCGGGTATCAACAGGTTGGGTGCTCTATACATCATCTTTGTTTAAAGTTAAATAACCGACCAAATATCCAAAAAGATAAAGTGTCAGGCTGGACAAATAGAAAATTTTGCCGCGGAAGAGTGCCGAAATTAGTCTCAGAATATAGGAAAACACCCGTCGAATCAATGACCGTTTTTCACCAACCGTCTGCCCATGCTCGGTGGGCAGTTCCACCACAAATTCCGGGTAAAATTTATTGACATAGGCGGCCATCTTGCCGTTGCGATAGAACTGGCGCACGAATTTACGCCAGGTCCGCGGCGGCAGGTGATGGATGAATAGTCCGGGCAAAACAACCACCTGATAACCTGCCCGGCGGATTTCACGCCGCAAATACGGGTCAAGCCCGCGTGGGATGAGTTCATTTTCGCCACCGACCTGGTAAAAAACAGCCCGGGGTATCATAGCGCAGGGATGCTCAGCCAGGTCAGATTCAGTGATTTCTGTAACCAGCGGCGCCGTCCGGCGCGGCAGTTCGCCCATAATCCGTCTGGTGAACCAACTGGCATCCGCAGGCACGAGATTGGCGACACCCGCCATGCCGATTTCGGGATGCGCCACAACGATCGTTAGCATTTTCTCAAGCAGGTCATCCGAACCGAGCCGGGTATCGTCATCCAGGGTCAGCAAATAGCGCCCCGCCGCCAACGCCGCCCCGCAGTTGATCGCCCTTCCCTGACGTGGGTCGCCTGCGATCAGAATTACTTCATACTCGCGAAAAGTCTGGCGCTCGATCTGTTCCAGGAGCCCGGGCAGAAATTCTTCACGCGCCGCACCCATGGTAGGAATAATGATGCTGACTGACGGAGTAGTCAGCCCTTCCGGGCGCTGAATTTCGATGCGTCCCGCAGCTTCGCCATTGGGGTATTTGACGAAGGGACGTTCGACGTTGCCGATAATGTTTTTTACTAACATACGCGACTATCCTGTAGGCTGAAAATTGGAAAAGTCACCGCGCGGAACAAAGCTTAAAGTACGAGGAACAGACTACCCGGGGCGTTTCACTGATGCTGACAGCCGGGCAACGGTTTTTTCCAGCCGTCGCTGACGGGTTTCGGCTTTTTTAGCGTCCTCAATCCAGCAAACATATTCTTTCTGGTGAGTGTAGGAAAGCGCATTAAAGTGAGTAGCGGCTAAAGGATTTTGCGCGAATATTTGTTGCAAATCAGCCGGAATTGGCACGGTGCGGGGTTCTGTATCCTGCTGAATCGCGACATGCACCATATCGCCGGGCTGTTTGCCAATGACCGACCGGATTTCCTTGGTCAAACCCAGGATATGACAGCGGTGACCCATTGTTACTAAAGAGCCCCGATAGGTGACGCCATCGAAAGTGGCTTTGACCTTGACCCGTCCGCACATGCCGAACTCCCGTTCGACGTTATAGGGAAATTCGATAAAGGCGGCGTCAAGATGAGCATGTTTTTGGATTTTAGCATCGAAAATATACTCTTTCATGACAGTACAATTAATTTTGCTCATTCAAGTTGTTATATCGAACCCTTATAAGCCAAGTACTCATTTCTAATGGCGTTATCAGGCCGAGAAACACTTTGAATGACGTATTGAAATTAATATATCAACTTTTCAGGTCAGCCCCTACTGCCTGGCCTGGAGTTTATTTGTGTGTGACCAATTAAGCAGAAAGAGAACGCCAATCAGCACCAGGGGGCCGGAAATGATTAAATAGACGCTCCAGGGGAAGCGTCCCCAGGCCAAAACAAGATAGAGAACCGCTAAGGCAAAAAAGAACAAAGCGCCGATCCATTCCCAACGCCAAGCGACAACCAACGCGATAATCACCGTATATACGGGGATGAGGTGAATCAGCAAGCCAAGCATTGCGTTCCAAAAACTCACTCCCGGCTCGAAAACATCCAATGCAAAAAGGCTCAGAAACAGAGCAAACATCATCGAAAGTATCCGTGGCATCCAGAAAAGCACGCGCAGGATCATTTTTACCTCCAATAAGATTTCTACTATTCCGGGAGTCGACCAGCTCAACTAGGGCAATATGCTAAAAGCGAGCTGTTTTCAGTCAGTCCGAGGACAATTCGTCTCGCATTTGCTGGAGTCTTTCACGCAGGAACGGTGCCATCTGGAAAAATTTCACGAGTTTATCGCAGATGAAATCCTTACAGTGAGCGCAATTGGCGATGTTTTTCGCGAGTCCACAGAGCCGTACTTCACACACCTGACAATGGCTGAAAACAGTGCCTGATGTAGAAAGGCAACCATTACAATTAATGTCGGTGAGTTTCAGCTCAACTTGGTATTCGCGTGACCATTGCTCAGCGACTTCCGCGCGTTGGCGGTCGTCATTGTTAATAGTGGCGAGATAGGCGCCGCACTCGGCACAGTTCAGACCACAATAAGCGATGATTTGAGTCATAATTGCTCCGGTTGTCGCAGATTTAATATTTAAGTTGAAGACCGGGTTCCAAAAAGCATAACGCTGTCTTTTACCAAACTCCCGGCAATAGGCGATATTTGACCTTGAGCATGTAAGCCTGGTAATCGGGCAGATCCTTGACTAGAGTTTTTTCTTCATCGAGAATACGAAAAACGAGACTGAGCGGAAACGGTATCATCAGTAGAAAAGCCCACCAGGAACCGAGTGCAAGCGGGGTCAGTACCCACATCAGGGAAGCCGCGACGTACATGGGATGCCTTACTACGGCGTAGGGACCGGTCTGGATGACTTTTTGATCCGGCATGATTTCCACGGTCCGGGCGGCGAAGCTGTTCTCACGCATCACCAGAAAAAACAGCCCGTAACCAACCAGTATCAGTAAGTCAGACAGAAAAATAACCCCGGCTGGCACGTTTGACCACCCGTATCGATGGTCGAAACCCGGCAGTAAAAGTGCGGCAAAATAGTAAACCGAAGTGATTTTGATAAATAATTTTTGAGTAGAACGTTTTTCCCTGAATTGCAGACGTCGCCGCAGCAGTTCCGGATCATGTCTCAGCAGGTAGCGTCCCACAAATGCCATCGGAATAAACAGAATAGCTATCCAGAGCCACGCCTGCCAGAAACGCCAAGTGCCTGCCGGCAGAAAGTAAAATGCTCCGACCAGAATCAAAGCCTGCAGGTACCTTGAGATTGCTCGTTTTTTAATGTCAA
>CAZPQN010000050.1:0-12840 GCA_964588795.1 uncultured bacterium | reverse complement strand
GTTATCCGTAGCCTTGGCCGTGACGGTATGGTCGCCGACTCGAAGATTGGTGGGCGTCCAGGTGATCAGACCACTCAAGGAATTGATTTCCATACCGAAAGGAAAAGCGGTTAAAGAGTAGGAAACAGCATCGCCGACGTCCATGTCGTTGGCTATCAAAGTCGTCGAGTAGAGCGCGTCTTCGGCCGTCGACACGATGCCAGCAGGAGCGGACGCCCAAGTGGGAGCATCGTTGGTATTTACAACGACAATGGTGATCGTAATGGAATCTTTGCCGCCATGGCCATCGTCTACTTCAAAAGTGACTACATCGCCTGCCGATACGTCATCGTTATTGGGTCGCGCCGTTTTATTGGTAATTATGCCCGTAGCCGGATCAATCTGGATCCAGCCCGGGTCACCGGCGATGATCGAATAGGTGATGGTACCCTGCCCGTCGTCGGTAGAGTTCAGATCCAGACTGAAATCCTGATCTTCTGTGGCGGAGACCGTCGTCTCCGAATTGGTAAACTGCGGCGGCACATTAAGGGTCTGAACGAAGTATTTTTTACTGGCAGTGCCGCCGTTACCATCGCTGAAGATAATCTCCAGTGAATCCAATCCGACGTGGACATTGGAGGTAGTACCGTTGAGACGTCCCTCCCCCAGGGAAATGACGGAAGCCCAGGCCGGTTTGTGGGTAAAGGTATAACCTGCACCAACGCCGTCAGATTCATCGCTGGCGGATACATCGAAACTGTAGGGATAATCCTCGAAGATTTTAATGGTGTCGCCGCTGGTCGTATACGGTGATTGTGAGACCGTAAGGCCGGTGAGGACAGGAGGATTATTTAGAATCGTGAGGGTAAATTCCAGCGTGTCTCTACCACCGTTGGCGTCGCTGACGATTATGCCGATTACATGCTGACCGACTTCCTGATTTGTAGGTGTTCCGGTTAAAAGTCCCGCGGAACTCAAACTCAGGCTCGACGGCAGTGTGTACCTGGAATTGTATGTGGTGCTACCCCAGGCATCGTCGGAAGAGCGAAACTGGTAAGCATAAACGCCATCCTCGGTAGTGGTATTGGTGGGATTCAGGGTCGTAAAGGCCGGTGGATTATTTGTGATTGTGATCGTGGTATTGGCGGTTGTGGAAGTGACGTTCCCGTCGTTGTAACGAATTGAAAGCGGCACAACTCCGACATCTGTATCGCGTGGCGTACCGGATAGTTCGCCGGTGGTCTGGTTGATAGAGAGCCAGGATGGCCCGGTAGTTATGAAATAGCCGTTTTCGCCCGTGCCCTCGTCGCCTTCATCGTTGGTGTTGAAGTCGTAGGCGACTTCGCTGTCCTCGGTGACCGCAATTGGTCCGCTGGCAGTAAAGGTTGCGGCGATATTGTTGACGTCTAAGGTCAACTCCTGGTCGTCAGTACCCCCTTTGCCATCACTGACGCGCACCGTAATCGTACTGCGCCCGACCTGGGAATTGGTCGGAGTGCCACTGAGCTGTCCGGTGCCGGAATTGATGCTCAGCCAGGCTGGTTTATCGCCGACGATTGACCAGCTGTATCCGGTTTGGTTTTCGGGATAGACTGATACTCCCTGGGTATAGGCGGCATCTTCAGTTGCCGCACCGATGACGGTGGTGGTAATGGTCGGGGCAAGGTTAGTGACGGTCACCGTCCAGGCATAAGTGACGATACCACCGTTGCCGTCGTCGACCTTTACCGTAATATTGTTGGAGCCGATGTGTTCGTTTTTAGGGGTGCCGAGCAGGGCGCCGTCAAGAGCATTAATCGAAAGCCAACCCGGATTAACTTCCAGGGAATAGCGCGTGTTACCGACGCCCTCATCACTGCTGTTGACGTCATAACTGTAGAGCGATTCTTCCTGAACAGTCAATTCGGGGGTAATGACCATCGTAGGGGCGACATTGGTGACTGTCAGCTGAAAACTTGTGCTGGCTTGACCGCCATTGTTATCGGTGGCGCTGATGTTGATGTTATGAACACCGACCAGACTGTTGTCGGGCGTCCAGGAAATCACGCCGGTCGTGGAATTGATCGTCATGCCGGCAGGAGGTCCGGAAAGAGCATACGTCACGCTCGGATCACCTTCATCATCGGTGATAACATTCAGGCTAAAAAGGGCATCCTCGGCGGTGGACGTATTTTCAATCGCGGTGAAGCGTGGCGCGATATTGGCGACAGTGATGACAAACTCGTGGTAACGAATGCCGCCGTTGCCGTCGTCAATCTTAACTGATACGGCATTTTCGCCGACGTCGGAATTATCCGGCGTGCCACTCAAAACGCCGGTCGCGGTATTCAAATCGAGCCAGCCGGGCTGAGTCTGCCAGGCATAGGCCGTCGTACCTAAGCCTTCGTCGTCATAGTTGATATCGTAATTATAAGCCGCATCCTCGGTCGCGCCGGTCACCGCGGTGCTGGCCAATTGCGGTTCGCGGTTTTGAACCTGCAGGGAAATGCTGGCGGTGTCCGTGCCCCCGGCGTGCCCATCCGAAACGACTACCCGGAAATTCACTGCCCCGACGTGGCGATTGTCGGGCGTTCCCTGCACTAGCCCCGAAGCGGCATTGACGCTTAACCAGGAGGGAAGGTCAAGCCCGAAATAGGTTATCGTTCCCTGATTATCGTCGGTGGAATTGAAATCGAGGGTAAAGAGCACGTCTTCGGAGATCTGCGGATCATAGGCGGCATAGGATATTTCCGGAGGCACGTTCTGGATATTGATAACGAGCTGGACGGTATCCTTGCCGCCCTTGGAATCATCGAATTCGACCGTGAAGCGATTGGCACCGGAGAAAGCATTGTTGGGATTGCCGTGCAGTAGACCGGTGTCGAAGTCAAGACTCAGCCAGGCGGGTGGCGTCTCGACATCGTTCAGAAAGCGGTAAGCCGTCGCGCCTAATCCTTCATCGTCGGCAGTAAGATCGGTGCTGTAATCCTGATCTTCCGTACCTGCGGGCAGGACTGTGGTCGTGATGCTGGGCGCTTTATTTTGCACGGTCAGATTGAAACTCAAAGTTGCACTACTGCCGTTGCCATCGCTGGCGGTGACTTTTACTAAGGTCGTCCCGACATCTAAATTGTCTGGCGTTCCGGTCAGCAGACCGGTGAGAGCATTGATGGACAACCAGCCCGGAAAGAAACCGGGTTCGAGTGTGTAGCGCACGACGCCCTGACCTTCATCCGAAGTCTGTAGATCAACGCTATGGAGCTCGTCCTCGACAGCGGTCGAATCGGTGAGCGGGAGGAAGGCGATAGGCGAGTTAAGAACTTCCACGATCCAGTTTTTCTGGATGCTTTTCGAACTGTCATCCCTGGCGCGGACGGAAAAATTCTGATAACCGACATGACTGTTATCCGGGCGCCAGGTGACTTTGCCGGTGAGCGAGTCGATGGAGGCGCCGGAGGGATTGAACTGCAAACTGTAGCGGATTTTATCCCCGTAAATGCGGTCAACGTCATCCGCCGTCAGTTGGACAGTGAGCAGGCTGTCTTCCTGCACGGTCAGCGTCTCGGCCGGTACGATGACCCAGTAGGGCGTGTCATTGGTGTTGGACACATGCAGTCGGAAAGTCAGAAAACCCTGCAGGGCACCGTCGCTGACAATGGCCGTGACCGTGTGTGTGCCAACCTGATCGTTGGTTGGAGTCCAGGTCAGCCACCCGGAAAGGGAGTTGATTTCAATTCCAGCCGGAGCTCCGCCGGCCAGCGAAAACTCGATTTCGTCGTTATCGGGATCGGTCGCAGTCAACCAGACGTCCCAGAATTCATCTTCCTTTAATAATGTATCAGTGACGGTGCTGGTAAAATGCGGCGGTTCGTTCGCCAGGGCGATGCTCAGCCCCACGGTGACCATCCAAAAGAAGATTATTACCGGTTTTCTCGTCATTAAATCTGCAAATCAGTCAGTCAAGTAAAAAATCCGCCGCGTGCTTCCTCACTCAATAGCTTTCGGCATCAATCTGTCTCAGCCAGGCCTCGGCCTTGTCCGCCACGGTACGATCAGACAACGCCTGAATGAAAACCTTTTTCGCTTCCGAAAAATCCCCGGTCAGATAATAAATCTCTCCTAATTTCAGCAGAGTCTGGGGGTTGGCAGGATTCAGACGCAGACGCTGGCTGTAATAGTCCAAGGCGCTATTGAATTTCTTTTCGTTTTCATAAATGCCGGCTAAATCGGTGAGTGCGGCTTCCATCCAGGTAGCGGCGTCGGGATTGACTTCGCGTGCCTTGCGGAAGAAATCGGTAGCTTCCCGGAAATTGCTCTGCGATTTGGCCAGCAGGCTCTTAATGAAATAGATTTTGGGCACCCAGACCGTTTGTCCCTCGTTGCCCCAGCGCCGCGGGTCAATCTGCCGGAATTCGGCGAGGGCGACGTCCCATTGCCGCAGTTGATAATAACATTGTCCGAGGTAATAATGCAGATTGAACTGTTCCTGCCCGGTGGGTACCAGTCTTTTCAGAAACAGCAGACTGGACTGGTATTCGCCAACTTCAAACAGCGCCAGTCCGAGGTCGGCATTCAGGCGCTGGAAAAGCGGATCGTAAACGAGGCTGCGCTGGAGATAGGTGATTTCCTGCTGACGGTCACCGGAACGATAGCTGATTTCCGCCAGCGCGGCGTAGATTTCGGCTTCCAGGCCGGTCGTCGTCTTGGTCAACGGCTCCAAAATCTGTCGGGCCGAATCCGGCTGGTTGTCAATGAGGAACTGATAGGCGCGGGCCACCTGATGACCGCGGAAGGAACGCCCCAGCACCTGACTGCGGTAAAATTCGATTTCGGCGAGTTTGAAGGCGTTGTGCTCCTGGTGGATGCGTCCGCGGTAATACGCCGCCACGGCGATCAGGCTGTCTTCATCCACCACGTTGTTGAGAACTGCGAGCGCCGGCTGGAAACGTTCCAATTTATACAGCAATTTGCCATATTCGAGGAAATGCCGGTCCTGGCATTCCGCAAGTTTAATCAGTGTCTCGAAGAGATTGAGCGCGTCCGCAAGCCTACCCCGTCGCGCGGATTGCAGAGCGCTGTTCAACAGGGAATCGGCGCGGGAGAGCGGGGCCTTGCCGTCTTTAGGTTTTTCGGATACCGCTGTCGGGCTGAATCCGCCCATCGGATAGGGGATATAAATCGGTTGCTGAGGTGCAGGAGCGGTGGACTTGGCGGCGGACTCTTCCTGCGGTGCCACCTTTTGCATCTCGGTCCATTCCGTTATTTTCTTTTTATAGAAATCGCGCTCGTATTGCAGGTCGAGAATTTGCTTGACCAGTTCCTTATTCCGTTCCTCGAGTTGCATCAAGGTTTGTTCGGAGCCCGGTGCTTTGGTGGTTTTGGTTGTGGTAGTAGCTGGTTTTTTTGTTGTAGCCGGGGCACTGCGCCGACTGCGCTGGGCGAAAAGCGGATGACTGAGAGACGCCAGGCTTAGGTCGAGTCCGAGCAGGAGGCTCAGACCGATTATTCCGGTTTTAGTGGAGAATAGCCGCATGGGTGTAAGATACGCTTTCCCGGTTTTGGTGTCGTGATTTTGGTCAAGCATCGTCGATCTCACTCGATAAATTTTACCTGGTCAAGCCCTAAAGTAATCGGTTCCGAGCCGGGCAGTGACAGGAGTCGTACGGTAATCGTCCGCGCATTTTCGTCAACGCGGATGACCTCCGCCTGTTCGGCTTTCAGGGGCCCCGACAAAATGGTGACGCGTTGCTTCTGAACCGGCGTCGGACGATATTCCTGAGTCTGCGCCGGCGGTTGCGCTGGCGGGACTTCGACAGGTTCGATGACCGGTTCTTCTTCGCTGACTTCAGCACCCGCTCCGGGCGAAATGAACCAGCTGAGTGTAAAATTAATCCGACTGCCGCCCGAAAATTTTTCCGGCGTATAGGCGATGTCCAATTTCATTGGGCCGTACAAGATTCCGCCGCCGAACGCAATACCGCTGTTGGCATAACCGCCGCGGACCGCCACCATGTCTTTTATCAGATATTCCGCTCCCAAACTATAATGACTCAGTTTGTTGTCCGTCAGAAAAAAATCGGTGGCCAGCAATAAATTGCGGATATTCAGCGGATCGTAATAAGCCAGTCCCATCCCGATCTGGGTCGGGTAGGTCTCCCGGTACTGGGAGTTGGTGTTCCATTTCAAACTGGAATTGACATTCCGGAATACGCCGCCGATCGTAAAATGATCGCCCAAATAGATTGCAGTTCCGATATCTATCGCATTACCGGTCGCATAGTATCCCGCCAAGTTGTGATAAAGTAACTTGACGGATAGGCCTATCGAGAAAAGTTCGCCGACCATCCGTCCGTAACCCAAATTGAAGGCGCTTTGCAAGTCGGAAAATTTCTGGGTGATGAAGCCGTTCTGGTCGCGGCCGGTGATGTTGTCAATGCCGAACTGCGTCCAGCCCAGGGCGAAATTGCCAATGTTATTCATCGGGTAAACAAAAGCGAAATCATAATAGCGCCGGTCCAAATTCAGACGCGCCAAAGTCGCATTGAGCTGAATATCAGCTAATACTCCCAACATTCCGGGATTTACGAACAGGGCGGAAGCGTCGTCGGTCAGGGCCAGGGCAGTGCCGCTCAATCCGAACGCCCGCGCTCCGGAAGTCAATCCGAGAAAAGTACCCGCCTGGCCTCCGGTCTGGGCGACCGCCGCGCCGCTCAGGCTTAGCGCTAAACCTATAACGCAGATCCGGCGGTTAACGCAAGACAGCCACTTTTTCAATTTTTTTATCTCCTTGTGCGGTTTTGACGATGTAATAATAGACTCCGTTAGCCACCACATCCCCGTCGGCATTACGACCATCCCAGATTAGCTCTTTGGTCGGATCGTTGGCGGTGATAGGTTCATTTTTATACAATTTCAGCACCAGATTGCCGACCGCGTCGTAGATGCTGATGTCGATGAAGGTGTCATAAGGAAAGATGGTTTTAAAATGGACTCCGTTGCTGGGATTGAAAGGATTGGGATAGGCGTAGATGTACTCGGCTTTCGGCTCCGCCTTGAGATAAACCGGTCGCGAGTAGTTGGGAATCTCATCGAAGGTAAATGCGGAGTAGTAGTAGATCTGGTGATTGTCAAGGTTAGCATCCTCGAAACCGGTTGCCCTGCCGCTGTAGGCGATGAAGGTGCCGGGGGTGTTGAGGGAATCCGCGAATCCCGCCGTACTGCGAATAATGGTGACGCCCATGAAGTCTTCATCGTTGGGATTATGCCACTGAAACTGCAATTTGCCACTGCCGGCTTCCTGTACGCGAAAATCGGTAATCGCCGCCGGCGGGAAAGTGTCCACCGGAAAGATCACCGAGCTCAGATTATCGCCGGTACCCGCGAAGTATCGCAGGCTGGGAGTCATGAACCTGAGCGAATCAAAACCAAAGTTCGCCTGACCGGTATCTTTGGCGACGAAGTGCAGGATAAAAAACTCACCGGGAGCTTTCACGTAGCGCCCAGCTCCGAGCGTTACTCCGACCATATAAAGCATCGTGTCGCTGTCACTGCTTTGCGGGTGAATGTCCCAGAACGTTGCTCCCTGAAACAGGGTCGAGGAGGTGCCATTGAGGAAGCGGTACTTGGACTCGGTATAATTCAACAAAAGCAGCACGGATTTAATCGAGTCACCCTGATCCACACCCACTGTCAGGCGAACGGTATCCCCGAGCGTGACCGTTGCGGAGCTGATTTGCAGGTAGACGTGCGGGGCGGTCTGGGCGGTCAGGTTGGCCACCCATCCGGAGACCGTCAGGATTATGCACACGATGAGTAAACTTGCTTTACGCATATTATTTTCCTCGTTAGCGCAGGAGTAACATTTTGTGCGACTGGGAGTGCTTTTTTCCGGTTATCAATATAAAATATAAACCGCTGGCGACCGGCGCATGCAGGTCATTACGACCGTCCCACCAGAAACGATAAAGGCCGGAACTCAATTTCTGACGCGGAAATTCCCGGACTAAATTGCCACCGGTGTCGAAAATTCTGATGCTATAATCGCCATCCGCTTCCGATCCTATCTGCAAGGTAATAAAGGTCCTTGCGTTGAATGGATTGGGGTAATTCGACACCAGCAGAGTCTGATGAGGCAATGTGGTCGGCAACTCCGCGCTAAACGGTGCCAATTCGATGGGTCGGAGATCAGCGTCACGCGCGATGACTTCCGTGATTTTCAGGGCGGGTGCTACAGAATGCGTCTGCTGGAGTCGGATTCGGCAGAGCGTTCCCTTTCCGTCGAGCGGGATGTCCGGAAACAACAGGTTGAGGTCGATCTGCCCTTTTCCAACCGGCGCCTGCAGGAACAGATGCCGATTTGCCATTTGCTCCAGCCAAGCCGACGGCTGGACGGTAATCATTTCCTCTCCGCAACTGGCGTAGGTCAACTTAATCTGCAGAGCGGCGATATTGGATGCATTTTGGATGTTGACTGCATAACAATCAAAGCCGTTTTCACTGCCTTCAGGCACCAGCTCCAAGGTTAACGGCAGAGATTTGCCGTCTGCCTGTACTTTCTGCAAAAAGGCACCCTGATAAGTGCGTCGGTAATTGCGGACCAACATCAGCAGGTCGAAAAAATTGGTGGTGTCGTCGCTGACTAACTGATCCGGATCGAGCGAACCGGCACTGCCAATGTCGAACCGCGCGTGCCAGTTGCTATGGGATCTGCCGAGCCAGATATATTCCGCTAATAAGGTAATGTCTTCCCAGGTCACCTGGCTATCGCCCATATGCTGGTAGTCGGCACGGGCTTTGGCGGCGGTGGCGTAAATGCAATCCCCGAGGATGAACTTCGCCCAACCGTCATATCTGTCCGCTGGATTGGTGCCATTCTGCAAAATGCGATAAGTATGGTACCGGATGTTGAAATTATCCCGCAAATCCTCATTCAGGATATAAATCGGACTTATCCCGGGACGGATCACCCGGAATTTGAAGCGGGCTACGGGTTGGTTGTTGATCTGTCGCCATTGCGCTGTATCGGTCAGGCTGTTTTGCAGACGTCCGCTGAAATGATAAACCGAACGCGTCGGATCGGTGGGTTGGTCAGAACGATAAACGAGTGTATCGCTGACCCAGTACCCCGGATCGGCGCCCCACGCTTCGCCCAATGCGAAGCCAGTTGTATCGAGTTCCAGAATGGTATTATCGAAACCAATATCGAAGGCGGCGGCAGACAATTTGAACTCATTGTTGGTGGTTGTCAGGGGCAAATGCACATCCGCAAAGAAAGTCAGGTCGGTGAGTCGTTGCTGTTTGCCGCCCGCGGTATTGAGCGGCTGATAATTGGGGAAAAACATGTTGCGTCGGATGCTGTCATCCTCGGCGATGGTGGCGAAGTTGTTCCGAATGGTGACGGGCAGATTTTTCGCCTGATAATAGAATCGGCTCTGCGGGTCATGGGAAAAATTGGCCGTGGCGCTCGGATAGACGGTGAATCCGCCCAGTGTATCAACGCTGAACCAGTACTGATCCGGACCACTTGCTCCCGTCGTGATCTCGAGATTTTCCGGATCGGAATCCCGCCAGTCATGCAGGCAGGCGACAATCCAGAGATATTTTGTTGCGTCTAACTGTACTGTATCGATAGCTATATTGAGCGGAATTACTCCTTCGTCTTGCAGTGGCAGAGGGGCAATGGTGATGGATGAGTGCACCAAAACATCCGCTCTGTTGAAAATTTTATCTCCGTCATCCCGGTAGAGACGCAACTCATCCACGAACCAGCGCGAGGCATGATTGCTGATCGGATACAATTCCAGGTTGGTCAAAGCATACGAGCGCGGGTCGGACGGGCTTTTTGAAAAACGGTAGTAACCGATAGCCACCGTGTCTCCGGAAGCGAGGTGCCCCCAGTGATTGTAGGCGCTTTTTGTCGGATAGTACAATTTCAACCCGACCTGTTGCTGGGCTGGGAGGGAGGCGCAAAAGAGAACCACCAGCAACGTTATCAGAAACGTCCTGAACCGGCCTATGTTGATATTAGGAGAAGAGAAAGGCAAGGTCTTGCCGCTCAGCGTAACAGAATTATTTTATTATAAAACTGATTGTGTTCAGCTTTTAATGCTACCAGGTAAATACCAGCGGTAGCCGGAACGCCTCTGCTGTCGGTTCCGTCCCATTGGTAGCGATAGATGCCCGCCGGATAGTACGCCTCGCTAATGGTCCTGAGACACTGCCCACGCAGGTCGAAAATCTGCAGTCGGTAATGGCCGGCTTCATTATCCCTGAGCCGGAATTCCAAGGTTGTGCTGGGGTTGAACGGATTTGGATAGGCCTGCAGGGTTTTGAATTTTGTTGGAAGAAGGACGCTTTTTTCGACCTGAGCCGGAATGAGAGCACCGGTTGACGAGTACATTTCTATAGATTCCAGAAAAGGTCGAATCATCGCCGATTCCTGGACTTCGAAATTGAGGGTCAGCAAAACGCCATTGCCGTTGATGGTTTGCGGTAGAGCGAGCAGGGAGATGTCAACCACTCCGTCGTTCAGCGATGGAATATGAAGGAACTGCACAGTCTGCGGAGCATGCGCCCGGATCAGCGAACCGGGTTCGGCATTCCGGAAAATCAGGGCTCGCGGATCGAAGCGCAGTTTGCATTGCGCCGAAGTCAGGTCGCGGATTCCGGCGACTGCGAGCTGGAGACTGATCAGCTTGTCCTGACTTTGCTCGACTTCACTCAAGTAGATTTGCACCGCTTGCGGCTGGGAAACGACAGCTTTCTGGTTGAAGGCACCCGTGTAACTGCGGTAGTAATTCGTCCCAATCACCATCAGGTCATAGAAATTGGTGGTGTCATCGGGGACGAGCGCGTCGGGATCGTGTGAAAACCTACTGCCGACGTCGAATCGGCTGTACCAATTCGCCGAGTCCGGACTGAGCCATAGGTAATTCGAGAACAAGCTGATGTCGGTCATGGCATCCACCTCGGCATCACACTGGCCGTTGGTGAGCGCGTCGGGATTGCCGGCAAAGTCGCCCAGAATGAATTTCGCCCAGGCGTCGTTTTTGGGAGTCGCCGCCGTGGTGGCGTTGGTGGTTTTGCGGTAAACGTGATAGGGAATGCCCCACTCGTCGTGAATAGTTATATCGGAAAGAAAGAGCGGACTGATGCCGGGTTTCAGCACAGTGAAGTCGAGAACCGCTAAATATTTATTGGCGATGCTGACATAATTGATCGTGTCCACGACAATACCCTCAAACCGCACAACCGAGTAATTGGTTTGTGAACCCCCGCTGATTACCCCGAAACCACTGCCATCGTCATGGAATTCCTTGCCGTTCCAGGCGTCGCCGTAATACAGAGAATCGAGGCGCAGAATGGTATTGTCCCACCCGATGTAGAGCGAGGCATAGGTCATCTTGTAATTGGCGGCATTGGTATCAATCAGGACGTACGCCGAAAAGTGCAGGTCACTCAGGATTTCACTTTTACTTACCGTAGTCCCGTTAAGCGGAGTGTAGTTGGGGAAAAAATGCACATCGTCTTCCAGCGTGGACTGGTTTTTATTATGAATGGTCACCGGTAAGTTGAGCGCCCGCACGGTGAAAATGTTGCCGGAACTGGTGGCGTAATTGTTCGGTGTGCCGTTATCAATTCCCAAATCGTTGTCATTGATAGCGAGGCCTACCGCGGCCCCGTTCTGATTGCTGATCTCGATATTGGTCGGATTGGCATCGCGCCAGTTGTGGACGACCATGGTCACGAAGAAGGTGGTGGTGTCTTCCAGGATGTAATTATCGGGCACGGTGAAGCGGATCTGATCTGTCGGTGAGGACTGCACGGCGATATTCACCGGTTTGGAACTGACCAGCAGATCCTGATTGCGGTCTAAACTGCCGGGGTAATCATCGGTATTCTGCCAGAGTTGCACTGAATCAATCACCCAGCTGGCGAAAGTAGTCGTGGGGCGTACCCAGAATTGGTTGAGCTTGTAAGTACCGGGGGTCAGTTTGATGAATTGCACTCTCACTGCCGTTTTGATTTCGCCCGAAGACAGTTTCTTGCCCCAGTCGTTGGTGGCGAACGGAAAGGTGATCAACCAACGATAATCCTCGGCGAGAAGGCTGGCGACAGACAGTAAAAGAATGAGGCTAAATTTTCCGAAATTCGAACGTTTGGTCATGGCGAATTCCTTATAATGGAGTTGGAAAATATGCTTTTTTCAGTCTGATTCATTGCAGAGCAAAATTTGGTTTTGATTCGGCAGATTGTCAAGAAAAACCTTAAGCGAATAAAAAAGTGGGTTGCCAGCCGCTGGTGAGTGCTCCAATTCGGCCGGTTAATCAGTGCATTTATACGGGCCCAACCGAACGACTAAATATGT
The DNA here is from genome assembly GCA_964588795.1 of uncultured bacterium. Lineage (GTDB taxonomy): Bacteria > Fidelibacterota > UBA2242 > UBA2242 > UBA2242 > CAZPQN01. The sequence continues at coordinate 515 of CAZPQN010000050.1, read as the reverse complement.
GATTCAGCCCACTTAATGGGTAAGATTGAGTGGCAGATGAAAATAAATATTGACAATTAAGAAATTTTCTAATAAAATGTAACCGTTCTTTTTAGCGTGAAGTTCCCTTTGTTGTTGCTGGCCGGCATTACCGGCACGTTTTTTCAACTCAAGAACGACGAACCGAGGAAGGCTCACTATGCAAACCAGCCCCTCTCCACAGGGAGAAGGCTATTTGGTAAATCCATTTCCTCCCGACCGCTCCAAAACCGGCAGGGGGAAGGTGCAAGCTTTTATGACTTGTAGTTCTCGACGAGAAAAGACAAAAGACGCCGTAGACGGCGTCCCGATAGAGGGGTGGAAATATATGGGACAAAACATGAAGCATAAGGATACATCTGCCATGCGTAAATGCCTACTGCTTTGCATTATTTTGGGCTTGACCGGATTACTCCTGGCCCAGGAGAAAGCACTCTACGTTGTCAGCGGCTACGTCTATCTCGAACATCAGTCCGACCACAGCGGAGTCAAGGTCA
>CAZPQN010000049.1:0-13218 GCA_964588795.1 uncultured bacterium | reverse complement strand
GGGATTAGGAATCCCCTATTCTATCCGGTTGAACTACGAGGGCTCAAAAAGCGGCTAAGTTTAGGTTTTTTCGAGGGAATTTTGCAAGATATATTCACCATCCCTAAATGTTCATTTGATTATCCTTAGCAGGTGTTTATATTTTTCACATGCATTCAAATAGGAGGACTTGCGGATTGAAGAAGAATCTCATGGTTGGCGGGCTGGTGCTGTTGCTGTGCATCGTTAGTTCAACCCAGACAAAACCTGATACCGGCACAGGCTGGAAACTGATTTGGCAGGATGAATTCAATACCCGACTGCTCGATCCCCAAAAATGGAACGTGCTTCTGCGGGAAGAAAGCAAGCACAACGAGTTGCAGTACTATCTGCCAGACGAGGTCCGGATAGAAAACGGATGTCTGCGCCTGCGTAGTCGCCAACGGGATTACGGTTCCAAGCATTACACCAGTGGACGAGTCGACACGCGCTCAAAATTTGCCCCGACTTACGGTCGCTTTGAGATTCGCGCCAAATTGCCCCGCGGTCAGGGACTCTGGCCGGCACACTGGCTCTATCCGCAGGAGCGCAACTGGCTGATGGAATACACCATGGAACAGGCCGTCGCCAACGGCAAAGAACGATTAATACCCGAAGATCGACCCTGGTATACTGAAATTGACATCATGGAATTTCTGGGGCATGAACTGAACGTAGTTTACGGCACCCTGCATTATTGCTCCTACGATGGTCAACGCCGAACCAGCTCTGGCACCTTGCGTAGCAACGTCGATTTCTCGCGGGATTTTCATATTTTTGCCCTTGAGTGGGAACCTGATTCCATCCGCTGGTACGTTGATGGCAATTTGATCCATGCGACCACCCAGGGCATTCCCCATACTCCGCATTACCTGATCCTGAATACTGCCGTCGGCGGCGGCTGGCCGGGTAATCCGGATTCAACGACGGCTTTTCCTCAATACCACGATATTGATTATGTCCGGGTTTATCAGCGTTCCGGATATTTCAAGCAGAATTGAATCAGCACCGAATCGCGCCAGAGCTCAGCAAAACTCTGTCAGCATTGCTGTGCAGGTTATTAGAATTTGCGGCGGCAAGGCGGTATCCCGGTAAGCCTGCGCAATCAGTTGGGGATTATCACGGAGTCGGTTGAAATCCGACTCCCGGCATGTGATCAGGTTGCCGAGCGCTTCTTTGATCGCCATTCCGAGAATAATTTGTTGGGCACCGCGGGCAAAATAACATTGGGGACGATTGAACTGTTTGGGAAATAATGCTCCTAAAAATTCCTGACGATCCGGGTAATATTTAAGCATGATATTCAGACGAGCTTCCTTTTCCGGCTGTTGCAGGGAGGCCACCCAATCGCCGAAATCAGGCACATTCGGCAAACCTTTCAATTCCTTGCTTACGGTAGTCAGTCGGGTAAGGTAATAGTCCAAAAAACGCACCAATTCCGTGGCCTCCCGGGCGACCACCAAATGCACGGGACGTAAATAATTTTCGACAGAATATACCTCCAACTGGTCATTGCGGAAGATATTTTTCAGCTGGGCATCACCCACCGATTTACTTGCCAATAATTGCCGGAATTGCGTTTCCGCCGGCAAGCGATCCTTGTAACCTGCCTGGAAATGAAAATGCGGACTCGAAGCGCCGGCTAAGGCGCCGTTGAAAAATATCGAAAATCCGTACAAGTTACTGGCCACCTCAGTCATCTCCTGAAAACGTCCCCGAATCGTCTGAGGCGCATGTTTGACCGCAGCGATCGTCAGGTCACCGGGCAACGTAATCCCCGGATTGGTCAGAACCATGAAGCGATTGTCCTGAATCAGGACACCCCGTTGTCCGATGTCAAGATTACACAGAAAACATTCATTAGCAGGCATTTTTACATCAGGTTGTTCAAACGTATTCGCAGTGAGGCTCTGCGTCCGCGTGACATTCAGCATCAACCTCAGCGGGATTGATTGCACGGTCAGTTCCACGGCTGTTCCCTGCTGGTAGGTTTTCAAGTTCCGGATTAAACGCGGATAGCCATGGCGCGGATCTGCCTGCTGGGCAATGAGCGCCAATATCCGGTCGTTGTCATCCACGGCGGAAGATGCGCTACCCGTCTGCCGGAAATAGGCGGCTAATTCTGCATCGGTCAAATGACGCTGATGGATATTCATTGACAATTCACACGTAATGAGCCCGAGTAGTCATTCGTTTCAGTACCCGACCCGTTTATTGTTCTGGTGATAGTAATGATTGCTGAGTACGATATGTTTGAGTTCTTCGATGATCGCCATTTTGAAGGCGTACTTGGCGTAATTTTTACGAGTCAGAACCGCGAGATCGATGTTTTCACTGTCGGTATTGGCGCCATGGCGGACCGCGACGTAGTTGGCATCCTTGAGATTACGTTCAATCATGAAACCCTGTTTCAGTAGTTGGTCGGAGAGCGCCGCGTCTTCACCGTAAAGCAGTTCCGGATAGCCGCCGGCGGCGATGACGGCTTCCTTGCGATAATAGCGCGGAGCACCGGGGCCGGGAATGCACATCTGCAGGAGCGGATTTTTCTGCCGCACAAGATATTCGTCATGGGTCACAATCTGATTGTCCAACGTCAATTCCCCAGTTTGTGGATCACGGGCCGCAGTCTGGTAAATTCCGATTATCGCCGCGGCACCGTTTTTTTCAAACTGGTGCAGGATTTCGGTCACCGGATCGCCGATCAAAATATCGTCGGAATCGAGCTGTCCGATGATGCGGTTCTCGGCCATCTGCACCCCGTAGTTTCGCGCTCCACCCAACGTCTTGCCGAACACTTTGAAAAATTTAATGAGTTTCGGATATTGTTCGACATACGGTGCGACGACATTGGGAGTTTCATCGTTGCCATTGTCAACGATCAGGAGCTCGATAGGAATAAAGGGTTCGACACGTTTGCGGACTTCGATGATAGAATCGATGGCGTAGTGCAGGAGTCGCGCCCGGTTGAACGTCGGCATGACAAAGGATATTCCATTGCCGAGTCGTGGATCGGTGGGCACTTTACGGGAGAAAAAGGATTCAGGCAGGAATGCTCCGATGTCCTGCAGGTATTTCTGAAAGCTGATTGGCCCCCACTCAAAGCGCGCGGGATCGTGAATGTACGCAAAATGGCGTTCCAGCCTGCCAATTCCCTGGTTGACAAATTGCTCCTGCAATCCCTGTCCCACATAAAACGGCTTCCCCCGCCGAAAAGTATAGCTGGGCGAGGCAATGGTAAATATCTTCCCGCCCTGGGCCAACACCCCCATGCGCACGGCGTAGTCCCAGCCATAAAACACTTCGGTGTCGAACGTACGATCATTGAGATAGTCACGGGTGACACCCAGCAACGACCCATGGCAGAAAAAAACCGGATTATTGGCGCGTCCCGGAATGATGATATTCGAGGGATCATTCCCCGGCTTTAGTTGCATCACAACTGCCGAATCTTCGCGTTCCGTAAGATATTCGTAGTGATTGCTTAGAATGAGCCCCGCCCCGGTCACTTTGGCGGCGTCAGCGAATGCCCCGACCGTTCGCGCGTCGACCTTTACCAGATCGCCGGGAGTCGTCAAGAAAAGAAGATCGACGTTCAGCAACCCTTCAGCCAGCATCTGTCGCACAGCATCGGCGTAGTTTTTATACAGCCCGTGCGTTACGCGGATACGTTTGGATTTTTTCCCAAATGCTTCTTGCAGATCGGTTTCACCCTCCGCGGCAATAATAATTCTTAGGCTGGCGTCGGTGTTCTCCAAAGTATAGTTGACCGAGGAGCGGAGCGGTTCGAAACCGTTCGGGTCCTTAGCGCTGGCAAAAAACAGAATAGCGGATTTCATTGCACTACCTCATCTCTTTGGAAAAAATTGACACTGGGCATCTTGATGCACTTCCGGTTCCATCATTTTAATACCTGCAAGCGGCAGACACTTTGTACACCATGAACTGATTGTAAAACGCTCAGATACAGACCGGAACTGATTCCGGCTGATCCGCTGACCGACCAGGTAATTCCATATTCACCGGCTCCGAGCCATTGATCAAATAATTGGTCAACTAACTCCCCTTTCAGGTTATATACTGCCAGACTATAGAAATCCGCCTGCCCGATGGCGATGCGGATTTGCGTTGTGGAATTGAATGGATTGGGATAATTCGTGATCAAATCGTGACTGAGGATTGGACCCAGCGGACGGCGGGGTGTACTGACCAATGTCAGAGTATCACGTCGGAAAAAAGTATAGCCTACCCCGCCCTTATCGAACCAGGAATGCGACAGGCTTTCCTTATTGAAAACATAGGCATAGCCGTTGCTTTTGGCCGGATCATGAACGATGGGTCGGCCGGCTTGATCAAATCCGGCTAACATCATCAAATGCCCGGAATACAGCGGCTTACCGACCGACATGGCAATGCGTCCGCCGGCATTTAGCACTTCATAAGCCTGACTCCAGGTGCGGTATTGTTTCACCGCCCCGTCCAGACCATATTCGGCAGCGTTTTGAACCACACGCGGCCAGATTCCGAAAATTCCCCAGTAATCGTCGTAAGTGTCGCGTGCAAACTGTACTGGCTCGACTTCTATGCCGTAACTGCGGAGGATCATCGAGACGGATGTGGGTGAACAGATTGAGCCTCCGATCTCTGGATCGAGCCCATACTGATAATAAAAAGTTGTCGGCAAAAAAAGCGCGGGGGGATTGTCGCTCAGAATCGCGCTATAATTCAATTGCCCGGTGGTGACCGTGTCGCTCATAAAAAAGGAGAGTTTGCGAATAGTTGGCGAAGGTGTCGTCAGGGCATTCCGCCAGAGGTCGACTTTGAATTGCCAGTGCTGAAAATAGCTGTTCAGTTCGACTTCATCAATATTTACCCGCCCGCCGCTAAAATACGTCTTGCCGTAGGAATTACCGTAATTTTTATGCCAGTAACCGACGGTCAGCCAGTCGGACCACGCCGTGCCATTGAAAAAACGCATGAAGACTTTAAAGTAGGAATTGACTTCTTCCGCCGTGCCGTTCCAGGATGGCAGTCCGTAGTTAAACGGTGCAGACGCGGTTTGCACCGGCAGAATCAGATAGCCATAGGTCTTATCGTCACCGAGTTGTACGCTTTTTCCGTCGGGCGTAGCCTGCACATTGTAAACGACCTGCGCCCGGGCGAGCAGTGAATCGGAGCCTTCAAAAGTATAAAATTGGTCAGGGTAACCCGCACCGTAAACGAGGCGGATGCTGACTATTATGGTCGCCCACAAACCCCAAATATTTTTACTGGAAATCAATCGCGGTAACAATTCGTGCGGTGGATCCTCACTGCTGTTATTTGTCGCTTAGTTAATGAACGTAACATAAGATAACCATTTTAACCCTGATTGGCAATTCAACCGTGCCACTTTGAGAATTCCCGGATTGTTTTTATGTTTCAACCAGATTCAAAGGAAAGGTGTTATGTTTAAAAACAGAAACAAACTGATATTTATTCTGATCTTAATGCTAGTCGGACTATTTCTGCCAGCCTGCCAAAGGAAACCGTCCGAAAAAATCGCCTGGATTTACAATTTGGACAGTGCCCTGACACTGGCCGATCAGAGTAATAAACCGCTGATGATTGATTTCATGGCGGTCTGGTGTCCGCCCTGCAAAGCGATGGAAGAATCCACCTTCTGCAATCCGGCGGTCATCACCAAATCACAGGCCTTTGTCACGGTTCGTATTGACGTTGATCAGCAACCGGACGTCGCCAACAAATATAACGGCAACGCCCGTAAATACGGCGGTAAAGGCATTCCCAATCTCCTTTTCCTGAGCGCGCAAGAGGATACCCTGCAACACATCGTCGGTTACTACTCGCCGGCTGATCTGCTCGCGGTCATGGATTCCGTACTCGCGGCTTTTTCGAAATAGTGATTAACAATTCGGGCGGCTGGATTTTGCGGTTAAGGCGCGCTCTATCGCACCAACAGCATTTTATGACGCTGAGTGATTCCCGGCCCGCTGATTTCGCAGAAGTACACCCCAGAGGGCAGATTGGTGGTCGACCATTGAACGGCATGGGCTCCCGCGGGTAGCGCGCCGTTCCCAAGCTCTTCGACGATTCTCCCGGTCAAATCGTGGATGGTCAAACGGACGTGGCCTGTCAACGGCAGGACGAAGGTAATCGTTGTGCTCTGATTAAACGGGTTAGGATAATTCCAGATGACGGTAGGTTTACGGGGCAGTGGATTTTGCGGATTGACCCGTACCGCCGATTCTGGCAAAAGGTAAAGGAGCGCATCGTCAATATGTCCCCGCCAGTTGCCCCAGCTGTGTCCATCGTGAAATTCACGGAAACAGTACTCATAACCTTTCTGCGCCAGAATCGTCTGCAGGTTGTGGACCAGCGGGATTAATACCGACAAGTCGTAGGTACCGATGTCCAGGTAGAATTTCAACGCCAAAACCGGATCATTGCTGAGCCGGGTGGCAATCGAAGTCTGGACATTGCTGGAAAAAGCGGCGACTCGACCGAACACATGCGGATAATTGATACCCATCCATAGAGCGATGTTGCCACCGTTCGAGGCACCGGCTACCACCCGTTTGGCCGGGTTGGTGGTCGTGCGATATTTACGATCAACCCACACCATGACCTCATTGACAATGAAATCGGAAAACTGCACCTGCTGATTGCCGGCGTATTCCGCCGTCCGATTGACCGGTGGAATGAAAACTCCGATCAGCGGATCAAGTTTTTTCTGCCAGATCAGGTAGTCGAAAACGTTATTCGCATAGGCCAAGGTAACATATTCGAGTCCGTCATGAAACAGCACCACCGCGCAGGTGTCCCCACTTGAGGCATAATTGGGCGGCAGATAAATCCTGACCTGGCGCGAATTACCCAGCACGACACTGTAAAATGTTGTATCGAAAAAACTGCCGTGGGGTATTTCAGGACGGTAAGTGATCTCATCCGGAGCAACATAGCGGGGCATCTGTAACTCCGAATTCGGACCAAAGCCACCCAGGACGGTATGCGGGTTGCGGGGATCTAAAATCCATTGTGAGCCGTTGATGACGAATTTATAGTCCAGGCGGGCGTCATTTTCGTATTGCCGTCCGGCGTACCAGAGATTGGTGCCGTAAATCAAATTCAAATGGTCAGCCGACGTGCTCCAGCCATTGGCATCTCCCGCAAGTACAACACTATTGGCGGTGCCCCGATAAAGGAAGTAGACCTGGGTCTCATTTTCAATCAGCGGCAGGGCCGGATGCGCATTGTAAAAACTGTCCGCGAGCGCCTGTTTCTCAGCGATGGGGAGAGCATAAATCCGACTGAGAAAAGCGTTGAATTCCTGCGCCTGCAGGAGGATCGCGGAAAATAATACTCCGGCTATCCCGATTATCAGTAATGCCGGCGATTTGCGGTGGTTCATTTAGTGGATTTACCTGCGGGCTGTTTTACCGGTTTACAGCCGCCCTTTAAAAAATCGTCGAAACTGACATTGGTCTTATAGCACTCACTCTGCACATACTTCAGCAGATTGAGAAATTTGTCCTTCTCGATATAACCGGGGACGACGCCGAGGATTTCCGAGGTTTCGGTAAGAAAGGCAATCGAAGGATAACCGGTCACCTGAAAAGCCCGGGTGAGTTCGCGGGCAGTGAAGGGTTTGCCCTGAAAAGTCAACTTTTCGCGGGCGTCTTCGGCATTAATTCGAATCGGGACAAAATGCTCGAATAGAAATTTTTCGACTTCGGGGTCGGAAAAGGTTTTCTGATCCATCACCTTGCACCAGTGACACCAATCGGTGTAAAAGTCAATCACGACATGTTTGTGCTCTTTCTGGGCTTTGCTGAGCCCTTCCTGAAATCCAAACCAGGGACGGCCGGCATAGGTCAGCACTGTTAGCGCTAACAGATTTATCGCCACGACAACAGACATTTTTTTCATTGATACTCCGCAATTAAGGTTACTGTTCACTGACTTGGAGTCCGGGATGCGGTTTTGGTTGCAGGTGCAATCTCAAAGGTTGTATTCGAAAGTAAATTTCAGGTGGCGCGGTGCGCCGATATTGCGCTCGACGGTCACATAATAATACTGGAACAGGTTTTCGATGCTGATATTGACGGTCAGGTTGGTCTGCGGATGCAATTGACAGAACACGCTCACCAGATGAATCGGCACGCGCTGATCGGCGCCGGTGATTTTATTCTCCTGAAACAACTGCACGGCCTTGATGCGGCTCAGGTATCGGTAATCAATTCCGGCAACGATCTTTTGGAATAGGCGTACCTGTTCCGAAACGACCAGCGTATGGTTGTGCCGGTAGGCCAGGGTGACGTCCTTCGTCAAATCGCGGGGATCGAGATAAGTATAGCTGATCTTGCTTTGCAGGGGAAGTGAACGGGCGATCCAGTCGGCGTTGATCTCGACGCCATTGATGCGCGCCTGCGTGACATTCAGGAAATGAATCTTATAGTCGGAATAATCAACCAACGGCTCAATTAACTTCTTGTACTGGGCGGAAAATACAGCGACGTCCAGGTTGAACCACGCTCCCGACCAGCAGAGACCGATTTCCTCCGAAATACTCCTTTCCGATTGCAGATTGGGATTCGGCTTGACTTCGAATACATACTGCCGCGAAGCGGTGTATAGCTCGGCAATTGCCGGAGCACGAAACGCCCAGCCAATCGACCCACGCAGAGCGAGGTTGGCCTGTGGACGATAGGTCAGCCCAAATTTGGGATTGACCTGCGTCTCCGTTGAAAGACTGTCAATGCGATGGATATCCAGGCGCAAACCGGCTGTCATGGTCAACGCCGCCCGTGGATTGATTTCGTCCTGGATGAAAAGCGCGGCGTCGTAGCCGTGATGCGTGCCCCAGATATCGGCATCCACCTGATTATACTTGATTTCAGCGCCGCCGGTGAAATAGTGTCGGGGCAGTGGACGGTAATCGAGCTGTCCTTCCAGTGAAACCGTGCGGGCTTTCGAGTAATCGTCGTTGTTGTAGAAATCGTTGAACATATCAGTGTAGAAATAATTGCCGCGCAGAGTCAGCGATTGCCGGGGCGAGTACATTTTGACATAACTCGTCGTCCACTGGAATTTGTGGCTGTCGAGGTGATCCGATTTGGTGTTATCGGGCGTATGGAAAGGCTGAGAAGCGTTGCGCCACTGCGAAAAAGAACCATGATCGTCGTCAATGTAATAAAAGCGCGATACCAGCGCCCGACCTTTGGCCAGGTCATAATCTATTTTGCCGTCGAAGATGTACTTATGATACCAGCCGTTCTGATGATAACCATCGGAATTGTTCTGGCGGAAACCCAGTTCCAGGCCCAGACGGTTGATTCGACGGCTGTGGAAAAGGCGGAAGTTATCGGTCATCAGCGGATCATCACTAAAGACCTGACGCGCATCGGTGGGTTTGGAGTAGAACCCTAAGCCGAGCAGGAGTTTAGTACGCGGTCGGGCCGGGATGCGGTTGGTGATCAGATTCAGCACACCGCCCATCGCGCTCGAGCCATAGAGCGCCGAACCGGGGCCTTTCAGGATTTCGATGCGTTCCAATTCATCCACCGGCAGGGCGTCCCAGTAGATAGTGCCATTATCGAAGGAGATCGCCGGAGCGCCGTCCACCAACACCAGTACGCGACTGCCGGCGCCGCGGGCGTAACCGCTACTGCCGCGGATGTTGACCTGCCCATCCATGATCTGGATGGCGGACTCAAGCGGCAGGATTTCGTCAATCGTCGCCGGCCGGCGCTGAACGATTTGGTCGGTGGTCAGGGAAGCGATCGAAACCGGGGCATCCATTTTACGCGTCGCCCGCCGGGCGCCGGTGACCACGATTTCCGGAGAACTGAGCGCTTTGCGCTTCAGGTGAAAAGTACACTGCACCGGTTCCGGCTCGGTGATTACCACCTCCTGCCGCACCACCTGGTAACCAATCATCTGCACTTCCAGCCGATACTTCCCCGGAGGCAGGTTTTCGATGCGGAAGGCACCCTGCTGGTCGGTGGCGGCGCCCCAAAAAGTACCCGGTATCAGCACATCCGCTCCCGGGAGAGGCGCATTGCTTTCTATGCTGTAGACGAAACCTGTCAGGTCAGCCGTCTGGGCGCACAAGATCGGTGTCAGGAAACTTGACAGAATAAAAAGTTTTAAGATCACACGCATGGCCGGCTCCTCTTCCCTGACACTCAAAATGGCAACTGCAGGTTGTAGTCAACCCGGATGTCAATTCCGGCAGTGATCTCGTCCTCGAAAACGCCGACCGTGCTGATGGGTAAAAGCGAACCTGGCGAGACGTACAGCCCGATCGCCGAAAAGTACTCCGGATGCCGGGCCAATGAATCGCGCGGCATGAACATCACGGTCGTGACAGGCACCTTCAGACCGACCACGCCCGCTAAATAATTGCCCGACCTGATCTGGATGAAATAGTCCTGCTCCGCCCTGCTCGTATCGAGCGGATCGCCGTAAGTGACGATGTGCGCGAAAAAGGAGTCAATCGATGTGTATAATGGATATTTGAATTCCGCCACCACAACCACCGCCCCGTAGAGCGAATCCGGCCAGCTGATCTGCTGGGTGACGGAATCGGTGGGCAGATAGATTTTGCCTTCGAAACCATTGACCGGATCGAGTCCCTTTTCGCACCCGCCCAGGCCGACTATGGCCAGTATTACCCAGAGAAAGCCTCTGCCCATTGCTCCCGATAATTGCTTCATTGTGCTACCCATCTCCGCAAAAACAGAGGCAAATTATTCGTCCCTGAAGACAAAAGCAACAGTTTTTTCACGAGCCAGAATGGTGCCGCCGACCAACAACTGACTCCCTTATCCGATAGTAATTCAGTGGTTTGAAATTTACCGGTTTTACCTTAAAATTCAGCGTCAATCTGAATTCAATTATGTAAGACAGGATGACCGACAACCTGCAATCAACCGAAGAAAAGAAAAAATGACAAACTTGCACTCAATCACCGTACTGTTAGCGGTACTCCTCTTCAGCACGGCCTGTGAAAAAGAGGAAGTAGTCGTCGAAGCCACCGAAGTGTGGCAGTACATCATGGATAACGACTCCACCAAATACGGCCAGGCGACTTTCGAGAAGCTGTCGGACGGCACCATCACGGAAGACGCCCAGTGGTACTTCCCCTATCAGGATACGCTGGTTACCTGTATTTTCGAGAATGGAACGGTCGTCGTGGCGGACACGTTAATTTCTATCACCGCCCAGGGCATCGCCACCAATCCCCGCGCCCCTTCCGGCTACCAGAGTTCCGCTTTCTCGATCAATGTCAACGGCAGTGCCAGGGACGGACACTCATCCGGCACGTGGACCATCAATTTCGCCACCTATGGCTGGCCCTCGCCCCTGCAGGGCACCTTCATCGGCACACGCACCAGCGGTAGCGGGATCACGAAATAACAGTTTTATAGTCTGACACCTGCAAAATTCCATATTGAAATTATATGTTTTCCTTTGTATAATTGAACCAGATGCAAAATAAACCCGGGCAAACGGCGAATCTGAATTTAATCAGCACTATTTCACCAACCGGATAAACATGACTGGAGACAAAAGGAAGATGTACGCCATAATTCGTCCCAGTGAATTGGAATGGCCTATATCATACCATTTTGGGAGTAATAAACGAAATGCGGTGTTACAGTAGTTATATGTTATAGCCAGCTCTTTAACAATTAAGAAGATGTTCAAAATAAAAAGTATATTAAAATGGGTTTATGAAAATCATCATGAAAAGGATTAATAATGCCCGAAGCTAAAACTAATAATGGAGCAAATTTAGGATTCGAGAACGAGCTCTGGCGGGCAGCCGATGCTCTGCGCTCCAATATGGACGCGGCAGAATATAAGCACGTCGTGCTCGGACTTATTTTTCTAAAGTATATTTCAGATGCCTTTGAAGAAAAACACGCTAAATTAGAATCCGAAAAACCAAAAGGTGCCGACCCCGAAGACCCAGACGAGTATCGTGCCGTGAACATTTTTTGGGTTCCACCTGAATCTCGCTGGCAATATCTCCGCGGACGAGCGAAAGACCCGAAGATCGGAAAGATTGTTGACGATGCGCTTCTTGCCATCGAAAGAGACAATCCGACACTCAAAGGAGTTTTGCCAAAAGACTACGCTCATCCCCGACTCGATAAACAACGCCTTGGCCAACTGATTGATCTTATCGGGAACATTGGTTTGGGTAGCAAAGAGAATCGCTCAAAAGACATTCTCGGACGTGTGTACGAGTATTTTCTCTCTCAGTTCGCAAGTGCGGAGGGCAAAAAAGGCGGACAATTTTATACGCCTCGATGTATTGTTGCTGTTTTGGTCGAAATGCTTGCGCCGTATAAAGGACGCGTGTACGATCCATGTTGCGGCTCCGGTGGTATGTTCGTACAATCCGAAAAGTTTGTGGAAGCACACGGTGGAAAAATTGGAGATATCAGCATCTATGGTCAGGAATCCAATCATACCACTTGGCGGCTTGCAAAGATGAATCTTGCTATCCGCGGCATTGACGCCAATCTCGGCAAGGAACACGCCGATACATTTCATCGCGATTTGCATCCGGATCTCAGAGCAGATTACATTCTTGCCAATCCACCGTTTAACGACAGCGACTGGCGTGGCGAGTTGCTTAAAGATGACAAGCGCTGGAAGTTCGGCATCCCACCCGCTTCCAATGCAAACTTCGCCTGGGTTCAGCATTTTATTCATCACCTTGCACCAACTGGACTTGCCGGCTTTGTTTTAGCAAACGGTTCAATGTCTTCCAATCAATCGGGTGAAGGTGAAATTCGCAAGGCAATTATCGAAGCGAACCTTGTCGATTGCATGGTGGCTTTACCGGGACAACTTTTCTACTCCACACAAATTCCCGTTTGTTTATGGTTTATTGCAAGGGATAAAAGAAACGGCCGTTTCCGCGATCGGCGGGGAGAGACACTTTTTATTGATGCGCGCAACCTTGGCACAATGATTGACCGCGTGCACAGAGAACTTACAGAAGAAGACATACAAAAGATTGCAGGCACCTACCACGCTTGGCGAGGGGATATTTCCGTACAGGCGAATAGCAATTCGCCCCAATATAAAGACATCCCCGGCTTTTGTAAAAGTGCAACGCTCGATGAGATACGCAAGCACGATTATATACTCACGCCGGGACGCTACGTTGGTGCCCCTGAGGTA
>CAZPQN010000048.1:0-13224 GCA_964588795.1 uncultured bacterium | reverse complement strand
TGAGACCTTTCAACTGCTCGCCGAGGAAATTGGATTCGAACGTCCAGACCTGCGCCGACAGCGATATGCTCAGGCAAAAGAACCACCACAATCCAAGGATCAGTTTTTTCATCGTAACCTCCTCGAAAATCTTTTTCATTGAAGCCGTTATCAATTTACAAAGAGTCGTATAGGATCGAATATCCTGTTGTCAAGGTTAAATCGGGAACGAGTTCTCGAGATGAAAAGCGTTGAGAATCAGCGGCTCAGGTGCAGTCGAAAAACCGGCTATCCCAAAACGGAGAACGAGACAATAGTCCAAATACGGGCGACCTGGGCTTATTTCGGGATACTTGCATGGCTTTAATACCTCGCCGAGAATATACAAGAGGCGATTTGAAAACGCAAGATTTTTTCGCGGCTGAGGCGCTTGCAATAAGAAGGAGGAAAGCAGGTCAATGTGCACCGCTCGGCAAAGAGGCGATAACAGACCAGAAACGACTTTCTTTTTGCTTTTAATGGGAAAGGATATTATTTTTCGGCAGTGAAGCTACTGTACTTAAACCTGATTCTGTTGCCGGCTCTGCTGTTTGCGGCGAGTGATATCGAGAAACTGCAGGCGCGTCTGGAGAAAACCTCCGGCGAGGAGCGGATCCGCCTGCGGGTGGAGATTGCCGGGCTTTACGGTTTCTTCGATTTGGCCAAGGCCGATTCCTGTTTCCGACTGGCGGTCAAGGAAGCGCGCCAGCTGGGTGCGCCCCGCCTGGTCGGCGATATCACGTTCGCCTTTGGACGTCATTTGTACTATAAAGGATTTTTAGATACCGCCGTCGTCTACCTGAAGGAGTCGCTCAAAATTCGGGAAGCCATAGCCGATTCGGGCGGCATCGGCCGTTGCCTGTCGCACTTGGGATTGGTTTATAAGCTTTTCAATCAGAAGGCGCTGGCCATCAAGTATTTGGAACAGGCCCTGACCATCCAGCGTCAGTTGGGCGACAAGGAAGAACAGGGCAAAATCCTAACCAATTTAGGCAACATCTCCCGCGAAGCCAGTAATTACAAGGACGCCCTCAGGTTTTTTACCGAAGCGCTGGAGGTTAACCGCCAGATCAATTCCACCGAAGGTCTTGCCTGGCTTAATTTCTCGCTCGGTCTGCTGTACCGCGATCTGAAAGATTATCCCAAAGCTCTGGAGCATGTTAAAAAATCCCTCCATTATTACCGCATTTTGGCGGAGGGAACCGAGGACACGGGCGGCATTCGCATCTGCTACGGTCAATTTAGTGAATTATATTGTCTCATGGGTAGATACCAGCAGGGGCTGGAATATTCGCTGAAAGTGTTGGAGTTGCAAAAGAAATCGGGCGTCGCGATCGCCATTGCCGACGGGATGAAACGCGTAGCGAATGCCTACTTCGCCCTGGAGAATTATCCCCAAGCGCTCGATTACGCCCTGCGCTCGATGGAACTGCGGCAAACCTTAAAAGACCAGAGCGGTGCGACGGAGAATCTGCGGTTGATCGGCAATATCTATCAGCGCCTCGGTCAGCCGAAAAAAGCCATCCAATATCTGAAAAAAGGTCTGGCGTCAGCACGCCAACGCACCGAAAAAAGGCAGGAATCCGATATTCTGGAAATGATCGCGGCTGTTTTTGAAGAGAGTCACGCCACGGACTCCGCGCATTATTATCTTAGACAGTATACCGATCTGCATGAACAGGTTTTCAGTGAAGAGATTTCCAGCCGCATCGCCGCGCTCCAAGTGCAGTACGAACTAAAGGAACAGGAGTTCCTCAACCAGCAATTGAAACAAAACGTGCGCATCAAGGAGCTGGAAATCAATCGCCAGAAGAATATCCGCAATTATACTATTGGTATGGCGGTCACCGCCGCGATTGCCCTTTTGGCTTTGATATTACTTTATCGCTATAAAGTCCGGGACAATCGTCTCTTGCAGCAAGCCCACGATGAACTGTCGCAGGAAATCGAGGAACGCAAAGCCGTCGAGAAAGAGCGCGAGCGGCTCATCCAGGAACAACAGGAGGCGCTGGCCAGGATCAAAACTCTCAGCGGATTAATCCCGATCTGTTCCTATTGCAAGAAAATCCGCAACGACAAAGGGTACTACGAACAGTTGGAGAAATATATCTCCGAACACTCCGCGGCGGTTTTCACGCATGGCATCTGTCCGGAGTGTATGGAAAAATATCACGCCGAGTATCTGAAAAAGAACCGGGTCAAGACCGCCAGTTCCTCCGAGTGAGCTGAGCCCACCGCACCCCGTTCCCGGTTTCTTCCGGGTGGCGGGTAGATTTTTATAATAATGTAATCCGCTCGTCCAGAAGTTCGCGGATGACCGGCAGGACATAGACGTTGCTTAAATCCATCCGACTCAGCGTATCGGTGAGAAAGTCAATTTGCAGATCGAGCGGCGTGAATTTATTGATCACGATTTTCTGCTCGTTCTGCACCTGGCAGGCGCCGTCTTTGAAATCGCCCTGACCGTAAATGATGGTATAGCCGAGTCGTTCGAAGAGATTCTCAAGCTCGGTGCGCAATTCCAGCAGGCGGACTTTGGGCAATTTGCTGATTTTTAGCATGCTCTCAGGATTGTCCCGGCTTAAAGATGTTCATGGCGCTTTTCGCGTTCCAGCAAGTCAACCAGTTCCTTGACCCGCTCGGAATCGCCACGATTGCAGATCAGGATGGAATTTTTCGACTGCACGACAATCAGATTCCGCACCCCGATGGCGGCGATGAGATTCTTGCGCGAATGCAGATAACAGCCGTTGGAATCTATGGTCACAATTTCGCCGCGGGTGACATTGCCGTTTTGATCTTTGTCGCACAAATCATAGACGGCATCCCAACTGCCGACATCGTTCCAATCGAAGTGGGCCGCGACCATGTAGACATTCTTGGCTTTTTCCATCACACCGTAATCAATGGAAATGGAGTGGATCGCCGCCCACTGGCGTTTCAGTACGGTTTCGTATTCCGGTGTGTCGAGTGCCTTGCCGATGGCCTGCAGGCTTTCGAACAATTCCGGCAGGAAGATCTTAATGGCGTTGAGGATATTGGTGCCCTTCCAGACGAACATGCCGCTGTTCCAAAGAAATTCGCCACTCTCGAGGAAACGCTGGGCGGTAGCCAAATTGGGTTTTTCGGCGAAAGTCTTAACCCGGTAAATGACATTCTCGACGATTCGCGTATTTTTGTCGAACTGAATGTATCCGTAACCGGTGGCGGGACGCGTCGGTGTAATCCCGAATGTGATCAATGCGGAATGATCGCGCGCATAACGGAATCCCTCATCCACGGCTTTTTCGAACTCCGCCACGTTGGCAATGAGATGATCGGCGGGGAAAACCCCGATTACGGCGTCGGGATCTTTGTTGGTGATGATTGTGGTGGCCAGGCCGATTGCCGGAGCGGTATTTTTACCGCTGGGTTCGACGACGATGTTTTTCTCGGGGAAACCCGGCAGGCTTTTCAGGATGGCATCTTTCAGTCCCTGGCCGGTAATGATGTAGATTTTTTTCTCTTCGGAAGCTAACTTGAGGCGTTCATAGGTCATCTGCAACATGGAACGCTGGTCAATGATGTCGAGCAGTTGTTTGGGGCGCTCCCGGCGACTGCGCGGCCAGAAGCGTTTTCCAATTCCGCCGGCGATGATTACAGAATACATAACGTCACCTCATAGATTAATTTCTAGCTGACCTTCAAAAATTTTCTTGACCGGGCCGCTCAGCCAGAGCTGTTGATCCCGCTCGCTGATGGTCAAACTGCCACCCTCGGCCTGTATAGTGATTGGGAAAGGCTGTCCGATCCGACGATTAATAGCTACCGCCGCCGCCGTGGCGCCGGTTCCGCAGGCCAAAGTCACTCCTTCGACGCCCCGTTCAAAGGTACGGATATGCCATTCCTCGTCCGCATCGCGCCAGATGAAATTTACATTCGTATCATACAGCCGCCGCAGGCGCGGGGCGGTGTTCGTAAGATCGCGTGCCTGCAGACGGCGTCTGAAAATGATCAGGTGCGGCACGCCGGTATCAACTGACCAGGCAGTGCCGGCGGCCAGCGACATTTTCTCGATTTTCTGCGGAGTCCGGATGGTCAGGCTGGTCTGACCTTTTTCCACCAGGCCCGCGTGAGGTCCGTCGGCTGCCCGAAAAAAGTACTGTCGTTTCCGGCTAATGCCGCTGCCGTGGACAAAAAACAGCGCCGCCCGCCCGCCATTGCCGCACATGGCTGGCCCGGAACCGTCGGCATTGTAATATTGCATCACAAAATCGCAGCCGGGCTCGTCTTCAATCAGGATTATTCCATCCGCCCCAACTCCAAAATGGCGGTCGCACAGCTGGCGGCTGAGCTCGGCTGCCCGCTTCTTGAATTGCAGTCTGCGGTGATCGATGAGTACAAAGTCATTACCGGCGGCGGCAATTTTCCAGAAATTGAGGGCAGGCATCAGTAGCTCCAGTTCACTTCGGCGGTCTCCCAGCGACTGCGGACGTTGACCGTCTGGGGATAAGCCCGATAAGGTTCTGATGGCTGATAGGGTAACAGGCGCCCGAAATCGAAACGACCATTGCCATCGCGGTCTTCCCAAATGCGAAAAGTATATTTGCCGGGCAGGAGCTGGGGTAGGAGATAATTGCCGAGGCTGTCCGGCTGGGTGCGCGCACTGAAAGGTCTTTCTCCCTCGAGTACAGCCTCGATCCACAGACTGCGCAGGTCCGCAGAATGAGTCAGAACAATGTTTCCGCTGACGATGCCAAAAAGATTGTGATCAAGTGTGGTAAACCGGATTTCGCTGAGACTGTCGCGACTGACATTACCCGCCAGGTCAGTAGCCCCGGTCATGGATAGGCGAATTTTGTAGGCGGTGGCGGGAATTAGCTCTTGCTTGGGTCGCAGTACCAGGGTATTGTCGTCGGAGAATTCGGTTTTGATGTCCACTGGTACGGAATCGCCGGAGAAAAACGTCACGCATTCGGCCAGCGTAACGGGAAAAATCAGGGGTTCAGTGAAATGCAGAAAGAGCAATGTCCCGGTCGGCACGTCCCGGCTGTTCTGAGGCGGCACACTGCGGGCGAGCTTGGGCGGTATGGTATCGGGTCGGGCGAGGTAGGTGAATTTTACCGCCGGCGACTCTTTCAGCAGTTCACGGCGATCATCGCCTAAGTTGGTCACCTTTAGATGGTAATCTTTTTTATCCGCCAGGGGCTGGGCGATTAAATTGACCTGTGCCGGGCGCTCCTCATCCCACCAGACCTTGGCGATTTTGACCGGCGATGTCCCGGTGATGCTGAACTTCTGCGGATGCAAGCCGGAGTCGGATAAATTGTGATTGAAGTTCAATTCGAGCCAGCCGGTAGCCGGGGTCACGCTCGTCAGGCGTAAACGCGACTGGTACATGCGCGACAGGCGAAAGTTCAGATCTGTGATACGGTCATGGCGCTGGGCGAGTGCTACGTCTGGAACAGTTGTCACCGCGCAAAAATCCTCTTCGGTCAGATACTTGGGGCGGGGATTGGTGCCGGCGACCGCCAAAGCGCGATAGACTCCAACGGGCAGGTTGGATGCTGCGTAGTGGCCGGTGGGATCTACGGCGACACTGAAATCAGGCTCACTGGCGAGCAGGGAATCCGGGAAAGTCTGATCCTGCAGAAAAAGCCAGACTAAAACTTTGGTCTTGGGCGGAATATCAAATACCTGGCCGCTGATGCTCCCGTCGTCCAATGAGTCACCGGTGCTGAAGGCAAGACGGATTTCCTGGGGAGTGTAATTTTGCTGATAATCGCGCAGGTTGCGACTGAAGCTGAAGATATAGGTGCGTTCCGCTTGCAGGGATTCGGACAGGTTGATAATGACTCTGCGGCGTTGGACATGGACAATTGGTTTGGATTTGAGCCGCGGAGTCACCTGCAGGGCGCCTTCCGCCGAACGCGGATCAATTGGTTCCGAGAACAGAAGTTCAATTCGTTCCACATTCTGAAGGTTGGTGGCCCCGTTTTCGGGGAGCGTGGATAGCAGACGCGGGCCTTCGCTGTCGACCGGACCGCCACCCGGTGGCCCCTGAGCCGCGCAACCGGCTAACCCGCAGGCGATAAAAATCACCGTGAGGCTTAGGGCAATAAATCGCATGCAGGATTTTGACCCTGCTGTGGTGATCTGATTGAGAATGGCCATCAGTGGCTAATTTAAATGATTGACAGTGTTTTTCCTATCCGGGAGAACTGCTCGAGCACGAAATTGAGTTGGTCATCGGTGTGCGTGGCGATATAGCTGGTGCGCAGGCGGGAGGAATTGCTGGGCACCGCGGGGCTGATGACGGCGTTGGTATAGACTCCGGCCTCGAACAGCATTTTCCAGAAAGTGAAGGTTTTCATATTGTCGCCGATGATGATCGGAATAATGGGGGTCTCGCTGGTGGAGGTATCGAAACCGAGGCGTTTGAACTCCGTGCGCATATAGTTGCCGATCTGGATCAGACGTTGACGCCGTTCCGGTTCGCCTTTGATAATCTGCAGGGCGGCACGGGTGGAGGCCACGACACTGGGCGGCAAACTGGCGGTAAAAATCATACTGCGGGCGAAGTGTTTGATGTAATCCACGACTTCAAATTCACCGGCGATGAACCCGCCGACCGCACCGAATGACTTGGAGAAGGTTCCCATTGTCAGGTCTACCTGTTGCGAAAATCCAAAATGCGCCGCGGTGCCTTCTCCATGCGGACCGAGCACGCCGAGGGCATGGGCATCATCAACCATTATCCGGATGCCGCGCGGTTGCGTTTGTTGCAGAATTTGCGGCAGGCGGGCGATGTCGCCTTCCATCGAAAAAACGCCGTCGATGACTAACAGAGTGGCGGCATTCGCGGGTACGGAGCTTATCACCCGTGCTAGATCCTCCATATCATTGTGGGCATAGCGCAAAACATGGGCGCCGGAAAATTTACAGCCGTCCACAATGCTGGCGTGGTTGAGCTTATCGCTGAGGATGAAATCCTTTTTCCCGGCCAGAGTGGCAATTGTACCTTGATTAACCAGGTAGCCATTGGAAAAAACCAGGGCCGCCGGCTTGCCTATAAATTCCGCCAGCTCCCGTTCGAAATCTTCGTGGATGTCCAGCGTGCCGTTCAAAAAGCGACTGCCGGTGCGTCCGGTGCCATAGGTCTTCAGCGCCGCCTGCGCCGCTTCCAGAACCTTGGGGTGGTGAGTCAGGCCTAAATAATTATTCGACCCGATCATGATCTTGCGTTCACCTTGGTAAACCATCATGGTGTCGTCGCCCCCTGAAAAGGGGATGAAATACGGATAATAGCCTTGGGCCCGGGCGATTTGCGCATCTTTGAATTCGTAACACTTTTTGAATAAATCCATGGTACAAACCTCACAATCTGCTAAAACAGGGCTTAATTTAAACGACGAGGAGAAACAATTGCAAACCGCGTCCAGGCCCTGTAAACAACCGGGTACAAAAGGAAACCTGTGACAATTGTTACACATTTACAGAGAAAATCCTGTATATTAGTAACACAATAAATTAAGGAGATTGCCATGCTGAAAATCATCAGAATTCTAATTTGCGGAGCGCTGGCCGTCGCCGGATTGAATGCCCAGGTGCCCGATCTGATCCTGCAATCTACCATTGATACCGATTATATTACCTATTTGCAAAACCAGGAAGCCGCCTTCCAAGCACAGCTTCTACCGGGTGGCGACAATGCCCAGACCATGCGGGCCCACATGGCCCTGGCGGTGATTCAAGCCGTCTGGGTGCAAGTCAACCGCGATACCCTGGCTGAGAACGTGCCGCCGCTATTTTTCGATGCTATGCTCAATACTTTCCATGGACTGTATACGATTAACACCACGCTGGAGCCGATTCTGAACGCCGAAAGTCAGGCAAAATTCTTCGACTTGCTGACGGAGTTCTTTCAGTCTGGTGCTTACCCGGAGTTCCGTGACGAGGTCAAAGCTTACTTTCGGGATGCCGAAGCGGATTTTGATGCCATCGGCGTGGAGATCGAGACCTTTAAAGCCGACCTGCGCTATTATGGTGAGCTCTGCGGTCAGCACTGGCAGACAGTTTATGACGGCAATGCCGATTTCACGCTGAATGTTCTGCTTAAAGAGAGTCTCAATGATGAAAAGACGTTTGTCTTTACGCGCGGATTCTTCAATCACCTGCACGATGTGGATCGCTTAGGAACCCTGCTGAATAGCCAGTTTGATGAGGGTTTTGCCTACCTGGATTCCGTCATGGAAATTCCGGGCGGCGATGTGCTGCCAGGTGTGGCGAACCTCCGCACCGGACTGGCGACTTTTCAAGAGCTGACCGATACCCTCGAGGTCATTCTAACCAATCAGCCGCTCAGCCCGCTCCAGCCGAGTCTGGCAGGCCTGAATGCCGCGCGGGATTTTGCGAAATTCGGTGATGATCTTTTGGCGGGCAAAGAGTTCCCAATAGGACCGGAATCCGAAGCCAAGACCATCAATTTTTTAGCCCTCCTGCAGAATATGCCGGGCGGCGGTCTCTGGACCGTTTATGAGGATTTCTATCGCGACGGTGAAATCAGCGGCCATACCTTTAAAGGCATTTTTCCCAAGGGGCTTCCAGCTGACTGGCTGACAATAATCCGGTCCGATCTGGTGCTGAACGCCAATGATGACCTGTTAGTCGTCAAGGCGCGTCTCGCTTACAAGAAATCGCAGTGGCTGGCGATGAATCCCATGTTGCCCGACCATCACATGGGGGTAGCCCTGGCCCTGTTGGTGGAGCTGGTGACCGATCCGGTTTATTTGGGCAATCTGCAGGAGGCTTTTCGCTATCTGCAAAATGGACGCATTGACAGCCTGACCTATAAATTTGAGTGGGCGGATTTCGACCTCAGTGCCGAAATTGAGGAGATTCGCTTCCATCTGGAGCAATATATTAACAGTCCGAGCCCGACCAACTTCGTCATCCTCGAGAAATACAACGATGAAATTCTCAATCGCTATACCATTACTCCGACCTCCGAATTTTCCATCAATTATATCACCGTGCCGCAGGTGGCCGGGGCGGTCGGAACGCTGTCGCTGATGGCGGAGGGTGTCAAATTAGTCGCGCAGGCCATTGGAGGCCTGTACCGCGATCTGAGCGAAATATTCGTGCTCGACCTCGATCCGTCCTATCTCAATTTTTCCGACGTCAACAATGAAGGTGAGCTGATCCTGATCCTGGAAGCCTCCAACCCCAAGTTTCTGACAGTGACGCCGACCGGAGTCGAAAAATTTCATCAGGCCGGTCGCTGGTTGGAAAAAGCTTTCAACAACATCGGCACTTTCTGTGATCGTCTGACGATGCTCTTTGAAGCGATCGCGCCCTATGAAGATGATTTCAATATTAATTGCCTGGAATTGGCGTTCGGGTCGTCAATGCTGAGCTTTGTCGCCTGGAGCCTGGAGGTTGACTTTGCCACTCCGGAAACGCCGACTTACTTATGGGAGGAGCCGATCAATTTCTCCGCCTGGTTCGACAATCCGCCAGCCAGCTTCCTGCAAATGTGGAAAGCCAACTACTTCGGGTACGATCAGCGCCTGGGCGGAATGTTCCCCAATCGTCCTTATCAGGCCATTGGTTCTCGAATTCCCGTTCTGCCGCGTGAATTCGCGCTCCTACCGGTGTACCCCAATCCGTTCAATCCTGTAACGGGCATCGAATTTGACCTGCCCAAATCCGCGGAGGTACGCCTCACCATCATCAATCTGCAGGGTCAGGTGATAGCGACGCTGGTCGCCGACCGCCTGCCTGCCGGTCATTATCGGCAGGTATGGGATGCCGCACGCCAGCCATCCGGAATTTATCTGGCGGTTTTGGAAGCCGCTAACCAGCGGTTCATCCGTAAAATGATGCTGATCAAATAGAGTAGTATTTGTCAAACATTGGTATAAAAACGGTCGGGCGAAGCCTGCTTTTCCCGACCGTTCTTTTTTGCTGGGTGGTGCGCCTGCAGAGCGCCGATCTGTGGTCAGAATTATTTTCCGACCTGTTCGGGTTTCCTGAGGTAACGGTCATCAGGTTCTGCGATTTTCAGCAGACCACGCCAGTCTTTGATCTGACCGCGACCTGCGACGATCTCTTTACAAAAAAAATCACCCGCCGTGACGTCTTGGGAATCAATGGCTATCAGACCCGCTTCGCGTTGAACTATCCAAAGCGCTTCCGGGAGCGCCAGCATTTGGCGCGACTCGAATTGGCCGATGACGCTTACCGCTTTACCAATCGCCGGGACCTGACCATGCTCTCGGCACAAGTGCCGGTGCATTTGAACGAATATCGTTTGCAGTGGGCGACTACGACCGGCAAGGGACTGTTCGGTATCGGTGGTACGGGTTGGCGCGCCGCAACGGTTTTTGACCTCCGCATCAAGCGTTTTCCGACGTCCCCTGACTTGGCCATGAACCTTTTTTTCCTTGACCACCTGCCCGGCACTTTCGGAGATGAGTTGCATCACCACCTCGACCTGAACCGCCAGATGCTCCTGCTCTGGGGCTCGACGCCCATCGTAGACCATGGTCGGTTTGGATTAGCGGTTACGCTCGCCCGTCTGACGCAGGCTTGGGCAATACGCTATACCAACCAGAATAATTATGCTGCCCTGAATGGTCGGCGACGCTTGGATGTGCCGGCCGACGGCACCACGCAATTGGTCAAACTCTGGTGGGAAAATCCCGGTGATCGGGCGCAGATCAGTCTGACCTTTTATCGAAATCGCTATGCGCTGGAAACCGCTAATCACCCGCCGGGGATGATTGATTACGCCAGTCTTGGGTTCCTGGACTGGAGCCGCATCGGCGTGCGGCTCGACGGATATTGGCGCCGTGAGCGGTGGCGTTTGCAGGGCGGATTATCCTGTGCCAAATACGATCTGGATTTTGAAGTCAATACGCCAGTTTTGGGCCTGATGGGTGGGATTCTGCCGATCGCCCATAGTATGGAGGGCGATTTTAAACGCGGTGGATCGTTCGGGCAGCAGGCGGCGGCTCAGACGACCTTCAGATGGTTGAACTGTGAGCATACTCCCAGCCTGCAATTTTCGCACACGACCTATCGCTTGTGGATCCGCGGCGAAGCGCATCTGGAATTCGGGCTATATTCCCGCCCGCTCGATTATCCCTTCGATTATGAACTGTACCTTTTGAATTGCGACTGGCATGCCGAGCGGCGCTTCGGACGCTGGACGATCGCGTATACCTTCCGCCAGCTGTTGCCGTACGGGCGGCGCTTGGATGCCAGTCCCCTGCAATTCTTCGAGAGACGTCCCGACCTCCGCTATCAGTACCGCGGGGGACAGTCACATCAATTGGCCCTTAGTTACAAGCTTTAACCCAAGCCAAAGAGTCTCTACCTGACTTTCAATCTCCTGTGGGCGCCACAGACTATCAGTTCACCCTGAGAGTTAACGACAACGATCCTTCGATAAAACTCTGTCTCCAGAGTAAATCGCCGGAATGTGCAATGCTGTAGATTGTGCGTCTATAAGCATCGATATTTGTTAAGAAAAAACCTAATGAGCTACCCCGACGCCAGCATCGGGGTATTTAAACTACCTTAGTCTCAGCACTCCATCAGGTAAGCAAACGAGCAGTTCACCGCGTGAATTAATGGCGAGGTTCATCGTTTTGGTGAAGGCCCACGCGGGATTTTCATAATTCTGGGTCCCGAGCACAATACCGGTAGGCGAAATAAAATAGATTTTCTTACCGTCCACGCAATAAGCTTTGCCCTCTGCGTCTATTATCAACGTATAGAAATCGACCTGATTATCAAGATAACAGCGCCAGCGCAATTTGCCCTTTCGATCAATTGAAACCACCGCGGCATAATCGCTGTCTCCTTCTCGGTACACATCCACAACGCCGAAGATCAAATTATCGTCCATATCGACAGCGATGTTAGGGATAAAAGTATTAAAATTGCCATAAGATGACAGGGGCTTTTTCCATTTCACGGTGCCAGCGGAGTTCAGGCAAACCAGACTCGTGTCCAGATAATTGAAACAGAAAATTTCACCATAATTGTTAATCTTGATGTCATTAAAGCTATTTAAATTTCTTTTAGTTTTATAATTGTATTGCCATTTGACATTACCTGCCAAATCCAGACAATAAATAGAGTCACTTGACGAGGCGAGTAAATGCCTCCCGTCCTGAAGAAAAGGGCCTATTCCCCAGTTAAAGCTATGTGGTACCAAGTGCAATAAACCACCAGTCAACGAGAAACATTTTATATAGTTGTTATCAAACAAATCTGCGATAAAAATATTTCCATTCTGATCAACCAGCAATCCCGGAGGGCTGGCAGTGGCAACTGCACTCAAGTGCCATAGAATAGATCCGTCGGCCGAGACGCGTGTAAGGGATTTATCAAAGGCGGCTGAAATTATAGAACCATCACTCAGTAATACCGGAGTCACCATTACTTCAGGGGACTCTTTCCCATTGGTCACAATCGTCTTCCAGATTATGCCGCCATTTCTATCAAGTTTATACAATATTCCGTCACCTACAGAAGATGTCGGATTGACCGATTTATCGAAACTGATAGTAGCGAAAATGGTATCATCGTCACCGATCAACAAGCCGCACTCCAGTATACCTGTGCCGGATGGTATCCTTAATAACCAGGCGGTATCAGTAATTGCGGACGGTCCGGCGTAGATTGCCCGGTAAGTATTCAAAGGATCGCCACCCCAGATTGGCCAGGGGCTATCCAGTAACGCCGGCCAATCAATCCGTCCATTGTCCGGGTGTTCCTTACTGTTGAATAAACTCTCACATCTGAAAACGATTAGGATGGTTAAAACAATCAACATGGACCAATTCGCTTTCATATTTACCTCACGACCGAGAATTTTTTCCAGTAGGTTTGTTTATCAATAATGATCTGGCAGTAATATATTCCGGAACCCAGGCCGCTTATTCTGAGATTAGTATGATCTGTCAATACTTCATTTTTAGATATAGCTTTAACCAATTTACCAGTGATATCCCAAACATTTATGGTTAAGGGCTCATTAGATAGGAAAGGACAAATAATTCTTGCTGAACTATTAAAAGGATTCGGGACAATTTTTAATTCAGAGTTTCCGTCTATTTTTTTCACCGATATTTTTTTGCGTTTATCAAAGGGTGCATACTCACCAAATATTGACTCAATATTGGATATTTTATTCTGAAGTGTTTTTATATAGTA
>CAZPQN010000047.1:0-14454 GCA_964588795.1 uncultured bacterium | reverse complement strand
TGAAGGCGGTCGCACGGTCGGCGCCGGTGTCGTCACGGAAATCATTGAATAAGGATAAAAACAGCGATGCGTGAAATTATCACTCTGGAATGTACCGTATGTAAACGGCGCAACTACAGCACGGACAAAAGTAAGAAAATCCATCCGGAGCGAGTTGAGCATAAAAAATATTGCCGTTGGTGTAAGAAACACACCGTTCATAAGGAGACGCGGTAAGGTGTTATTACAGGTGAGTAGCTCAATTGGCAGAGCACCGGTCTCCAAAACCGGGGGTTGCGGGTTCAATTCCTGCCTCACCTGCAATATTTTGGTATGGTTCAGGGATGACCCAAACAGAGGAATGGAATTATGATTAAGAAGATCAGAGAATTTTTGGATGGCGTGATTTTCGAGATGAAGAAAGTATCCTGGCCAACCTGGCAGGAATTAAAGGGTTCGACCATTGTGGTCCTGATCTTATCTCTGATTCTGGCCGTATTCCTCTTTGTAGTAGATTTGGTGTTGTCGAAAATAATGCATCTTATTCTGTAGGCTGATTTATGGAGTGGTATGTATTAAAAACCTTCACCGGTCAGGAGAAACGAGTTCGCGAAGCCATTCTGAAAGAGGCTGAGCATATTCCCGGAATGCAGGATATCATCAAGGACGTACTTGTTCCTTCGGAAAATATCATGGAGATGCGCGAAGGTAAAAAGCGCGTGCGGAATAAGGTGTTTTTCCCGGGTTACATTTTAATCCATATGGAGATCACCAAAGAATCCCAGTACTTAGTCGAGAATATTCCGGGAGTTTCCGCCTTTGTGGGTGCCAAAGGAAAACCGCAGCCCCTCAAGCCGGACGAAGTCAAACGCGTCATGGGTGAAGTTGAAAAGAAAGATGGACGGGAAATCCTGGCCATCCCCTTCAAGGAAGGTGATCCCGTGAAAGTTATAGACGGGCCTTTTATCGATTTTCGTGGTATTGTGCAGGAAGTCAATGAAGACAAACGTAAACTGAAAGTGTCCGTGAGCATATTCGGACGTCCGACTCCGGTGGAGCTGGACTTTTTACAAGTTGAATTGGAAAAATAGGTGAATTATGGCAAAGAAGATCCTGGCAGTAGTCAAATTACAAATTGAAGGCGGCAAGGCCAATCCTGCGCCCCCGGTCGGAACCGCACTCGGTCCGCATGGCGTGAATATCGTGGAATTTTGCAAAGCTGTCAACGCCCGAACGCAAGACCAAGCCGGTTTGATCATACCAGTGGTGGTCACGATCTATGCCGACCGCTCCTTTACCTTTGTGATCAAGACTCCCCCAGCGGCCACTCTTTTACTCAAAGCATCCAAACTCGAAAAGGGTTCGGGAGAGCCCAATAAGAATAAAGTTGGCACGGTTTCGCTCGAACAGGTTCGCGAAATTGCCAAACTGAAAATGCCGGATTTGAATGCTCACACTATCGAAAAAGCCATGGAAATGGTCAAAGGAACCGCCCGCAGTATGGGCATTACGATTAAAGAATAAGAGGTTCACGAATATGAAAAGGTCAAAAAGAGTTAACACAAACAATAAAAACGTTGACCGCCGGAAGGAATATCCGCTGAAGGAAGCCTTACAGATTTTGAAGGATTGCCAGGGTGCCAAGTTCGATGAAACGGTTGAAGCCCACATCAATTTAGGCGTCGATCCCCGACATGCGGACCAGAATATACGGGGCACGGTTTCTTACCCGCATGGTACCGGTCGCAAGGTTCGGGTACTGGTCATGACAAAGGCTAAAATTGATGAAGCTCTCCAAGCCGGTGCTGACCATGCCGGGCTCGAAGAATACGTCGAAAAAATTAACTCGGGGTGGCTCGATGTGGATGTCATCATCGCTACACCGGATGTCATGGCTCAGGTCGGGAAACTTGGTAAAGTTCTCGGCCCGAAAGGATTGATGCCCAATCCCAAAAGTGGTACCGTCACCAACGATGTTGCCGCGGCAGTTCGGGATGTCAAAGCCGGACGGGTCGAAGTGCGCGTTGATAAAACCGGAATCATCCACACCGTCGTCGGAAAAAAATCCTTCACCGTTGAAAATTTAGAAGATAATGTCAAGTCGCTGGTCTCGACTCTGATGCGCCTGCGACCCTCGAGCGCTAAGGGTATCTATCTGCAGAAACTGACCCTGACGACAACGATGGGCCCCGGTGTAAGGGTCGATAAAACTTCAGTGGGAGTATAATTATGCCAAACAAGCAAAATATACAGGTCTTAGAGAACCTTACCGATAAGTTTCAACGTGCCCGCGGTATTTATTTTACCAATTACAAAGGGATGAATGTCCAGCAGATAACCGAATTGCGCCGGGAACTGCATAATGCCAACATCGAGTATCGGGTTGTTAAAAAAACGCTGACCAGCCTCGCCGCCCAGGCCGCCGGTATCGCAGATGTGGAGGGCCTGATGAATGGTCAAACAGCAGTTGCTATTTCCTACACCGACCCGACGCAACCTGGCAAAACCCTCACCGCTTTTATTAAAAAAACCAAGAATGAGCAACTGACGATTACCGGTTGCGTTTTCGATAAAGTTGTCTTCGAGGCACAGAAGATCGCCGACCTGATTAATTTACCGTCGCGCCCGGAATTGCTGGCAAGCCTGATGGGGACGCTGAAAGCTCCGCTGGCCAACCTTGTAGGCGTACTGAACGCGACGCTGGGCAATTTAGTCGGTACTTTGAATGCACTTAACACCAAGAAAAACAATAAATAGTTTGCAGTAAAAGGAGGTATTTTTACCATGGCGAACATTACAAGAGCAGACGTTCTGAGTTACCTGGAACAGGCTAACATGTTGGAAATTTCCGAACTGATCAAGGAAATTGAAACCAAATTCGATGTCAAAGCCGCCGCCCCGGTGGCTGTCGCTGCCGCTGTACCAAACGGTGCCGCTGTCGAAGCCGCGGCGGTCGAAGAGCAGACCGAATTCAATGTCATTCTGAAAGAAGTCGGAGCCAACAAGATAAATGTCATCAAGGTCGTCAGAGCCGCCACCAATTTAGGATTAAAGGAAGCGAAAGACCTGGTAGATGGCGCTCCCAGTACGGTCAAGGAAGGAATTTCCAAAGACGAAGCTGAAAACCTGAAAAAGCAGCTCGAGGAAGCCGGAGCAAAGGTCGAGGTAAAATAAGCTGTCTAACCCATTGCGATCAGCCGAAATAGTAACGGCGCTTAAAATGTACCAAGAACCGCCAGCCCCTATCGGGGGGAAGCTTAAAATCCTTAAGGAGGGATACTTTTGAGTAAGACCTTCCCTTATCCGCGAGAACGGGAATCTTTTTCCAAGATCAAACCGGTCCTGAAGATGCCCAATCTGCTTGAAGTACAGGTCAAATCCTTTGAAGAATTTCTGCAAAAGGACACCTTGCCGCTGGAACGTAAAAGAATCGGACTGGAAGCGGCTTTCCATAGTGTCTTTCCTGTCGAAGACACGCATGGCAATTACCTGCTGGAATATAAATACTACACGATTGGCGAACCGCGTTATACCATCCGCGAATGTCTGGAACGGGGCGTGAGCTACACGGTCCCCCTAAAAGTGCGGCTCGTTTTGCATATCAGTGAAGAAGGCGTCAGTAAAGGCGACTATCAGGCGGGTATTGAACAGGACATCTTTTTCGGTAATGTACCTTACATGACCGATAAGGGTACCTTTATCATCAACGGCGCAGAGCGGGCTGTCGTCAGCCAGCTCCAGCGTTCCCCGGGCGTGTTTTTCGATGAGACGGAACATACTAATGGCATGAAAATCCACTCTGCCCGGATTATTCCCTTCCGGGGTTCATGGGTGGATTTTGTCATTGATACCCGGGATGTGCTAAGCGCGATTATCGACCGCCGCAGAAAATTCCCCGCCACAATTCTGTTGCGCGCATTCGGCTATCCGACCAATGAGGATATTGTCAAATTATTCGGCGTCGGACGGCGGATGACCCTGACGGAAGCCTCGAAACTGGCGCTCGGAAGTGCGCTGGCCGAGAATGTAGTTGACCCGGAAACCGGCGAGATTATAGCTGAGATCAAAGATGGCACTCGGATTGACAAAGAGTTCATTAAAAAGCTCCGGAAGCATAAAGTTGCCTCACTTTTAGTATTTGATACCAAAGACGAGACCGAGCTCTCGGTTTTTATCAATACTTTCAAAAAAGACAACTCGACCTTCGATGAAGAGTCCGCACTGTATTTCCTCTACCGCAACCTGCGTACCGGCGAGCCACCCAATCTCGAAACTGCCAAGAAATTTATCGAACGCCTGTTTTTCAGTCCCAAGAAATACGATTTAGGACAGGTTGGACGCTACCGGATCAATAAAAAATTCAATTTGAACGTTCCAGTCGAAGATTGTGTCCTGACGCGTGAGGATATAGTTGAGATCATGCGCCACATCCTCAAAATGCGTAAAGGCAAGCTGGGGCCTGACGATATTGATCATCTCGGTAATCGCCGGGTCAGAACGGTCGGCGAACAGTTGACCAATCAGTTCAGTGTGGCTTTTACACGCATGGCCCGGACCATCAAGGAACGGATGAATCTGCGGGAGTCCGAAAATCTGACTCCGCAGGACCTGATCAATTCGCGGATCATCACTTCGGTGATTAATTCCTTTTTCGGCACCAGCCAGCTCAGTCAGTTTATGGACCAGACTAATCCGCTGGCGGAGATTACCCACAAGCGACGCGTCTCGTCGCTGGGTCCGGGCGGTCTGTCACGTGAGCGGGCGGGATTTGAAGTCCGCGACGTGCATTATACCCACTACGGACGGTTATGTCCCATTGAGACTCCGGAAGGTCCGAATATCGGGTTGATCGCTTCGCTTTCCACTTACGCCTATGTCAATAGCTTGGGATTTATCGAAACCCCTTACCGCAGAGTGGAAATAATTGACGGACAGGCGGCTGTGACCGATAAAGTCAAATTCTTGTCCGCTGATGATGAAGACCGGGAAATTATTGCGCAGGCCAACGCCCCACTCGATGACCAGCGCCACTTTGTGCATAGCCGAATCCGCGCGCGGATCCGGGGTGAATTTCCTATCGTGACCCCCGATCAGGTGAAGTACATGGATGTTTCCCCCGAACAGATCGTTTCAATTTCGGCGGCGCTCATCCCATTCCTGGAACATGATGACGCCAACCGCGCCCTGATGGGCTCCAATATGCAGAGGCAATCGGTTCCACTGCTGAAACCGGAGCGAGCGATTGTCGGTACCGGTCTCGAAAGAGCCGTGGCCAGTGACGCTCGCGCGACGGTCTTGGCGCCCGTCAACGGGGTCATCGAAGAAGTCACTGCTGACCACATTACAATCTGCACCGACGTCGAAAACGAATTGTACTTGGATGAAAAAGAAGGACGGGTACGCATCGATCTGGCCAAATTTCATCGGACAAATCAGGATACCTGCATCAATCAGCGTCCTCTGGTCAACAAGGGTGACGTCGTCCATGCTGGCGATCCGATTGCCGATGGTTGCGCCACCGATCAGGGCGAGCTGGCCTTAGGGCGGAACGTCCTGGTGGCTTTCATGCCCTGGCGCGGCTATAACTTTGAAGACGCCATCGTCCTGAGTGAGCGCCTCGTCTATGAAGATATTTTTTCCTCCGTTCACATCAAGGAATTCGAGCTGGAAGTCCGTGATACCAAGCGCGGAAATGAGGAACTGACCCGTGAAATTCCCAATGTCAGCGAAGATACTACCAAGAATCTGAATGCCAACGGCGTGATCCGGGTCGGCGCCGAAGTCGAACCCAACGACATCCTGATTGGAAAAGTGACGCCCAAGGGCGAAACCGATCCGACTCCGGAAGAGAAACTCCTGCGGGCCATCTTTGGCGAAAAAGCCAGCGATGTCAAAGACGCTTCCAAACGAGCCGATCCCGGTATTCGTGGCGTCGTTGTGGATACGAAGCTGTTTACTCGCAAAAGCAAGATCAGTCGCAACGAAGAAAAGCGCCTGAGCGATGAGGAAACCCGTAAGACCCTGCAAAAGCATATCTATCTCAAGGAACGACGCGACCTGCTGTTGAGAAAATTGCTGACGGGCGCTATTTCCAATGGTGTTAAGGATGTCGCCACCAATCGCACGTTGTTCAAGGCTGGGGAGAAATTTACCGAAGAAGAACTCTCAAAACACAATCTGGATTCGTTCAGCATGGAAAATCCCTGGACTACCGACCCCTCCATCAATGAACGGATTGAGAAAATTACCAAGAGCTATTTCCTGCTGTCCCAGCGGATTGATGAGGAACTAGAACAGAAAATCTACAAGATTAAAGTTGGTGATGACCTACAGCCCGGCGTTCTGCAACTGGCTAAGGTGTACGTTGCCAATAAACGCAAAGTCCAGGTTGGCGATAAAATGGCCGGTCGCCATGGGAATAAGGGTGTCGTATCAATTATCGTGCCTCAGGAAGACATGCCGTTTCTGGAAGATGGCACACCGGTAGATATCGTCCTGAATCCCTTGGGTGTGCCTTCGCGTATGAACCTGGGACAATTATACGAGACGATGTTGGGCTGGGCTGGCAAGAAGCTGGGGAAATATTATGAAACCCCTGTTTTTAACGGCGCCAATGAAAGTGAAGTCCGGGAAGAGCTGCAAAAAGCCGGCTTGCCGCCCAATGGTAAAGCTGTGCTCTATGATGGACACACCGGCGAACCATTCGATAATCCGATTGCGGTCGGCTATATCTATATGATGAAGCTGTCGCATTTGGTCGAAGACAAGATGCACGCCCGGTCTACCGGTCCCTACTCTTTAGTGACGCAACAACCGCTGGGGGGCAAAGCCCAGTTCGGCGGACAGCGTTTCGGGGAAATGGAGGTCTGGGCACTGGAAGCTTACGGTGCCGCCTATACCCTGCAGGAAATCCTGACTGTCAAGTCGGACGACGTGGATGGACGCTCCAAAGTCTACAATTCCATTGTCAAAGGTGAAAACTTCTCCGATTTTGGCATTCCGGAATCATTCAACGTCTTGCTGAAAGAGTTGCAGGGCTTGTGTATTGAAATGGATATAAATTAGGTCCAACCGTTGGAGGTACGATAACCACTATGGACTATTCAAAGCCATTTACCTTTCGTAAAGAATTTGAAAATATAACGATCCATCTCTCTTCCCCGGAAACGATCCTGACCCGTAGTCACGGAGAAGTGCTGAAACCGGAAACGATCAATTACCGCTCGTATAAACCCGAGAAAGATGGACTATTCTGTGAAAAGATTTTCGGGCCGGTCAAAGATTGGGAATGTCATTGCGGTAAGTACAAGCGCATTCGTTACAAAGGCATCATCTGTGATCGCTGTGGAGTGGAAGTGGCCCGGAAAAAAGTGCGCCGGGAACGCATGGGACATATCACCCTGGCTGTGCCGGTAATTCATATCTGGTTTTTGAAATCGATCCCCAGCAAATTGTACTACCTGCTCGATATTCCCACGAAAAACCTCGAAGAGATCGTCTATTACGAGAAATATGTGGTACTGAGCCAGGGCAACTCCGCCCTGCCCTACAAATCCGTCATCACCGAAGAAGAGTATTTCGAAAACCTGATGAAATTCGGACCCAAGACGGAACTCTTTGACGAAGAGGAAGCCAAAAGCTACTTCATCGCCAAAACCGGTGGCGAGGCAATCCGCGAATTACTCCAAAAAGTCGACGTCGATATTCTCGTCCAGAATCTTAAGGAGAAACTGCGCAGTAAAAAATCACCGACGCAGAAAACGGAAATCCTCAAGCGGCTGAAAGTCGTCAAGGCCTTCCAATCGCAGGAAGGTAAACCACTCAACAAAGCCGAGTGGATGGTGGTGATCGTTCTGCCAGTGATTCCTCCGGACCTGCGTCCGCTGGTACCGCTGGAGGGTGGTCGGTTTGCGGCAAGCGACATGAATGATCTTTACCGGCGGGTCATTATCCGTAATAACCGCCTGAAACAGCTGATCGAAATCAAGGCTCCCGATGTCATTTTGCGCAACGAAAAACGCATGTTGCAGGAAGCCGTTGATTCGTTGTTTGATAACAGCCGTCGGCGCACCGAGGTGCGAAGCGGTTCGCGCCGTCCTTTGAAAAGTCTGAGCGACATGCTCAAAGGCAAGGAAGGGCGCTTCCGGCAGAACCTGTTGGGTAAACGCGTAGACTATAGTGGCCGCTCGGTAATCGTTGTTGGTCCTAACCTGCGCCTGAATGAGTGCGGTCTGCCCAAGGAAATGGCAATCGAACTATTTAAACCGCATATCATTAACCAGTTAATTCGCCGTCGGTTAGCCAAGACGCCCAAGACGGCCAAGACCATGGTCGAGCGCAAGGATCCTGATGTCTACCGGGTACTGGAGTACGTCGTTCAAGACTATCCGGTGTTGCTGAACCGCGCCCCGACCCTGCACCGCCTGGGCATTCAGGCCTTCCAGCCGGTTCTGATTGATGGCAAAGCCATCCAAATCCATCCACTGGTCTGCGCGGCCTTTAACGCCGACTTTGATGGCGACCAGATGGCGGTACACGTGCCCCTGACGCTTGAAGCACAGTCGGAATGCCGGATTCTTTGTCTCTCCAGCCACAATATCCTGCATCCTGCTCATGGCCACCCGATTTCAATTCCGTCGCAGGATATGGTACTCGGCGTCTATTATATCACCCGGGCTAAAAACGGCGCCCGCGGCGAAGGTAAAATATTCTCGTCACCAGAGGAAGCCATTTACGCCTATCAGTACGGCGAAGTCGATTTGCACGCCAAGGTGAAAATCCGGGTGAACGGTAAATTGATCGAGACGACAACCGGTAGGGCTTTATTCAACAGTCTCATTCCGAAAGGTCTGGGCTATTTTAACGAACTCATCAGTAAAAAGCGACTGGAGAAAATAGTCGGACTTGTTTTTCAGAAAGCCGGAAACTACGAAACTGTACTACTGCTCGACAAACTTAAAAATATCGGTTTTAAATATGCCACCAAGGCGGGTACCTCGATTTCCATCTCGGATGTGCTGATCCCGGAAGAGAAAGACGATATCATAGCCGAATCATTTGAAAGAGTGGAAGAAATTCAGCGCAAGTTTCAGCGCGGTATTCTGACCGAAGGTGAACGTTACAATAAGGTCATTGATAACTGGACTCATACCACGAACCGCCTGGCGGAAGTCATGATCGAGCATATGGCCAACGACCGACAGGGCTTCAATCCCGTGTTCATGATGGCCGATTCCGGAGCGCGGGGCAGTTCGGAACAGATTAAGCAGTTGGCGGCGATGCGTGGTTTGATGGCCAAACCGCAAAAAACCATGACCGGCCAGGTGGGTGAAATTATCGAAACCCCCATTACTTCCAACTTTAAGGAAGGCCTAACCGTTCACGAATATTTCATCTCCACACACGGCGCACGTAAGGGTCTGGCTGATACTGCTTTAAAAACGGCAGATGCCGGATATCTGACCCGCCGGTTGGTGGATGTTGCCCACGATGTCGTTATCACGGAGGAAGACTGCCATACCATTAATGGGATTGATATCACTGCTCTGAAAAAGGAAGAAAATGTCATCGAGTCCCTCGCCGATCGTATTGTGGGGCGGGTGACGCAGGAAGATGTCTTCAATCCCGAGAACGATGAAGAAATCTTTGTCGAAGCCGGGCAGGAGATCACCGAAAATATCGCCCAGAAAATTCAGGCCAGCGGTCTCGAAAAAGTGCGCATCCGCTCGGTACTGACCTGTGAATCATTGCGGGGCGTCTGTGCCAAATGTTACGGACGCAATCTGGCTACCGGAAAGATCGTGCGGGTTGGGGAATCTGTGGGGATCATGGCCGCCCAGTCCATTGGCGAACCCGGCACCCAGTTGACCCTGCGTACATTCCATTATGGTGGTACGGCCGCGCGTATCGTCGAGGAATCAGAAACTGTCGCCAAATCAAAGGGAAGGGCTGAATTCTCAGAAAACTATAAGGCCGTTCCTTACCGGGATACGAATTATCAGGTAGTGTTGTCGCGCAGTTCGGTGTTGAACATCGTCGATGATAATAACCGTGTGACCTCGACCTACAATATTTCCTACGGCGCGCATATTTTTGTCAAGGAAGGTGATCAGGTCCAGATTGGACAAACCCTGTTCCGTTGGGATGTTTATATGGATCAGATCTTGGCATTGCATTCCGGTGAAGTACGCTTCGTGGATCTATATGAAAATCAGACCTACAACGTGGAAGTTGACGAATCCGGACACAAGTCCATCATGGTCATCGAATCGAAAGACCGTACTCTGCAACCGCGGATTGATATCGTCGTCAAACGCAAGAACCGCGAGGAGGTAATCCCCGGCTTTATTTTGCCCGTACGCGCCATGCTGACCGTCAAGGACGGCGACAAAGTGGTTGTGGGCGAAATCCTGGCGAAGATTCCGAAGGAAACCGGAAAGACCAGTGATATCACCGGAGGATTGCCGCGAGTCGCCGAACTATTCGAAGCCCGGCGGCCCAAAGATCCGGCCGTTATTTCAGAAATTGACGGCAAAATATCGTTTGGCAAAACTGAAAAAGGTATCCGGGAAATTATTGTCACCAGTCCGGATGGGACCGTCAAGCGCTACAAGATCCCTTACGGGCGGTTTGTTCTGGTTAATCAGGGTGATGATGTAAAGGCCGGCGACCGGCTCTGTGAAGGACCGGTTTCGCCTCAGGATATATTGGCAGTGCAGGACCCGCGCAAGGTTCAGGAATATTTGGTCAACGAAATTCAGGAAGTCTATCGTTTGCAGGGCGTGCGCATCAACGACAAGCATATCGAGGTTATCGTCCGGCAAATGATGCAGAAAGTGCGAGTCGAGGATGCCGGCGATACCAATCTGTTGGAAAAAGACCGGGTCAACCGCCAGGAACTGATCGAAGAAAATAACCGGATCAAGGATTACGTCGTGATCACCAATCCCGGTGATAGTGACTGGGACGAGGGCGATGTCGTCTCGCGCCGGGAATTCACCAAATTTAATCGCATCCTGACCGATGAGCACAAGAATCCAGCCAAAGCCCGGCAGGCGCGTCCCGCTCAGTTTACTGAAATGTTGCTGGGCATCACCCGCGCTTCACTGAATACGGAATCGTTCATATCCGCGGCATCCTTCCAGGAGACCACACGCGTCCTGACCGACGCGGCCGTGGCCGGTAAGACGGATTACCTGCGTGGTCTAAAAGAAAACGTGATCATGGGCCGCCTGATCCCGGCGGGAACCGGTCTACGGAAGTATAACGATATCGTTGTGGTCGAGCCGGAAGAGGAAGTTGCCGAATGGCAGAAGTTAAATGAAAGTAAGAAAGCCAAAGAAAATGAACTGGCGGCCTTGCAAAAGTAACATGCTCTTCGCTAAAAGTTATTGCTTAAAAGTGCTGGTAGTCGTATTTTTACAGGCTTTTTTTTAATGGAGAATCTATGCCAACAATTAACCAGTTGATCAGAAAAGGTAGAGAAGCAGTTTTACAGAAGGAAAAGGCACCGGCTTTGCGCGGTTGTCCTCAGAAACGCGGGGTTTGTACCCGGGTCTATACCACTACGCCCAAAAAGCCGAACTCGGCTTTGCGGAAGGTAGCCAAAGTACGTCTGATCAACGGCATTGAAGTCATCGCCTATATTCCCGGCGAGGGGCATAATCTGCAGGAACATTCCATCGTACTCGTTCAGGGCGGACGTGTCAAAGATTTACCGGGTGTACGTTATCACATCATTCGCGGCACCCTGGATGCAAGCGGCGTGAATGATCGGAAAAACAGTCGCTCGCGCTACGGCACCAAACGTCCCGGCTAATTCAGGAGCAACTTTATGTCACGTAGAAAAAAGAAAATCATCCGTGAAATCAGACCAGACTCCAAATACAATGATATTATGGTCAGCCGGTTTATTAATTACCTCCTGCGCCGCGGGAAACGCTCGGTGGCTGAAAATATCTTCTACAACGCTATCGGTATCATTGACGAAAAACGTAAAGGTAACGGTCTGGACATTTTTCGCAAAGCCATGGAGAACGTCGCTCCGATCATGGAAGTGAAGTCGCGACGGATCGGCGGAGCAACCTATCAGGTCCCCATTGAGGTCAAACCTGAACGGCGTTTCGCCTTGGCTTCCCGCTGGCTGATTACCTATGCCAAAAGCCGGAGCGGAAAAACCCTGGCGGAAAAGTTTGCCGCTGAATTGATGGCCGCCGCCGATGGTGAAGGGGGCGCGATCAAGAAGCGCGAAGACACCCACAAAATGGCGGAAGCCAATAAGGCCTTTGCCCACTTCAGATAACCGATGATTATTACATGAAAGTAGAGAATCTCAACAAGGTCAGGAATATCGGCATCATGGCTCACATTGATGCCGGTAAAACCACTACGACCGAAAGGATTCTCTTCTATACCGGTAAAATCCACCGCATGGGTGAAGTCGACGATGGCTCGGCCACGATGGATTGGATGGAGCAGGAACGCGAACGCGGCATAACCATTACCTCCGCGGCAACCACCTGTTTCTGGAACCAGCATCGGATCAATATCATTGATACGCCCGGTCACGTGGACTTTACCGCCGAAGTAGAGCGTGCTCTACGGGTGCTGGACGGAGCGGTGGCGATTTTCTGCGCTGTGGGAGGCGTGGAGCCGCAAAGCGAGACGGTCTGGAAGCAGGCTGACACTTACCATATACCGCGCATCGCCTACGTCAATAAAATGGACCGGGCTGGAGCCGACTTTCAACATGTATTAAAAATGATTACTCAGCGGCTGAAAGCCAAACCCATTCCGATTACCCTGCCCTTAGGTTCAGGCGAGCTGTTTACCGGTGTGATCGATTTGATTAGCCGTCAGACGATTATCTACGACGAAAACACCCAGGGGAACAAATATTATTACAGTAACGTTCCGAACGACCTTTTGCCGTTGGTAAATGAATACCACCAGCGGATCATCGAGGAAGCTGCCAACTACGATGACCAGATATTCGCCAAATATCTTAATGGTGAAGAAATCAGTGCCGCGGAATTAAAACAAGGCTTGCGCCGGGGAACTCTCCAGAATAAACTAGTGCCGGTACTATGTGGCTCATCATATCGCAATAAGGGTGTCCAGCAATTGCTGGACGCCATCGTCGACTATCTGCCTTCGCCTTTCGACGTACCGCCCATCGAGGGAGTGAACCTGAAAGGGACAACGGTCAAACGCTATCCGCGCCCCGAAGACCCGTTCAGTTCCCTGATTTTTAAAATCATGTCCGACCCGCACGTCGGGCGGCTGAGTTTTATCCGGGTTTATTCCGGTCAGGTCGGAAAAGGGGACATGGTTTTCAATTCTACGCTGGAAAAGAAAGAGCGCATCAGTCGCTTACTGCTAATGCACGCTAATAAACGTGAGGAGCGGGAGTCGCTTTCCGCTGGTGAAATCGGAGCCGTAGTGGGGTTGAAAAGCAGTTTTACCGGCCATACGCTCTGCGATTCCAAACATCCGATAATTCTCGAATCGATGCATTTCCCGGAGCCGGTGATTTCGATCGCTATTGAGCCCAAAAGCAAGGCTGATTCCGACCTGTTGATTGATTCGCTGAATAAATTGGCTGACGAAGACCCAACCTTTCGCATCCATCAGGATGAGGAAACCGGCCAGACGCTGGTCTCCGGAATGGGGGAACTGCATTTGGAAATTTTGGTGGATCGGCTGGTGCGGGAATTCAAAGTCCGGGCGCATATCGGCAAGCCCCAGGTCTCCTATCGCGAAACAATTCTTAAGCCAGCGCAGGGCGAAGGACGCTTTATCCGTAAAACCGGCGACAAGAGTCAT
Organism: uncultured bacterium; assembly: GCA_964588795.1. Taxonomy (GTDB): domain Bacteria; phylum Fidelibacterota; class UBA2242; order UBA2242; family UBA2242; genus CAZPQN01. The sequence continues at coordinate 651 of CAZPQN010000047.1, read as the reverse complement.
TTTGCGGTGGTCAATTTGAAGATTGTGCCGGACAGCGCGCTGAATGACGTTGTCGTTGAACATCACCTGGTTGATGGTCGCCTGCCGCGTGAATTCATTCCAGCCCTCGTGCGCGGAGTGCGCAACCGGGTACGGGGTGGGATTTTAGCCGGATACCCCATCCAGAAATTGCGGGTTACCATCACGGATGTCACCTATAAAGAAGATGAGTCGACGGAAATGGCTTTCGAAATAGCGACGGTCATGGCCTTGGAGAATGCTCTAACCAATGCTCAACCTGCCATCTTGGAGCCAATTATGACCCTGGAGGTTGTCGTTCCGGATGAATACTTAGGTGAGGTTCTGAATGATTTAAATGCCCGCCGCGCGAATATCAGCGGGATGAGCAAACGCAGTGACGCCAATGTTGTGGATGCCACTGTCCCGATGCAGGAGATGTTTGGCTATGCCACGCAGTTGCGGTCACTTTCCCAGGGGCGGGCAGTTTTCTCGATGCATTTTTCCAATTATGATTACTGCGATAAAAAAGTACAACGCGAGATAGTCGAAAAAACCAGGGGTTTCATCCCCGAGTTTCTTAAAAATTAAGGAGTAGTTATGGCCAAGCAGCAATTTAAGCGGACGAAGCCGCATGTGAACGTGGGGACGATC
>CAZPQN010000046.1:0-14546 GCA_964588795.1 uncultured bacterium | reverse complement strand
AAAGTGGTATTTATTGATCTGTTTTTTTGCTTGCTCCTGTTCTCCGATTTACTTTCCCAATGTGATTAATACCCCTCTTTTTACTGAAAAGGGACAAATCAGCGCCGCGGCTAATTTCAGTTTTTTGGGATCTTTAAATATTGAGCTCAATAGTTTTGATCTGCAATCGGCGATGGCGGCGACTGATAATGTGGCAGTGATGTATAATTACAGTTACGGAAAGATGGGCCGAAGTGCTGATCATGATTTTCACGAACATAAGTTCCAGGAAGCTGGGGTGGGATATTACAGGACTTTTTTTAATAAATATAATTTTGAGAGTTTTGTTGGTTATGGTAAGGGCTGTTCCGAAACACGCAATGTTGGTTCCGCCGATCATAGGGACCGGGAAATAAAAGGAGACTATGACCGGTGGTTTTTTTATCCCACCATAGGATTCTCAATGGATCTAAAAGGTGAGAATAGATTTGATCCAGAACGGGTTGAGGGCGGGATAACGACGAGAGTGTGCAATTTAAAATGGAGAAATGTTGAACATAATTTAAAAGGTACCGTTCTGAAAGAGAATTGGTACATCGAACCGGCAATTTTCGTGCGGGCTGGATGGAAGCATTTTCTATTCCAATTTCAGTCTGGCCAAATTTACGCGCTGTTCAAAGATGATTTGGTCGAGTCATCCGATGGTTGGTTGAGTTTTGGGATTATTTTCAATTTTGATTTGTATTGATATCAACCTGGTAGCTGATCAGGGATAATATTCTGCCAGGTAAAAATAATTCAAATCTTGAAAGAATACTTATGCTGACAAGACATTCCATAATAGCGGCCCAGATCCTGTTCAGTTCCGTGTTACTGGCTCAGGATAAAATTAATTCGACGATACCGGTGCTGTATTTGCCGCAGGGGTATGTATTCGAATCGCTCAGTAGCACCGGATTCTATAATGCCGTGAACAGTCACGTCGCAAATCTCGGCGGTGGCAATCCTGCCGCTCTTACTGATTACCGCAAATTAGCGTTGGGCGTCGCCTACCAGTTGGAAACCTCACCGCAACCCGGTTGGATGAGTTTTGAGCAATCACGAGTCCCGAACCTGTATCCGCAGGCGGCAGGACTGGTTGTTCCATTCCGAGCTTTCCGATTCGGAGGGGGATTCAGCCAGCGCTACAATTCACTTTTGGATTTTGGAAAATTGCCAGAGACCACGCCCGAACAACCCGACGGCACCGGTAACTATATTAAGTCTAGTAAAAGCGAGGTACTCTGCTGTTACTCCGCGATTGTTACCTATTCTTTCCAAGATTGCCTTGCGCCAGGGAATATGCTAAGCATCGGGTTGACCGGCGGCCTTAACCATCTGAACTTAAAACAGAATATCGGTGAACTGCGGTTGCACGAGAATTTTCTTACACTGAGCTGGACCTTCGGTATTCACTATAACGATGGTAATAAGGTCTTTATCGGACTGACCTATCTCCGCGCTCCGGAGTTTGACGATAGTTTTATTTACGAAGGCGAACGCATCCGGGTCAAGGATAAGATGCCGGACAAACTCCACTTCGGCATAGGTTATCGCCCGCATCCGGCTGTGAACATCGCGGTGGACCTGGTCAATGTTTACTGGCATCAGCGCACTCGAGCGTCAAATCCTCAGACCAACTATGCCGACATTGCGGGTAATCTGCAGGTCAAGCTGACCCAACGACTAGCGCTGACCGGTGGTTTTCTCGCTTCCGGTTGTCGCTTAAGTTCGTACCTGACGCCCTTTGATCGTAATATTTACGGTTTGTATCTATTAGGCGGTCTGAATTGGCGATTGCGGCATTTTGACCTGGACTTAGTCTATGGTGATAGTACGGAAAATTCCGGCGCCTGGCGTCAGCAGAAAATCGGGAAAGTAGCCATCGGTTATTACCTGTAACAACCCGAGTCTTTCCGACTAACGCAGTTTTCTACTCAGGGATTGGCGGTTGATCCGCCGCGCGAACGTAAGGCAATTATCACCGTCACCGCTCGGCGCTGATGGATGCCGGAGGCTTCCGAAACGTCTTTTTTTTACTTATTTTCTGATTATAATTGTATCCGACAATGTAAACAGGGACGGTCAAATGAAAAGTTTTCAGCTCTGGGGTAAGGTAAGCGGAATTGCGGTTGCCATCGTCGCGACTTTGTGGTGGGTGCAGTGCGAACGGGAGCGGACGGAGATGCAGGGGCGTGCGGTCGTTTTTGGAAAATTGAGTAACGGCACCGTCATCGAAAAATATATTCTGTCCAATCGCCGGGGCATGACCGCCGAGATCATCAACTACGGGGCAATTATCGTGGCGCTGAAAACCTCTGACCGCGAAGGTAAAATCGCCGACGTGATTCTGGGCTTTGATAGTCTGGAGGCCTATGAACGCGACAATTCCTTTCAGGGAGCGATCGTCGGCCGTTACGGCAACCGGATCGATAAGGGCCGCTTCAGTCTGGACGGTCAGACCTATCAATTGAGCATTAACAATGGCGCCAATCATCTGCACGGCGGGTTAAAGGGATTTTACAAACAGGTCTGGACGCGCAAAGCTCTGAACCGTCGCTCAGTGACGCTGAGTTACTGCAGTCCCGACGGCGAGGAAGGTTATCCCGGAGAAGTCCGGCTCACGGTTATTTACACCGTCACCGAGCGCAACGAATTGAAAATCGAGTATCGCGGAACGACTGACAAACCGACCATCCTGAATCCGACCAGCCACTGCTATTTCAATCTGAGTGGTGCGCCGGAACGAAGCATCCTGGAGCATGAACTAATGATCGACGCCGACTGTTTTACGCCGGTGGACAGCGGCCTGATTCCGACGGGTGAAATTCGCGCAGTGGCCGGGACGCCGTTTGATTTTCGGACAGCCAGGGCAATCGGACAGGACATCAGCGCCAACGATGAGCAGGTTTTACTGGGCAAGGGCTATGACCACAACTGGGTGCTCAACGGCTATCGCCGGCAAGTGCGCACGGTGGCGACGCTCTACGAGCCGGTCAGCGGGCGGCTGATGGAAGTACTCACCGACCAACCCGGTCTGCAATTTTATTCGGGAAATTTTCTGGATGGTTCGCTGATCGGCAAAGGTGGCGTACGCTATAATTATCGCACTGCGCTGTGTCTGGAGGCGCAGGCCTTTCCGGATTCGCCCAACAAATCGAATTTTCCTTTTGTGGTTCTGCGACCGGGAATGCGCTATCGACAAACCACGATTTATCGCTTTTCAACCAAGTAATCGTCAATAACAGAGAGAGGAAACCGACATGTTGCAGGTTTGGGACTGGATAATCATTGCGGGATATTTTCTGATAATTTTGGGTCTGGCCTGGTGGGTGATTCGCCAGCGGCAGGATACTTCCGCCGAATACTTTTTAGCCGGGCGCCACTTAGGCTGGTTTATCGTCGGCGCTTCGATATTTGCCTCGAACATCGGCTCGGAGCATTTAGTCGGCCTGGCCGGTTCGGGGGCGACAGACGGTGTCGCCATGGCCCATTATGAACTACACGCCTGGTGTCTGTTGGTGTTGGGCTGGGTGATGGTGCCGTTTTATATGCGTTCGAGAGTCTTTACAATGCCGGAGTTTCTGGAGCGGCGTTTTTCACCTGCCGCACGCACAATCCTTTCGGGCATCTCGCTGATTGCCTACGTATTGACCAAGATTGCCGTTGGCATCTTTGCCGGCGGCATCGTCTTCAGCGTGCTCCTGCCGGAGGTCAACTTTCTGGGAATGGACAGTTTCTGGGTCGGTTCGATCCTGGTGATCGTGCTGACCGGGCTGTACACCATTTTGGGTGGACTGCGGGCGGTCGCCTACACCGAAGCTCTGCAGACGATTATCTTGGTTTTGGGCTCGATTCTGGTGACGATTTTCGGCTTGCGCGCCTTGGGTGGCTGGAGTGTCTTAAGGGAGGTGGCCGGTTCGGACATGTTTAACCTCTGGAAGCCGATGGTGCCAGCCGGAGTGGAGGGCACCTGGGCGCCGGTACTGGAAAGCGGACGCATGGCGTGGTACTTCAACCATAATTATCCCTGGTTAGGCATGCTGTTCTGTGCGCCGATCATCGGATTGTGGTACTGGACGACCGACCAGTACATTGTCCAGCGGGCTCTGGGTGCGCCCAACGAAACCGCCGCCCGGCGCGGTTCAATCGCCGCGGGATTTTTCAAATTACTGCCGGTGTTCATTTTCATCATTCCCGGCATGATCGCCTATGCTTTGGCCGTCAGCGGCAAGGTTCCCGTTTTGCAGAAGGAACTGATCGGGATGGATGGTGTGATAATACGGAGCAATGCGCAGAGCGCGTTTCCGCTTTTGGTGGCGCATGTTCTGCCGGTCGGCGTACGGGGAATGGTGGTAGCCGGCCTTTTGGCGGCGCTGATGAGTTCGCTTGCCGGTGTGTTCAACGCTTCGGCGACGCTGTTCACCATCGACTTCTATGCGCGTTTCCGACCACAGGCCAGCCAAAAACGGTTGGTGTGGATCGGGCGGGTAGCAACCTCGGTGATGGTTATAATCGGTCTGATCTGGATTCCGGTTATCCGGGGTGGGCGCGGGCTCTATGACTATCTGCAGGGCGTGCAGTCCTATTTGGCACCGCCGATTTTCGTGGTATTTTTTCTGGGCGTATTCTGGAAACGAATGAATGCCAAAGGTTGCGTTGCCGCGTTGGTTTCTGGTTTCGGATTAGGACTTTTCAGATTGGCTATTGACACGCCGGTGAAATTGTTTCAGGCATTCGAGTACACATCCGGTTCCTTTTTCTGGATCGTCAACCACATTTTCTTCCAGTATTACAGCCTGTTCATCACGCTGATTTGCGTCATTGTAATGATCGGAGTCAGCTACCTGACCGGTGAGCCGGATTATGCCCGGATCAGCGGGCTGACTTACGGCACGACGACCGAAGAACATCGTCGGGAATCGCGCGCCAGCTGGTCGCGCGGGGACGTAATTGCCTCGGTCGTGTTGATTGCGTTGATTGTGATGGCCTATATTTATTTTACCGGCTAAAGCAGGATAGGCGGAATGCGGAAAAAGCAGGAGCATCAGTATACTATCGGAATGGACTTCGGGACCAATTCCTGCCGGGCGCTGATTGTGGATTTAGCCGACGGGCGGGAAATCGCCACCCAGGTCTTTCAATATCCCTCGGGTTCCGCCGGGATTATTCTCGATCCCGCCAACCCCAACTTAGCCCGCCAGAATCCGCGTGATTATCTGACAGGCATTACGGTCACGATCCGTGATTCCATAGCGGAAGCCCGCCAGCGGGTACCGGGATTTTCACCGGAGCAAATCATTGGCATCGGGATAGACACGACGGGGAGCAGTCCGATGCCGGTGGACAACGCGGGCTATCCGCTCTGTTTTCAGGAGGAATTCGGCGACAACCCGGCGGCTATGGTCTGGCTCTGGAAAGATCATACGAGCTTTGCAGAAGCCGCACAAATTACGGAGACCGCGCACCGGATGCGCCCTCAATACTTGGCAAAAATCGGTGGAGTCTATTCCTCTGAGTGGTTTTGGAGCAAGCTCTGGCATCTTTTGCGCGCGGATCCCGCGGTGTTCAACGCCGCGGAGAGTTTTGTGGAAATCTGCGATTGGATTCCCGCCGTTTTAGTCGGTGACACGCATCCGCGGCGGCTCAGGCGCAGTATTTGCGCTGCCGGGCACAAGGCGATGTTTAATCCCCGGTGGGGTGGTTTGCCGGATGAAGCCTTTCTGCAAAGTCTCGCGCCCGAATTAGCCGCTATGCGGCCAAAGCTCTATGACCGGGCTTATCCGGCGGAAGAAAAGGTCGGCAATCTTTCCCAGGAATGGGCGGAGCGATTGGGACTTTCGACCGGTGTGGCAGTTGCCGTCGGGGCTTTCGATGCTCACATGGGCGCGGTCGGAGCCGGGATCAAAGTCGGAACATTGGTGAAAATTCTTGGCACCAGCACCTGCGACATCATGATCTGGCCCAATACTGCGACGCTGGCGGACATTCCCGGAGTATGCGGCATCGTGGACGGTTCAGTGTTAGGCGGCTACTACGGAATTGAGGCGGGGCAATCCGCAGTAGGCGATATTTTTCTGTGGTTTGTCAATAACTGCGTCGCGGAGGAGTACGGCCGGAGTCAGGAGGAGAAATTTGAGCGATTGGCCGCTGCGGCTGGGCGCCTGCAACCTGGTGAGTCCGGGCTTTTGGCCTTAGATTGGAATAACGGCAACCGTACGATATTAGTAGATGTCCGGCTGACCGGTTTGTTGTTGGGACAAACCCTGCACACGCAACCTCCCGAGATTTACCGGGCGCTGATCGAAGCGACGGCTTTTGGGGCATTGACGATTATTGATCGAATCGAGAGTTATGGCGTGCCGGTGCGGGAGATTGTGAATTGCGGCGGTTTGACGGCGCGGAATCCTCTGCTGATGCAGATTTACGCGGACGTAACCGGGCGACCGATGAAAGTTTCACGCAGTGAACAGACTCCCGCCCTCGGAGCGGCGATCTTTGCGGCGGTTGCCGCCGGTCGGGAAAGGAGCGGCTTTCAGACTATCAGCGCGGCTCAGCAGGCTATGACTGGCATCGGCAAGATTTACAAACCAAATACCCGTCACCAGCGGGTTTATCGCGAACTGTATGCGTTGTACCGGCAACTGCATGACGCATTCGGAACACGGGATTGGTCAGGTAATTTGTATGGGGTAATGAAAGGTCTGTTGGAAATTCGTGACCGTAGCAGGAGTGGAAAATAATGTTAGAGAGACTCAAAACAGAGGTTCTGGAAGCTAATCGCGCCCTGGTCAAATACGGGCTGGTTACGTTGACCTGGGGCAATGTCAGTGGCATTGACCGCACCCGGAAGCTGATAGTCATCAAACCCAGCGGAATCGACTATGCAAAATTAACTGTCGATGATCTCGTGACCGTGGATATGAATGGTAAAGTCGTTGCCGGGAAATTGCGCCCCTCGCTGGACACGGTCACCCATCTGGCATTGTACCGGGCATTTGCCGGCATTGGTGGAATCGCGCACACCCACAGCGAGTATGCGACCGCTTTTGCGCAGGCGCATCGTGAAATTCCCTGCCTGGGGACGACCCACGCGGATTACTTCAATGGTGCAGTGCCAGTGACCCGCTTTTTGACGGAGGATGAGGTCAAAGCGGAATACGAGCTCAATACCGGGCGTCTGATAATCGAACGCTTCCAGAATTTAAACGCAGAAGAAATGCCCGCCGTACTCGTTGCCGGGCATGCCCCTTTCACGTGGGGTAGAAGTCCGTTGGAAGCCGTGCAGGTTAGCTTGGTGCTGGAACGTATCGCCCGGATGGCGATGCATACCCTGACATTAGACCCGGATGTCAGAAACCTGCCGGAGTACCTGTTGCACAAGCATCATGCGCGAAAACACGGTCCCGGCGCTTATTATGGTCAGCAAGAAGAACGTTAATCGAGGAAGGTAGCGATGAAAGTGTTTGAGTCCTATGAAGTCTGGTTGGCGACCGGCAGTCAACACCTGTATGGCGAAGAAGTTTTGCGGCAGGTTGAGCAACATTCGCGCACGATAGCGGATTTCTTCTCCGGTGCGAAGCAGATTCCGGTGCGGGTGGTATGTCAGCCGGTGCTGACCAGCCCGGAGGCTGTGGCGGAGTTGATGTCAGCGGCCAACAAAGCGCGCCAGTGTATCGGATTGATTGCCTGGATGCATACTTTTTCACCAGCCAAAATGTGGATCGCCGGATTACAGCACCTGCACAAGCCCCTCGTACATCTGCATACTCAGTTCAACCGCGACCTGCCGTGGCCCGAGATTGACATGAATTTCATGAACCTGAATCAATCAGCGCACGGTGACCGCGAATTTGGGTTCATCTGTTCGCGGATGAGAATCAGTCGCAAGGTCGTGGTCGGACACTGGCAGACGGAAAAGGTACTAAAAGAATTGGCAATCTGGATGCGCGCCGCGGTCGCCTGGCACGATAGCCGGCACGGCAAAGTCGCCCGCTTCGGCGACAACATGCGTGAGGTCGCGGTCACTGAAGGCGATAAGGTCGAAGCCCAAATCCGCTGGGGTTATTCGGTCAACGGCTATGGAATCGGTGATCTGGTTAAAGTTATCAACCAGGTAAGTGATGCCGAAATAGACCAACTGGTTACAGAATATAATTCACAATATATCATTGCGCCGGAGGCCCGAAGCGGTGGAACGAAGCATCAAAATCTGCGCGACGCCGCCCGCATCGAACTCGGTCTGCGGGAATTTTTAAAAGCCGGCAACTTCACCGCTTTTACGACGACCTTCGAAGATTTGCACGGACTTCCGCAATTGCCCGGATTGGCGGTGCAACGTTTGATGGCGGATGGTTACGGTTTCGGGGCGGAAGGCGATTGGAAAACGGCGGCATTGGTGCGCGCGATGAAAATTATGGCGACCGGCTTGAAGGGGGGTACGTCTTTTATGGAAGATTACACCTATCACCTCGCACCGACCGCGATGCAGGTATTGGGAGCACACATGTTGGAAGTCTGCCCTTCAATCGCCGCGGGCCAACCGCGCCTGGAAATACATCCGCTGGCGATCGGCGGCAAAGCCGATCCAGCGCGTTTAGTGTTCAACGCCTCAGCCGGACCGGCACTGAATGTCTCGGTCATTGATTTAGGGCATCGTTTTCGAATGATCCTCAATGAAGTGGCCTGTCTGACGCCGGAAGCCGATTTACCCAAACTGCCGGTCGCGCGGGTGATCTGGACGCCCAAACCCGATTTGGAAGTTGCCGCGCAGTGCTGGATTTTGGCTGGTGGTGCCCATCATACCGGGTTCAGCCAGGCGCTGACCGCTGAATACCTGCGCGACTTCGCCGACATTGCCGGGGTCGAATTAGTCGAGATCAATTCCGCGACGGAAGTTGGTGCATTTAAAAAAGAATTACGCTGGAATGAGGCGGTATATTAAAGCGGGCAATCGCGGGTATGGAAAGATGCTAATTTCAGCAAGCCCTGGTCAAAAATATTCGGTTTCGCAAAATTAAATATAGACAAAATAACGAGGTGGGAATAATGCAGACAATTACGAAAATACACGTGATTCTGATGCTAAGCGTTTTGCTTTTCCGGGTAGCGGCGGGTCAAAGTCTCGATGAATACCTGAAAAAGGCCGCGGATCTCAACCAGGCGGGCGATTTTAAGCAGGCGGTACAGATTATGGAAGACGCCGTGCAAAAGTTTCCGGACAACGCTCTGGCATATTCATATTTGGGACTGTATCAGGTTATGCTGGCTGGACAGGTAGGTAGTTTTATCGAGGCCGGGAGATTAGTCAGCTCGGCTTCTGCGGTTTTGGATAAAGCCATCGCTCTGGATGGTAATAATTTACAAGTTCGCCTGAACCGTGGCCTGATGGGAGTTAAAGTACCGCCATTCCTCGGGAAACTGGATCAGGGCCTAGCTGATCTGGAATTCATCATCAAAGTGTATCAGTCGGCACCGGATAAAATGCCGATCGAATTAGCCGTACGGGCCTTTGATCTACTGGGCGAAGGCTACTCCAAAGCCAAAGATTCAGTGAAAGCACGGTCGGCCTGGGAAAAAGTAATCGAATTAGCTCCCGATTCGCCGCTGGCCGCCAACGCCAGACAAAATTTGACCACTGTGACGGGGGAACTGAAAAAAGCCCAGGCGATCGAGAAAAAAGTCGTGACCACTCCGGAAATTGAGCAATTACTGGCGAGCATTCACAAAAATCCCGATAGTCCGCAGGCCTATTTTCAATTAGGCCAGGCTTATTTCGATTTAAAAGCCCATGAAGAAGCCGTCAAAGCCCTGAAAAAGAGCATCCAGCTGGATTCCAACAATGTCAGCACCTACAAGTTACTTATCGAAGCGGTTGGGCAGATAGCCGCCGTCGGCTACGATGAGCGCATCTATGACGATACCGATTTCCGCACGAACTTGGCATTCGAATTGGTACGGTTGGCTGACGAGGCCGTCAGGCATGCGCCGGAAGACCCGGAACTGTTATTGATTCGGGGTAGAGCGGGAGTAATGATGCCATTTTTCGTCGATAAATTAGAGCAGGCCATCAGGGATCTGGAAAAGACGAGCAAGAGTCAAGCCCCTGACGAAATTAAAGCGGAGGCCATCTATTGGTTAGGATGTGCTTATCAGAAAAAAGCCATGACCAACTGGATTAACGTAATCAAGAATTACTCCGAGACGGAGGCCTGCAAAATGGCGTTCGGGAGCATGTTGCCGCCCATCCGGCATCTCAACCCTGACGAACATGCGAAACCTTTCCTCGCCATTGATTTTGTCCTGGGTTACCGGGATGAACTGGAACCGCAGACGGTGGTCTGGATCGAGGATAAAAACGGGAATTTCGTCAAGACGGTTTATGTCTCCGGATTCAGCGCCTTTGCCAAGGAAAAGCAGGTCAACCTGCCGCGCTGGAGCAAGGCGTCACAGTTTAAGGATGTCGATGGGGTCAGCGGTGCCAGCATCGACCTGGGGCATCATATTTATACGTGGGATTTGAAGGATGCCGCCGGCAAGTTGGTCGGTAGTGGAGGCTATGTCGTCAAAATTGAGGTTTCCTACTGGCCGAGTATGCAGTATCAAATCGTCAAAGCTCCGATAACAATTGGTAAAAAAGTCAGCCGTGTGGTTGTTCAGGAAGGTAATCTGATTCCTTATCTGGAAGTGCAATATTTTGCGAAATAGATGACGGGGGCATAGGTATGAAGGTTAAAAATGTCGCAGGTTTTACGGTGATATTTTCAGCACTGTTATTGACCGGGTGCTCTAAGGAAAAGCCGGGTAAACTGAACGGTGCCTGGCAATTGATGAAAATGCAGCTGGTTTCGGCGAACGGTGAGCAAATCGAGTTCCCGGTTGGAGAAAGTCTTTTCCTGTTCGATAAAGGCTACTACAGCATAACCTATGCATTTGGCCGAAGAGCGGTTCCCTATCAGGAGCGCTGGCACCCAACCGACAACGAGAAGCTGGCCCGTTTCCGCTCAGTAATCGTGAATACTGGCCGGTACAGGCTCGAGGGCACGAAGCTTTTATTGGAGCCGCTTTTTGCGCTCGCGCCGGAGTTCGTTGGTGGGAAGGGTATCTTTTCATATGCATTCACGGGTGACACGTTAGACCTCACCTGGGAGCAGAGCATCGCTTTTGACGGCTTGGAATATCCGACGGGTGGAACCGTGACCCGCCTGCGTCTGGTACCGATACCGTAATGAATATTTGGCAAATACCATATGACTAACAGAACGCTGACAGTTTTCTTTACTTAAGCCGATAACTATCGCATGACTATATGAATCAGAACGTTCCCGATAGACATTCTTGATATATATTTAGAGAAGCGGAACACCGGACGATTGCACGACCAGGCAGTTAATTCTCAAATGACACAGTTTTCGCTGATAAAAGGGGGTTTCTTTATGCGTTTAAATCGATTAGCGGTGCTATTAATCATTTCGAATCTTACAAACCTGCTTGTGGCGCAAAGCCAGAACCGGATAATTATTCATGCGGATCAAGGCCAGGAACAGATCAGTCGCTATATTTACGGACATTTCGCGGAGCATTTAGGGCGCTGTATTTACGGAGGTTTTTGGGTCGGTGAAAAATCATCTGTGCCCAATACCCGCGGAATCCGCAACGATGTCATCGCGGCTCTGCGCGAGATCAAGCCCTCGGTCATCCGCTGGCCGGGAGGCTGTTTCGCCGATACCTATCACTGGAAGGATGGCATCGGTCCGCGAGAGAAACGTCCGGCTTTCGTCAATACCACCTGGGGCGGTGTCACTGAGGATAATAGTTTCGGCACGCATGAATTTCTCGACCTGTGCGAGCTGGTGGGCGCCGAACCGTATATCTGCCTGAATGTGGGTAGCGGCACGGTGCAGGAAGCCGCCGAATGGGTTGAATATGTCAATTCCGACGCCCAAAGTCCGCTGACCGAACTGCGGCGTCAAAACGGACGGGCCCAGCCCTGGAAAGTTAAATTCTGGGCGGTGGGCAATGAGAGCTGGGGCTGTGGCGGCAATATGATTCCGGAATACTACGCCGATCTTTTTAAACGCTTCTCGACTTATTTGCGATTCGGCGATCTGTACCGGGTGGCCAGCGGCGGACTGGATAATGACCACAACTGGACCGAGGTTCTGCTCCAGAAAACGCAGAAGTATCAACATCTGATTCAGGGTTATTCCTTTCATTATTATACCTGTTGTCACGGCTGGGATAATAAAGGCTCCGCCACGCAATTCACCGAAAATGACTGGTTTCATACTCTGAAAAACACCCTGGTTATGGAGCAGAGCCTCGAACGCCATATTGCGATAATGGACAAGTACGACCCAGAGAATAAAATCGGTCTGATTGCCGACGAATGGGGCAACTGGTTCAATGTGGAGCCTGGCACTAATCCGGCTTTTTTATATCAGCAGAACACCCTGCGTGATGCCGTGACCGCCGCCCTTTATTTGAATATTTACAACAATCACGCCCGGCGCGTTAAGATGGCAAACATTGCCCAAACAATTAATGTTTTGCAGGCCATGTTACTCACCCAGGCCGAAAAGCTGGTCAAGACACCGAGTTTCTATATTTTCAAAATGTACCAAGTTCACCAGGATGCGACACTCCTGCCGGTCGAAGTCACCGGTGCTGATTACGCCTTCGACGGAATGACAATCCCGGGCATTAGTGTCTCTGCTTCACAGGGCAACCAAGGAGCGCTCCACATTTCATTGTGTAATCTGAACCCCAACGAACCGGCCCTGCTCAGTATCGAGTTGCGCGGCGCGCCACCACTTGCCAAAGTCACTGGTGAAATCCTGACCTCCGCGACGATGCAGGACTATAACGACTTTGGGCAACCGGAAAAGGTCAATCTTAAAAAATTCTCCGGATATAGGTTGGATAAAAATAACCTGTCGGTCAGTTTACCGGCCAAATCAGTAGTGACCCTGGAAATCACACCTTAAAGAAGAGTATCTGACCATAATAGGATTGAATAGTCGCTCAGAAGCGGTGTCCTGCTGAGTAAGGATTTAAGCGAGCTGGAGAAACTGGTCTTAGGTCTTAATCTTTAATACAGCGCACCGAAAAGCCGTACATTTTCCCGCAATTGTTGTAATCCTGGACGCATTGGGTCATCGCGCTATTCAGGTAATACATGATCGGGAACGGCGAGGTCGCACTCGTCCAGAATTTAGCGAAATAACCCATGTACATAAAGCTGGCTTGGATGCCGGTAGTGCGATAACCGCCCGGTAACGCAGTAAAACCTGATGCATTGGTTGCATCCGAATTATCCGTCAACCAATGACTATTTCCGGTTTCTTTCATATTACTGCCAGCCGCATCTCGGCCGCCCAGATTACTAATCAGTGTCTGCCATTCAGCATCGGAGGGAACGTGCCAACCTTGCGGCGCCAAACCGCGGCTGTCGGTGACCGCATACCAGTTGTAGAGTCGGCCGTAAGTCGCGGCATTGTTGGGATCATTGCCGTAATCGCAATATGCTCCACTGGTCAGTCCGTACCATTGAGCGCCATCGGTGACATTGGGAATGGGATCGCCATTACGATAATGGGTCACATTCAGATTTTTAGCCATCCAGACTTGCGTTCCGACCGTCACCATCTCGACTTCATCGTCGCCCGCGTTGTTGTCATCGTCCTTATTGGTGCCGGTTTTATCCTCGCAACCGAGATAAACAAAAAGTGCGATAGCTAAAAAGAACTCAACGCCAAACTTCAGAAAAATACTTTGATTTCTGGAAAACTCGTGCATCTTTTACCTCCCAAGAATTGGTATAATTGTTTTTCCCGAAAATCTCAAATCCGTACGGATTTTACCGACAATCACAGGGCTCTCGTCACAAATAGAGTTGGCAACGTAGCTTTCGGTTCTTCTGGATTTTTTATTTTCAATGCCGTAAATGATTTTAATGATACTGACCTTAGACTATCTATTCACCAACAGTCAAGGAAAATGTTTATAATATTTACACTGTTTCAGCTGAAAAAGGAGGCAGAACCCTGCGTCGGCGGCAATTTACTTCATCAGGCCCTGATCATCCCATCCGTAATGGTGATGATATTGTCGGTGTATTCCCTGGCGCGCGGGTCGTGGGTGATCATAACGATGGTATTACCCTCTTTCCAGAGGTCGACGAAGAGTTGCATGATCTCTGCACCCGACTGGCTGTCCAAGTTCCCGGTCGGTTCGTCGGCGAGGATGATATTGGGTGTATTTACTAAAGCCCGGGCGATGGCGACGCGCTGTTTTTGACCGCCGGAGAGTTCATTGGGGCGATGCCGCATACGGTCGAATAATCCGACTCTGGCGAGGATGGTGGTCACTCTTTCGCGGCGTTTTCGTCCGCCGGTTCCGGCAAACAGCAAAGGCATTTCCACATTTTCATACGCCGAAGCATAAGGTAAGAGATTGAAATTCTGGAATACGAACCCAATTTCAATGTTCCGTAATTCCGACAGCTCATTGTCGGTCATTTTTTTAAT
>CAZPQN010000045.1:0-15551 GCA_964588795.1 uncultured bacterium | reverse complement strand
TTTTATCGAAGACGAACACATCCAGCGTCTGTTAGTCAGCCTGCGCCAGATCGAACGTCAATACCGCCGGCCGGAAGTCGTCAATTCCACAATTGATATTGGCGAATTTGCCCGTCTGGATTTCTATGACCAGGACCTCTCAGCGTTACGAACAACAGGGCAGGCTGATCCGGTGCCAGCCGCCCAACTGGCTGAACTGACCACCGCGCCGGAGCAGGAAAGTGTGATTGGATTTTATCCGGATTCAAGCGGTCTGCCGGCTTGGTTCGGCGTTGCTGTGCGACGTGCCCAGGGGGGCTGGCTGACGGGCGTGGTCGCCGCCCAACCGCTTTTTAACTTGCGCCGTGAAATTGGTGTTGGTTCCGTCATCAATGCCATTACGGATGATTCGCTTATCACTTACATTGCAATTCAGGACAGTCTTGGTATCCTGGCGGCAACCCGCGATGTCCAGACACTGACGGCATTCAGCAGCGATCCATTACTACGAGCTATTCTGCAAAAAGGCCAATTTACCTGGCGGATTACTGATTTCGGGCGAGAAAAGGTGTTCGAAGGACTGCTGCCTTTTACCGTCTCGTCGGCGTCCTACGGACTGATCCGCATCGGGTTGAATTATGCTCCGCTGGAAGTAATTCAGAGGGCGGCTATTCGCCAGGCAGGGGTGCGCCTCGTCATCCTCTTTCTGATTGGCTTTTTACTCCTTATTTATGCAGCGTCTTTACAAAGTTTGCGTCTGCTGAAAGCCGAACGCGAGCGGATCACAAGCGAGGTATACCGCCTTCAGTCCGACTTGCGCCAGCGTGAGAAACTGAGCGCAATGGGTGAGCTGGCGGCAGGAGTAGCCCACGAAATCCGTAATCCGCTCAATGCCATCGCCATGACTATTCAACGCTTGGCCAAGGAATTTCCACCTGCCGAAAATGCGGCGGAGCAGGAACAGCTGATCCAATTGGTGCGTCAGGAAATTGCTCGTATCGGGGTGATCATCCAGCAATTTCTAACCTTTGCGCGACCTGCTCCACTGCACAGGACGAAAGCCGATCTGCATGAGGTCATTGACAAATTAGTACAGCTCTACGCCCCGCGCCTTCAGGAACGGGAAATTAAACTGCACTGGTTGAAAAAACGGGCGATTATTATCTGGCTGGATCACGATAAATGCACACAGTGCCTGATCAATCTGTTGGAAAACGCCTTGGAAGCCACACCCCAGGGCGGTGAAATCGTCATCGAAACTCGCCGCCTGCGTGGGGAGGTCCGCATCATCTTGCAGGATAACGGTCGGGGAATACCGGAAGCGAATCTGCCCAAGATCTTCAACCTTTACTATACCACGAAACCGGCGGGCACCGGCCTGGGCCTGGCACAGGTTTATCAGATAGTCAGCGAGCACAACGGCACTATCGAAGTTACCAGCACCGTCAACCAAGGAACCAAATTTACCATAACCCTGCCCATCATCCGGGAGTGAAAGATGTTGAATCTGAGTCTAGCTATTATTGATGATGACGTCGCCCAGAGGGAAGTGCTCAGCGGTTTTCTGCGCAAACAGGGATGCCAGGTATTTGCCTGCGAATCCGGCGAAAAATGCTTGAAGATTCTTGCGCAGAGATATTTGGATGTTGTTCTGACTGATCTGCGGATGCCGGGCATGAGCGGGCTGGATATTCTAAGAGAGGTAAAGGCGATCAATCCTGAAATCCAGGTCATTATTCTGACGGCTTTTGGGACGATCGAGAATGCGGTGACTGCCATGCAAAGCGGCGCTTGGGACTACCTGACCAAACCAGTTGATCTCGACGAGCTGGAGCTGAGACTGCAAAAAATTGCTGAACATAACACCCTGTTGAAAGAAAACCAGTTGCTGAAGACGCAGTTGATTGAAAGTCCTCTGGCAGGGGCATTTATTTATAAAAGCCCGGCTATCGCCGCTGTCTTGAACCTCGTGGCGCGAGTGAGTGACAGCCACGCCGCGGTGCTGATTCAGGGCGAAAGCGGCACCGGGAAAGAAATGATTGCCCGCGCTATCCACCAGGCATCTGCGCGTCGCGCAGGACCATTCGTAGCAGTCAATTGCGCCGCAATTCCCGAGACGCTGTTTGAAAGCGAGTTTTTCGGTCACGAAAAAGGCGCCTTTACCGGAGCCTACGAAAGACAAAAAGGACGCCTCGAAATCGCCGCCGGAGGCACGCTATTTTTAGATGAGGTAGCGGATATTCCCCTAAACTTTCAGGTTAAACTCCTCCGCGTATTACAGGAAAAGGAGTTTCAGCGCCTAGGCTCAGCCCAGATCCTCCGGGCAGATGTTCGGATAGTTTCGGCGACCAACAAGGAGATCCAGAAATCCATCGAGAGCGGACAATTCCGGGCCGACCTGTTCTTTCGCCTGAACGTTATACCCATTACGCTTCCGCCACTGCGTGACCGTCGGGAGGATATTCCTCTACTGGTGGAGCACTTTATCAGGAAACACGCCACCCTGAATCATCGTCCGGTCACCGGCATCTCTGCCGAGGGTTTGCAGGCACTGGTGCGCTATCACTATCCTGGTAATGTCCGCGAACTCGAGAATATAATCGAAAGGGCGGTGATTCTGGCACGTCAAGCAGTAATCACCACGGCCGACCTGCCCCTTCCATCCGCCACGGAAACGCCCGATACTCTGCACCAGCCCCTGACAGTCCAAGTCGAGGATCTCGAAAAACGGCTGATTGCCCAGGCTCTGACCCGGACTGCCCACGTGCGCACCAGAGCTGCAGAACTGCTCGGTATTTCTGAAAGAGTTTTGCGCTATAAAATCGAAAAATATGGAATATCCGATGAATCGGCAGGGTAAGCAATCAGGATGACTGATAGCCGACAAAATTGTCGTCGTTCCGACGAAATTGTCGCCTCCGGTAAGATAAAAAGCGCCTGGTTTAACTCATGGTGGAAAATTTTTTTCTCGACGGTAAGATGCGGTTAATTGGAGGTTCATAACTCGGTTTGGCACACTGCTTGACTTACTAAGCAGTGACTTTTAAAATTGAGAACCAAAAATTAATCCAAAAGGAGAATGTAAAATGAAGAAGCTCAATTTTTTCCACGTGTTGTCCTTGGTCGCCTTGGTAGTGTTTATCACGATGCCGGTCGGGCTGAAGGCGCAGACGACCCCGGCAGGTCATGGTACGCACTTCGTTGACTTGAACGGCGACGGGTACAATGATAATGCTCCGGATGCCGACGGTGATGGTATTCCGAACGGTCAGGATCCGGACTATGTACGCGTCGGTGCCGGTCACGGACGGACGTTTGTTGATGCCGACGGTGATGGCTTCAATGACAATGCTCCGGATGCCGACGGCGATGGCATTCCGAACGGTCAGGATCCTGATTATCAACGTCTGCAGAATGGTAGTGGTAATCGCCACGGTCAGATGTCGGGCACACGCAATGAAGTTCGGATGGCCAATCGGCGCAATCTGGAAAAACGCCCCGGTGCAACCGGACAGACGGGCGCCAACTGCGATGGTACCGGTCCCAAAGGACAGCATCGTGGCCGTCCATAAATAAACATGAAAGTTGCGGTGATAGAGTCGGTGGCCGATGCCATCGACTCTATCAGTTGGGAGATCGTCATGCATATTATAAATAAAGCAATAGATCGAAAGAAACCGCTGCTCTGCAGTGCAGTCGCCCTGCTTTTGTTTGTGGCATTCGCCGGCGCCCAACCAAACTCTCAACCGCGGGGGTTCATTGATATGGATCGCAATGGCGTCAACGATTGGTTCCGCGATGTCAATGGCGATGGTATCAATGATGTGGATGGCCAGCCCTACCCCCATTCGTACCGTTTTATTGATGCAAATAATGACGGTCACAATGATCTGTTCAGCGACGCCGACGGAGACGGTGTCAATGACCTCAACGCCCACTGGAATGATCGCGACGGTGACGGTTGGTGCGAGGACATCATAGACACCAATCGCGACTGGATAAATGACATTACCGGCAACCGCTACAACCGGCGGCTGTTAGGTGGCGGGCGCTATGGTTTTATCATCGAGGAAACCCGCCAGCAGGTGCACAATTACCGTGATCAGGATGGCGACGGGCAGGATGATCGAATGCAACGCCAGCAGGGCAAACAGCCGGTCATGGATCGCTTTATTGATTCCGACGGTGACGGAGTGTGTGACCAACGTGGGTTTAACCAGCATCGGCGGCAAGGACAACAGCGTCCCCGGAGGAGCCCTTGATGGGATTCTGGCGGAAATTTTTCAGTGTATTTTTGTTAGTGGAAGTGGGATGGAGCCAATGGAATTTTTACCTTGACACCTATGCCACGCACGACCAAAACCTGATTCGTAACTTCACGCAGCTGCCGGATCAAATAGTCGCACCGCAGATTGGGCTATCTTTCCTGATGCCACGCTTCGAGGCGTATTATCAGGTTGATTTGACCCGGATGATAAATAACGGTCAATACAATAATAGTCTGCATCAGGCGGGGATTGATTTTTTCCGGGAACAGTCAACGGTGAGTCACTATTACGGCATAGCACTCGCCACCCGCCAATATACCATTGATTACGAGGCTTGGAATTTCTGGAAAGGGTTTGCCTACTATCAGATAAAGCTGGTCCCCGCGGAATGGACTGGCATTACTTCCGGCATTTCACTGACTAGTAAAACTTTCCGCTTAGAACCGTCTTGGAATCATGCTGAAATCCGCGTTTTCGTCCAGCACAATATTTTTCTGCCAACCCGCAGTACACTGCGCTGGGAGATTGATTACCTGCGTCGTGACTTTCTGCCTTATCGGAATGCTTTAAATGACAACCGAACCGAATTACCCGCGCTCTGGCAATTGGTCGCGATTCTCCGCTGGGCCCAGTCCTTCGGTGACAAACTGGGAGGATACAGCGAGGTGCAGTATCGTTACAATCCTTCGCCCGGCAATCCCTATCAGCTCGACCTGGTGAGCTTCAGCCCGATTGATGATTATTTCGGTTACAAAGGTTGGACCCTGTCCAATGTGCTGAAGTGGAAAATCCAAAAAGTCCTCTGGGCAAAGATGCAGTTCACCAGCTACCGCAATATCTATCTTAACCGTCCCGTTTATGCCTACGATTTCACCAATCGGACGTGGCTGACAGATACAAACGGGGAACTGCTCGTGCTCAAGGATAATCGCGTTGATCGGGGAACTTTGTTAGAGTTGAGTCTCGGTTATGATCTGGATAATTTATTTAGCAAAGCAAGCCAATTGGGACTGGAGGCCTTTGGCAACCTTTATCAGAACCATTCCAATGATCAGTACTTCGAGTATAGTGACCATGCCCTCGGCCTGCGCATCAATTATGAACTGCAATGGTAAGCGGATAGAAACGAAAGCCTCGACCTGATCGTATTTACCAAACCTGCTCCAAATCTTAAAAATCTGTTTCCCCAGCGCCGGGATTCTTGTTATATTTGAACGGGTTTTTTCGTATCGGGTAGTTTAAAATAGGAGACAGGTTTAGCATGAATCGGAATTTCTTTCACAATAAGATCAAACTATTCCTGCAGGTGGCGATAATCCTGCTGATAGTCATCCTGGTGTTCATCGGGTTGGTGAAAAAAACCAGCCGGGTTGATTTTGAATCAGTCTGCCCATTCGGCGGATTAATTTCATTGGGTAGCAAATTCTGGTTGGGCTCGATGTCCTGTGCCATGAGCGAAACGCAGGTGTTCCTGGGTTTGATGTTAGTACTGGGAGTTATTTTATTCGCCAAACTGTTTTGTGGTTATCTCTGCCCCCTCGGAACCGTAACGGAATGGCTGAATAAATTAGGGGCCCGCCTGAAAATAGGTTTTGTATTGCGGGGTATCCCCGATCGCCTGCTCCGGTTCGGTAAATACCTGCTTCTGTTTTTCACCGCCTATTTCACGGCGACATCGAGCGAGCTGTGGTGCAAGAAATTCGACCCCTATTATGCGGCAGTGACCGGCTTCGGCAGTGATACGATTCTGTGGGTAGGCATTCTCACGATTCTGACCGTGGTGGTGTTGTCCGTGATCATCCGCTTCTTCTGGTGCAAGTATGTCTGCCCACTGGGTGCGCTCAGCAACATCTTTGTCAACATATTCATTTCTCTGCCGCTCATTGTGCTGTATTTTGCGCTTTATTTTATGGGCGTCAAACTCCATATCCTTTGGCTGATTTTAGCCCTCTGCCTGTCCGGGGCGCTGACGGAAGTTTTCCGTTTCAGGTTTTTCTCACTTTCACCATTCCGGATCAAAGTTAATCACGACACCTGCACCGATTGCGGGGAATGCGATGACAATTGCCCGCAGGGCATCGCGGTGTCGCAGTTCAAGCAGGTCACGCACCCCGATTGCACCCTGTGCCTGGATTGTCTGCACGGTTGTTCCGCAGGCAGTCTGAGTATGGGGAAATACAAAGCCACCTGGTTGCCACCTGTAGTTTTGGTGGCTTTAATCGGGCTCGGTTTTCTATTTGCCCGGCAATTTGAGTTCAAGACTCTGTCGGAACGCTGGGGCAATTTTCACCAATTGCCGTCTGTCCAGACTTATGAAATGCGCGATCTTGCCTCGGTAAAGTGCTGGGGCAGTGCCAAATCGCTGCAGAATAAGCTGATGAAAAAGAAAGGCATTGTCGGGCTGGACGCCTATGCCAAATCCCATCACATCGTCATCTATTACGACAGTTCGCGGATTGACGAATATGGTTTGAAAAAAGCCGTCTTCTCACCGTACCAATATAAAATCCAGAAGTTCGATCAGTACCAGCCTGCCCGGATTGCGGTGTTCGAGATTCCGATCCAGGGTTTGTGGGATGTGCGGGATAATGCCGATCTGATCCGGATGTTGCGCGTAAATCCGTTTATCGTGGGCTTTGAGACCAATTTCGGTGAACCGGTGCACGCCAAAATTTATCTTGAGCTGGACAAAGTTACGCCCGATTCCCTGATCCGGATCATCGAACAAAAAAGTTATCAAAAACACAATCCCGACGGTAAAAGCGAAGAGGTAAAAGTCGACTTTCGCTGTGAAGGACAAGGCGCTTTCGTTGATACACTGGATTATCTGACCTTCCGCCGGAATCTGTTTGTCGGTTACGATCAGACATACAATGATTATAGCAAATACCGTCCCGAAAATCTCCGGATTTTAGAGATTGGCTTCCCGGAAGCAGAAAGCATCGGCGCCCGCCGCTCGCTGAAGTACCTCACCAGCCATGTCTCGTTCTTTGATGGTACCGTGCGCGTGCGCACTGCTTTTACCGACCGCTCGGTTCTGCAAGTGTACTTCGATCCGCGGCAGGTCAATGCTCAGCAGATCCAGCAAAAATTGTTTGAGAAGACCCTTAAGATTCTGACCTCCGAATCCGAGACCAAGGAAATGGACAATCCGTTTGAATTCGTCCTGCCGGTCAAAGTCTATCAGGTGACCCCGGCGCTGTTCCTGACCAAGAAAGACCTCATAACGGAGTAACCGGCGCTTAGCAGTTCGGTAAATGGGCATGGGTACATTTCAGCGACGTGAGCGCCGTTGGTGGCCTTTTCTGAACATTGTCGGCTTGCTTCTGGTCGCGCCAGTCAGTGTCGTCCTGGCGGGTGAGCCGCTGGCATTCTTTAGCGGCACGGTGACCGACACGAACGATGTCCCACTGTACGGGGCGAATGTTCTGTTGAAGGAAAATTACGCAGGCGCCGCCACCGATTACAACGGTCAGTTCAGCATCCGAACTGCGCCCGGGCAGTATACTCTGGAAATCACCTACGTCGGGTATCAGAAAATTAAAGAGCAAATCAAACTGACGGCGGGGACGCCCCTGACCCGCCACTATCGTTTGAAAATTGCATCTTTTCAGATTGGTGGGATCGTGGTACTGGCCGAACGGGAATTGTTGCCGAGTTCCGCAGAGAGCCGTACGCGCATATCGGCCGGAGAAATCGAACATATCCAGGCTTCCAGTCTGAGCGATGTGCTGAAACTCATGCCCGGACAGAAATTCGACAATCCCGGTCTGCAAAGCCTGAAGCAGGTGGCCGTTCGTACCAGCTCCACTGACACTGACGCCGATCGCAATGCGGCTTTCGGAACGCAGATCATCCTCGATGGAATCCCTATCTCGAATAACGCCAACATGCAGATTGATACTAAAGTCAATGCCGGCGGCATCCAGCGCACGACCGAAAATTCCGGCATTGACCTGCGCCAGATCCCGGCGGATAACATCGCCGAAGTCGAAGTGATTCGAGGTATCCCGTCTGCCAAATATGGCGACCTGACCTCCGGAATTGTCAAGGTCCAGACTCGCGCGGAGACCGTTCAGCAACGCTTCAAATACAAATATAACCTGCAAAATCAGGAACTCAATTTCAACGGTGGATTCCGATTGTACGCTCAGAGTTTCAATTATAATCTGAATTACGCCCGCAGTGTCCGGGACGTGCGTATCGCCGACTATGGCTATTCGCGCGTTGCCGCGCAGTTAGGGCATAGTGCCCGTCTGTACCGGAACCTGTATGTGCTGGATAACAAGGTCTACTATACCCGGGCTTTCGACGAACAGGGTTTGCGGGAGGCCGATGTTCTCTTGTCGGAGCGCTACAACCGTGATTATACGCTCCGTTATAATCATACCAGCAAATTCATTCTGACTCCCGCCCAGAAGCTCGAGTTCAATTACGCCCTCAATTTTACCCGGCAAAACTCATACTCCAAACGCCTGATAACATCTGACAACACTTATCTGTCAGACCGGATGTTGCCCGGGACGCAGGAGGGGATTTATTTCAAAACCGACACTTCCCGACTGTGGGTCAAAGGACGGGCGTACAATCACTTCGCCAATTTGGAATACAATGCCACCTTCAATTTGCTCCGCACGGTGCACAATCTGCTGATCGGGGGCAATTATCGCCTCGAGCGGAATGACGGCCCGGGACGAATCTTTGATCCGCTGCGCCCACCAACGCTGACTTCCATTTTCCGCGACCGCCCCCGTTCGTATAGCGCCGTTCCAGATCTGAAACTCACCAGCCTCTATCTTGAGGACAAGATTAGCGGCCGGGCGGTCATGGAATATCAGGTAAATCTCGGTTTGCGGGCAGAAATGTACGGCAGTGGTGAACGTCTTTTTCCCGACAATCATGGCGTCTTCTGGAATCCGCGTTTGAACCTGATTCTGAAACCCGGCGAAAATACCCAAATCCGCGCCGGTTACGGGGTAACCTCCAAAGCCCCATCGCTGAGCATGTTGTTTCCCAATCCGATTTATTTCGATCTCGACGACATCAATCGCTATTACGGAAACGACTCGCTCAATTTGGTGGTGATCTCGACCTATATCTTCGAGCGGAGCAATCCGCAACTGAAAGGCTACCAGCAATTCAAACGCGAAATGAGCTTCGATCAGCAAATCGGGGCCATTGGTGTGAGTGTAACCGCCTATAACAGCCAGGTGCGGGGCGGTTATGCCAATACCCTGATCCGGCCTATTTTTTTATACAAATACGATTTCCCGAACTGGCCGGACACCAGTGGCCGCCGCACCCGCGATTCGGTCGCAACCAGTTACTCCGTTACCGAGAATTCGCAGGATCTGACAACCCGCGGACTGGAATTTTCCATTCAGACCCGGCCATTGACCGCTTTGAAAATGAAATTCCGGCTGGAAGCCGCCTACAACCAAACCCGCAGTCATTCTCATGGGTATGAACACAGTGATAGCTATTTGTACGACAATCTCAACCACCGCGACGTCAAACCGTTCTGGAATGTCATTGACGTTCAATCCGAAAACCTGCTGATTAATTACCGCTTGGAATTTACCCTCAAAGAGCTGGGAGCCTGGATTACCTGCGAAGCCCAGCAAGTGGTTTTCGATAAAAACCGGGAGCTCGGGTTAGCCGATTCCCTGGCGGTCGGCTACCTCACTTACGGTGGAAATTTTATTTATTTTACTCCTGCCGAACGCATTCCCGACCTGCCCTCGGCCTACAAAAGAATTTATCCCGATTACTGGAGCAAGGCGGAAAACCAGCAAAACGTCTGGCTGTTTAATCTGCGGGTCAGCAAAGCACTCTACCAAGGCTCGGAAGTCTCGTTCTTCGTCAATAACATCTTCAATTCTCATCCGTTGTACCGGCGTCAGCGCACCTCCCCGGAAACTAAATCCTACAGCCGCCTCAATCCTGAGCTGTTCTTTGGAGTTGAGTTCAGCGGCGTTCTCGATAAAATGTTAGGCAAATGAAATGCGCATCCGGCTGACTTTTTTCCCTTGCACGCTACCGATGTTAATTGGATTATTCCTGTCGAGCTATCCTGCGTGTAGCGAGAGCGTGGCGCCGCCGCCTTCCGCGCGTCTGAATTTAAGCGTCACGGTCGTGGACACCTCGCTTTTCAGCCGCACGCTTTTCCAGACCACTGCCGTGGAAAGCGCGCAGGTTTTCATCAATTCCATATCCTTTTACAATTACCTTGAGAG
Organism: uncultured bacterium; assembly: GCA_964588795.1. GTDB lineage: Bacteria > Fidelibacterota > UBA2242 > UBA2242 > UBA2242 > CAZPQN01. The sequence continues at coordinate 5,068 of CAZPQN010000045.1, read as the reverse complement.
CCGGAGCGATTCATCAGGCTTAGCCCGCTTTGAGAAGATTTTACCGGATCGGTATAATATTTCTGCCACTAAATCACTTACCGCGGAACAGTGTTCGCTGGTGACGGGCAGTCCGGTGGCGCGTGTCCTGAACGGACAGTTACAGAATGTCGAAATTTCGGGTAGCGAGGCGCAGGTCACGATTTTGGTACAACCGGCACTTTTGAGCCAGGTGGTATTCAGTGAAATTTACTACAATGGCTCGCCGGTGAATCCAATGCCCTATTACTTTCATGACCAGTTCACCGAGATATACAACAATTCCGCTGTCACGGTTTATCTGGACAGCCTGATCATCGCCGATGCTGAATATGGCTACATTGATGACCAATATATTCACTCTGTTCATGCCTATATGTTTCCCGGTGACGGCGATGATTATCCGCTCGCCCCGGGTCAGATGATCCTGGTGGCTCAGGATGCCATCAATCACTCGGCCAACCACAGCGTGGACTTGTCAGGCGCCGAATTTGAGTACTATGTCAAGGATCAGGGCGATGTGGACAATCCAAACTCCATCAATATGATTCCGATTCACCACAAATACGGGGTTGATTTTCTGTATTCGGTGATGAACAGCGCCATTGTCCTGCTGAAAGTCAGACAGCCATATGCCGCCGGATACGACAATTACAATCAGATCATGTTTCCCAAATCGGCGGTTCTGGACGGCATCGAGTACCGGGTCAATCTTTCCGAAGTCGAATACAAGAGACTTGATCCCAGCATTGACGCCGGCCTGACGGGCGGCTTCGAAAGATACAACTTTAAATCCGTTCAGCGACGAATTGAACGCTGGGAAGGTTCGCGGGCCATCCTGATGGATAATAACAACAGTTCCATTGATTTTCAGGTTGTCGATCGTCCAACGCCGCGTTATTTCTTTGAACCGGGTGGGAAAAGATGACTCGAAACCTGCTGATGCGCCGTTTGTTTTTCCTAATCTTAGCGTCGGGGACGTGGCGAAACCTTGCGGCAGACTACCCTGAGGAATATGCGAATTTAACCCCCATCCAGCAATACCTTGTGCTCAATGCCGCGGCGACCTATTTCCAGCGTTATTCCAATCCGGCCATGCTTGCTGCCGAATTCGAATATCGCTCATTTTACACTGTCGCGGAGGATGGCCATCGAGGTGATTTCCGACGCCCGTTTACTGCCCGCGCCAGGAGCGAATACACCGCCACGGCCGGTGGACAGCAGGTTTTCGGGCGCCATAGCCTGCTCGCCGGCAGTTTCAGCTACCGGCGTCAGCGACTGGAGGATAAAATGTGGGTGCACAACCGCGCACCTTACAGCGGACAACCATTTTTATTGGCGGACAGCTCGACGGGAGATTTCCGGCTGGACGGCATATTCTGGGAAGTGTTATGGAGTCGGAATTGGATAGAGCAGAAATTAACCAGTGGCATCGGCCTGTTTTATAATGTAGATGAAGAGTATAAGATGGTCTTTCCCAAACCGCAGAACAAGCATCGCGATCTGTATCTGAAAGCCGGCTGGCTGTGGCGGCCACGTCCGCAGTTTTCTATTGGTTTGACCGTCGGTCATTTCGATTTTCAGGAAATTTTGGCGACGACCCAGTACAGCCTTGACCAGAACCGGACGCCGATTTTCTTCAAGATTCGCGGGCTGGACAATCCGCTGATATTCAAGGGCCAGACCAGCGAGGAGCGTCTTCTGGCCATTCAGGGTTTCCACACCACGCTTGATTTCAGTGCCACCGCCGGACGGCATTTTTTGCAGGGCGACCTCAGTTACGCCGGAGCAAAAGCTCAAAACACCGACGGCGGCGCCTATCCCGTACGCCAGGGCAAATGGAGTTCCACAGGCTATGCCTTCCGGGGTGAATGGTTATTTCGGATCAGCCCGACGCTCAGCGGCGGTCTGTTTTCCACCGGCGCCATCACTATTCAGGAAGCTGACCATCCTGAATTGAAAATGAAGATTGATGAATTGCATACACGTGCTCTGACAGGCGGGATCAGTTTACCGGTTCGGTGGCGCGGATGGGATTTCGTGCCACGGCTGTACTATACTTCGAAAATGTTGAAGCGCACAGATTTTTATAACGGTATTCTGCTCTATATTCCCGGCGATCAGCTCGCAGGCGAAATTGATTGCCAGGTGCATCACTCGCCGCGCTGGCAGTTGACGCTGAACAGCGGCTTCGGTCAATTGGCCGGGCGAACCTCAAGGATTATTACCGAACGGCAGGACTGGTACTTTCAGGCGATCACCCACAACGACATCGCCTATCTGCAAGCGAATCAACAGCAAACCTGGTTCGAGCTGACTGGCAATTGGAATACGTCAAACACAAGGAAATATTCAGCAAAGATGAAATACTGCCTGTCAGAACCAGTAGCTAAGGTTAAGCCCGGGCGGCAATTCCAATCCCTTACCCTGACCATAACCATCGAGAATTATTGAATAAAGTGTATTCTAAGCATAACCAGGTGATCGGATTATGAAACGCTGTGCCAAATTATTTCTGATTGTATGCAGTGGGGGATTGCTCGGCGCCGCACCCCGGATCATTGAGCCCCGCACCCGGCAGGCGACCGCCCTCGCGATTGTTATTGATTCGGTCACCTACGCCAAAACTTCGACGGCGGTCGAGGCCTATCGTCAGGCAGTTGAAACGGATGAACTCGCGACCTACATCGTCGTTGATCAATGGCGCCGACCGGAGGAAATTAAGGCGGTTCTGATTCGGTTAACCGAACGTCAGCCGATAATAGAGGGGGCGGTTTTTATTGGGGACATCCCCGTGCCTATGCTTCGGGACGCTCAGCATCTGACCACCGCTTTCAAAATGGATCAGGAGCGCTATCCATTCGAACGTTCTTCAGTGCCGTCGGATCGTTTCTATGATGACTTCGACCTGCGGTTTGATTTTATCCGGCAGGACACCGCCAACACCCTACTGTTTTATTATACACTCAGGGCGGATTCGCCGCAGAAAATTAAACGTGAAATATATTCAGGGCGGATCAAACCGCCCGTCGATGACAGCACGAAGTATCAGAGAATTGCCACTTATCTGCAGCGGATTGCCCTTCAAAAGCGCCAACCGGAAATATTGAACGAGATTTTCACTTTTCAGGGACATGGGTATCATTCCGAAGCACTGGATGCCTGGGAATGCCAGGTGCAGGCCTTGCGGGAACAGTTCCCGCCATCCACCAGGATCAAAAATCTGCACCATAGCCGCTCCGGCGAAGTCAAAAACCTGGTAATCACCGCATTGAGAGAACCGGCGCTGGACCTCGCCATTTTCCATGCTCATGGTGATTTCGATACTCAGTATCTGATAGGATATCCACCCGCAGAGAATATCGAGCAGAACGTTGCCGTCGTCAAGCTTTTTCTGCGCAGTAAAATGCGCGAAGCCCGCCGTCGCAGGAAATCCGTCGAAGAAGTAGTCAATTATTTTCGTGAAGCCTATGGCGTTCCTGAAAGTTGGTTTGCGGAAGCCTTTGCAGATTCCCTGGTAGCCGCAGATTCCGTTTATAGCGCTAACCTGGATATCTATGCCACCGATGCCAGGCGCTTGGCCCCGCAGGCGGAGGTGATCATTTTCGATGAATGCTTCAATGGATGTTTTATTAAGTCGTCGTATATCGCCGGGGAGTACGTTTTTGGGAAGGGTACTACCATCGCCGGCGTCGCCAACACGGTCAATGTTCGTCAGGATATTTGGGCTGACGAAATGCTTGGCACTCTGGCCCACGGCGTCCGACTCGGGCGATGGCATCAGACCCGCAACTACCTGGAAACGCACATCATTGGCGATCCGACCTTTCGATTTAAACCTGATGTAAACAACACACTGCCAGGGAAAGATTTACTGGGGCCGAACAAGACGTTAGACTGGGGCAAATTACTACAAGCCCCCGAACCGCTTCTGCGTACCGTGGCAGTTTTTAAAATGTATCAACTGCAGGGTGCGCGCTTTGAAAGTGAACTGGTCAAAATCTACCGTCACGATCCCGCCTTCAATGTCCGCCTGGAAGCCCTCAAATGCTTAGCCGACCTGCGCACACCGGCTTTTGAAGACCTGCTGAAAATTTCAACTGCCGATTCTTATGAATTGATCCGGCGTTTTTCCGCCAACTGGATGGGCTTGTTGGGTAAAGACGAATATTTACCCTATTTAGCGCAAAAAACCATTTTTGATGTTTCTGAACGAGTCACCTATATTGCCCAGGGTGCCATCGAAAAAATCAGCCCAACATTAGCTTGGTCAGCCTGCGAAGCGGCCTTTCGGACTCCGCCGTTCGATCTGCGTCAGCCGCTACTTGAAGAGCGGCTAAAACGCTCTTTTACCCGCTCCGAGGAATGGCTGAAAAAAGAACTGATGTACAGCCTGACCTGTGATACCCTGCCCCTGAAAAAGCGCATTGAGGCGGTGCGCACTTTCCGCAATTATCAGTTTCGCGAAGCTGTACCAGAATTGCTTGAAGTAGCCATGGATGATAGCGCTGAGCCCGTCCTCCGCCGACAAGTACTGGAAGCGCTTGGCTGGTTTGGCTTGTCATCAGAGCGAAACGAGATCATCGCAACCTGCCAGCAGATTATGAAAAGTCCCGGTAGCCCACAGGAAGTTAGACAGGAAGCCGAAAAAACCTGGCGACGGCTTGCCCAAGGCCCCAACGATCCGCTCATTTATTAATCCGGACAGAAAAAAATTTGCATTGAATAGGTCAATAGCTTAAAATAAGCCGGCTCGGATTTGAGGAATTAAAAAGTGGAAGGCTTATATGCGAAAGTTATTTTCCCCCTATCTGCCAACTTTCGGGCATAAAAACCCGAAGAAAGTCGCCAACGTGCGTATCTGGTTGGGCTTGCTGATGACCTTTTGTTGTTACGCCATCTTGTTTATTATCTGCTATGACGTTACAGCTTCACATCAGCGGGAGTTCTCCAATCTTTTAATTTTTATTTGCGTACTGCTGTTCATCGGGTGTATCTTCGGTATTGTTTGTCTGGTGAGTGGCATCGGTCTGAGGATCAAACTTTATAT
>CAZPQN010000044.1:0-17695 GCA_964588795.1 uncultured bacterium | reverse complement strand
CCTGACCGGTATGGCAACCGCTCAGCGCTTTGTTCTGGCATTACGCGCACCGATTGATAAATTGCCCGCGTCATGGCGAATAACAGGTTAAAATGGTGCCTGGTGCTGAGCGCGACGATAGCGTGGTTTGGCTGTGGCATCGATGAAAAAGCCGATGTTGAATCGGATCCTTTCGACGAGATGGTCCTGGTCAGAGGCGGGGTCTTTAACATGGGGGACGAATCGGTCAATGCACGCCCGGCTCACAGCGTTTACGTAGCCGATTTTTATATCGGCAAATACGAGGTCACCCAGCAGTTATGGCGGGCGATCGGCGGCACTGCTCCGGCTTTCTTTACGGGCGACAGCCTGCCGGTTGAAGGTGTGGACTGGATCGAGGTTTTCATTTTCTGCAATCTGAAAAGTCTGCAAGAAAATCGGACGCCCTGTTATTTATACGAAGGGCGGGTACTGACCGGGCCTCTGCGCGATTATTCCCCGACGGAGTTACTGCATTACTGCGACACGCTCAGCTACACCGTCTACTGTAACTTCAAAGCCAATGGCTACCGCCTGCCGACCGAAGCGGAGTGGGAATATGCGGCACGCGGCGGTCACCGTTCCCGGCATTTTCTCTACAGCGGCAGTAACGAGCTGGAGGCCGTGGCCTGGTGGTCAGGCAATGCCGCCGGGCGGACGCACGCCGTCGGTTTGAAAGCCCCGAACGAACTGGGTCTGTACGACATGAGCGGCAATGTCATCGAGCGCTGTTGGGACTTTTACCAAGTTTATACCTCAGCCTATCAATGCAATCCCCACGGTGCGGCGAGCGGCACCGCGCGGATTTTACGCGGCGGCAGTTACAATGGCGGAGAATACAACTGTCTGGTATCCTATCGTCACCGGCATCCGTCGTTCAAGGATCCGACCACCGGCTTTCGCCTCTGCCGGAACGCCAATTAATAAATCAAGCCCTGGGCCCTATCGCAGGTAAACCAATTTGCGGTTGACCGTCGCCCGCTCGGTCTGCAGATGCAAATAGTAGATCCCGCTGGCAACGTCCCGCTCCGCATAGTCGCGCCCGTTCCATTGCAGCTGGTATGCGCCCGCGGCCTGATTTTGCGCCACAATAGTCATGACAAGCGCGCCTAACAGGTCGTAAATAGCAAGCGTCACGTAACTCGATTCCGGGAGCGTGTAGCGAATCAGAGTCTGCTGGTTAAACGGATTGGGAAGATTGCTCAGCTGCACTGCAAAATGCGCCGCGACAGGTTCCGGCTCCGCCGCAATCCGCACCGCCCGGTCGAAATAGTCCAGCACCGTGGCCAGCAGTCGCTGGCGGGTGGAATCAGGATATACCGTTTCGAATGGAAAGGTCAGAGCCACCAATTTGCCTTCCCTGGTTCCTTCCGGAAACAAGCCGGTATAGCAGACGCCGGCGACTCCTTTTTCGACCTCCAGACCGGCAAATTTCAGGAACTCCCGCCCGCCATTGACGGCGCGCACGGCGTCTGGTTTGCTGACATTGAATGTGCCATGCGTGCCATTGTCAAAAAAGAAATTGGCCTGCGGCGTAAAAAACGTCCCCGGCAGGAATTCCACCTCGTAGTAAATCCCGGTCTGGCTGTTGGGCGCGTTGGCGACATATTGCATCTTTAAGAAGTCATGGCAGAAAAGAGCATCCGCATCATCGCCCACGCTGTCCAGGTCCCAGACAATTTCTGAACCGGAAACGAACAACCGCCCCCCATTTTTCAGATACGCGGCGACGCGCGTCTGTTCCGCCTGACTGAAGGTTTCATCGAGATTGCGCTCGTCGCCCAAAAGAAAATCAACGACGGCAAAATCATTCAGATCGATCTGGTCGGTGGCGACCATTTCATTCGAGGCCGTGGTGAAAACGCACCCCTGATTTAAAAAAGCGCGGGCGTGCTGACGAATGAAATTGCGCTTGTTGTAGGTTACCACCCGATCATAACCGTCCACGATCAGCACCGTGGCGGGGCGCGTCGTGGGAATTCCCGCCAGCAATTCCGTGATTTCCGCCGTGCCCCAGCGATTATAACCCTGAATCTTCACGAAGTAGAGTGAGTCCGTCTGCAGGTTGGGAATCACCGGATTGGCGGGTGCAAGGGTCACCGTATCATAAAAAGTCAATCCGTCGCGACTGAGGTAGGCGAAATAACCGGCAACATTGGGGTCCGCAGGAATCGCCAACGAGAGCGTCGTGGCGTTTCCGGGCTTAACGCCAAAACCACTGGGTTTCAGCGGGGGAATGCCCTCGATATAATCGCTATACACCCGCGAACCGTAATAAGTGTAGTTCACTCCTTCATGGGGAGTTCCGCTGAGGATACTTTGAATGAAGCCATTGCGCTCGACCTGGACGGTGTGCAGAATGGCGCGGGTGGGATTGGTCTTGAGCCGGAACTGGACCCGACCATTCAGCGCAAAATAGCGCTCAAACTCCGCATCGTGTTCCGTAGTGAAGGTGAAATCCTGGGCTAAACGGCGTTGCATGATGTGACTGCGGTACCAGGTTCCGCCCGTCGCCGAAACCACCGGTTCGCCCATGTAAAGCGCGACGCTGTCATTATAAGCCAGGACGCTCAGGTAATTGGTTGCGCTGGCGCGGAGCCAGGCCGAAATTTTATCACCGTGTCCCAGCGCCGGATCGTAGCCGTAATTGCTGTCCAAAAAAGCGATGCGTTTGACATACGCGGGAATGACGCTCACGCCGTTTAAAAAACCGAAAGTCATACTGCCGCCGCCGCTGTGGCCGGTCAGAATCACCTGGGGATTGTAGTCGCGGAAAACATTTCGCAGGGAATCCACAATGGCGATGATCAGGGCGGAATTGTTCGTGTGCGCCTGACGCCAGAGCGGCCAGCTTTGCGAGGAGGTTTCCAGGTATACGGTAACCAAATTGCAGTCCTGCAACACGCGGCGCAGAAAACGGGTCTGGGCGCCAATGTGCTGAATGTCGTAATGCCAGTCATCTCCGGGAGCGAGCGCCTTGCCAATCGTCCACTCAATCGAATTGCCGTTAGGCAGGGCAAACAGCGCCAGGAGCGTCTCTTTCCGTTTATCCAGGGAATCGGTCAGGGGCGCATTGATCTGGATGCGGACATCGGCGGGATAGTAAAACTCGCGCACCTGCTCCGGAAAGAATTTATGGACGCGGAAACCGGGCAGTGGCGGTTGTTGCCCGCCCAGGATTCCCGCCCGGAGCAGGAAAACAGACAGCGTAATAACAAGTCTGATCTGGTGCTGAAGGTTTTTCCTCACTAATCGATTAAATAATAACCATCTCACGGTAATGCACTCCTAAAAAAAATTATCACCAGCGCCTGGCAATCCAATCCCCGGCGTCAGTCAGCGCGTTGACGAATTTGGTAGTCTCGTAATGCCCGGGTTGCCGCAGCTGTTTAAAATACACTTCAACACCGCGTGATTTCAGCACATTCACGGCTGTCTCCACCTGTGCGAAAGGATAAATTTCATCCTTGCGACTGTGGATGATATAGATCGGCAGGTCAGCAAAGGTCTGCAAATTGGTACTGCTGGGATTGCCGGAAACAGCTACGACGGCGGCGAAACGACCTGGATATTTGCCGGCATAGTACCAGGCTCCATTGGCCCCCATACTGTAGCCCATGATCACGATGCGGCTGGTATCAACCTGCAGATGGGCCTGAATTGTGTCAATCAGACCGAAAATCGCTCGCTCGGCGCTCAAGCTGGCCCAGGTTCCGGAGGTCGGACTGACCGGCGCCGCGATGATGGCCTGCAATCCTCCCAGGCCCGGCAAGACCAGCTCGTCAACAAAAGCCGACCCAGCCTCGATGGTAGTCACGCCTCCGTAGTGCAGGGCTATGATCAAAGGTGTCGGCCGCGGGTGCGAATAATATTCTTCGGGCACGGTCAGAGCATAATCGAGGGTGAGGCCGGCGACATTCTCCTGACTGCGAAATTTTAAATAGTCATCCACATAGGCAAACGGGTCGGATTGTTCACAGGCGTGACCCGTAAAAATGAACCATCCGATCAGCAAGAACTTTTTTAAATCCATCACTAATTTCCCGGAAAGTTACTTCCTGCACCGTGATTGGTCAAGGATATTGTGCGGCGCTTCAACGTTAAAAGATGGAGTGACGTTTCTCACCAGACATCCAAAATTTTCTTGAGAATAAATAAAAAAAATAGTAGAGTATGGCGGTTGAAAGCAGTCGGTCTTATGCAATACAAGTTTCAGCGCGTCCAAACCGTATTCCGCTCGGCTATAATGCCGCTGAGCTGGGCGGTGCTGTTTTATCTGGTTCGGCCTGCTCTTTTTGCGCAAACGAACCATTGGTATGTCACCACGCTGAGCAATTTGCGAGCTGGCCCCGACACAACGTTTGCAGTAATCGCCAAGCTGCCCCGCAATACTCCGGTGACTTATCTGGATCGCAAAGGCGAATGGTTGCAGGTTCAGCGCGCCGACGGCCAGACTGGCTGGATTCTACAAAAGCTGGCCAAACCGGTCACGGATGAGACCACTCCAATTAAAACTGCCGCGCGTACGTCCGATCAGGAGATTTACGACGAAATCCAGGTCCTGAAAAATGGCAATCTGTACGCCGGACCCAGCACCGGAGATAACATTCTGCGGACCCTGCCGGCAGGGATGGTAGTGAAAAAGATAGACGCGATCAAGGAGTGGTACCGGGTGCGCTTGCCTGATGGCACACTCGGTTGGGTACACCAGAATCTTTTCATAATAACCAAAAAAAGCCCGGCGGCCCATCCGCCCGTCACTACCACTAAAAATGGATTCCTGCGGCGTCGTCCGGAACCGGATGCAGAGATAATCACAACCATTCCGGCTGGCAGTATTCTGACCATCCTCGATACAGCCAAAGACTGGTATCAGGTACAAAACCTGCGGGGTGATATGGGTTGGGTCAATCGGGTGCTTTTCCAGGATGATAAACTCCCCGCGGCCAAAGTAGAAATCCGCCGGCCATTGCTAAAAAACGGCAACCTGCGGGCGGAACCTTTGCCATCCGGTAAAATCATCACCGTGGTTCCGGCGCATAGTGTTGTTTGGGTGGTGGACAGCACCTCGGAATGGTACCAGGTACGTACCACCGGGCGCCTAACCGGGTGGCTGAACAAAGCGCTTTTCGCCGCGCTTCAGGGGTCTGCTACGCCTGCCAGGGCTGCATTGATCGTTGCCCGCACCGGCAATCTGCGCCGCCAACCCGACCTGAACGCCGAAATCATTGACAAAATCCCCATCAACACTACCGTTGCGGTTTTAGAAGAACAATTAGACTGGTATCAGGTGCGTACCGCCAACGGTCTGACCGGCTGGGCACATAAAATTATTTTTGAATCGCAATCGCCCCGGCAAAATGAACGCCCCCTTACCACGCTGATCCTGCCGGTCAGTACTATCCTGCGCATCCGACCCAGCGAAAGCGACAGCGTGGTCGCCGTCCTGCAAAGTGGTCAACGACTGACCATCGTTGACAGCGTACGCGGCTGGTATTATGTCCAAGGGGATAATCATAGCAAGGGCTGGATTTTCAAACCCGCTTTGCAGGAAAGCTATTCGCCCCCCGTTCATGCCCCGAAAAACGGTAACTGAACGCCTTTGACTGTCAGTCCGCTGTTTGCAGTGGATTTGCATATTTCACCGCAGCTGTCATAAATTTGCCCCGCATTTTGGAATTACCTTGTAAAGGAAAAATATGAAACCCAAACTCCATCCCGAATATAAACTCTGCACCGTGACCTGCGCTTGCGGAAATACTTTTCAGACTCGTTCGACCGTCGGCGATTTCAAAGTCGAAATCTGTTCGGTTTGCCACCCGTTTTTTACCGGCAAGCAGAAACTGATTGATTCCGCCGGGCGCATCGAAAAGTTCAATCGCAAATATAAACGCGATACCAACAAAGGCTAACCAGAAATAAAATTCAGGGCGACCTTTTCGATTCCCGAAAAGGTCGCTTTTATTATCTAAAATGCAGCACAAAATTCTGGTCGGCGGGCAGGCAATCATCGAGGGCGTCATGATGCGCGTCCCCGGGGCTTACGCAACCGCTGTCCGTAAACCGGACGGCAGTCTTGACCTGCAACGGCATCCTTTCACCTCCCTGACAGAAAAATTCACTCTCCTTAAAAAGCCATTATTGCGCGGTATCGTCAGCCTATACGAATCGCTGAAAATCGGGCTAAGTACCCTGCAATTTTCAGCCGACCTCGCGGTACAGACAGCGTCAGCTCCTGAAACACCGCCCAAAGGTAATCGGCTGGCCACATTCCTGACTACATCTGCCGCGCTGGTTTTGGGTTTTGTGCTCTTTGGAGTCCTGCCTTTATGGCTGACGACCCGCCTGATGAACATTGAAAAACGTGCCCTTTTCTTCAACCTTGTCACCGGTTGCTGGCGCATCCTGTTTTTCCTCGTTTATCTGTGGCTAATTTCCCGCCTGCAGGACATCCGGCGGCTTTTCCAGTACCATGGCGCGGAACACAAGGTCGTGTTCGCTTTTGAGAGCGGGCAGGAACTAACCATCGCCAATGTTAGCCCTTTCAGCACCCATCACCCGCGTTGCGGTACCAGTTTTATTTTTATCATTCTGCTGGTTTCGATCTTGATTTATGCCTTGATTGACACTCTGTTTTTGTTCATTTTCGGGTGGATCAGCCTGCCGGTGCGAGTCGCATTTCATCTTCTGCTCCTGCCGCTCGTCGCGGCGGTTGGATACGAGTGCCTGAAATTAGCCGCCCGCAACCAGGAGCATCCTCTTGCCCGTCTTTTGTCGCGGCCGGGACTCTGGCTTCAGCGCCTCACCACCCAGCCACCGTCCGATGAACAGTTGGAAGTGGCGATTCTGGCTCTGAAGACGGCCTTTGGAGAACAGTACGCAGAGTTTGTCGGTCGTCATTACGTAGCCGACGCGGTGAGTTGATGATGCTGAACCGCCTGCAGGAAATATTTAAGCGTTACGAAGCGCTGGGCGTGCAGCTTGCCGACCCGGAAATTATCAGCAATCAGCGCCAGTACCGTGAATTGGCGCGGGAGCACAAAGAACTTTCCCCGCTGGTCGCCAAGGGTCGGGAACTGACCCGCCTCGTCCAGCAAATAGCGGATACGCGCGAAATCCTGAAGGGCGATGACGCCGAATTGCGGGAGTTGGCCCGGCTGGAGCTGGAAGAACTTGCGACTCGTGAAAACGAGCTGCACGAAGAATTAAAAGTGATGCTCCTGCCCAAAGACCCCAATGATGATAAAAATGCCATTGTGGAAATCCGCGCTGGCACAGGCGGCGACGAAGCCGCTATTTTTGCCGCTGATCTCTACCGCATGTACTCCAAATTTGCCGAATCCCGCGGCTGGCGTCTCGAGGAACTTTCGGCCAATATCATCGGGTTGGGGGGCTTCAAGGAAATCATTTTCCTGCTGGCCGGCGACGACGTCTATGGCACGATGAAATTCGAATCCGGCGTGCATCGCGTCCAGCGGGTGCCAGTGACCGAAACCCAGGGACGCATTCATACCTCGGCGGCAACCGTGGCGGTTTTACCGGAAGCCGAAGAGATTGACATTGCCATCAATCCCAGCGATCTGCGCATTGATACCTACCGCGCCAGCGGACATGGCGGGCAGAACGTCAACAAGGTCGAAACCGCCATCCGGATTACCCATCTGCCGACCGGTCTGGTGGTGACCTGCCAGGACGAGAAATCACAGTTCAAAAATAAGGAAAAAGCGCTCAAAGTACTCCGCAGTCGGCTCCTGGCCGCCAAGGAAGCGGAACAGGAAGCCGCCATCGCCGCCCAACGGCGGAGTATGGTCAGCACCGGCGACCGCAGTGCCAAAATCCGCACCTATAATTATCCGCAGGGGCGCGTTACGGATCACCGCATCAACCTGACACTCTATAAACTGGAAGCCATCATGGATGGCGATTTAAAAGAAATTGTGGACGCCCTGAAATTGGCGCACAACACCGAATTGCTGAAGGGCAACAGCACCACCTGACCCATGCTGGGCGGGAGACTGACCCCAGCCTGTTTCTCGCGTTCAAAATCGCCTAAAATTATCCTGTATTTCCTGCCAGCTCAGTGCGTTTCTGACGGTAAATATTTTTGCATAAATCCGCTTGTTCGGCCCAAAAACAATTTTAAATTTGGCATGATTTATGGCTCTCAATCAGCACAAAACCTGGCGCCTTATTGATGTCCTGCAATGGTCGAAATCCTATCTGCGGGGCAAGGGCATCGAGTCGCCGCAAATCGAAACCGAATGGATTTTACGGGACGTTCTCCAGCTCTCCCGCCTCGAAATTTATCTTCAGCATGAACGCCCCCTGCTGCCCGCCGAGCTCCAGCAAATAAAAACCCTGCTTTTACAGCGGGCTTCCGGCGTTCCTCTGCAATATGTCCTCGGTCAGGCAGAATTCATGGGTTTGACTTTACGGGTCGGTCCGGAGGTGCTGATTCCCCGCCCCGAGACCGAAGTGTTGGTTGAGACTATAATTGCGCGTCTGAAGTCATCTCCCGATACGGAGTGGCGGATCCTTGACATCGGCACGGGTTCGGGCTGTATCGCTATCGCGTTAGCCCGGCAATTACCGCAGGCGCGTCTGAACGCCATTGATATCTCCCCGGCGGCACTCGACATCGCCAAAGCCAATGCCCGGCTTCTGCAGGTCGCAGACCAGATTGAATTTCAGGAGCTCGATATTCTTTCCCATCTGCCGGATTGTTTAACGCCTTACGATGTGGTGGTGTCCAATCCGCCTTACGTGGCAGGTAAAATGTTTGCACAATTGCCGGATAACGTCAAAAACCATGAACCGCACATCGCCCTGCAACCTCCGGGCGACGAGCTGGCCTTTTATCGCCGGCTGGCCGCAATCGCCCCCTCATTGCTCAAACCCGGCGGACTACTGGCCGTGGAAATCGGCGGTGATTATCAGGTTCAGCCGGTTTGCGCCCTGCTGAATGAAGGCATATTCGCCTCGCCGGCCGTTATACGCGATTATAGTGGTCACAGTCGGGTCATCATGGCAGGTCTCAAGGCATGAAATCGTTCATTGGTTTTATCAAGCTTCTCCGTCCGCTGAATATGTTCCAGGGCGGCATCGCCGTTCTGGTCAGCATGAGCCTGTTCGCGCCTCTGCCCTCCTGGAAACGGGTTTTGCTGGCGCTCCTGATTGTCTGGGCTTATGCCGGCGGCGGCAATGCGCTCAACGATTTTTTCGATGCCGCGATCGACCGCATCAATCGTCCCGGACGTCCGATTCCGGCCGGTTTGGTCAGCAGACGGCAGGCTCTGATCTTTGCCATCGGATTATTTGTGAGCGGAACGTTGTTGGCGACTCCGATCCTGAGTCCGGCCGTTGCGCTCATTCTCCTGGCGGCACTGTCTATTCTGGTCGCTTATAGTCCGCTTTTTAAAGTACGCCCCTTGTGGGGCAATCTCAGTGTATCGGTTACTTTGGGCATGACTTTTCTCTTCGCCGCGGCGGTATTCGGCGATCCCGCCAAAGGAATTGTTCCCTGCGCGCTGGCCTTCAGTTTCAACTTCATTCGCGAGGTGCTCAAAGACATTCAGGATATTCCCGGTGACAGTGCCTTGGGAGCGCAAACTCTCCCGGTGCGTTACGGCATCGCCGCCGCCCGGAAGGTAGTGATCGGGTCAACTCTAGCCCTGATGGCGGGAGCCTTTTTACCTTATCTGCTGAAAATTTACGGCATTTATTATTTAGCGGTGCTGGTACTGGGCGTGGAAACCACGCTGGCCTATGTAGTTTATAGTATCATCCGGAATCCCTCGATAGGCAACTGCGGACGGCTCGCGCAAATCATGAAAGGCAACGTGTTCTGCGGACTGCTGGCAATCTTCGTGGGGCGGTATTAAATGGATCCTCAATTCGTTCATCTGCATAATCACTCGGATTACAGCCTGCTGGATGGAGCCCAGAGCATTGAATCGCTGGTCGGTCGGGTGCATGAGCTGGGTATGTCGGCAGTGGGCCTGACCGAGCATGGCAACCTGTTCAGCGCCGTACATTTCTACAAAGTCGCCAAAAAATTCGCCATCAAACCGATCATCGGTTGCGAGATGTACGTAGCCAACCGCGACCGTTTCGATAAAAAACCCCGTGAACATGGCGGAGAAGGCTACCATCATCTGCTGCTCTTAGTGCAGAACCGGGAAGGCTACCACAACCTGATCAAACTGATCTCGCTCGGTTACCTGGAAGGTTACTACCATAAACCGCGCGTGGATCTGGCTCTTTTGCGACAGTATAATGCCGGTTTGATTGCCACGACGGCCTGCATCAAGGGGCGGGTACCAGGCTATGCCATCAAGGGTGATTATGGCAAAGCCAAACAAGCCGCGCTGGAATACGCCGAAATATTCCCGGAGCGCTTTTACTTGGAAATTCAGAATCACGGTCTCGCTGACGAGCAAGTATGGTATCGGGCCGCCCGGCAACTGGCGGCAGAAACCGGACTACCGCGACTGATTACCAACGATTCACATTACACTTTGCCCGAACACTGGGAGGCGCACGACGCGCATCTCTGTATCGGTACCGGCAAGGAAATGAGCGACCCAAGCCGCCTGCGCTACGAACCGCATGAATACTGGCTCAAGACCAGCGCCGAAATGGCGGCCCTCTTCCCCGATGATGACGAACTGCTGAGCAACACCTGTCGGGTCGCCGATATGTGCGATTTCAACCTGGAAACAACCACGCTGTACCTGCCGGAATTTCCTCTTCCGGAGTCCGATAAAAACCTGACCGCCGACGAGTATCTGACCAAGCTCATTCACGAACGCTTGCCCTCCTGTTATCCTGACCTGACCCCGGCAATCCAGGAGCGGGTCGAGTACGAATTGGCGATAGTTAAAAAAATGGGCTTTGCCGGCTATTTCCTGATCGTGCAGGATTTCGTCAATTACGCCAAGCAGAACAATATTCCGGTTGGACCGGGACGCGGCAGCGCCGCCGGCAGTATCTTGGCGTTTATCTTAGGCATCACCAGCATTGACCCGCTCAAACATAAACTCATCTTCGAGCGCTTCCTGAACCCGGAACGTATCTCGATGCCCGATATCGACATTGACTTTTGCGACCTCAAGCGTGGCCGAGTGATTGAGTATATCCGCAACCGCTACGGCGCCAATTGTGTTGCCCAGATCATCACCTTTGGAACGATGAAAGCCCGGGCGGTGATCCGCGACGTAGGGCGGGTAATCGGCATGCCCCTGCCAGAAGTTAACCGCATTATCAAAATGATTCCTGACCAGTTGAACATCACGCTGGAGATGGCCCTCGAAAACAACCCGGAATTGAAAGCTGCGGCTGACGTCGATGACCTGCATCGCAAACTGATCTCCATTTCCAGCGTCCTGGAAGGCATGCACCGCCACGCCTCAACGCATGCCGCCGGGCTGGTGATCGCTCCAGGAGAAATCAGCGATTATGTGCCCCTATTCCAATCTTCCAACGGCGATGTTACCACTCAGTACGATATGAAATGCGTCGAACAGGTCGGTCTGCTCAAAGTAGATCTGTTGGGCATTCGCAACCTGACAGTGATTGACAACACCCTCGAAATGTTGCGGGCGCGGGGCCTTGCCCTCGATATTAACAACTTGCCGGAGAAAGACCCGCAAACCCTGAGCCTGTTCGGGGAAGGCAATACGATCGGGATTTTCCAGTTCGAATCTTCGGGCATGCGCGAATATCTGAAAAAACTCAAGCCCTCCGGAATCGAAGACCTGATCGCCATGAATGCCCTGTATCGTCCCGGCCCGATGGAAATGATCAGCGAATATATCGATCGCAAACAGGGACGCAAACCAATCGAATACCTGCATCCCGCCCTGGAGCCAATCCTGAAAGATACCTACGGGATTATCGTCTACCAGGAACAGGTCATGCAGATCGCCCACGAAGTCGCTGGCTTCAGCCTCGGCAAAGCCGATATTATGCGCAAAGCCATGGGCAAGAAACAGCATGCCATGATGGGTGGCATGTACGAGGAATTCATCGCCGGCGCCCGTAAAAACGGACTCAGCCAGAAAACCGCTGTCGCGGTCTTCGAGCTGATTGAAAAATTCGCCAGCTACGGCTTTAACCGCAGTCACTCGGCGGCTTATGCCATCCTGGCCTATCAGTGCGGATACCTGAAAGCCCACTATCCGGCGGAATTTTTAGCCGCCAACCTGACCAGTGAAATCAACAGCACCGAGCGGATCGCCATTTTGGCTACCGAAGCCCGCAACCGCGGTTTCGAAATTCTGCCACCGGATGTCAATCGCAGTGCCGTGCATTTCGTTCCGGAAGGCAACGCCATCCGCTTCGGGCTTTACGGGATCAAGAACGTCGGTGAAAAAGCCGCCGAAAATATTGTCGCCGCCCGCCTCCAGACCGGGGACTTTAAAACTTTTTATCAATTCGTGTCCGCCCTGGATTTGAAGAGCGTCAACCGCAAAGTCTTGGAAAGCCTGATCGCGTCCGGCGCCACCGATTCTCTGGAAGGCACTCGCGGGCAGAAATTCGAAGCGATCGACACCGCGATCCAGCTCAATGCCCGGCGGGGCATTGAGCGTCAGGCCAACCAGGTCAATCTGTTCGGCGGCAGTGCCGCCGCTCTCAGCCAGATTTCCGAACCCCGCCTGCCGGACGTTCCCGCCTGGGACGCCAACCACAAATGGACCAAGGAAAAAGAATTGTTGGGGATGTATTTGACCGGACATCCTTTACTGGAATACTCGACTGAGATCGAGGCCTTCTCCAACTTTGATTTTACCGAACCGCTGGCCAAATTCGACAAGGGCACCGTTAAATTAGGTGGGCTGGTGGCCGGGATCAAACGGATGACTGACCGCAAGGGACGCCCCATGGCGTTCATCACCTTAGAAAGTCTGAACGGTTCCGCGGAGGTCATTGCTTTCTCCGATATATATGAACGGTCGCGCGAATATCTGGAAATCAACAAGCCGGTTTTTGTCCAGGGTACGGTTTCCTGCCGGGGTGAGGATGACGCCAAAATCATGGCCGAGGAAATCACGCCCTTGCATGGACTCCTGAACCGCAAATCCAAGCAGGTGCATGTCCGCCTCAATGCCGACCAGCACCAGGCCGCAAACCTGGAGCATCTCAAAACTCTTTTCCTGCATCACCCGGGTGATTGTCCCATTTACCTGCACCTCTACGATCAGGAAGGCGCCCGCCGCACCGTCCGCCCCCGGGAGCTGAAAGTCAGTCCCGACCGCGAGTTGCTGGATACTTTGAAAAAGACCTTCGGGTCGGAAAACGCGTGGGTGGAATAATGTTGGCCGTCATTCAGCGCGCCCGCAAGGCCTCCGTCAAAGTTAATCGCCAGACGGTTGGTCAAATCGAGTTCGGATTGGTTATCCTGTTAGGCGTATTCCGCGACGATGACCAAACTGACGCCGACTTCCTGGCGCAGAAAATCACCGGCTTGCGCATTTTCCCCGATGCGGAAGATAAAATGAACCGGTCGATACTGGAGGTCGGCGGACAGGCCCTGGTCATTTCGCAATTCACGCTCTGCGGAGACTGGCGCAAAGGGCGCCGTCCCAGCTTTATCAATGCCGCGCCCCCGGAACTCGGAGCCAAACTGTACCACTATTTCACCGCACAATTAGCAAAACACGGCGTGCCGACCCAGCAGGGCGTGTTCGGAGCCATGATGGATGTACAGTTGATTAACGCCGGTCCGGTCACCTTTGTTTTGGACAGCCACCTAAAATGAAAACCCGCGAACCGGCCTTTTACAAACTGCCCATAACCAACTGGCCAACGGAAGATCGTCCGCGCGAAAAACTGATGCACCAGGGCGCTTTCAAGCTGACCGAAACGGAGTTGGTGGCAATTCTCCTGCGCTCGGGAACCGGCCAGTCCACCGCCATTGATGCGGCGCGGGAATTACTCCAGAAAGCCGGAGGCTTGAGCCGCTTAGCTCAACTGGACTACCAGGACATCCTGCAATTAAAGGTTCGCGGCATCGGACCTACCAAAGCCGTCACGATCGCCGCGGCTCTGCAACTGGCGCGCCGCCTCGAAGCCCGCGAGGTACAGCCACCGGCACAGGTCATCCACGGCAGTGACGATGTGGCGCGACTTTTCGCCCCGCGCCTGCGCGACCTGAAAAAGGAAATCTTCATGATCGTCCTGCTGGCGAGCAACCATAAAATCATCCGCGACTGCATTATCTCCGAGGGCGTCCTCAACGCTTCCGTCGTTACGCCCCGCGAAGTCTTCCGGGAAGCCGTTATGGCTATGGCCGCCGCCGTAATCCTGATCCATAACCATCCCAGTGGCAACCCCGAGCCCAGCCGGGAAGATGTGGAACTCACCCGGCAAATGGTCACCGTCGGAACGGCAATGAACATCCCTGTCCTCGATCATTTGATTATTGCCGGTGATACCTATACCAGCCTCTCTGACAAAAAATTGATATAAAAGAAATAGTGTATTAGATTAATAGCCATGTTGGACAACGATCATCATACAGGTAAAAAATGCAGATAACACCGCGCGCTCAAGAACGTATGACGTCTCTATTGACAAAGAGTGATGATCCCCGTAAAACCTTTCGGATATTTATAAAGGGCTTTGGGTGAAGCGGTCCCCGCCTGGGGCTTGCTCTGGAAGAGCAAAAGGAAAACGACGCGAACCTGCTGGTTAATGATTTCAAAATCTTTTTCGATCCCGGTTTACGCCCCTATTTGACGGGCAAGGTTATTGATTACCAGCAGAACTTCTTCGGCAAGTTCGATTTCATCATCTACGGCACATCTGCCTGCTGTTGAACCTATGAACTGTTTATTAGAGGAGCAGTAATATGAACCTCAGCGACAAAGCAACCTTGGAAAACTACATTGCCAATAATCCGGACACCTTTTTATTGCCACTCCTCGCCACTCAGTATCTGATGGAAAAAAATGCGGCTGCCGCTATGGAGCTGTGTCGCAAAGATTTAGCCTTGCACCCCCAGTCTGCCACCGCTCATTACATCTGGGCGGAAGCCGCCCTACTGGACTCACATACCGGCAGTGCGCTGGAACATCTGCAGGCCGCAGTGCAGCTCGATGCATTCTTTCTGCAGGCCTATTATCGTCTGCTGGAAATCGGTCGAAGCACGCTGTCACCTTACTCTCAGAAACGCTGTTTAGAAAGAATTGTACGACTCAATCCTTTCGATCAGCAGGCCGTCACCCAATTGAATAACCTGCCGGCCGATTTGCCCTACACGCCGGACAAACCTTACGAAGCCGCTCCGCCTATGCCTGTCGAACCCCCTCCCCCTCTACCTGAGCCTGCCGTCATCCCGCCGGTTGCCCCGAAAACTCCGCCGAAGGCGGAACCTGTTGTCGAAGGCGACAACCGCAAGAATCTCGAAAAATTTTCCCAATCTATGGCGCAGTCCGGACCGGTCAGCCGTCCGCCCGTGGAAACCTTCGAGGAAGAAACTCACTTCGGTCCGCTGGAACCCGATTTAGCACCGGATTTATCTAATCTGGAACCGCCTGTGCAAAGTATTCCGGAACCGTCCGCCGCACCCGCCCCGCAACCGTCCAAGATAAGTGATTTATTTGCCAAACTCCGCTCTCAGCCCCTCGATGAGGTGCAAAAGGAAAATTGGGCGATGGATCTGACCTCGTTGCAGGAACCCGCACCGGCGGCGGTCGAGCCCACCGGCGAAGACCCTTTGCAAAAAATCATGGCCAGTCTGCCGTCTCAGCCACCGGAATCCGCGCCAAGCAGTGAATTACCCGCCGATTTGATGGAAGCGCCTTCCCCTGCACCTGATCAACTTGCCGAAACAGTCCGTTCCGAACCCGCCGAAACAATTCCCGAGCCGGAAATGCCAGCACTGGTATCTCCTATTGAACCTGAACCGGCACCTGAGCCCATAAATATTGCCCCGGAATCCAGCCCGGCTCCCGCTGAAGAACCCACTCCGCCGTCTGCCACGGCACCGGTTGAGAAACCGACTCCACCCCGCCGAAAAAAAACGACGCGTAAATCCACTGCCAAAAGCGCGGAAGGGATCAACAGCGTCACTTTCCCCATCCCCACCTGGACTCTCGTCGATGTCCTGAAAAAGCAACGCCTCTATGATCAGGCCATCAGCTTATTGGACCTGCTGGAAAAAAAGTCGAAGGGGGGCAAGGAACTCGAAAAAATCCATAAAACCCGCGCAGAGATCGGACGGCTCCAGGCGGATGAAGAGCCGGAAAGCGCGCCTAATCCACCGTCGGATTGAAAACCAGCTCGTAAGTAATCGGTACGGCCTTCGCCAACATGGCGGAAGCACTGCAGTATTTGTTTTGGGATAATTCGACCGCCTTGGCAATATTGGCCTGATTCAAATCCGCTCCAAAAAAGATGAATTTCAGATGGATCCGGGTGAAAATCCGGGGGTGCTCGTCACGACGTTCCGCCTGGATTTCAACCCGAAAATCGCTGACCGGCGTGTGCATTTTATTGAGCAGGGATTCGACATCCATCGCGGTGCATCCGCCGAGCGCGCTCAGCAATAATTCCATCGGCGAGCAGGCCCCTTCCGCGCCGCCGAATTCCCGCTTGGTATCAATCACCGTCCAGTGATTGGATTCGCCCCGGGCTAAAAAGGTATTATTTCTAAACCGCTGAACTGTAACTTGCATTGCTTTATTTAATCCTTTTCTTCTTTCTGCCAGCGTTGTCCTGATTAACCGTTCCCCGTCTACCGAGAGCGGCTCCATCCTCGGAACAGGTTTTTAACAGGTCGTCCAGTTTCAGGCAGGTATAAAGGCGTTTGGAAACTTCGGCCGGGAGTTCTTCCTTTTGGTCGGCGACGCGATAGATTTCCACCGTCTTTTTGATCTTGTCCACATAGACCTCGCAGTTATGGCAGGCTTCCATGTGGTCACGAATGATGCGGCAAGGTGGTGCGTCGAGACTACTGCCCATATACTCACAAATTTCGCGTAAAAGGTCTTCATTTAACTTCATAGTAAGGCCTCATCGGCAAA
Source organism: uncultured bacterium (assembly GCA_964588795.1). Taxonomy (GTDB): domain Bacteria; phylum Fidelibacterota; class UBA2242; order UBA2242; family UBA2242; genus CAZPQN01. Next base: position 650 of record CAZPQN010000044.1, on the reverse strand, counting down.
TACTTTTTCCAGCTTTTCCTTCAGAAAATTGCGGGCCCGCATCAATCGGATCTTGGTATTGGATGGGGTAATCTGCAGGATGCGGCTGGTGTCTTCCGTAGACAATTCATGCAAATCGCGCAATATGAATACCGTACGGTACATTTCCGGTAATTGCTCGACCAGTTGGTCGAGTCTATCACGAAATTTTTTACTATTGACAATATTAAAGTCAAACTGCGGCCATTCGCGTGCGGCTTCGGAGCTGATGCGTTCGAAATCGGGATCATCAATGGAAATATGGTCATATTTGAATGGCTTCGATTTCAGTTTGCGCAAACCGACGTTGAGCGCGATGCGGTAAATCCAGGTGTAAAAAGACGATTGTCCGCGAAACTGGCTGATTTTGCGGATCATGATCAGGAAAGTTTCCTGCAAAATGTCTTCGGCATCCTGGCGGTTGCCGCTCAGACGTAAGCCCAAATGGTAGATTTTCGCGCTGTAGGCACGCACCAGGTGCGAGAGAGCGGCGCGGTCGCCCTGGCGGGCACGCGCAACGATTTCCAGCTCCTGTTGCGGGTTTGCGTTCATTGGCGCTTAATTTACACCGCGCCGTTGATAAATGCACCATCCTGGAGATATTTATCCTGCCTGATTTTCGGCCAGCGCTT
>CAZPQN010000043.1:0-17808 GCA_964588795.1 uncultured bacterium | reverse complement strand
ATACCAGAACCAGCGATAAAATGGCAGCGTCAGAACCAACGCCGATAATTTTTTATATAACCAGTGTGGCATGTAAACGCGTCGCATCTGGATGCTCTGATATACTTCCTTTGGCGGATCCGCTCCGAAAGTAAAACAGAGCAAGAGTACTTCGAAACCTGCTCGGATCAGGCTGACCGCTTCCTTTTCCACCCGTTCATCAGGCGGGAATCGATTGTCCAGCACCATGCCAATGCGCAATTTCCGGTCAGTGGCATTCACGAATAATATTCCTCTGCCGAGACGACTCGTCGGCGATAATTATCGGTCTGGATATACATCTTCTCCCACACCGCCAGCCCCAGCACAATCCACAGGAAATTGTAATGCCAGCGCAGACGCGGATCGGGTGGATGATTCAAAATCCGCTGGAGATATTCATAATTGAAAATTCCCTGCCGCCGAATGAATTCGGGGGTCAGCACTTTTTGGGCGACTATTTTCAAATCCTTGTTGAATTGTTCGTACGGATTGACCGCGAAACCCCATTTCTTCTTTTGCAGGATTTCCGGCGGTAAATACGGCGCCATGGCTTTCCGGAAAAGATATTTGGTTTGCCCATTCTTCATTTTAAGACTGGCCGGAATTGTAAAAGCGAACTCAACCAGGTCTTTGTCAAGAAATGGCACGCGTAATTCCAATGAATGGGCCATGGACATGCGATCTTCGGTCAGGATATAATCATTCAGCATCTTGGAATGAAATTCGACATAAGCGATGGCATCCAGAGCCGGCAGGTCGCGACAGGCATCAAAAACCGGATCGAAATAGGTATGCGTCAGTGTCATCGCCATTGAACAGAAAGCCGGTTGGTAAATCTCCTTCGCCAATCGCTTATCGTAATCCCAGCAGTTGCGCAGGATCAGGTAGTATTTTTCCAGATCCCCAGCGGAAAATAACATTTGCAGGCCACGGCGATATTCGTCCCATTCGAGTATTCCGGACGAATTCTGTAAACCAAAAAGCAAGGTGCTGATTGGAGCTAAAAGCGTTTTTTGCCAACATCCCGGCCGGTTGTGTAATAATTTTCTCATCAACCACAAATAATGGTAAATATCATACCCGATAAATAATTCATCGCCGCCCAGTCCGCCCAGCACAACTTTTAGACTGCGCGAAACGAATTCCGACAAGTGAAATCCTTGCAGGAGGTTGATTTTGGGTTCTTCGGCGTACCAGATAGTCTCCGGGAAATGCCGTAGCGGCGCCAGCGTCAGCGTAGTGGTGGTATGTTTCGTTTTAAACTGGCGTGCAATAATGGCCGCGTCTTCAAATTCGTCGGTGGTTTCATTGAATCCAAGTGTAAAAGTATTTATCGGGCTGATCTTCTCCGCCGCCATCATCGCCACCAGCGCCGATGAATCCATACCACCGGAAAGATAAACACCCAGTGGAACGTCGCTCAATAGCTGACGCCTGACTGCTTTCTGCAAATGAGCCCGAATGCCTTCGATGGCTTCGGCCTCGGTCATTTTAAAGTTCAGATTTACCGGCAATTGATAATAGCGCTCAACGCTGACCTGCCCTTTTTCATAAATCAGACAACTGGCTGGCGGCAAACGCCAAATGTCTTTTATCAGGGTTGCGTCGGTTTGATTATAGCGCAGGTTGATCTGCGAGTGCAGAGCCTGGTAATTTATCCGACGCTGGACAGCCGGATGAGTTAAAATCGCCTTATATTCCGAACCAAATACAAACACTCCGTCCCGAAACCAATAGTGGAGTGGCTTGACCCCAAAATGATCCCGTGCTAAAATCAAACGCCGCTGATTTGTATCGTAAAGCGCAAAGGCGAAAATGCCATTCAGGTCTTTTAAAAATGCCAGTCCATACTCCTCGTAGGCATGAACAAGAATCTCGGTATCGGATTTGGTGCGGAAACGATGTCCGCAGGCTATCAACCTTTCGCGAAATTCCTGAAAATTGTACAGCTCGCCGTTGAACACCACGACTACGGAACCATCCTCGTTGAAGATCGGCTGATCGCCGGTCGTCAGGTCAATAATCGAGAGACGGCGGTGCCCCAAACTGACATCGTCCTTCCGAAAATAACCGGCCTTTTCAGGCCCCCTGTGCTGAAGCAGATCCGTCATTTCCGTTATCAGACGGTGGTTATCAGGACAAGGATCAACGATGCCGCAAATTCCACACATAAACTATAAACGTTTGAGCTGTTTCAAGGCCTGGTACTTCAGCATATACATGCGCATGATATTCACTGGCTTCAGGTACCTGGCAAATTTATCTGCCCATTCAAGCAATTCCTTCCGCGCACCGAGTTCGGCCAGGATTCTGAGCTGAGCGACTACCAATTTCAAATAATTCAGCGTACAGGGATCGACAGCAGGATAATGAGTCATGCGACAAAGATTAAAACGCACCCAGTAACCCAAATCGAAGTCCGGCAAGTAATGGAGAAGACTTTCGATTCCGTTGAAGAATAATTCGGTGGCTAACTGCACTTCCACAGGAAATTGATCGCGCGGCACGGCTCGCACAAAATCGTACAATCCGAAAAGCGCAAAGTTGTGTCCGTCGAGAACCATGGTCGGTTCCGCGGCAACATATTCCTCATAGAACGGTTTCCCGGCCATTAGATGAGCTGTGACACCGCCAGCGCTGATGTCAAAACCAAACGGATTCAATGCCAGGCTGGCTATTTTCAGGTAACGCGGTTCACCTGTCAATTGCCAGGCTCTTAATAAAACCGATAGCGCCCGACTCTGGGTAAAAGCCGATTTCCAGGGCTGGTCAACCCGATACTCCGGCTTGGGAATTTCGGTCAGCCAAAACGCACCTAAACGTGCATCGGTCTTAGCATGTTCCATAAACCAAGCGGCTATCCTCAAGAAATGCTCTCGTTTAGCGCTGTCTCCGGTCGTGAGCCAACTGTGAAAAACCGCCAAGCCATACTGGCCAATCGAAATCGGATAGTAGTGTAAAGTTGGGTGGGCGACATCAACGTACGTCGTATTCAGCGGAATGCCCTGCGCATCGCTGACTTTCATCAGGCGGTTCAGCTTGTGAAAGTCTTCCTCGAAAACAAAGTAATAATAACCGAGCCTGGAACTGGCGTTGTCAGCACAGACGGCAAATGGTGCGGAATCGGGATGCCAATCGCGCACCAGTTTCTTCAGCATGAAATAACTTTTCTGCAGGTTCATGCTACTACCTGATCTAACAAATTGCCCAACTCGGCGCTCAGATTACGCCGCGAATAGCGTGCTAAGGCGGTGTGATTAATCATTGGGCGCTCGCCGCGGCGTGTATTTTCGAATTGTTGCCGCAGAACCGCCGCGAGGTCTTCCTCATAATCGAACATCCGACCGGCTCCGGTTGCCAGAAGGATCCGGGCGGCATCGCCAGTCCGGGGCCCGATCCCCAATACAAAATTCCCCGTTGCACAATATTCGAATATTTTGCCAGTCAGGATTCCGTGATTTTCCGGCGTGCGGGGAATAATCAGCAACAACAAATCGGCCTGCCGAATTTTTTGCACCAATTCTGAATGAGGCAGATAGGTATGGCAATAAATGACGGAAGATAGTCGTGTCTCGTCGAGCACCTGTTTGACAGTCTGGTGCAGGGCACCGTAAAAATGGAGTTCGGTCTGCCCGGGTACATCCGCCTCCAGCTGTTGCAGAGCCCTCAGAAAAGAATCGAGTGGTTGATCCTTGGCCAAACTGCCGGCATACACGATGGTGAATTTCGGATTGCTAACCCGTTCCATACTCGGAAAATCAGCCGGATCGTAACCATTGGACAGTACCGTACAGGTTCGGCCGCTTTTATGCTGTAGTAAATCTGCGATAGCGGGGCTGACTGTACAGCGGTGGTCAGCATGCGTAAGAATTTTCTTCTCCAGAGAACGGTTAATGGCCCGGGCCCATTTGCAGGCAGGTAATTCTCTTTGCCAGAAAGCCTCTACCCAGGGATCGCGGAAATCGGCAATCCATTTCAATCCCGTCCGGCGCGCTAAATGATACGCAATCAATTGCAGAGAATGCGGCGGCGAAGAAGCATAAATCGCAGCAATGTGTTCCTTCCTGATTATCCGTAATCCCGCCCGTCGGGCAAACGGAATCCAGCCCACCCGGGCATCGGGAAGAAACAGGTTGGCACGCAACCATTTCGCGATGCGTTTAGCCCATGACTCTTGTGCCGTTGAGCTGAGAATAAAAGTCGGCAGATGCTCAAATGAATCTTGACCGGCCCAACGCCGATAGGAACGGAAGGGTTCCCAGGTAGCTGTATGGTAAACTTTCAGGCCAACCGGCACTTCAGCTTCTAATGCACGGTCATACGCGGGATAATCGCCGTTCAGAACCGTCAGGATCACTGGTTGCCAGCCGAATTCAGGCAGGTATTTGGCGAATTTCAGGACGCGCTGGACGCCTGGCCCACCCGCAGGCGGCCAGTAATAGGTAATAATGAGTACCTTCTTCGATCTCAGCTGCACTATTGATAATATTTTTTTACAAACCCGGTAAACTCAGGCCGACCCAGCACCATGCGCCAGATGAAGGCCGCCGTAAAACCAAGACCATAGCCAAAGATCTGGATGACGGCTACAACCGGTGCCAACAATCCTGCCTTGACATCGTGATAACGACGAAGCGCGTCGACGACAATAAAAATCATCAGCCCACCGACCACGGTAAGACCGACCAACCACACTCTGAATAGCAAGTTGCTGAAGGGCGCCAAACACGACACCAACAGGAATCCAACTACTCCTGCGGCGGGCATGAAATGCAACGGTTCCAGTATCGCGCGATCGAGTTTGGTCAGATTGATACGAGCTACTCCCCAGTTGAAAATTTGACGGAAAAATTTCCTCAGGCTCGTACGGCGTTTATGGTAGACGACTGCATCCGGCATATAGCTTACCTTCGCGCCGCTGGCCACTATCCGTCGACTCAATTCCAAATCCTGCCCGTGTCGCAGGTTATTCATTCCACCTAATTTTTCGTAAATCCGGCGATGAATGCCCATATTGAAACTGCGTGGATAGAATCTGGCCAGCTTAGTGCGGGAATGTCCGCGCATGCCACCGGTCGTCATAAAAGAGGTCATGGCGTAATCAATCGCTTTCTGAATCGGCGAAAAATCGGGTAGAACGCTATCCGGCCCGCCAAAGGCATCCGGCTTTTCGCTCGCGATGGCGAACGAAATGGCCTGCAACCAGTTGCGATCCGCGATGCAATCCGAATCAATAAATAAAAAATACTCCCCTACCGCCTGAGACATCCCAAAATTACGCGCCGCCCCCGGACCGGCATGCTCTCGCTGAAAAAAGCGGATCTGGAAACTCAGCGTGTCCTGCAGTTGAGTGACGCGGTCTCCGGTCTGGTCGGTCGAACCATCATCAACCACCAGCACTTCGAAATGTTGATGCTCAAAGGTCTGCGATTCGAGGGACTGCAGGAGTTCGACGATTTCGTCAACCCGGTTGTAGGACGGAATGATGACCGAGAACAATACCCCCGGCATTACTGATTCTTTCGATCCTGATAAGTGATCATCTCGCTGATCAGTCCCAGGGAGATAAACTGCATTCCGAATACCAGTAGGAGCACCCCGAAAATCAACATGGCGACATGATCGCGGAAGGGTTCATGGAAAGCATATTTCAGCACCAATACATATACCTCGGCAAAAAAACCGAGTTTGACCAGCACAATGCCCCACAAACCGAAGAAATGCATCGGCCGCTTCATAAAACGGGTGATAAAAAGGACGGTAAAGAGATCCAGAAATCCTTTGTAAAAGCGACTGACGCCGTACTTGGTCTTGCCGTATTTGCGGGGAAAATGGCGAACCTTGTACTCGCCACTGCTAAAACCCTTTTGTTTCGCGAGTACCGGAATGAAGCGATGTAGTTCGCCGTAGAGATTCACGTTCCTAACCACCTCCGTCCGGTAAACTTTCATGCCGTTGTTCATATCATGGAGCTTGACACCCGTCAGCAACCGGACGGTCAGGTTAAATAGTCGCGACGAATATTTCTTGATGAACCGATCCTGGCGATGCTGTTTCCAGCCGGAAACGAGGTCATAACCATTGGCAATCAGGTACTCCACCATCTGTGGCAAGGCCTCGGGATCATCCTGTAGGTCAGCATCAATCGTGGCGACATATTCTCCTTTGGCACACCGGAATCCTTCGGCCAGCGCGGCGGCCTTGCCGCGATTCCGCGCCCAACCGGTAGCGACAATATTGGGATGGGTACCCGCCAATTCTTTAATCAGTGCGGCGGAGCCATCGCGACTGCCATCGTCCACGAAAATGATTTCAGTCTGAAATGCCGAGTTAGTAAACGCCGCCTGCACTTTATGCAGTAATTCCCGCAGGGAATCAACCTCATTGTACACCGGTATCACTACCGATACCAGGTTTTTCTCGCCATCTGAATTCACATCAAACCTCGCTAAAATCCTGCATTACGAATTTAATTTAATCATGCGGCCGGTTATATGGGAGAAATGAATTTCCACTCGCCAACCGGCCGGTTTTTCGACGATAGTAATTGATTGGGGCAGGTCAACGCCCGCTGTCGGTTCATAGCGGGAGTACGATATCTTAATCGCCTGTTGAGTCGTGGTGATGTCCATTTGGCGTAGAGTGCTTAACCGGCGATGCAGATAATAATGAACCTGCCGATCGGCAGAATGCAAATCGTACAGCGGCAGTGCCAACAAGATATTTCTCAGGTCTGCGGCACTCAGAGCGGGTAAAGTCCATTCGCCCCAGCTGGTAGGCAGGTCGGAACCGGAAATAGTTCTTCCCTCCCTCAAGTAGCGCAGTTCGTAGGCGTCACCCGCCAAAACCAATTGCGCCAGTTTGCGTCCCAACGGATCGGAAATTTGTACTTGCAGAGTATCCGGCAAAATCAGTTCCATACCGAACGGCAGGGCAACGCTGAAATTAGGTGCATCTATCGTCATTTGGCCCACGCCGGAGATTTGGGCCAGTGCCTGCATTTGCACCTGCCGCATTGACAAATCCGGCGAGGCTGTCCGGTGCATCGGATAAAAAATAGCCTGATAGCCGGCACATTGCCATTGTATGCCACAGATCAGAATCAGCCAACCGATAAGACAGTATTTAAGGGGTGGCGAGCTTTTTCTCGATTCTGGCATTCCCGGTATCGAATTGCAGGGCTTTTTGCCAATATTCCCGGGCTCGAGCGAGGTTATTGAGCTGGGCATGGATATCACCCAAGTGTTCCAACACCTCAGCGTTGTTACCCTCGATAGCCGCGGAACGTTCGACGTATTTCAGGGCTTCATGATGGCGGCCCAGGCGGAATAAAATCCAACCCTTCGTATCCAAATAAGAGGCATTCTCCGGATCCTTGACGAGTGCTTTTTCGACCATCTGCAGGGCTTCCGGCAGACGCACTCCCCGCACTGCCAGACTGTAAGCGTAATTGTTTAGGGCTACAATGTCATCCGCATTTTCCCGGATAATGACGTCAAACAGGCTATCCGATTGGGGATGACGCTGAAGGGCGTCCCAGATCGTGGCTAAGAGGTGCCGGGCGGGAGTGTTGGCCGGTTCGCGTCTCAGCACCTCGCTCAAAACTGCTTCAGCTTCGGTATACCGGCGGAGATAATTTAAAGCTGAGCCCTGCAAGACCCGGAACTGAATTTCATCGGGAAAATGGTTGATTACCGTATCCAGCATCGCTAAAACTTCTGGATATTTTTGTTCCCGCATCAGCAGATAAGCCAGATTCAGATAACTGGCTTGGCGTTGTGGATACGTTTCGATCAACAGACCCAGAAAACGCTCCGCCTCCGCCCGGTTTTCAGTACGCGATAGTATTTCACCGAGGCGTTCACGCAATTCCAGGTCTTCCGGGTTGTGCAAAAGCAAATCGCGGTAAATATGAACGGCGGTTTCCAAATCGTCGTTGATGATAGCCAGTTCCGCCCGATCTTTTTTAAATTCCAAATTATCGGGATTTTTCCGAAGCAGGTCATCGTAGTACTTACTTGCCAAAGGAAAGTTGCGATTGATGATCGCGATTTCGGCGGCTTTTTCCAGCGCTTTGGTTTGGGTCGAATCATGCCGAAAGATTTCTTCATAAACGGCAATCGCCTGCTCGATCTTGCGGTTCTTTAGATAAATTGCCGCCAGCTGGTAAAGCAGTTCGGCATTCGCCGGTTGGTCACGAGTCAGTATTTTATATTGTTCTTCGGCGGACTGATTGCGTCCGGTCAGAAAATAAATCTGAGCCAAGATTTCACGGGAATCGGAATCGTCGGGATTGAGCTTCAGGGCCTTTTCCAGCGCTCCGATGCCACGTTCAAATTTACCAATGTTGACATAGGCTTTGCCCAGCGCGATATAGATCGTCGCGGATGTGGTATCGTACTGGAGTGCATCCTGATATTCCAAAATCGCCATGGCAAAGTCACCCTGCAGAGCATAGGTCTCGCCCTGCATGAAGTGCTGCAGGGCTTGGGAATTGTACTCTTTCGTGGGTGTCCCGTCCTTTTCCGGCGTCTGAATAGTTAGGCCAGAGCGGGGTGCGGAGCAGGACATCACCGTCACTGCAAAGAATAGCACAGCCAGCGGCAATCCGCTTGTCCAATTCCAATGGTATCTTGAAAGCAGGTGCATCGCGCTGTCAGTCAGGGGAGTATTCTTCCGGTGCTGGAATTATTTCAGATACTGACCACGATTACATTTGCACAGGCCGATCATTTGTTCTTTGAACCGCAAAGATTTCTTTTGAGGATCGGCGATCGGTTGAATATGCTTGACAAATTCGAGGGCTTCTCCGCAGACCTGACAGTGGGTTTTGAAATCTTTGGATGACTTGGCAATTTTATCGGCAAAGCCTTTGACATTTTTGGACATAGTTTTCTCCTTTATGAATCAAAATCGGGTTTAAACATTGTAATTTTGTTACCTCCCAGCCGCTTGGAATGGTACATGGACATATCGGCGGCGGAGATCAGGGATTGCATATCGCTGGCATCATTAGGGAATTCGGCCATTCCAATGCTAATCGTCATTCTCTCGCTGTAGCCGTCTTTTTCAAAAATGAAACTGGCAATATTGCTCCGAATACGATCGGCCGTGCGCTGACAGCCATTTTTATCGGCATTGATTAAAATCACGGCGAATTCCTCTCCGCCATAGCGGGCAACGGTATCAACGGTACGGACGCTTCCGCGAATGATGTTGGCCGATTTCTTCAACACCAAATCACCAAAAAGATGACCGTATGTATCGTTGATCCGTTTGAATTTATCGAGATCGGTGATCAGCAAAGTCAGGCTGGTTTTGTACCGTCGGGCGCGGTCGATTTCCACCTGCAAACGTTCCTTGAAAGCGCGGTGATTATAAATATTCGTCAGACCATCAATCATCGCCAATTCCTTCATGGAATGATAGATCGTGATGCGATTGAGGATCTCGCTCATATTTTTGGCGAACAGACCAAGCGTTTCCAGTTCTTCCGTCAAATAATTGCCCGGGCGATAGCTTTCGAGGATGACTCCGCCCATGCGTTTACGGCCAACTTCGAATGGCAGCCCGATACACGCCCGGAAGGGCAGAATATTCAGGTCACCGGGCTGAAAACGGAAACTCAATCCTTCCTTTTCATAATCGCCGACAATTACTGGTTGTCCTTCCCTGATGATTTTTGCCCATAAACCTTCTTTGCACTGCACACGAAAGCCAATGCTGTAATCGGTTTCAGCACCCTCGACGTATTCCAGACAAACCTCGTTATCTTCTTCATTGCGGAGGATGGCGAACGTCAATTTATCGTAACTGAAAAAGCGGCGGAGCATCTGACCGGCTTCCTTGTAAAGGTCGAGAGGGTCAATTCCGATGGACAGCTCCGTATTCAGGTGACACAAATCCCGGAAAAACTGGATATGGGTGCGTTGCTGGTCAATGGCATCAATTTGCCAGACTGAGGCCGCATAAAGTTCCGTGAAGGATCGCCCTAAATCAAGGTCTTCACTGCCCCACACGTCCTTACCGGGAGTATCAACACCTAACACACCTAAAAACACCTCATTGCTCAGCAGAATGGGGAGAGTCATCAGTGAACCAACCTTAGGTGGTTCGATATAATACAACAAGTCGGTTGGTTCAAATTCCGAGTCTTTAAAAATCCGGGGCTGGACTGTCTGATGCAGATTGCCGAATATTTTTCCTGCACTCGCGAGCCGCGGCTGCAGTTCAATCCCCGTTTGTGAAAGATAGTCCTGCAAAGTGTAACTCTGCTCGTTTTGATTATAAAGGTACAAAAAGACGGAGCGGGCGGTCAAGGCGGACTGGGCGAGGGTCAAAATCTGATGCGTGATTTCCTTATAGTTATGGTCAGGATCAATTTTCAGCTTCAGGCCATAGCCGCCCGTAAATTCTTCTCCCTTTGCCGCTTGACCCTTACGCGATTCGGCGGTTTTTTCGGCCAACTCACAGCGCGCCTGCCAGTGTCGCACCTCCAGAATGAGGTAAATCAGTACGGAAATTAGGGCGATAAAAATAAAGACGCGGAACAGGATCTGGAACACTCCTGGCAAAGCCTCGAACCCCACCAGTTGCGGAAAAAGAAATGTAACGAACAGAACCGCGAACAGAACGATGCAGAGAATTATGATACTTTTTGAACTACTCATTTTAAACACCCATTTAGGGCGTAAAAATACTTTAATTTTTAGGTTTAAACAATACTTATTGTCGGGATGTTAGCCGCTTAGCGCTGGTCTTTTACGGTGCGGATCTTGTCCTGAAAATTATCCTGGTAACGGTTGGCCGGCTCAGGCGCGGTTTCGCTAACCGTATCTGTCGGAACGGTTTGCGACTGGGTGGAAGTGTATTGGCGGGCAGGGGGAGATGGCAGATTTCGCGCCGGTTCCGCCGGCGAGGGGCGGGGCTGGTTGATTTTCTGCTGGACTACGGGTGGCGGCAGATAGGACGGCTCATTTGCGCTTTGCGACTGCAGGATGACAAAACCAACCACCACAGCTAACAAGGCCACTGCAAAACCATAGGCGAATGATGGCACCTTAGATAGCGAAAAACCTTGATGCAGGGCACGTTGCAGACGTGCGTTGCGGTCTGCGAGGATGCGGTTGCGCAGATTGAACATAAAATTTTCACTGACCCCGATTGATGGCAGGTTCTGCAGAGCTTCACGGTTTCGGCGGATGTTGGTCAGGAGCGTCTGGCAGATCGGGCAAGTCTGCTGATGTTCTTCAAAAGCATGGCGATCTTTGAAACTGATTTCTTCGTCTAAATATCTGGATATGAAGTGCTTAAACTGGTAGCAATTCAACATAGAAAAACATGTACCCCCTAATTTTTACTCTCATCGCGTTCCTCTTAAGTGTTCCAACTCCGCCTGGAGATGAATCCGCGCCCGATTGATGCGGGACTTTACCGTCCCCAGGGGAGCACTGGTAATATTACTGATTTCCTCATAAGAAAGATCCTGAATATCCCTTAATATGATTACCGTACGAAAATGTTCCGGCAATTTTACGATCGCCTGTTGAATCAGGCGTTCATCAATTTTGCCCTCCAACTGTTCCGCGGGTGTGCGCTCAGGTGCCGGGAACTCGGTTTCTTTTTCTTCCTCAGGGTTCAGGCGAGAAAAGAAGAACAGTTTGCGGTTACGCCGTTTCCGCAGAACCGTCTTGGCTAAATTTCCGGTTATCGTATAGATCCAGGTTGAAAATTTGGCGATTTCCTTGTAGGCATGACGGTTCTGATAGACTTTCAGGAAGGTATCCTGGACGATATCCTCAGCTTCTTCCCGGTCGAGCACGAAGCGATAGGCAAAATTCATCAATCGGTCGGCGTAACGCCCCACGATTTCTTCATAGGCGCCTTCATCGCCCGCCTGGAAACGCGCTATCAGTTCTTCATCGGTGAATTTGAATCGTTCTTGCATCATTTACGCCATCAGGGAATATAAAAGGGGCACGAGTAAATCTTCTTCAGGCAGGGAGACTGACTTGATCTGCAGGTCGGTGTGGCGCAGTTGTTGAAAAATCAAGCTAAAATTACTGTTGGCGTAATTTACGGCACCCTTACCGACCTGTTTTTGTCGGGCAGCTGATTGACCACGGCCGAGCCCGCCAGCGGAATAAGTCCACACATCCATAAAGAAATTATACATCCGTACGATTAAAGTGGTGAGTTTCTCATTGGCTTTAAGAAGCGCTGTCCCGATCAGCAAAGCCTGCGGCAGGTTGCGTCGGCTGACCGCCGCAACGAAATCACTGACATCGTAATCTTTGTAACCATAAACACACTGACGGACATCACCATCCTCGATCTTACGGCGCTCACCGAGGTATACAAACAGTTTGTCCAATTCTCCGCAAGCATGGGTCAAAGAGTCATCGGTCAGGGCAATCAAGGTCTGAAGCGCCTCGCCGGTAATTTGATAACCCGCACGCTGCAGATGGCGTCTTACAAATCCTGAAAACCTTTCCGGATAGGGGGTCCAGGTCGGTATGGTTACGACAAAATCCTGCAACTCGTTGGTGAGTGTATCAATGATTTTAACCTTGCCCTCAGCTGCGGCAGTCATGATTAATAAATTTTCTGGGGCGGGATGCTTGATATACTGAAAGAGACGCGGACGATAGGTCGAGGGCAGCTTGCTGATATTTTTATATATCAGCAGTTGGCGGGGATTGAAAATCCCGACGGCTGAGAGAGCATCGGTGAAGGCGCGTCCGCTGTTTTCTTCGCCGTAAAAGATCTGGCGGTTGAGGCGTTGTGGATCGGTAGCAAAAGCCTGACTGAGGGCTGAAATGGCCTCGTCCTCCAGATAAGTATCGCCACCATACAATAGATAAACCGGAGCGCAGTGGTCTGCCTTGAGATTTTCAATTATTTCTAAAAAACCTTCCTTTTTATTTTTCATCGGCTAATTATATTCTTGCCCGCTTAAAAAGTTTATACCGGAAGAAACAGCAGGACGCCCAGCCCCACCAGCAAGCAGTATCCTCCAAACCAGGCAAATCGTCCACTCTGTACAATTCGCAGGAGAGTACGGATAGCGATATAACCTACACCAAAAGCTGTCAGGAAACCGACAGTGAGCGCAGGCAGAGCCACGTCTCCGATGTCACCAGACATAAAATCCTGCAGATGTAGAATTAGAGCGCCAACTATCGCCGGTACAGCCAGCAGAAATGAAAAACGCATGGCTTCCTTGCCGCCCAAATTCAACCAGAGCCCGGAGGCAATCGTCGCCCCCGAGCGCGATATGCCGGGCAGGATCGCCACTGCCTGGGCGAGTCCGATAATCCCACAGCGGGTCAAAGTCAAGGGACGTATGGCGTTCTTGATATAACGGGTGGACAACAAAATCAAGCCCGTCAATATCAGCGTAATTCCCACCAATCGGATATTATGGAAAATGAGTTCAAAAAAATCTTTGAACAATAAACCAACGACAACAGCTGGCAAAGTCCCGATAATGACCCCAACCGCGAGTCGCAAATCCGCATCATTTTGCCAGATCGCCTTGCGTCCGGGGCGCGCCATTGCGCCGAAAAAACCGAACGCCATTCGCAATAAATCATGGTAATAAACCACGCAAATGCTTAAGAGCGTACCGGCGTGTACGGCAATTTCGAAAGTGATAGCGGAGGATTTGATCTGAAACAGGTGCTGAAAAATGACCAGATGCCCGGAACTGCTGATTGGCAGAAATTCCGTCAGTCCCTGCACGATGCCCAGTAGTAATGCTTCCCAGTAATTCATAATAAATCAAAATTGCTCGCAAATTTATTTCGGACAGGTGGGTTTATCAAGACAAGAATTACGGCGGCGGTAAAAGCTATTGCATTTTTTCGGAACGTTTGTAAATTGCCACCCGTTTGGAGTAAGCATGAGCCAGTACCTGTTAATTGTCGAATCCCCTTCCAAAGCCCGCACGATCCGGAAATATCTCGGACGAGATTATCATGTTCTGGCGTCTGTCGGGCATATCAAGGATTTACCCGAAAAGGAACTCGGGATCGACCTGAATAAAAATTTCCGCCCGCGGTATGTCACCATCAAAGGCAAAACCCAAATCATCAAACAGTTAAAATCCGCCGCGCAAACCGCCCGTAAAATTTTTTTAGCACCTGACCCCGATCGGGAAGGAGAGGCGATTGCCTGGCACATCGCTGAAGTTCTGAACGCTCCGGCAGAAAACATTCAGCGCGTCCTGTTCAACGAGATCACCAAGAGCGGCATTGCCTATGGCTTACAGCACCCGCGGCAAATTGATCTGAGCCTGGTGAATGCCCAGCAAGCCCGCCGAGTTTTAGACCGCATCGTCGGCTATCAGGTCAGTCCTTTCCTCTGGCGCACACTCTATCGCGGACTCAGCGCCGGTCGCGTGCAATCGGTTGCGGTGCGCATTATCTGCGAACGCGAAGTCGAGGTGGAGCAATTTATTCCCCGGGAGTACTGGGAGATCAGCGCCGAGCTGGCCACGGCTGAGGGTTCCACTTTCACTGCCAAGTTAGTACAAATCGGCAAACAAAAACCCATTATTCCCGACGAGACTACCGCCCGGGAACACGTACTCCGTTTACAGCAGGCTGAGTTCAAAGTTGCTTCTGTCGAATTCAAAGACGTCTCCAAATCCCCCGCGCCACCTTTCACTACCAGCACGCTCCAGCAGGAAGCCATGCGGCGCTTCCGTTTTTCACCCGAAAGAACCATGCGCATCGCCCAAGACCTGTACGAAGGAGTGGCAATCGAGGGCGAGCCCATCGGATTGATCACCTATATGCGTACGGACTCGGTGCGGATTTCACGCGATGCCATCAATGGCATCCGCGAATATATCGCCAGCCAGTATGGAGAAAATTACCTGCCCGCCAACCCACGGCATTTCAAAACCAAGAAAACCAATGTGCAGGACGCCCATGAAGGCATCCGACCGACATATTTCGAATACGCGCCTGAAAAAGTTGCGTCGTACCTGAACGCGGACCAGAAAAAGCTGTACCAATTAATCTGGAGTCGCTTTACCGCCTGTCAGATGGCTGCGGCCGTCTACAGACAGCAAACCATCGACATCGGTACGGATAATTACCTGCTGCGGGCCAGCGGAAGTGATTTGGTTTTCGACGGCTACCTGCGCTCCTGGCGCGAGGAAAAAACCAGCGAAATCAAGAAAAATCCCCTGCCATCCCAAATAAAAACCGGCGAGACTTTATCCCTGAAGAATTTATTCCCCGAACAGAATTTTACCGAACCTCCTCCACGGTTTACTGAAGGCACGTTGATTAAGGAACTGGATAATCTCGGGATCGGACGTCCCAGCACCTACGCCACAATCGTGACCACCATTCTTGCCCGTAAATACGTCGAACGCAAAGGTGGCTATCTGCGTCCGACCGAACTCGGCAAAATCGTCAACCGCCTTTTGGTCAATGGCATGCCGGATATCATCGATGTCAAATTCACCGCACGAATGGAAGCCGAGCTGGACGATATAGAAGCCAACCGCAAGGATTGGCAGACAGTGATCCACGAATTTTACACTCCGTTTGAAAAAGCCTTAAACAACATGAACGATCAGCGTGCCAGCCTTAAATCTGACCTGCAGGAAAAAACCGCCGAAAAATGTGAGCAATGCGGCGCGGAAATGGTAATTAAGTGGAGTAAAAATGGGCGCTTTTTAGCCTGTTCGGCTTTCCCGCAGTGCAAAAACACTCGTCCCCTGCCCGACACTAACCAGAATCAGGCAACTGTCACAGCGCCCACCTGTCCCAATTGCGGTAGCCCGATGCTCATGAAGGAAGGACGGTACGGGAAATTCTGGTCCTGCAGTCAATATCCCAAATGTAAAACGACCGCTCCGTTTACACTGCAGATCGCCTGCCCTGAACCAGGATGCGACGGGCAAATCAGCCTGAAAAAAACGAAAAAGGGTAAAACTTTCTACGGCTGTAATCGTTATCCAAAATGCCATTTTGCCACCTGGAACGAACCCCTGGCACGTGCCTGCGATCATTGCGGAAATGCTCTCCTGGAAAAGAAAGTGGCCCGCGATGGCACCGCGCGCATCGTCTGCCCCAAATGCAAAACGGAATTTGAGGAAGAATAACATCGGAACATTTCCGATTGAAAGTGGATAGTTACCAAACTTTAGGATTCTGATGGCAAAACCGATCTCAAACGCAATCATGGAAAAACTGGTCTCGCTGTGCAAGCGGCGCGGCTTTATTTTTCAATCCAGCGACATCTACGGGGGACTGAGCAGTACCTGGGATTACGGGCCCTTGGGCGTCGAGCTGAAACGGCACGTCAAAGACCTCTGGTGGCACGAAATCGTGACCAGTCGCGAAGATGTGGTAGGTATGGACGCCGCCATCCTGATGCACCCGAAAGTCTGGGAAGCCTCCGGGCATGTGGCGAATTTCAACGACCCGCTGATTGATTGCAAGCAGTGCCGAGCGCGTTTCCGCGAGGACAAAGGCGGTTATCACTTCCGGTGTTCTAAGTGCGGTTTACAGTTCAAGGTTGCCGAGGGACTGCTTGAAGTGCGCAAGGAATTTAGGTCTTTCTTTCCCGAAGATCTTTTTGCCCGCGAACCGCAATTTTACCAGGACTCGGATTGCCCCCAATGCGGTGGAGCGCACACCGTGCAGCTGGAGAAACGCACCTGCCCGACTTGCGGTAGTAACGATCTTTCTCCCGCCCGACAATTCAATCTGATGTTCAAGACCCATTTCGGGCCGTCGGAGGACTCGACATCTGAGGTTTATCTGCGTCCCGAAACAGCCCAGGGCATATTTGTCAACTTCGATAACGTCGTATCCACCACGCGGGTCAAACTGCCTTTCGGCATCGCCCAGATCGGCAAAGCCTTTCGCAACGAAATCACCACCGGCAATTTCATCTTTCGCAGTCGTGAATTTGAGCAAATGGAAATGGAGTACTTTGTCACTCCTTCGGATAGCCGGCACTGGTACGAGTACTGGGTCAATGAGCGTTTCGAATGGTATAAAAAACTGGGCATTCAATCAGCGAATCTGCGGCTAAGGGAACATACTCCCGACGAATTAGCGCATTATGCGCGCGCGTGTACCGATGTCGAATACAAATTCCCCTTCGGCTGGTCGGAGCTGGAAGGCATTGCCGATCGCCAGACTTTCGATTTGGATCAGCATATCAATGTCAGCGGAAAGAAGCTGACCTATTTCGATGCCGAAACCAATACCCACATCGTCCCGGCGGTCGTCGAAAGTTCAGCCGGGGTCGATCGCACCCTCCTGACCATATTGGCGGATGCCTACTGGGAGGATCAGGCTCATGAACGCATTGTCCTGCGCCTGAATCCTCGCTTAGCGCCGGTCAAGGTCGCCATATTACCTTTAGTCAACCGCGACGGAATGCCGGAAATTGCCGAAGCCATATTTCACGATTTGAAAAAGAAGATGGCGGCGTTTTATGATCAGGCTGGTTCGATTGGTCGGCGCTATCGTCGCCAGGACGAAGCTGGAACACCTTTCGCCGTTACCGTGGACTCCCAAACCTTGCAGGACGGCACGGTGACCCTGCGCGACCGCGACTGCCTGGAGCAAATCCGCCTGCCCAAGGATCAGATTGCGCAGGTTTTGACTGAAAAATTAGCCCTGTAATCCGGCTCATATCTATAATAAAACAAAAGGGCTGATCCTGCGATCAGCCCTTTTGTTTATTGTGGTTTAAAGTTACTTGATCAGCACCATTTTCTTCAGGTCGCGGAACTTCTCACCAGCCCGCAGT
>CAZPQN010000042.1:0-17891 GCA_964588795.1 uncultured bacterium | reverse complement strand
CATCTTTTTCGTCTGTATAAACCTTTTCGTAGATATTGTTATGAAAAGGCGTTGAGTTGAAATAGATTGAGCCGCTCTCCGTAAAGTAGCGGCTAAAAAATGAATAGAGTTTGTCAAAAAGTTCATCCCTAAATTTCGGGTGGCTTTCAAGAGCTGCTTCAATATCTTTTTTGAGAATGTCCTCAATTTTGTGGTAGTAATTTGATTTTATCTTCATCAAATTCACAAAACCGCCTTGGCCCTCAATCCTGGCGCCAATGAAAACATCCTGAAGTGCTTTATAAAATTTTTGTTCTTTAGTCATATTATCACCTAAGTATTACTTTCATTATAAATCTAATAATTTCTAGGTTCATAAAAAGCCCCGCACGCAGAAATAATAAAATATTTTGATTAACTTTCGTTCAATTAAAATTGCTCCGCAATTACATTTCCCCCTTTCCCTCCTATGAAGTTAAACGAAGGCAACAACATCATGGAATTTACGGTCTACTTTCCGTGAAAGGCAGGTTTTTGAATTGTAAATGACATATTCATAAACGCCCCGGATAACATTGTCTTCTGTTTTACCGTATATCATGGTAAGTGTATTTTATTCACATGATGTATAAAAACAAAGAGGAATTTTATCAATAACGGCCTACTGACTTATGGTTTAAACCCTATACTTTTGAACATTCTTTTTTCTTACCGACACCGCTAAGGGAACGAAGTCCGCTAATTGCCGAAAAAAAATGAGTTCGTTGCCTAAGGTCGGACTTCCAATTTGCCACCCGGCGCTTTTTTCAACCTATATGCAAACAAATCCTTGCCTTTTTTCCTAAAATGAAATATTATCCGGTGTGAAGAAAATCCTGTACTTGATACTACTAATTCTCTCAGCCTGCCAGTTAGCCACACCGTTTTCTTCGGTTACGGTAACCTTCACGGTTTACGCGCCCGGATTACCGGACACTGCTATGGTTTTCATCGCCGGCAATCAGCGCAAACTGGGTAACTGGCGTCCCGACCGGATCGCCCTGAAAAGGATTGACAGACAGAAATTCCAGCGCGTTTTTCGTTTCCCGGCGGGAACACATTTAGAGTACAAATTCACGCTCGGCAGTTGGGATACTGAAGCGCTCGACGAACGTGAACGTCCCTTCGCCAATTTCATCCTCGACCCGCAAAAGGACACGACCGTCGTGTTCCATTGCAGTCGCTGGCACCGCTCACGGCGCGTGTCCAGCACCGAAAATGTCGTCGGGCGGCTTTGCTTTCACCGGCAAATTGAGGGAGTTGCGCTCAAATCTCGTGATGTTGTGGTCTGGTTGCCGCCCGGTTACGATGAAGCTCCCGAACGTCGTTATCCCGTTCTTTACATGCACGATGGGCAAAATCTTTTCGACCCCGGTTTAGCCGGTTTCGGAGTCGAGTGGCGCATGGACGAAGTCGCGGACAGCCTCATTCGCGGGCACCTGATCGAACCTTTGATCATCGTGGGCATTTACAACACCGCCGACCGCAGTCTGGAATACGGGCTCACGCGGCAGGGCAAGGCCTACCGCCAATTTGTCGTCGAAACGGTCAAGCCTCTGATTGATTTGAATTACCGTACGCTGACTGACCGTAAATACACCGCCACCGGCGGTTCTTCGATGGGCGGATTAGTCTCTTTCATATTAGCCTGGGAAAATCCGCACATTTTTTCCAAAGCACTCTGCCTGTCGCCTGCCTTTCGCTACGACCGTTTCGATTACGCGCGAAGCATACAGAAAAGCGAGCCCCGATCACCCGACCTGCAATTCTATATTGATAATGGCGGACTCGATCTCGAAGCACAACTGCAGCCCGGTATTGATGCCATGTTAGACCTCCTGCGCGAGCGTGGCTGGCGGGACGGACAGAATCTTTTCTGGCTGAAAGATCCCCTCGCTCCGCACCATGAAAGCGCCTGGGCGCAACGTTTGCCGCAAGCTTTGCAATTTCTTTTTCCTTTAAAATAATTCAAAACAGAAGGAATTTTTTATGCGACACACTCTCCCTATCTCAATTTGCTTGCTTATCTGTCTCTGCCTGCCCCTGAGTCTCAGTTTCGCTCAGGAGGGCGGCCTGACCGCCGACTATATTAAGAGTCTGCAAACCGGACTGGTGCTCGACCCCGGCACGCGCGCCCTGATGAACGCCATCACCGGCACCGACATCAAACAACTGGCGCTGAACCGCGAAATTGTCAACCGCTATAACGACGTTTTCAGCCTGAAACTCAAAACCGAAGGCATCACCGATCAAAAAAGCAGTGGGCGCTGTTGGCTGTTCGCCGGCTACAACATCCTGCGTCCGGCGGTCATGCGTAAATTCAATCTGGCCGCTTTTGAATTTTCCCAAAACCATACCATGTTCTGGGATAAGCTCGAAAAAGCCAACTTCTTTCTGGAAACCATCATCGCCACCGCGAAAAAGGATTTCGATGACCGTGAAATCCAGGCGCTCCTGACCGATCCGGTGCCGGACGGCGGCTGGTGGAATTATTATGTCAGCATTATCGAAAAATACGGTTGCGTGCCCAAGGAAATCATGCCGGAAACGATTAACAGCGAAAAGACCGACCGCATGAACAAAATCCTCAATAACCTCGTCTGTAAGGCGGCGGCGGAACTGCGGGCTCAGGTCGCCCAGGGAAGGCGTCCGGCAGAGGTGCGTCAGTACAAGGAGAGCGTGCTCAAAGACGTTTACCGACTGCTGGTCTTGCATCTCGGCAATCCCCCCCGGGAATTCACCTGGCGCTATAAGGACAAGGACGAGAAGGTCATCGAAAAAACGTACACCCCTCAGTCATTTTACAAAGATGCCATCGCGGTCAATCTGCAGGAATACGTTACGCTCGTTGACCATCCGGAACAGCCGTACAATAAACATTATGACATTCATTACTGTCGCAATCTTATCGAAGCCAGGGATATGAATTTCATCAATTTGAGCGCCGAACGCCTGAAAGAATTCGCTTTCACCATGCTCCAGGATAGTCTGCCCGTCTGGTTTGCGGCGGATGTCCAGTACAATATGGATCGCGACAAAGGTCTGATGGCCAATGATCTTTTCGACTATCAGACGCTCTTCAATCTCAAACTGCAGATGCCCAAGAAGGAGCGTTACCTCTATAAAATCTCCAATCCGGGGCATGCCATGGCGCTGATTGGCGTGGACATCAAGGAACGCAAACCGCAAAAATGGCTAGTCGAAAATTCCTGGGGCAAAGACATCGGCAAGGGCGGCTACTGGACGATGAACGATGACTGGTTCAATGAATACGTTTTCACGGTGATCGTGCCGCAAAAGTATCTGCCAGCGGACATCTTGAATCTGTTAAAGACTAAACCGGAAACCCTGCCCGCCTGGGACGGCATGCGCTCGGTCTTCAATTAAGGCTCAGTATGAAGCATTACCAACTGGCAGTTTTTCTTTTGATCGTGCTGAGTATTTACGGCGGTGTTAACGCCTACATCTTCATTCGCGGCTGGCAGGCTTTGCCGGTCGCTTCGTCCGCGCGCCTTATCTACACTATCGCTTTCCTCGTCTGCGCCACCGCTTACATCGTCGGGCGCATCGCCGAACGTTTCTGGTCGGGGACATTGGTCAATGCATGCACCTGGCTCGGCTCTTTCTGGTTGGGCGCAATGACTTATTTCCTGTTGATCGTGGTGGCAATTGATCTTCTGCGCGTCGTCAATCACTTTCTGCCCTTTTTCCCGACCGCGATGACCGCTGATTGGGCTCGCGCGAAAATCGGCGTTTTCTGCGGCGCGATCGTGGCGGTTGCGATTATTTTGACCGCCGGTTTCATCAATGCCCGTTTGCCGAAAATCACCACCCTTGATCTGCAGATAGCAAAAAAAGTTCCTGGTCTGTCACAACTCAATATCGTTGCGGCGAGTGATTTTCATCTGGGAACATTGGTAGGTGCCCGGCAGGTCAATCAATTATCAACGACCATTAAGCGCCTTGATCCTGATTTGGTGCTGTTCGCCGGCGACATTTTCGACGAAGACATGCATCCCGAACGGTGTACCAATATCTGTAACGGGCTGACAACTATGCAACCGCGCTTCGGAACCTTCACTGTTCCCGGCAACCATGAATATTTTTCCGGATTGGCGCGTGCCGAGCAATACCTGAACGAACGCGGCATTCGCGTCCTGAAGGACAGCGTGATTTGTATCGCCGACCTTTTCTATATCATCGGACGCGCGGATTTCGAACAGCGCCGCTTTAATGGTAAATCGCGGTTAGCCCTGGCGGAACTGACTGCCGCGCTCGACCGATCAAAGCCCATCATTCTACTCGACCATCAGCCGGTCAATCTGCAGGAAGCCGTAACCAACGGCGTTGATTTACAGATTTCCGGGCACACGCATCACGGACAACTGTGGCCCTTCAACCTTCTGACCCGGCGCGTCTACGAAGTCAGCCGGGGATACAAGCGCAAAGGGCTTACGCATTTCTATGTATCCAGCGGCTTCGGCACCTGGGGCCCTCCCATTCGCACCAACAGTCGCCCGGAAATTGTCTATATCCATCTGCACTTCGAATGAAACGCTGACTTAGCAGGAATCAAATCATGTCAAATATCAAGCACAAACTCCTTTACCGCTCCGGGGCGCTATTAGTAATCCTGACCAGCTTGCTCTGCGGCCAGACGTCGGAGCACAACTGTTATTCCATTCTCGTCGGGAAAAAGGCTTCGGCCAGCGGCGCCGTGCTTTTCGCGCACAACGAAGACGACTGGGATGAGCAGGTCGTTTACTGGCACAAGGTGCCCCGTATGCGCTATACCGTGACGGACACAATTGTATTGAAAAACGGCGGCAAACTGCCGCAGATTGCGGAAACCTGCGCCTATCTCTGGTTGGAACTGCCGGGCATGGAATTCGGCGATAGTTATCTGAACGAATACGGCGTCACGATAGCTTCGAATGCCTGCCGCAGTCGGAAAAAAGACGCCCGTCTGACGGACGGCGGGATTGATTACGACTTGCGCCGGATTTTGGCCGAACGGGCCCGCTCTGCCCGCGAGGCAGTCAAAATCGCCGGCCGCCTGATTCAGCGCTTCGGCTATAACTCTTCCGGTCGCACCTATTGCATCGCCGACCCCAACGAAGCCTGGATGCTGGCCATCGTCTATGGCAAAATCTGGGTGGCGCAACGTGTACCCGACGAAAAAGTGGTCATCATTCCCAACTATTATGTCATCCAGAATATTGACTTGGGTGATACACTCAATTTTCTTGGCGCGCGCGATGCCGTATCATTTGCCATTCTCCAGGGCTGGTACCAGCCGGCGGCGGGGCACTTGTTCAATTTCCGCCAGACCTATTCCGATTTCAACGAGCTGACCAATCCGGACAACATCACCCGCCACTGGCAGGGTTTGAACCTGCTGAGTGAAAAACCTTACCGTATTGAGGACGAATTACCCTGCGCTTTTCAGCCCAAGAACAAAATCACCCGCACCGACCTGATGCAGGTTCTGCGCAGTCACTACCAACCGGCGCCGGACACTTCCGCCAACCCGCATCAGCAGGAGCGCATGACGATTTGCTCGGTCGCCAATCAATACGGCTTTGTCGCAGAATTACGCTCCTGGTTGCCGGCCGAAATCGGTGCGATTTGGTGGATTGCTCCGCGGCGTCCCTGCATTCAGCCTTTTGTGCCGCTTTACGCCGGTACGGAAGCGCTTCCACCAGACTATTCCGCCTGGGACGTAACGACAGCGCGACGGTTGCACTTTAATCTGCCGGAAAATGTCTATACACCCGACTTAAAAATCGCCTACTGGCTGTTCGACCGGCGCGTGACTGAAATTGATGAGAGCTGGGGCAAACTATCGACGGGAGAAGCGCGGCGTGCCTTGCTGTTGGAACAGCAGATTGTCCGCGAATTTGAACAGGCCGATGTCAAGATTACCAAACGTTACCAGACCAGACCGGCGGAAGGGCGACGACTAATCACGGAATGGACGATCAATGCCTTGCAATACTTAATCCGGTTCAATCAGTAAGATGCGCCTCGCGATTATCACCGACATTCACAGTAATTTCGACGCACTGACGGCGGCATTACAGGACATCGATACCCGCCGGGTTGATCAAATCATCAATCTCGGCGATTTCATCGGTTATGGACCCGAACCGGAACAGGTTTTTGCGGCACTGCGCCAGCGCGATATTCCCAGCGTCCTTGGCAATCATGAAAACGCAATCAGGAATCCTCTTACCATAGTACAAATGAACAGCAGTGCGGCCCGCTCCATCGAGCTCACCCGCCGCCTCCTGACACCCGCTACCCTGGAATATATTGCCACGCTTCCCAAATCCGTCGTACAGAATGGCCTACGCTTTGTGCACGGTCTGCCGCCGGATGCAGTCAATAAATATCTGACCTGGACGCCCGACGAGGAAATCAGACAGATTCTCAGTACTATGACCGCGTGGTGTGCCTTTGTCGGACATACGCATCAGCTCGCCATCATCGAACTTGATAATTTCCGTCTGACTCGCCAGCGGCTGACGCAGGACGTTCATTATCTAAAAAAGGACAGCCGTTACATAATCAATTGCGGCAGTATCGGTCAGCCGCGCGATGGCGATCGGCGTGCCAAGTATGTGGTTTTTGACAGCGACCAACTCACTGTCGAGGCGCGTTTCGTGGAGTACGATCCGCGGCGCACCGCCGAGCTGATTCACGCGCTGGGATTCCCGGCTGAGAATGCCTACCGTCTCTTTTAAGCCCCAGCCCGTCATTATATTCATTGAATCCCACGCCGGAAATTCGTATTTTCTGCCGTAACAAAAATATTTCTGACAGGTTTTCATGGATAAAAAATCAATTTTGGTCGTTGGCTCGGTAGCCTTCGATGACGTCGAGACGCCCTTTGGTAAGCGCGAATCCGCGTTAGGCGGCTCGGCGATTTATTTCAGCTTGGCGGCGGCGCCTTTCGCACCCGTCAATGTCGTCGGCGTGGCCGGCACGGATTTTCCCGATTCAGCCCGCACCCTGCTTAACCGCCATCGGATTGACACCACCGGCCTGGAAATCGCCGAGGGCAAGACTTTTCGCTGGGGCGGCAAATACCACACTGACCTCAATCGGCGCGACACGCTTTATACTCATCTGAACGTTTTCGCCGATTTTTCCCCAAAAATCCCCACGCCATATCTGGACTCGCCGATAATCTTTCTGGGCAATATTCAACCCACTCTGCAATTGGACGTCCTCAAACATTTTCCCCGGCCAGAATTAGTAGCACTCGATACTATGAATCTCTGGATCAACACCACGCGCAAAGACCTGCTGAAAGTCATCCGCCGCGTGCATCTGCTGGTGATAAACGACAGCGAACTGGCCGAGCTGACCGAATGCGTTGCCCTGCTGAAAGGTCTGGAAAAACTGCATGCCCTCGGACCGCGCTATATCGTCATCAAACGCGGAGAGCATGGCGCATTGATCAGTACGCCGTCGGCGCTCTTCTTCACTCCGGCATTTCCGGTCGAAAAAGCGGTCGATCCCACAGGCGCCGGAGACAGCTTCGCCGGCGGTATGATGGGCTATCTGGCCAGCTGCCCGCAAATCACCTACACCAGCCTGAAAAAAGCCATCGTTTACGGCAGTGTTCTCGGCAGTTACTGCGTCGAAAATTTCAGCATTGACGGCCTGCTGAACTTGAATCGTTCCATGATTGACAAACGCTATCTCGCTTTGCGCCAGATGGTCCGGATTTAATGAGCTTAACCGTCAACTGCGTCATACGACGAGGCGCTCCGCAAGCCTAAAATAGACTAACCCGTCATGATCAAACCGCTTTTCTGGGAAAATGGACGCCTGCTGATTGTCGATCAGACCCGCCTGCCGGATGAATACTGCCTGATCGAGGTTCATGACCATCACGAAATGGCGGAAGCTATTCGGCGTCTGGCGATCCGCGGCGCACCGGCGCTGGGTATCGCGGCGGCGTATGGTTTGGTTTTGGGACTGAGAGTTTACCAGACCGCCGATTCCGCGACTTTTCGACAAAAATTAGACGAAATCGCCGCCGCATTGTTCGCCACGCGCCCTACGGCTGTCAATCTCGGCTGGGCGTTGCAGAGGATGAAGCGCGTCGCAGAGAGTAACTCCGGGAAGACCGCAGAGAGTATCTGGCAGACACTCCTTGCGGAAGCGCAGGCGATCCACACGGAAGAAATTGCCCGCTGTCAGGCAATTGCCCGGCAGGGTTTCAAAGTTATGCCGGATGAAGGCAATTTACTGACGCATTGCAACACCGGCGGCCTGGCAACCGGTGGTTTAGGTACAGCTTTGGGGATCATCGTCAACGCCTGTCAACATGGCAAGCGCCTGCATGTTTTCGTTGACGAAACCCGTCCGCTCCTGCAGGGTGCGCGGCTAACCGCCTGGGAATTGACCCAGGAAAAAGTGCCGTTTACCTTGATTTGCGACAACATGGCGGCGTCCGTCATGTTAAAACACAATGTGCGCGCGGTAATCGTCGGTGCTGATCGTATCGCCACCAACGGCGATACCGCCAACAAGATCGGCACTTACGGATTAGCCGTCCTTGCGCATTATCACCACATCCCGTTTTACGTCGCCGCCCCGACCTCGACAATTGATCCCTCGCTGAAGTCTGGCCAGCTCATCAGCATCGAGCAACGCAATGCAGCGGAAATCAAGACCTGCCGCGGAAAAACGATCGCGCCCGCGACCGCACCGGCAATTTCACCGGCTTTCGATATCACCCCGCACAAGCTGATCAGCGCCATCATCACGGAACGGGGGATCCACCGACCGCCGTATAAATTCGAATAGAATAATTTGTGGAAATATTTTCAGTATTTAATAAATTTCCACCGCAAAATGACAGCTTTATACGAATGAATTAGGAGCATGATAATGAAAACTACCGCGTCTGTGATTCTTTGTTGCCTGATAGTTGCCGGATTGATGTTAATCAATGCCTGTGACCCGCCGGAAATCACTTCCGCCAAAGTCTATTTCCAGCAAAACAATATCAAAGCCGCTGAGGAGCAACTCCTTCTGGCAATTCAAAAATACCCCGAAAATTCCCAGGCGCCCCTCCTTTTGGCCACCAATGTCTATCGCCCGCAGAAACAGTACGAAAAAGCCAAGGCTATGCTGCTTAAAGCCAAAACGCTCGATCCGACGCTGACCAAGCAGGCGGATGACAACATCAAAGGCATGTGGGCGGAAATCCACACCGAAGGTGCCAACCTGTTCAATGGTGCTCTGAAGGCCTTTCTGCCCATCGAGAAGGATTCAATCCTGCAGGAAGCCGCCCAGAAATTCGAGTACGCTCTGCAGTTTAAGGACGATGAGATCATCACCTACAACGGTTTGGCCAAATGTTATTTCTTGTTGACTGATTCCGCCAACGTCGAAAAAGTCGGCCAGCGGATGTTCGACAAGAACCTTTACGACAAGGATATCGTCAATTATTATTTTCTGGTCAGTTGGAAGCCTGCCCGGCAGTCCGCAGTATTGGACAAATTGAGCCAATTAATCATCACTCATCCCAATGCTCCCGAACTCTTAGTCCTGAAAATCCAGTTTCTCTCGCAGATGGAAAAATATGAGGAGGCC
The DNA here is from genome assembly GCA_964588795.1 of uncultured bacterium. GTDB lineage: Bacteria > Fidelibacterota > UBA2242 > UBA2242 > UBA2242 > CAZPQN01. The sequence continues at coordinate 8,258 of CAZPQN010000042.1, read as the reverse complement.
CTCGAGATCGGGAAAAAACTCCTCGAAGATGATCCCAATAACCTGGACATCGTTTACATCATTGCCCAATTGTATCAGAAACTGGGCAACTACGCGGAAGCCAAATATCAGTATCAGCGCGTGGTGTCGGAAAATCCTAAGGACGTCGAGATCCTGATTCGCGTCACCGAGGCCGTCTTCAACAACAAAGATTGGGTCGAGGCTGAGGATTACGCCCGGCGGGTGATTGACTTGGACCCCAATTCAGTCTTCGGTTATGAAGTGCTCTGGAAATCACTCTACAATCAGGGTAAAAAGGACGAAGCCGAAAAATACCGCAAAATCGCCAAATCCCTCGAATAAAATTGTCCCCCTTTATTCACAACGAGAAATCCCGACCAATAATCGGGATTTCTTGTTTTATGGCGATTTGCACCGCAAGTCCCGGGGTGATGGATTTTAACAGTCACCCTCCGCACCGTTATAATTTTATCGTCGTCACCGCCAGTGAGCCGAAACAGCCGTAGCCATTCTCGACGGTGTTGATCATCTCGTGATAGGTCTGGGGAATGAAGGATGGCGTGGAATTGGAGTACTGCGTCAAATTGTAATCATATGCGATTATGACGATAGCGGTGGGCGATGAGGCCAGTTGGCGCAAATCGAACGCCACGCTGGCTTGCATACCGCCCTTGTTCAGGAATTGCTGTTCGAGATAATTCGCATCGCTGATCAGGTAGCACAGATATTGATAAGTGTCTGCGGTCAGATGCAGGTCAAAGCGCAGTTCATTGCCTTCCCGGCGCAGGGAATTATCCACGATCCGGGGCTGTACCGGCACGCTGGTCGCGCCCGTCAGCACCGGCAGGTCGGTTGATTGGACTGCAAGTGTATAACGCCGACCGGCAATCGCCTGAAAATCCGCGTTGTAATAATAACCGATATGCTGGCTGTCGTCAATCGTCGTAAACCGGTAGGTATTTCCGGTCAGGACATCCGTCAATAACACCGTAGCTGTCGTATTAAAAATATTCTCCGCCGCATACAATTCCGCCGTGGTCGCGGCGCGTTCGACATGGATAAAGGAACTGCCGCTGACGCTGTCCGCCCGCAGAACTCCAAAAATATTCAGTCCCGGTTCGAAATCCACGTTAATCAAGGGTCTGGGTTGCGGCCCCGGGCTGGTCGGTAAATCGCACTGGTTCAGCACCAGCAGATACATTACGGCACAGAACAATAGTGACAGTGTCCGCAAATAGCGGTTAGTTTTTTTATGCTTATTCAGAGTGTAAAATCTGCTCATCGTTTCAGAACCGGATACTGTAACCAGCGGTGATGTTGGGTAAAAACTCGGGATCAAGCCCGTAATAACCGAAGTTTGGAATAAACATGTAATAGATCGGATCGCGATGCAGGAAAAGGAGATTATTGATCGTCATGGAAAAAACCACGTCATCACAACCTAAAAATTCCGCCAGGTGATAGCCGAAGCCGTCCCGCAGTTGTTTTTTCCAGCCGATGTCCCAGCGCAGACGCGAAGGATAACGCACGTTGTTTTTCACGGGCGTGATGTTGGTGGCGGCATAACTCATGGTATTGGTCAGCGGGTCGTAATAGTAGTGCATCAGCATCCCGGTTTCCCAGGTTTTGGGATAGCCGGAAGTTAACTGGAACGTGGAACTGGCGGTAATGTCTTTGGTAAGTTTGTAGCACAGGACCGATTTGAAATTATGCGGCTGGTCGCCGTCGAAAAGAACCGTTTTTCCATGCAGAACAGAAGCATAATTGCGGGTGCCATGGCTATAGGTGTAGCCGATCCAACCCGAGAGTTTGCCCACTTCGCCCCGCAGAAGCAGTTCGACGCCGTAGGATTTGCCGCGTCCCGGCTCGATTCCGGTCGCCCCACTCGTGATATCGAGCGACTCATAACTGTAGCGATACAGCCGTCGCAGATCCTTGTAGTAGGCGGACAGCGAATAATCTAGACGCTCGGAGATTTTTCCTTCGACACCCAAAATGTGATGGATGGAATAGAGCGGCGCCAGTCCCTCCAGCGTGGCATAATAATCCAGGAACTGCACAAATTCATTGTTGCGGGAATCGAGAGTGGTCAGATACTGGTAGTAGTGGCCGTAAGCCAGTTTAAAGGTCAGATTGGCCACTTTCAGCGTCGCCGAAAGGCGCGGCTCGCGGCGCCAGTTTTTTTCGATGGCATTCCGGGATTGGCGCAGACCCAGCTTCAGCAGGAAATTGCCCAATTCGATTTTATCCTGAATATAAAAGGACTCGAAAGTCGAGCGGCTCCGGGAGCTTTCGGTCATGAGATCGTAACTGCCAATGCGATTCAGAAAACGCAGGCGGTTGACCTCGCCCCCGATGCGCCAGGTCTGGTTCCAGAAGCTGAACCAGGCCAAATGACTTTTCAGCGTCACGTCCCCGATCGCATTCAGGATATGCGTGCGGTAGTCGAGTGCGGCATCGGTAATGGAAGCCGTGTCATCGAACGCATAGCTGAAATAGGTCTGGTTTTCGACAGTCGAGCCGGAATAATAAACCTGATTTTCGAGTACCAAATTCGGCGTGAGCATCGTCGTAGTCTGCAAACCGACGGCGCGGTTTTCGGTGTCGGTGAGGTAACCTTCGCTGATGTCCTTGAAAATGGAATCGGGGAAGTAAATGAACAGGTTGTCTATGCAGTAATCCATGTAATCGCGAGCGTAAAAAGCCGAAAGGCGCAGTTTGGTGTTGCCTATGCGCCGCTGATAAGCACCGTTGAAATCGGCCATGACATTGGGTGAACCGAGCATAACCCGCATCGTCAGGCTGGTCAGTAACCGTCCGGATAGCATGGCGGTGGCTTCGCGACCCGCAGGAAATTCCACCGCCCCCGTAATGCCCGAAATGGAAGGATGAAATTCGCCATGCACTTCGCTCTGATGCCCTTCCCGGGAGCTGATACTGAGAATGGATGAATTGCGCCCGCCGTATTCCGCATCGAAACCACCCACCAGCATCTCGATATTCTTGATGGCGTAGGGATTGAACACGGCGTTGGAGCCCAAGAAATGCTGGGGATTGTAGATCGTCATTCCGTCGAGCTGCACCAGATTCTCGCCGGGATCGCTCCCACGCACATAATACTGCGGCGAAAAAGGATCGGACACCGTCACGCTGGGCGACATCTTCATCAACTGAAAAACGTCGCGACCCAACTGCGGCACTTCGGTCAAAACTACCGGATCAACTTCGAAACTGGCAATATCCATATCCTTCTGGATAATCGAACCGCGTTGACCCAGTACTTCGACCGCTTCCGCCTGGATGGCGCGCGGCTGAAGCTTCACATCCGGAATGAACAGGTTTTTCCCGGTCAGCAAATATTCCTGCCGCAGGTTCTCGTAAGCGATGTGCGAAAACCGCAGAGTATGCCGACCTTCAGGCACGTTGCGGATGACGAAGAGACCCTTGACATCCGTCGCGGCGCCGCGCTCACTGCCTTCCAGGATGACGTTGACGCCGATAATGGTTTCGCCAGTTACGGCATCCACGACGTACCCGGAGAGATTGCCCGCCGTCAGCACTTGCGTCAGACCCATTAATATTGCCAGACAACGGAAAAACTTCACGGCAGTATCCATCCCACAGTGAAAAGCAGTCCCGGCTCCACGCGCCCGATAACTTCCGGTAAAACATTGAGTGCAGTGTGCAATCCAAGTCCCCCGAAAAAGCCCTTCAGGTAAACCGGTCGGCATTCGAGCGCGGCATTGACGCTGAGATTGAACAGAAAAAGGTTCCAGATGTCCAGGTGTTCATAGTGCGAGTGATCGAAATTATTCACCCCGAAGCGCAGGGTCAGATTCAAACGTCGTATCCAGCTGGAATTGAGGCGGGCATACCACTGTTGATCTTTACCGCCAATGGCCAACGACTGGTGATAACGCCCGCGCCGGTAAAACATTCCCGGCGAGCCGCGAATCCAGGCCTTTTCGCGGTCAGCGGGAAAATCGAGCGTCAGGTGCACGTTCACAGCGTAGCCGTCCGTCAACAGGATAAAATCCGCCCAACTCATCATCTGCCGCCGGTAAAGATACGGATAGACGTGATCGTGAAAATTTTCCCGCCGGATCGCCTCCGTCTGTTCAATCAGCCAGCGATTCATCATTTCGGCGATGATGGTGCTGTCTTTCTGCTTCTTCTTCGGCTTGAGCGTATATTCCCAGAGCCAGTCGCTCATGACTTGGCCGACGCCGTCGGTCAGCAGACAATAGGCATTCAGTTTGCGACCCGGATTAAAGAAAGGGCTGTCGTCTTTCCAGTAGACTAATTTCTTGATATAAAGCGTGCCGGACGTCCGCAGGGAATCGCGGCGGCAATAGTCCCGCGCCGCAAGGGACAGATCACGATTGAGCATTAGCAGCTGATCAACCGGAATGTACTTCCACTTCCTGGTGCTTTGAATGCCGATCAAGCGACCGGACGGCCAACGTTCATCTACAATGGTCAGATTGGTTTCTCCGGCAATAAACGCAGTGTCAACTGGCAGAGTGATCAGCAGAGTGTCGGCGATAAAGTCACGGATGTCGAATTTACTCCGGGAAAACGGCAATTTCCAGCGCGGCGCGGCGGAGAGCGAAAGCGTCAGCATCAGCAGGCAGAGAAGCCCTTTCTTGCCTCGATTTTGCCTAATCAGACGCATCGCATGGTGACCAGTTTTCCTCAACCGATTCGGGTGCGCTTATTCAGATACTCGGTCAGGGCTAAATCAAGCGGCCGGTCGGTCGTCAGTAGAACGTAATCAATATTATTCGTGCGACACTGCGCCTTATACTCCTCGGTAAACTGGCGCATCGCCTGCTGGTAGGCCTTCTGGATGTGCCAGGGTTCGGTGATCAGCGTCTCGCGGTTTTCGAGATCAACGAACTTGGTCTGCCGTTTGAAACCGAATTCCAGCTCCTGCGGATCGAGAATCTGAAATACGATCACCTCATGGCGTTTATGCCGGAAATGCTTCAGGGCATTGAGTACGGCGGACGGTTCGTCCAGCAGATCCGAGATGAGGATGATCAGGCCGCGTTTTTTGATCTTTTCGGCCTGAATGTGGAGCAAAGGCGCGATGGCGGTTTCGGCTCCCGGTTGCGTATTTTCCAGAGCGGAGAGCACCTGATTCAGATGACTTTGCTTCGCCAAGGGAGGCAGGTAAGCCTGCACTTGCGTATCGAACAGGGTCAGGCTGACGGCATCTTGTTGTTTCAGCATCAGGTAACCGAGTGCCGCCGCCAAAAAGCAGGCGTAATGCAGTTTGGATACTGCGCCCGACTGATAGGCCATCGAACCGCTCTTGTCCACGAGAATATAGGACTTGAGATTGGTTTCTTCCTCGAATTGCTTGATGTAGTACCGGTCGGTCTTTCCGTACAGCTTCCAGTCAATGTGCTTAATCTCATCGCCCGGCAAATAGGGACGGTGTTCGGCAAACTCCACCGAAAAGCCGTGGTAGGGACTGCGATGCAGTCCAATAATAAAACCCTCAACCACCAAACGTGCGCGCAGGGACATGTTATCCAGTCGGGCAATCATCGCCGGATCTAAAAAACGACGCTTATCGGTCCGGGTGGCACTCATGCAAATCAGGCAAGATATTCGAGCAGTTTGGTCGTGATCTCGTCGGTGTCAATGCCTTCTGCCTCGGCATTGAAGTTGGGAATGATGCGGTGGCGCAAAACCGGTTTGGCCATTCTGACCACGTCATCAATGGCCGGAGTCGGTTTCCCCTGCAGAATGGCATTAGTCTTAGCGCCCAGAATGAGATACTGCGAGGCACGCGGACCGGCGCCCCATTCCACCCACTTTTTCACGAAATCCGGAGCGTCGGGTTCTCCCGGTCGGGACGCCGTGACCAGTTTGACGGCAAACTCAATCACATTCGGCGCCACCGGCACGCGCCGGACCAATTGCTGGTAGTTTAAAATCTCTGCCTTGGTGAGCACAGGATGCAGTTGAACGTCGCGTTCGGAGGTTGTGGTTTGCACGATTTCCAGTTCCTCTGCAAAGCTGGGATAGGCGACTTTCAGGCTGAACATGAACCGATCCAGCTGCGCTTCCGGCAATGGATAGGTGCCTTCCTGTTCAATCGGATTCTGGGTGGCCAAAACGAAAAACGGTTCGTCGAGCCGATAGGTTTCGCCGGCGGCGGTGACGCGATATTCCTGCATGGCCTCCAAAAGCGCCGATTGGGTCTTGGGCGGCGTGCGGTTGATTTCATCGGCCAAAATGATATTGCCGAAAATCGGGCCCTGGAAAAATTTAAAGGCACGCGCGCCGGTACTGCGGTCTTCTTCCAGCACTTCCGTTCCGGTAATGTCCGACGGCATCAAATCCGGAGTGAACTGGATGCGTTTGAAGGTGAGATCGAGCACCTCGGCTAAGGTTTTAATCATCAGGGTCTTGGCCAGTCCCGGGACGCCAATCAGCAGACAGTGCCCCCGACACAGCAAAGTCGTTAGAATCTGGTCAATGATCGCGCGTTGCCCGACAATGACTTTACCAATTTCCGCCAACAGGCGTTCGCGCGCCTGGAATAATTCTTCCACTAAGGTGACATCGTCTTTGTTCTGCATTTCAATCTTTCTGTTTAATAATCCGCTAACATCGAAAATCTAAGACATTGCGGTTTTCAGCGCAAGGAAAGCCAACGACTATTTGGTCGTGGCGCAACCTATTTCCCGCGAAACAATATCCACCCTGAAGTGTTTATTATTTATGAGAAGGAGAAAAAGAGATGGCTGAGCGATACCTTTATGAACCACGCGATTACCGCGGCGTTTCACTCTGGAAAAACGTGACCGACCAACAATGGAACGATCCGCTTTGGCAACGCCGCAACGTTATTCGCGATGTGGCCGGGTTAAACGCCGTCATACGGCTGAGCGAGTACCAGCAAAGTGAAATCGAACGCACCTTAAAGGAACTGCGGGCTCAGGGCAAAGAAGCCATGCGCATCACTCCCTATTATGCCACCCTGATCGCCGAAGATCCTTTTCACCCCGATTTACTACCGGGAGAAGACGGCGCCAATCGCCTGGACCCGATTTTCTGGCAAGCAGTACCGACGCCGGCGCACTTACTATTTCCGCGTACCGGCGCCGCCGGAGCGATGAACGAAGAAAACCGCAGTTACGGCGCCGCTTATCAGCGTTACCCCAATCGCGTAGCGCTGTTCGTGGCGGAAAACACTTCCTGCGCTTCTTACTGTACCCATTGCCAACGCGCCAAATCGCTCGATCTGTCAGCGTCTATCACGCGGGAAGAAATCAACAAGGGGCTCTTTTACATCACCGCCAATACCAATATTGATGAAGTATTAGTCACGGGCGGTGACGCCCTGATGATCAGCCTGGACCGCCTAAAATATGTACTTGAACAACTCTGTCGTATTCCGCATCTGCATGTTATTCGCATCGCTACGCGCGTACCGGTGACTCTGCCGATGGGAGTCAGCGATGAACTCCTAAAACTTATCCGTCGGACAATAAATAACTCCGACAAGTACGTCTATTTCATGACTCACATCAATCACTACCACGAGATCACGCCGGCTCTGGCCCGGGCGGTAAAAAAAATTCACCACTACGGATTCTCCATCCGCAATCAGACCGTGCTTTTACGGCACGTCAACGACAACCTCGCAACCTTAGCCGAAACCCTGCGCCGGATGCTGTGGGTCGGCGTCGAACCTTATTACCTCCTGCAATGTCATCGTGAAAAAGGTCTGATCCATTTCATTACCCCAATTCAGGTTGGTAAACTCCTCATCAAACATCTGCAGGGCTGGCTGAGCGGCATGGCCCGCCCGGTCTACGCCGTCAATGTCGAGGGCGGCGGCGGCAAAGTCATTCTGATGCCTTCCGGTCATGATACCATGCATGTCGGATTTCCCTTACATAACCGAGTCTCCGAAAGTGTCGCCAGCGTCTGGACCTGGGACAGTAAAATTATTGACAACTACGAAGCTCTTGGTCGTGCGAGCCGGTCGGAATTCCAAGCCGCCGTCCAACTGATGGATAAATTCATCGGTCGTTCCGGCGTCTACAAGCCCAGCGTTATCATCGTTGATAAAAAAGGCCGGCACCTTGCTACAACCCATAAAGCTCCCCTGCCGGAGTACTCCCCCCGCGATAAATCTATCGCCTTCGGCTATCAGGTTTTCTCCGACGACCGGCCTCTGACCAATCCCAACGAAATCGCCGCTGAACTCGATCAGCAGTATCGTCAAGTTTCCC
>CAZPQN010000041.1:0-17930 GCA_964588795.1 uncultured bacterium | reverse complement strand
CAGGAGTTCCGTGTGGTTAATGGACGTCGAAAGAACGCCGTCGCTAAAGGAATATGGACGGGGGGGCATGTTTTATGACTGATGTTACGCCTCACCGGCGCGAAGCTCGGTGTAGGCTTCGCGTACGCGCGGAGTTGCTTGTTAGTACTTTCTTTGTCTTGTATTCGACTTTGGGTTCTCGAACTGCAGGATATTGATCCATCCAGGAGAGTTCTTTACCAATTATCAGCTCTTCCATTGTTGCATGGTGAGTGTTGTTCATAAGGATCAGTCGCATCTGAAAACCATGCTCTCGTGCCATGGACTTAACTTCTTCGGCATTATCGTATGTCATCAGAAAATCGCCCCTGATCAGCTCACAAGTTGAAAACAGTCGCTCGTGGTCAATATCGCAGTACCGGTAAAGTCTCTTACCGGCTTTTTTGCCGCCTGCCGTATATGGTGGATCAATGAAGAACGCTACATTCTTTTGTCTTGAATATTGCCGGATGACTTCCACTCCATCTTCCTGCCGGAAGTCAATGCGAGTGGCAATTGCATCCATATCTTTAAAGCGTCGCGCAAGCGTGGTTGGATACCACCGTGAACGAATGCCCTTCCCATTCTCCCCGTACTTCAAGAACCCAGAACCTTCCGCAAGAATACCGCCGTGAAATGTTCGGTTTTTCAGGATGGTTTGGAACGCCCTTTCTCTCAAATCTACATCCCTCCTCGAAATCTCCTTGATTACCGATTCCCTAGTGGGATCAAAGTCGATAATCCTCTTTGCCAGCCACTCAGTATCACCACCAACGACTGTCTTCCAGACCGCCGCGATATCCTCGTCAATCTCAACCATTACGACACGATCAACTAGTTTTTCAAAGAGAGCAGTCAAACTTATGATTCCACCGCCAGCGAATGGCTCAATGAGCACTTTGGGCTTCGGGTATAAGTTGCTGATCCAAGCCCTGAAAGTTGGAACGAACCATGTTTTCCCACCCGGATACCGAAACGGACTTCTCTGAGGAATAGATGCGACATTGACCGGTTTCGGCCTATTAGGTTCCTGATAAAGATCGGGGAAAAGTGACGACTGTCTGCTTGTCATGTTCAAAATGGTTTCTCGATAGTATTGTTGGTGGGCGGCGTTTCTAATTGTTCGTCGAGTCGTTCCTGTAGCAACTTAACGAAATCATTCATCTTCCCCGGGATAGGGGTTGTAATCGACAGAAGAGCGGGGGCAAACTCCGTATACACTTCGTCAATTTTGGTCAACTTGTACCGCTGTTGCCCCTCAACGGTTGTAAGTTGTAGGTCATAAATTAGCCATACAATATCTGCTCTGCTCTTTGGCACCTTAGTAAGGCGTGGCAATGTATCGAAAAAACTCTTGTTCAATGCAACCGCACTCTTCTTGCGCCAAGAATTCAGGATGCCACCCTTGAAAAGTAATTGGGGCACAAGTCGTTTTCGCGATGATGACAAATAATCGGGGCGTGGAAAATTGGGTTGATTCGACCAATCCAACTGCCCGCGGCCCTTTGGATCAATCATAAGTATTCAAACGGGTCTCGCACATTACTGGAGATGTAGACTGCCTGAATCTCAAGAGCGCCAAAGTCTAGCACCTTGCCGTCATTGTCGTAAGAGACAAGAACGACGTCGATATTGCCCGCAGATCTTCCCATTGCGTCATTCAACCTGACTTCCGTCAAGGAACTCCAGGTGGCATCGTCGGGAAAGAAGAAAGATGCCGCGTCGTCAGTGATAAGCCAGTCTTCGCGGAATCTTATTGGGCATGTTATGATTGGCGCCCCATCCTGCAGAATACTGCATACACCAAGCGGGTTTTTCGCCTTGTCCTTTGTGCAGTTCGGTACTTTGTTGTTGAATGGACATAGCCGACGAGAGCGATATCGGGTTGCGCTTGTCGATTGATCTGTGATTAGATGACCGAACACTTCTGCGAGTGGTTGATTTGACTGTTTCATATTCTCCGTTCTGCAAATTCCGTCAGTATGCTATCAGTCTTTGTGTCCTACCATTCTTCCCCACAGTAGGGTTTCAATATATAGAAACTCTTTCAAACGCTTGCATTGGGCCGGTTTGGGTTCCATACTTTATTCGGTTTAATATGCCTCTGAAATAACCATCCGATTTTAATCATTGGCAATTCCTTTGTCAAGCCCCAGCCAGATATTGAAATACCTGATCTGCTGGGGAGTGCGGTCTTTCCGGATGGTCAGCCGGTACGGGGTTTTGGCTTTGGTATAGGCGATGGTCACCGGCAGGGTGATCAACTGCTCATTGCGTCGGACCGGCAGGTTGATTTGGGTGCCTTCCGGCAGATAATTCCCCAGCTCATCCATGTAATACAGCCAGTACACGTTGCGCGCCAACTTGTCCCCGGGTTGGAAGCCGACAAAATCCTTTTTGCCCACTTTGGTGATGGTGGATTCATTTAAGAGGGCAAAGGGGTTGGTTTTGATATCGTTGTCCCGCCGGGGGTGTTTTGGGCGCTGTTCCTGGATATTGGTCTGGTAATCAAGCCCCACCGCATCGAATACCTGCTGATAGGGCAAAGGCTCGCGTCCTTCGACGTACTTGTCGAAGAACTGCTGGAGGTCGGGGTGCACCAATGCGACAAATTCGTCAATGAAATGCGCCTCATCGAAACAACGCTCGGTGCCGTAACGCGCGATCAGTTCCACGATGACATCGCGGAGTGTCTTGCGCCCGTCCGTCAGGCGGATGATCTCGAGGTCAAGCAACATCCCTATCACGGCTCCCCGGTCATAGACGTGCTGGAATTGTTTCTGGTATTTTTTTTCGAGCACGTGGGAACTCATCTCGGTCAGGGACATTTTCGCGTAAGGAAACTTTTCGCCCTGGCTGATTTTATTCAGCATTACCGAGAGAAGATATTCTTTGGGAGTGATCAATCCGCCCTGAACCCGGATCAGGTGGGTGAAATATTCGGTTACGCCCTCGTATAACCAGAGATGTTTGGACATGACCGGTTGGTAATAATTAAAATCGCCGATGAACGGGCTATGCAGATTGAGAGGCGTCAAAATGTGCATAAACTCGTGGATGACGATTTCAGGCTGAGCGTGCAGTATGCCCGGGAGGCTTCCGCCGCCGGGGTCAATCATGTAGTAGAAAGACGAATTGTTATGCTCCAGCGCCCCGGCCACCGGCAGGCCGTTCTTCGCAAAATAGAACAAGGCCCGCGGTATGAATAAGTTGCGGGCCTGGAGCAGTCGTCCCAGGGCGGGATCGCTTTTAAAATAATACAGATAAGCGTAATGATCGGCCGGCAGGGAATCCAAAAAGTTACCAATGGCAGTCATGGATACCGCCGCTGATGCATATATCTGTCGGGCGCAGAGTTCGCGGCTGATTTCATGATCAGCGCCAATCGTTACCGCCGTATTGCGCACCCTGAAATTGACCGAATCGGGCTCGGCGAACATGATCGGGCTGTCGATCAGTTCGTGGTAGTTCCGGGCGTGGAACAGCACCTCTTCCGCTCCTACGGTGCTGGTCGGCAGGGCGGACAAGCCGATGAGTGCGGCCGGTTTGCGGAATTGGAGTTCTACCGGCCGTAGTTCCTGACGATCGAAGTACCCGAAGAATCCGCCGCTATTGATCACGAAATTGCGCCCGGCGTCAATGTTGGTGCCGGCCATCGGCCAGAATCCGCCGGCCTCGTCCCAGGTATCATCGACCCAATAGGTGATCCGGGTCAGGTTATTTGCCGCAGGAATCTGGTAGCTGTTCTTGTCCAGTTTGCGGACCGGGAGCGCTTTTCCGTTCTCGTCGTACGCCTGGAATTTTTTGATAAAGCGTCCATAGTCGGAATATTCGTAAGTCCCGGGTATGGCCCGTGGAAAACGAAAAATGAGCACGTCCGCCGCGAAATCCCGGCAATCCAGAATGACCTGCACCCGATCTTTGAGCACGCGATTTAGATCCACATGGTAGCGGTAGGTCGGTGCGCCTTGACCGAAGGAGCAGGCGAACAGGACAAACAGAACCACTGAGGAAATCCGGGCTGATCGACGGTGCAAATTAATATTCATTGACAAGCCTCATTGCGGGATTTTATTGTATGTTTCAATGTATCAGCGATACGGTAACAAGTTAAATATTTTCGGGTAAAGAAAAATGTCTTTTCGCTTGGCGGCAAAATTCCCGCATGGACATCAGCCTAAACGGGACAATTCGTTTTGGCCGGGGCATTTTACAGAAGATCAGCGAACGGCGGGAAGCAATCCGGTTAATACATTTCGTTTGCGGTGATAAATCCGGCAATGTATATTTATCCGGAAATGACCAGCACGATAATTAAAACTGGCGGTTGTTAAAGGATGAAATGGTTGAATTACGGAAGTCGGCGCGAGCGTTACGGAGCCCTGTTCACGCTTTTTATCTTTGCCATTATCATCATCCTGATTTTCAACTTAATCTCGTTGAATAAGGGGCGTTTCGCCCGACCGTCAGTCACCCGCCTGTATTTCGCCGATAACATGTCGCAGGCGCATCTGGAAATTATCCGGCGTTTCAATCAGGCCAACGCCGGCCGGATTGAGGTCGTTCCGATTGACCTGCCCTTTGCCAAGTTTTCCACCAATGAGCGCAAGGAACTGATCGCCCGCTCTTTGCGGAGCCGCAGTAGTCGGATTGACATTTTCGCGGTGGATCAGATCTGGGTGCCGCGTTTTGTGAAGTGGGGCGAACCGCTGGCCAAATACTTCATGCAATCCGATTTACAGCAAATCATTCCGCAGGCATTGCAAACCTGTTATTTTCAGAATGTCCTGATCGGCGTGCCGCTGTATATTGATTTGGGGGTATTGTATTATCGGCGCGACCTGCTGGAGCGCGCCATCGGTGGCGCCAGCCTGTTAGCCAGGCTCGGCCAATCGGTCACCTGGGAAGAACTGTTGCGTTTCGGACAACAGGCATTTCCGGCCCGACCGTTTTACCTTTTCCAGGGTGATAGTTACGAGGGCTTAGTCTGCAATTATCTGGAGCTGCTGGGCAACGCCGGGGGACGGGTGCTCCATGATTCCCTGCTGAAATTCGATACTCCATCCGGACGCCATACCGCTCAATTCATGGCCGATCTGATTCACAAATATGGCTTTGCGCCGCGGGAAGTCGCGGATTTCAATGAGCGCGAATCCTACTATTACGCCCTGCGGCACGACGCGCCGTTTTTTCGCGGCTGGTCCAGTTTCCTCAAGGATATGCCGCTCGATAATCCCGATTCGGTCAAAGTGCACCTGCTCGGCATGGCGATGCTACCCCATTTTGACCGGTGTCCGCCGACGACGATCTATGGCGGCTGGAATCTGATGATTTCCAAATATTCCACGAGGAAGGTAGAGGCCTGTCAGTTTCTCCGCTATGCTTTGTCGGAGGAAGCCCAGACTATCCTGTTTGAGACATCCGGGTATCTGCCCATCCACACCCGTTGTTATTCCGATCCAGAGATCGTCGCCCGTTACCCTTATATCGAATATCTTAAATCCATCATGCCGACCGGTCAGCACCGACCGATGCTGGTCAATTACACCAAGATTTCGGATATTCTTTCCTTCTACCTCAATCAGGTTCTGCGGGGCGAATTGCCGGCGGAAAAAGCTCTGCAGTTGGTAGACCAAACCATCCAGGGTAACCGGCCTTTCCTGCACTGAGACCAGCCATGACACTCCTTAAAAGATTGCAAAAATATCGCTTCGAAATCCGGCATTTCATCATCCTGTTCATCATTCTGGCAACCTTCCAGGTTTTTTTATCGTATATCTACAAATATTCCAGCCGCACCCTGTTGGAACAAACCATGGATCTCTACCGCAAGGATTCGGCGATTCGGCTGGCCAACCTGGCCACGACTTCCCTGGAATTACTGTTGGAACAGAGTCTGACCAGTTCGGTGAACACCCCCGCGGCGCGCGACAAAGTCATCCAGGCTTTCGATATCATTTTCAATCAACAGACCCTCCAGCAGAATGTGGACGAGATGTGCGTGATTTTCCGGGTCGGTGCTAAAGTCGCGGCCATGGATAACGGCGCTCAATTGTATAATTTTATCTTCAGCCATACCGAGCCAGCTGGCGAGCTTCCAACCCGCTATCAGGAGGCCTTGGAACGCTACCAACAATTGGCGGCGGACATCGAACAGACGGAGCAAATCTACTGCGATTGGGATAAAATACAGTCGTTCCATATTTTTGTACCCTTCGTACTCAAGGGGGAATATGAAGGCGTGGTGTACATGAAAATTACGCCGGATGTCAGCAACATCACCCGGGAAATCTCCACTTTGTACGATGAGACCGGCATCGTTTTTACGGCGCTGATATTGTTCGGCCTGCTGGCCATGTTTTACCTGACCTCCTATACTGTCAAAGAACGCGATTTGGCGCAGGAACAGCTCTACCGCGAACGCGAGAAGCAGATCAAAACCGACATCGCCCACCAGAAGGAAGCCCTCTTTACCAAGCGGATTTATCACGCGCACCACAAGGCCGAAAAAGTCATGGGTTTCATCAAAGAGGAAATTCGCGCCCTGAATGAACACAATCTGGCGCAGTTCAAATATATCGTCACCCGTTATTCGAATTTCATTTCCCGGGTCATATATGACATGAAATGGTATGAACCGCCGATCCACGCCACCCGTAATCCGCTGTTTGAAACGGATGTCAACAAGGTGATCCGGTTCCTGGTGGACTATATTTTTAAGAGAGTCTATGGAACGAACAGCGCCTATGACTTTATCCTGAATCTGGATGACCGGCTGCCCCTGGTACATATCAATGAATACGTCGTCTGGGAAATCCTGGAGCCGCTGATCCAGAATGCGATTGACCATAATCCCGGGAAAAGCGTCACAATTAGCATCCAGACCAGCTTCTGTCCGGACAAGCAATGTTCCGAGGTGCGGATCGCCGACAATGGGCGGGGCATCCTTCCGGAGCTTTTGGAACACAACGAAGAGGGGATCAGGAAAATCTTCCTGGAAAACACGTCAACCCGTGAGAATATCAACAATGCGGGTTATGGTTGTTATATCGCTTACGAATTAAGCACCAAACGCTGTGGCTGGACGCTGGACGCGGAAAACCTGGAATCGGGAGGCTGTGTTTTCATGCTCAGAATCCCCGTTACTAATTAAGAGGAATGCGCGGCATGCTCAAGAATTGTATCAAAATACTGTTGATCGAAGATGAAGAATTCGATGTACGCCGGATTCGCAACACCGTCAAACCGCACGCGAAAATCGAGATTGCCGATGTGGTTTCCAGCGGCGTCGAGGCGCTGAATCTGCTCTCCCGCCGTAAATATTACTACGACGTGGTTATCATGGATTTCCAGATTGCCGGTGGTCTGATGGGTGAAGAATTAATCAATGCCATCAAAAAGATCGACGCCCAAATCCAGATTATCGTCATTACCAAAATGACCATTCACCAGACCGATTTTGATTTTGCCAGCCGCCTGATTCAGGCCGGCGCTTTCTGGTTCTGTACCAAATACCCCGGCGATATCGAGGCGTATATTTATCAGCCGACCGACTTCATTCTGAGTATTATCAATGCTTACGAGAAAAAAATGCTGGAGCTCCAGCATATGGACTCCCGGCAGAAGCTGGCCAAAAACGTACGCGACATCCTGCAAAATAAGGTGATCATCGGCAACTCGCCGGCGATCAGCAAACTCAAGGAGCAGATTCAGCAATTTGCACAAACCAACGCCAGCGTTCTGATCTACGGGAAATCCGGCACAGGCAAGGAGCTGGTGGCTACCAACATCCATTACCAGAGCAGCCGCAGTTTGGAAAATTTTATTCCGATCAACTGCGGCAGTATCCCGCGGGAGCTGATCGAAAGCGAGCTTTTCGGATTTGAAAAGGGCAGTTTCACCGGAGCCCAGGCCGACCGCCCCGGTTTGTTCGAGCGGGCCAACCACGGCACGATTTTCCTGGATGAAATATCCGAATTTCCGTTTTCGGCGCAGTCCAAGCTCCTGCGCGTCCTGCAGGACGGCCAGATTGACAAGATCGGGCGCAAGCAGAGTTACGCCGTGGATGTGCGGGTCATTTCCGCCACCAATAAAGACCTGGACAAGATGATTGCCGACAAGGAATTTCGCGAGGATTTGTTTTATCGCCTGAATGTTTTGCAGATATATGTGCCGGCGCTGGAGGAACGGCGCGAGGATATCCCGGTACTGGTGGAGTATTACCTGGAACGCTACGCCGGAGAGATGGGACGCACTGCTCCAAGTTTTGAAACCGGGGCGCTGGAGCTTTTGGTCAATTACAGCTGGCCGGGCAATGTCCGCCAACTGCAGAACGTGGTTCAGCGCCTGCTCTTCCTCAGCAAGGAAACCATCAGTAAGGAGGCGGTCGTCAACGCCATCGGGCAAAAAATGACCAGCCTGGAGCAGACACCAGCCTATCATTTCAGCAAAGAGCGCATTTTATCTCTCAAGGAAACCGAAACCCACTTCCGACGTGAATATATCCGGTTTGTGCGCAGTCATTGCCGGACGGATGCCGAAGCCGCCCAGAAGCTGGATTTGGCTCCGCCCAATTATTACCGGATAACCAAGGATTTGGGACTGAAATAAAATCTTCCGCAGGCGAGCTTGTCACGGCGCGGCCCGGTTTGTCAGACTATTACCACGCATTGCGAAATTAATAAGCCCGGCTTATTAATTTAATAACCGGCCAGCAGCGGATTTCCGCAATTCTCTCCACTTTCAAAACCCCGTTGCCCGATTTGCAGTTGGCTTGAATTTTGACGTTAAGCCCACCAATGCGATTCGTGAATGAGTTAACCTTAAATGGGGATGTTCCATCTGAGTGACCTGGATATCGTGGTGCTGGTGATTTATTTTGTGGTGATAATGATCATCGGCCTGTATTTTTCCCGGCGGGAAAAAACCCCGACGGAGTATTTTTTAGCCGGGCGGAATGTCGGCTGGCTGGCGGTGGGCAGTTCCCTGTTTGCGACCAATATCAGCAGTGAACATTTCATTGGTCTGGCGGGTTCAGGCGCCAGCAGTGGGCTGGCGGTCGGCCACTTTGAGTGGTTAGCCTGTTTCATTGTATTGGTATTGGCCTGGATTTTTGTTCCTTACTATCTGCGGACAGGTGTTTTTACGATGCCGGAGTTTTTGGAAAGGCGTTTCAATCGCAGTAGCCGCATGTATTTGACGAGCATTTCGATCATTGCTTACATTCTGACCAAAATCTCGGTGACCCTTTTTGCCGGAGGGATTCTGCTGAACCAGATTTTGGGCTGGAACATGATCACTTCCGCGATAGTCATGGTGGTGATCACCGGCATCTATACCATTGCGGGCGGCCTGAGTGCTGTAATTTACACGGAGTTGTTGCAGACCGTAATCCTGATCGGCGGCGCCGCCCTGCTGACGTTGCTGGGGTTACGCGAGGTGGGTGGTTTTCAGGGTTTAAGGGCCAGCCTGCCCTCCGATTTTTTCAGCATGTTCAAGCCGGCGAACCACGCCGAGTTTCCCTGGACCGGCATCATTTTTGGCGCGCCGATTCTGGCAATCTGGTACTGGTGTACCGACCAGGTAATCGTTCAGCGGGTATTAAGTGCCCGCAACGAACGCCATGCGCGCAGTGGAGTGATTTTCGCCGGTTTTCTGAAAATCCTGCCGGTCTTCATTCTCATTCTGCCGGGCTTAATCGCGGTGGCGCTTTTCCCGGGGATCAGGGGGGACGAGGCCTTTCCCGCGCTGGTCGTCAGCCATCTGTTGCCGACGGGAGTGCGGGGAATCGTCATTGCCGGTCTGCTGGCCGCCCTGATGTCTTCCCTGGCCAGCACTTTCAACAGCAGTTCCACCCTGCTCACGATGGATTTTTATCTCCATTTCCGACCTTCCGCCTCCGGGCGGGAACTGGTGTTGATTGGGCGCTTGGCGACCACCGTGCTGGTCATATTTGGCATACTGTGGGTGCCGTTAATCCGTACGATCAGCAGTCAGCTTTTTATTTATCTCCAGAGCGTCCAGGCCTATATCAGCCCGCCGATCGCGGCGGTTTTCCTGGTGGGAATTATGTCCCGTCGGGTCAACGGTCTGTCGGCAATTTGGGCCTTAGTGGTGGGAGGAATAATCGGAGGCGCACGACTGATTTTACAAATTCTCTATAAACGCGGTAGTATAGATTTAGGAAGCTGGACCTGGTTTGCCGAAATGAACTATCTGCACTTTGCCATTTTTCTGTTCTTGATTTCCATTGCATTAATGTTCATCATCAGCTTTTTGACCGGCAAACCCCGCCATCTGCCTGAAGATCTGCGGCGGAGTCTGCCGACATTTCGCACCGCTGAAAAAAGCCCGCATCGTCTCTGGGATACAGTCAATGTCGTTTTTTCAGTTTTATTGATTGTGATAGTATTAAGTCTGTGGGGGGTGTTTTTTTAGAGTTGTTAAATCCGGAATCGCTCAAATGGTAAGGTTAGGAGAAAAGATATGAGATCAGTGGTCTGGAGTGTGGTTATCATGCTGGGGTTAATGGGCTGTTCAGCTGAAAAAACCGAGCCGGTTGACGGCAGAGTGAAAAAATTGCTCCGCCAGATGACCCTGGAGGAAAAAATCGGACAGATGACCCAGGTGACCCTGCAGACAGTGTCGCGAACCCAAGGTACGCCCGGTCAAAAGCATGCCATTGATCCGGTCAAGCTGGAGGAAGCGATCACCCAGTATCATGTGGGCTCCATTCTGAATGTCTGGGATGTGGCGCATAGTCTGGAATACTGGCAGGAACTGATCACCCAGATGCAGGATTTGGCTACGCAGAAAACCCGTTTAGGCATTCCAATTATCTATGGGATTGATGCGATTCACGGAGCCAATTACACCCTCGGGGCTACCTTATTTCCCCAAAGTATCGCCATGGCGGCGACCTGGAATCCGGAGCTGGTCAGGCAATGTGCGGCCGTCACCGCGCTGGAGGTGCGCGCCAGCGGTATTGCCTGGAATTTCAATCCGGTCATGGATCTCGGCCGCCAGCCATTGTGGCCACGGTTGTGGGAGACGTATGGTGAGGATGTCTATCTGGCGCAGATCATGGGCGCCAGTTATGTGCAGGGCTTGCAGGGGGATAACATTGCCAATCCCGAGAAAGTCGCCGCCTGTCCCAAACATTTCCTAGGTTACAGCTTCCCGCTGACCGGCAAGGATCGGACGCCCGCCTGGATTCCCGAACGCTATCTGCGGGAATATTTTCTGCCGCCTTTCCAGGCCGCCTTGTCCGCCGGGGCGCCGACGATTATGGTCAACAGCAGTGAAATCAACGGCATTCCCGTGCATTCCGATCCGTATATTCTGACGCAGATCCTGCGCCACGAAATGGGCTTCCAGGGCTTTGTCGTTTCGGACTGGAACGACATCAATAATTTGTACCTGCGCGAACGGGTTGCCCATGACCCGAAAGACGCGGTGCGCATGGCAGTCATGGCCGGTATTGATATGAGCATGGTACCTTATGATTACAGCTTCTATAACCTCTTGTTGGAGTTGGTCCGGGAAGGTACGGTGCCGGAAAAGCGGATTGATGCAGCCGTCGGCCGCATACTCAAAGTGAAATACGATTTAGGTTTGTTTGATGATCCCTACCCCCATAAGGAATTGGCGGGTAGGTTTGCCTCACCGGAAGCAACGGCCCTGAACCGACAGGCCGCCGGCGAAGCCATCACTTTGCTTAAAAATGAAAAAAATATTCTACCGTTGGGACCACAGTCCCGGATTCTGGTAACGGGACCGACCGCCAATCTGCGTTCGGTGCTGAACGGTGGCTGGACGATTACCTGGCAGGGTAATGCCGAGGAGCTCTATCCCCACCAAAAGCTGACCGTGTTGGAAGCGTTGACCACGCAGGCCCCCAATGCCCGAGTAACCTATCTTCCGGGAGTAGCCTTTGATCGCGAGATTGATATTGCCGGCGTCGTTCGTCAGGCCCGTAAAAACGATGTTGTCATTGTCTGCGCCGGAGAACCGGCCTACTGTGAAACTCCCGGCAATATTGACGACCTGACGCTGAGCGAGCCCCAGTTGCACTTAGTGGAATCCCTCGCGGAGACCAGTGTGCCGGTGGTGCTGGTACTGGTTGAAGGACGTCCGCGCCTGATCAGTCGGATTGCAGACCGGGTTGCCGCGGTAGTGTTGGCGTACCTGCCCGGTCAGGAAGGCGGCCTGGCGCTTGCCGATGTATTATTGGGCGCAGTCAACCCCAGCGGGAAACTGCCCTACAGCTATCCACGGCATCCCAATTCGCTGATGACTTACGACCACAAGTACAGCGAAATCAGTGACGTCAACGATTATGATGCACAGTGGCCTTTCGGATTTGGATTGAGTTACACGGAGTTCAAATACAGCGATTTAGCCCTGAATGACTCGACAATTCAAATCGGACAGAAGCTGTCTGCTTCCGTACGGGTTACGAATGTCGGAGGCCGGGCGGGGAGCGCGGTGGTTCAACTCTACGTCAGTGACCTGGTGGCTACCGTGACGCCGCCGGTCAAACGCCTGAAACGTTTTGCGAAAGTGGGGCTGCAGCCCGGCGAAAGTCAGTTGGTAACCTTTGAACTGAATACCAGCGATCTGAGTTTCATCGGTCGCGACCTGAAACCGGTGGTGGAACCCGGGGCTTTCCTGATCAGGGTTGCCGATCTGGAGACACGTTTCGTCTTGGTGAAATGAAAATGGTCGCTTGCTTATTATTAAGATAAGGCAAACCTTATTATTCTGATAATGGAAATGATTGAATCGCTTACGATATACAGGATGTTCAACGGATACCGGGACAATACCCGAAAATGCCGCTTGGCTCGATTTTTGTCAAAGTTAGATCAGATGAAGAGATCCCGGAAAAATTTGATAACCCGGATGCCCGGAGCGGATTTTGGGCAAGGCCCCGGAGCGCCGGCCTGGAGATGGGAATTCAAACCAAACATAACAACTTTAGGAGGCTAACGTGAAGAGAACGTTATTGGTTGCTTTGGTAATGTTGCTGGCCGTGGGCTGGAGCTACGGTCAGGTGGTAAACGCATTCGATGCCGAACCGGACTCGACCTACTGGGCGGTTTACATGAATGATAACGCCAGTGCGGATTCTGCGTTTATCAATTTGTCAATTGTGCCTTCACCGGTCTATGAAGGGGCGGGGGCCATGCAATTGGTGTACAGCGCTCACGATATGGAATCGTGGGGCGGATTTACCAAGATTGAACACTGGAATCCGGATTCCAATGCCTGTTATGATTTTTCGGGTTTCGATTCCATTTCATTCTGGTACTACAATGCCGTGCCGCAATCCTTGCCGGGTCGGGTGCACCTGCGTTTCAACCTGCACGACGTCAGCAATTCAGTCAATGGGGCCAAGACCTATAATGTTTTGGAATGTGAGTACTATTACTCCTTCCATTACATCCTGGACAACACCCCCGGCTGGCATGAGATCAAGATGCCGTTGGTCAGCAATGATTCCTGGGACGGGAATGGCTTCAATCTGACCGGTTGGTCGGGCATTACCGGCAATGCCGTTTTGGACAAGGATAAGATCAAGGGCTTCTCGGTCGAGTTTTCGATCAGCGGATTGTCCCAAAAGGGCACGCGTTCCCACGGCACCGTGATTCTTGATCACCTGACTCTGAAGGGTGTCCGGAAGGTGGACCTGGTGTTCTTTAACGGCATGGCGATTCCCGGCAATGTCGGTCTTTACGGCGGCTGGGGCGGTGGCGGATACGAGATAGCCGAAGGTCTGGGTGCGACTGCCGGAACTAACGCTATTCTCTGGCATACCCCGCCGAATACCTGGGCGGTATGGGACGGATTGGTCTGGACCTTCGCGGATTTCAAGAACATGGCGCCGGCCTGGAAGACGGATAGTTTAGGTTTCAAGATCAAGGCAGACGCCGGGTTGGGACCGCTGAAGATCGTCATTGGTGACGATAACAATGACGGCGACGGCCCCGACCTCGAATATGAGTCATTCTACAATTTAACGGAAGCTGAAGTGGGTTACGATGGCAGTTGGAAGAACGTCAAAATTGCCCTGGATGACTTCGATCGCAATGGTGGCGGCTGGAATGGTAGTGCGATGCAATATGACCAGTTAATGGACTCGACCCGGGTCAAGACTCTCAAGATCCTGATTGCCAGTACCGATGGCGTTGGCAAAAATGTTTACCTTGATGATATCTGGACTGGGAATCCTGCCTTTGACTGGACTCCGCCTGAAATCGTGCAAAATGTGGACGCAGTGCCCAGCGCAGACCACTATAATCTGGTGATCTGGCAGGATGTGCCGGGTGAAAACGGCGAATCCTATAATGTCTATGCCAGTCGTACTCCGATTACGGATATTACCGCGCCGGAAGTGGAACTGGTCGCCTCCAAGGTAATGGAAGGCACCCAGAATGCCATTCATTATATCTATTATCCTCTGGAAAACCATAACATGACCTACTACTATGCCGTGAATTGCACCGATGCATCCGGGAATGCCGGACCGGCCGGGGTCTCTGCCGCGATTGTTAATGTAGCGAAGGGAATTCCGACGATTGCCCTCGGTGCGCCAACCGGTTTCGCCGTAGATGGTGATTTTACGGAATGGTTCAACAGCGGGATTAAACCCTGGGTGCTCACCCCGGAAAACGATTTTGTCCCGGTCGGAGCCATCACCGACAGTAGCGATCTCAAGGCTACGGTCTGGCTGGCGATTGACGACGATTATCTGTACGTTGCCGCTGATGTGGTGGATAATGTCTATCACTTCGGCGAAGGCAACTGGTGGGATCAGGACGCCTTTGAATTCTTTATCGGTTTGTATAACAGCAAGGGCTCCAAACATACCGGTAACCGTCGCGGCGCCGAACCCGACTACAAGTTGCAGTTCCATAAAAACGGGGTCGTCAACGAATATATTGGCAATACGATCTGGACTGTTGAAGATGCCGATTTTCACCTGGAAGATTTCAGCGGTGTGGACTACATCATCGAAGCGAGAGTGCCTCTGGATTCGATCGCCGGCCCGGAGGATGTGCGTTTCCATCCTGCCCGCGGGATGCGCATTCCCCTCGAGCTCTATTTTCACGATAACGACGGATCCGGATGGGATGGTAATTTGGCCTGGTCGCCGTTTAATACTGACCACGCCTGGCAGACCCCCACTGAGTGGTCGTACACCTGGATAGGTGATACGACGGATGTGGTATCGGTTGTGAACTATACCGACAATCGTCTGCCGAAATCCTACCGCCTGGAGCAGAACTATCCGAATCCCTTCAACCCCACGACCAGCATCGCCTATGCCCTGCCGCATCCCGGCATGGTCACATTGACGGTCTTTAATATGTTGGGCCAAAAGGTGGCGGAACTGGTTAATCAGTATCAGACGGCGGGGAATTACAACGTGAACTGGGATGCCGCCGGAGTACCATCGGGAATTTATTTCTACCAGCTGACTTCCGGGGTCTATACCCAGACCAAGAAAATGTTACTCGTGAAATAAGCGAATGATTTTGAGGATGGGGTATGAGGACAATTATTCATACCCCATCCTTTTATCTTTTTTAGACTGTTTTTTAATAATTTTTGGGCGCTGTTTAAAAAGCGTCGAACCGCCCGCAGAGTCGCAAGGAAAGCGTTGTGAGGAAAGAAAATGGGCACATTGAAATCATGCAGATGGACTAAGATCAGTTTGCTTCTATTAATGGCATTGAGTGTCGGGCCTTTGTCAGCCCAGACCACGGGCAAAATTGCCGGTCGGGTCATTGATCAGCAAAGTCATCAGCCGTTGCCGGGGGCCAATGTGATCATCGAAGGCACCACCTTAGGCGCCGCGGCGGACGAAAGAGGTGACTTTTTCATCATCAACCTCAGCCCGGGCATTTATACCCTGAAGGTGCAGATGATCGGTTACAGCCCCTACGTCGTCCGCGATGTGCGCGTTTCGGTCAACCGTACGGAGTTTTTGGAAATCAAGATGCAGACCATGGTTATCGAAGGCGAAACGGTAGTTGTGACGGCGCCGAAAATTTCCGTGCGCAAGGATCAGACCAGTACCGTCAAAAATGTTTCCTCCGACGAAATGGAAATTCTGCCCGTGGAAAATGTTACCGCCATCGTTGCCATGCAGGCGGGCGTGGTCAAAGGTCATTTCCGGGGCGGTCGTCCAACCGAGGTTTCCTATATGATTGACGGGATACCGGTTGACGAGGGCTTCGGCGGCGAAGGGCGCTCGATTGATCTGGAAGTCGGGGCGGTAGAGGATCTGGAAGTCATCACCGGCACTTTCAATGCCGAATACGGCGATGCCATGAGTGGGATTGTGAACGCGGTAACCAAAACCGGTAGCAATCAATTGCACGGCTCCGCCTCAGCCGCCCTGGCAAATTATTTCACTCCGCATGACGATATATTTATCGGACTGAAACCCAGCCAGATTACCCGCAACCAGGATTACAAGCTCAATTTGAGCGGGCCCTTATGGCGCAATAAAATCTTTTTCCTGATGGATTACCGCTACCAGGACAATCAAAACCACCTTAACGGCTATCGGCTGTTCAATGTGGATGATTTCAGTTATTATGCCGAGGATGATTCGAACTTGTGGTACACGGAGTTCAACGGCGACAGCGCTTATGTGCCAATGAATCATAACATCAACCAGGCTTTCATGGGCAAGGTTTCGCTTGACCTGTTCAAGAATATCAAATTGACAACGCTTTTCACACTGAATAAGGATGAATGGCATCAGTACAATCACCAGTATAAATACAATCCGGATGGTTTGGCGGTACCGCGGCGTGATTCGAAGATGATCGCCCTCAATCTGAACCATATGCTGACCAATAAACTCTTCTATGAGTTGAAACTATCGCATGTAAACAACTATTACGGTAATTTCGTTTTTAAAGATCCGCTTGATTCCGGTTATGTCCATGACGCCTATAGCCAGAGCGATGGTCCCGGATTCTTTACCGGCGGGCAGGAGAAATTTCATGTCGAGCGCACCCAGATTGAACAAAATTTGAAGCTCGACCTGACCTGGCAGATGCATAAGAACCATAGCTTTAAAACCGGATTGCATTTTACGCAGCACAGCATTGACAGTAAAGATCTGCAGATACGCAATCTGTATTCCGGACTCGAAAGTGAGGGCGAATTCCAGATCAATTATATCGATGGCAAACCCAAGGTAGACTTTTACAACTACATTCCTATCGTGCTCGACGATACAACGATCTACTCGGATATCATCAAGGTTCAGCCCTGGGAACTGGCGGGTTATATCCAGGACAAGATGGAATTTGACCAGATGGTCATTAATTTGGGCGTACGCTACGATTATTTCGAACCGGACAAACGCTATCCGACCCAGTGGCGCAATCCCGCCAACCAGATCCGTTTCCCGGATAATCCGGAGAAAATGTCACGTTACGTTTATGCCAAACCCAAAAAGCAGATCAGTCCGCGTTTTGGCCTGTCTTATCAATTGGGAAGCGCGGCGGTTTTGCACTTCAGTTACGGTCACTTTTTCCAGATGCCACCCGGTTATGCTATATACAACAACAATAGTTACCGCGTGGCACCCACCGATTACGAGACGATCATGGGCAATCCGACAATCAATGTGCAGAAGACGGTGACCTATGAAATCGGTCTGTGGCAGGAAATCATACCCGATATGGACCTCGAGGTAGCCCTTTACTACCGCGATATCTATGACCTGCTAAGCGTCAAGGTCGTTAGCACCTATAATCAGACTGAATATGGTCTTTATACCAACAAAGATTATGGGAATGCCCGCGGCCTGGAGGTCAAGTACAAATGGAGGATCAATCACTTCACCGCCAATTTGAACTATACCCTGCAATATACCCGCGGCAATG
>CAZPQN010000040.1:0-18934 GCA_964588795.1 uncultured bacterium | reverse complement strand
ACCACCCTGGCCTACCGCCCAGAGTT
Organism: uncultured bacterium; assembly: GCA_964588795.1. GTDB lineage: Bacteria > Fidelibacterota > UBA2242 > UBA2242 > UBA2242 > CAZPQN01. Next base: position 18,908 of record CAZPQN010000040.1, on the reverse strand, counting down.
TACCCCCATTCAAACGGACTTTCTGCAAAACTTCAGTAGTCAGGCTGGCCTCTTCAGTCCAGTTCAAACCGGCATCTTCCGATTTGAGGATCGTGCCGTACTGTCCTACCACGTAAACGATATTGTCATCCACAAATTCGACATCGTACAACTCAGCAGCGTTGGTAGCTGTGTAAACCAGTGTCGGCAGAACGTTCCAGCTGGTCGTACGGTAGATTTTACCGCTAGCGGCCGGCAGGATGCCAACGCCGTTGCGGAACTTGACTGCCCGCAGATTGGGCGTCCCAGCCACGGCACCGACCTTGGTAAAGGTAGCTCCGTCTGATGAGATGCAATATTCGCCCGATCCAGCGGCTAAGACTACCTGGTTGGCGGCAATCGGACAAATGTCGTAGATAGTTTTAGTTGTGCCAGTAGTCAGTTTGGTCCAGGTCGCCCCGCCATCCAAACTGCGCACCAGGTATCCAGAACCACCACCCATATAGACGGTGTCAGCATTCAGGTAATGCATGGCATTAATGGCCTTGTTACCCGTCACCATATCACTGGCAATCGGAGCCGACCAGCTTGATCCCGCGTCGGTCGTTTTCAGCAATGTTCCGCCATCGCCGCCGGTCAGACCGGTCGTGGCAGTACCAAATTCCAGCTCAAACAGGTTTCCATCGAAATTGGTCGCCAGATTACTGGGGAAACCCCAGGTCTTGCCGCCATCGTTACTCTTGGTGACTTCCCCGCCACCGGAAGTGGTCAGGACAATCTGAGACGGCGTAGGAAAGGCCAAGCCCCAGAAACTGACCTGCGGCCATTCCACGAGACTCGTCCAGGTACTACCGCCATTGATAGTCTTGAGCCACATACCATAGTACCCGAACACGTAACCGGTATTGGCATTCACGAAGTCAAAGAATGCTGTAGTCTGTCCCGTCCCGCATTTTAATACGGTCCAGTTGCTGCCTCCGTCGGTAGTGATGGCCAGATAAGCATCGGTGCCACCCCCGGTAACGATCGTATTGGCATCAATCACATCCACACAGTTGGAGTACTTCAGACTGGTCGTGTAAGGACCGCTGACTGTGTAAGACTTACCACCGTCTTTGGAGAGGAAGGTGATATGATGGTAGGCTGCAATGGCCACCGTCGAGTCACCGCCCGCCGCGACATCGTAGACCCGCTTGGAGGTCAGTCCCGCCGGAAAAATACCGGCCAGGCTGACGCCTGTCCAGGTCGCACCGCCATCGTGGGTGTACCAGGTCATGGGATTGGTGTTATTGTCGACGGCAACGACGCCTACCGTCGGGCTGCAAAAAGCAATTCCGCCATCGAGATCGTCGGCGAAAACCGTCGTAGCATTCGCAACAGGCGTAATAGAAGTGCCCCCATCGGCCGTTTTCAACAGCGTGGAGGCTTTGCCGGCAAAAAACACTACATTCGCATCCACGACATCCAGATCCAGCAGATCACTCTTGTACGTGTTGGTGTCGGCAATCATCGTCCAGTTATAACCACCATCCGTCGTTTTGTAAATTACGCCGCGCTTGCCGCAGGCGTATCCGACAGTAGCATTAATGAATTCCATGTCGGTCCAGCCCAAATCAACGAGGGTGGCTTCCGGTGCCCGCAGGGTTGTCCAGGTTGCCCCTCCATCGGCGGTTTTCTGCACCCAACCCATCGCATTACTGGGATAGGTGGTGCTGTAAACGATCCACCCGGTGTTGGCATCAATGAAACAACCGCGGTCAACCTGCATTTCTGTTGATGCTTGCTTGACAACTTGCCAGGGCGCGGCAAAGGTCACCGCAGTCACAAGCATCACAATCCAAAAGATCGTAGCAGTTCTTTTCATTCTACCTCCTTTATTGAATGTTTTGTGTTCCCTTAGATAGCGCATGTTACTTACTGATTCCATTATAGTAAAAATTTTAGTCTTTTTCAAGATTTTTATCGGCGATAAGTAAGAAATAACTCCAGCGCCGTATTGGTCTTCTCACCGGCAGAGGGACGCTGGACAGCATAACGCCCCTCGAGCCCGAAACGTCCCAAAACAAACAAGCGCTCAAAACCGCATTGCACCGCCCACTCCCTGAACTCGGTGGTATTCCAATAAAAGTACGGTTCCTGGCGTCCGTACCACCCGCGCAGAAGACAGGTCAGGACGGGATTGATGGTCAGCTGTACTTCACCAAACCCCTGCATTCCATTGCGGATTTCCTGGTACCCAAAAGGCAGGATAAACTCCCGGTAATCATCATGGCAGTAAGTCAGCTCGCCCCCTAAGGCAACGCGGATAGTTTTGCGGAGAACAGTCTGAAAGCACAGGCGTACCTGATCCTGGCGTACTTCGTTTTCCATGACAATCACTGCATAAGGATTGGCTTCCGCCCATTCGGTAAAGATCTGATTATCGTACAGCAACTGGATGCCGTACCGCGCTTGTGCGGGCCAATAGTCAAATCCAGCCACAATGCGGTTTCCCTCGCGAACAGCATACCCCCGAGGATTGGGAATGGTGACACTGCCGACCGTCACTTCGGTTGACTTTGCTCCCCGGGCGATGCCCATCTGCAAACGCAAGCCCTCGAAAAGAAAATCATTCAGCGCCGCCTGCAGACCACATTCGTAACCTATTCGGTCATCGTTTTTACGGTTAGTGGCTCTCGGATTCTCGGGAAAATAGACGTGATAGCCAAACCACGTATTGACCAGGGCATCCTGCAGATATTTCACCGCCTCGTATTTCGACTGTACATTGAAATAGCGTCCGAACACTCCCAGTTCCAAATTATCCCGCACGAGTCCCAATCCGCCGGTCAGGTCTATATCACGCATGATGGTTTCACATTGAGTGAAGACATCCTTGAGGCCACGCTCTACACCATAATTCACGGTTATCCCGGCCAGGCAATTAGCAGTGATCTGACAATTATACAAAAAGCCAATCCGCGGACCGTCATAACTCACGTTCCCGGAGGTCGTATCCGAAAGGGCAAACGGTGCGGTATAAAATTCCTTTTCCAGGGAACGGAATACCCGCGATTGATCGAGACGCTGATAACTGATCGTCGTGCAGAGCGTCAGGCGCTCGGAAATTTGTTTGATATTCAGCAAATGCAGTTGGTAATCATTCGAGGCCTGGGGATCATATTGACGATGAAAGCGATTCGTCTGGCGGGTGTAATGGGCGGTGTAAAAATTATAATCCTCATGATAAGCTATGCGGAAAAAAGCCGGATTCCCGCTCCAATCATACAGTGCCATCCGTTCCGTCCGGTACAAATTGCGATTGGGTATCGCTTTAAAAATCGGATAGTCAAATCCGGATGCCAATGTGGTTATACCGGTCAGGACAAATCCGCAGATCACCTTACGCGTAACACTGTACATCTTCATCCTCACAATTTGCTAATCCAGGTATTTGACATTGCAAATTCCTTGACGATCCTAATGCGACCAGCCCGGGGTCGGCGGTTTGATGATGACGAAATCCACGAATGAATTGTTCGTATCGAAACCGGGGGTAATCCGCTCCACCGATTGACCACTGTATTTCTGGTTACCACGCCCGGCCCAGCCGCGGTCTAAAATGCGGTCAATGTCCTTGATATGTTCGCTCAAACTGCAGTATTCCACGCAATCTACCACCGTGTTGATCGCCAATCCATCACTCATGATGGCATCACTGCCGTCAGCGAGAGCGATGACATTGGAGGAGAGATTAATCAGAAAGTCGACGTTCTTCCCGGTGATGATATTGAACAAATTGGGAATATTGGGGTCGTCGTAGTCCCCGAAATCCATCTGGTTGACGAATTCCCAGTCTGCTCCCGATAAGTCAATACTGGTGGCGAAAATTTTACGGTGATCATAGGCATCCACCGCCAACACCACAAATTCGCCCGGCTGAACCGGATACTGCCGTCCGGTCAAGGGCGTGCCGGGGAACTGAAAAGCATACGTCACCCGGTCGAGCATGTGATAGATCCGGCAGACGATCATGCCATCCAAATACTTGATTTCATCGGAGGAATTATACAACTCCACAAACTGATCGTAAAACCAGAAGGAAGTGTTTTGCGGTCCGGTATAGTAAATCTCATTGATTTTCAGACCGGGCAGGGCATTCGCCGCCATGGTATAAACCGTATCCTCAAAAAAGTTGCTGTTGAGCGCCTGTATCTCGCGCATCGTATCTACAACGGTAATGGTGATGAAGGAATCCGGAACCAGAGCGCCCGTGCTGTCCATAAAGGGCAGGCGGACGGTGGCTTTTATATCCAAGTCATAGGTAGCGAACGGTAGATCATCAAAAACAACGACGCCCGCTGAGTCGGTTCGCGCATTGAAATCCCCGATACTGTAGTTGGTAATGCGCAACCTGACCGGCAGGTCTGGTAAAACCTCGTTGTAGCCTAAGGAATCGTCGCGAAAAACTACCGTCAGTTTGATCGCATAGGAACCATCATACTGCAGAGGCTTTTCCCTGAAACAGGACGTCAGGCTGATTGCGCCGATCACCCATACTATCCATTGCTTTACCATTGTGCGCTCACCTCCAGTCCATAAAAGATCGGCGGATTTTCTTCGTAGATAAGACCCTGCCAGGATTTATAGGGCGCCCGGTCATCGAACAGATTATTGATGAAAAGCGACACCTCGGCGTTCTGGGTCAGCGATTTGGTGATGCGGAAATTAATGATCCAGCGTCCTCCCGAATTATCCAGATAACGATCGAAATAATAACTCATTCCCTGATACCACAGATACACTTGGCCATCAACGGTCTTATAAGTCGAATTACTGCGGTAGACCGTTTTATGATGCTCGAGAGGAATATGCTGGGCGTCGAGGGTAATCCAGACCCCTAAGCGATTGCTGATGTAATTGACCTGATAATCCAGGATCACTTTTTCGCTCCAGCTATATTCCGGTTTGTACCAGAGATCTTCCCAGCTGGTCTCCCAGCCAGAATCATAGGCTAACCCGTGGCGACCCGATTTGCTGAACCGATAAGTGACATTCATCCGGTATTGAAAATTGCGGAGGCGCTGTGTGCGGAGTGTGATTTCGACTCCGCTGGAACGGCTCCAGCCTAAGTTTTCAAAACGACTCCAGTCAGCAGTGGTAATTGTGTCCGGATTCTGGGCATAACCCCAGGGATAATCAACTCCCGCCGGCATATTGTCCGAGGTCTGATAGTAGCCGGTAGCCGAAAAGCCGAAAAGGCCACTGATTTTCCAATCCCAGGAAATTTCGGTTTTATCGATTGAATATGCTTTGAGGTGCGGATTGTACTGGATCTGTTCTTCCTCGATAATCAGGGTGTCTTTCTGGTATTTGAAATAGGCCGGCGGCTTGTAGATGTAACCCAACGAAATGGCTTTGACGCTTTTGCCCCAGCCCAGGCGCAGGCGGACATCGTCACTGAAGAAATACTGCAGGTTCACCCGCGGACTGAGAAACTCGCCATGTTTGGAACTCAGGAGATGTCCGTCACGCAATGGCCCGAATCCGGTCGGTGAAAAGACATCATAGCGCAGTCCGCCCATCAGTGTATAGCGGTCCTTGAAAAACCGACCGGAAAAAATATCTTCCACGTAGGCCGTCAGAGATGGCAGGTCGGGATAGTCGCTGAAAGCATAACTGCGGCGACTGGAATATTGCCCGTAGTAGGGATACTTTTCATCCAGAAGCAAGCCCGGTCCCGTATTCTTTTCATAATTCCCTTCGGCACCGATAAGCAGTTCGTGCTTCCCAAAGCGCCTCTGGCGTATGAGACGGCGCTGAAGCTTGGCACTGACCTGCCATTCCTGACCGATTTCGCGGTATTTGCCGATATAACCGGGCAAAACTTCGAGCATCGAGGTATCGCGCGGCACAAATGCAGTATCACCGGGAAGGATTACGGTATCTATGACCGTCGTGTCGTGATAGACATTGTAATTTTCGGCCACCCACTTGGAACGAAAGGCATTCTTGTTGTTCAAATTAATACCGATTGACCCTTTGAGACGGTCTTGGGCCGATTTCTGGTAGTCGAAGCTGTAATTGACGGTGGCGAGGTAGCCGCGATTGTAACTGCGCGTCCGTTCCACGTCGGTCGGTTTCTCATTGTCGAATGTCTTGGTATAACTCGCGCTCAGCCTATTTTCCAAACGCCCCTGCAGGTATTGATTGGTCAGATTGCCGCTGAAGTGCAGGCGGTGGAACTCATCCCCTTCTTTGCGCAAATTGCGTTCGCTGTAGGCATAATTCAAATGATAATCCAACACCTGGTTACCCAACCGGATGCCGTGCGAAAAACTGGCGGACTTGGTGTCGGGATTGATCTTGGCATTCAGTTTGGGTGCGGTGCGCCCGGCCTTGGTTTCGACCTTGATGACCCCCGTGGCAAAATTGCCGTATTCCACCGACGGAATGCCGGTAATGACTTCGACCGATTTGATATTCTCCGCCGGAATATTGCGCAGGTCCAGCCCCGTTTCCCCCGAACTGCCGTAAATTTTTGAAGTCGCATTGGCATTCGTGGAAAGCTGGTTACCATCCACAACCACTGCCACGCCGAAGTACTCGAGGGCCGGCAGAGAATAGGAAGCCGCCGATACGGAGCGAATACCAATATTTTGAGCATCGGATAACCCCGGATTCTTGGCCTTATCCACTCCCGGCACCAAACTGATGATATCGCCCAGACTGGTGGCCTGCATATGCTCGATTTCGCCGGAATCAATCTTGCGGGTGGTCACCGGTTGCTCGGGAATCAGTTCCTCCTGCACCGAACAGACTTCTATACCACCCAACATAAAGCAGTAATCGCTGGCCGATTTGCCCTCCATCTTCAATAATTTGACATTGATGGTATAATTCTGCTCGCGTTCGATTTTCAGGTCAAAAAGCACATTTTTAAAGTAACCGTCCCGAGCGACTTCGATCGTGTACACTCCCGGCGTGACATCGGTCAGGATAAAGTACCCGGTCTGATCGGAAACCACCGTCCGCGAGAAATTTGCCTCACTCCGTCTGAGCAGGATGACCAGCGCATCACCAATGTTGGTCTTGTTCATCTGGTCCTGCACTTTACCGCTGATAACGGCCGCGGAGCTCCATGTCATTCCCGACATGAGCGCGATTGCGATTAAAAACTTCTTCCCCATTGCTGATCCTGCAGTCAAGCCATCATCCCCACTGGACTTGCCTTTGGTATTTAAATCATCTGAATTCATCGAGTGCGTTATCGGGGATGTCACCCGAAACCGCGATTATGTAGTTGTTCGTATCCAAATATTTCCGTGCCACCCGTCGAATATCTTCTTTCGTGACCGCCATAATCCGCTGGCGGCTCTTATCGAAGTGATCAAGCGGTTGCTTATTGGACAACATATTAAAGACAAGGCCCCCGACGTCGTCCAGCGTACGGGTATTCATGGTCAGCAGGGCAATTTTCCGCGCTTTGGCTTTCTCCAGTTCCTCATCAGTCACTCCGCTTTGCTGAACCTTTTCAATTTCCTTAAAAATTCCACGCACCATGCGACTCAGGTTGGCTTTATCCAGCTCGGTGCGGATATTCCAGTACCCGCCATGTTCGCGCACCCACAGATTACTGCGGATGCCGTAACTTAGTCCCTGTTTGTCACGCAATTCCTTGCCCATCCGGGAAGTCAGCGAACTGCCGCACAGAATCGCTTCCAAAAGTTCCAGCGCCTCGAGGTCGGGATTGTTGACCCTGATGCCGCCCTCCACAGGATTGAAAGCGATATCCAGCCGGCATTGTTTGTACTCCGGATTGCCATAAACGAAAACACGTTTGCCACGGATAGGCTGGATCGAAGTAAAAGGCAAGTTGGCATCTCCGGATTTTTTCTGCCATTTTCCGAAGGTGTTATTGAGTTTCCCGATAATTTCGGTTTTATTAAAATCCCCGACGATAATCAGTTGCAGACGCGCCGGACTGTAATATTTATTCCAGAAATTAATCAGGTCTTCCCGGGTCAATTGTTTGAAAGCCTCCACCGAACCGGCATAGGGTAAGGCATACTGGTGACCTTCGAAGACTGCTTCGAACATGGCGTAAAAGGCTTTCATGCGGGCGGTTTCTTTGTACTCGCGGGCACTTTTGATTAAAAGCGGACGCGCCTTTTCAATTTCCTCGGGAGGAAAACTGGGCTGACTGAGCACCTCGTAGCTATGGTTCAGCAGTTTGTCGGCATCCTTCATCAGCGCATAACCCTGCAGGACAATGCGGTTCCAACTCTGACTGATGTCGCAGGTGTACGGCGTAAAGGCGCGTTCCTCGATAATCTGTTCGTACTTGCGCTGAGCCGTACCGCGTTGGATAAGGCCTTCGACCATTCGGCGGATTCCGGGATATTGAACTTCTTCCGGCAAGCGTCCGGTTTCGATCAGGCCCAACAAATAAATAGTCGGGTAATCGTGACTCTCAATCAGATAAACGACCACGTCATTGGCCAGCTTGTGCTTGGTGAAGAGCGGAACGATCGGATTGGGCGCTATCACTTCCTTCAACTTGGGATAATAAATCCGCCGGACATCATCCGCGGTCGTCTCGGCCGCTTCCTCGACCAGGGGTTGATCGAGGATGGGTGGCGTTTCCTCATTCAGGTCAGTTTGTTCAAAAATAGTACTCGGAGGTTGGCTGACAGTCGTGTCGCGGCGGGAATAACAAACGACCAGGTTGTCCGGAGATAGGTACTTTTTGACTACCCGCTGAATATCCTCCGCCGTAACTGACAGAATTCTCTGCCGCCACTCGTTGATATAATGCCAGCCGAAGTAATTATCCCAGGTGCCGAGCTGACTGCCGATCTGGTCGCAGTACTGATTGCTGGTCAATTCACTGAAATTGATCCGGTTTTTCACTTTCTGTAATTCATATTCGCTGACCGGGTAGTTGGCCAGGCTATCGAGTTCTTTCCAGATCAGGGCTTCCACCTCTGGCATCGCAACTTCCGGCAATAGACGCGCCGTGATATTGAAGGTCATGGGATCTTTGGAAAATGTCAAACCGGCATTGGCGCCCTCGCATAACTGTTTCTCACGATGCAGTTTTTTATTCAGCCGCGAAGTGGCACTCTTCGAACCGAGAATGTTGCCCGCCACATAGAGCGCTGGTCCGTCATCATCGGCGCGGGTGGGCGCCGCAAAATAGAGCTGGATTTCCGGATTCAGAATATCGGGGTGCTTGAAGTCCAGAGTTTTCTTGCCATTCTGGGCTACCCGATAAAAACGCACGTGCGGCAATTCCGGGCCGCGTGGAATGTTCCCGAAATATTTTTCGACTTTGGTGCGCATCTCCGCCACATTGAAATCACCGACTAGCACCAACGTCGCATTATTCGGAGTATAAAAGGTGCGGTAATATTGGAAAGCATCATCACGGGTAATCGCCCGGATGTCTTCCATCCAACCAATGACCGGGTTGCGGTAGGGATGATTCTTAAAAATCAGGGTGTTCACTTCTTCCCGGCGTAGCCCGGCCGCACTGTTTTCGGTGCGCTGCTTTCGTTCCTCGGCGATGACGTTGACTTCCGATTTGAATTCTTCCGCATCAAATTCACATTTGTACATCCGCTCCGATTCTATGTCAAAAGCCAGGTCTATCACGTTCCTGGGTAACAGTTCATAATAAACTGTGATATCCGTGGACGTATAGGCGTTGAAGATACCGCCGTTGGCAGAAATCAACTCGGCGATCGTGCCTTTGGGAAACCGCTTGGTTCCCTTGAACATCATGTGTTCCACAATATGGGAAATTCCGGTCTGTCCGTAAGGTTCGTACTTGGATCCGACGTTATAGGTCAGGTGCGAATAGATGACCTGCGCGTCATGCATCTCGTACATTAAAACCCGCATCCCGTTGTTTAAAGTAAATTCTTGCACCCGGGATTCATCAATTCCCCACAACGGTGTAATAATGAGTGTCAGAACTGCCAGGATCAGGATACACTTGCCCGCTAATTTCATACTCTTCTGCCCTTAGTGATTTGTTTCTACCCGACTCAACAAAAATCTGAGAGAAATATATTAAGTTGCGGATAAGTAATCAAGTTTTGATTTTCAGTTTGCATTGGCGCAGTGATTTTCCGAAATTCTAAAAAATTTAAAAGGAGTTGGAGTTCAGTATTGGGATTTAATATATGATCAAGAGCGTAAGGCGCTGGTATCGCCCCGCTTCAGTCACAGCCGCTCTGGAGCTGCTGTCCAAAAAGCGCGTTAAACCCTATGCCGGAGGCACCTCTTTTCAGCGTGGCGGCAATCCTGACCTCCACGCCTTTCTCGATCTGCGCCAATTGCCCCTGCACGAAATCAAAGAACAGGCTCGGGATATTGAAATCGGCGCTTTGGTACGTTTCAGCGATTTGGCCCGTTATTCTTTCCCCGATGCCCGCGCTATTCTGAGTTTGGCGGTTAGTCAGGCGGCTTCCAATACTTTGCGCAATTTGATAACGATCGGCGGCTCACTCGCCGATCATCCCGCCTGGTCCAATCTGCTCGCCCCTCTGCTGGTCTTAGAAGCCCGGATAAAGGTTGCCGGTGCTGCGCAGGAGTATTACCCTCTTCCCCAGTTCCTGCAGGAAAAAATATGTGCTGGTGCAACGCTGATCACGGGAGTTCATCTGCCCCCTGCGCCGGGTTTCGGAGCCTATCGGCGATGGGCGCGCACCCGATTCGATTACTCCGTCGTGGACGTGGCGGTTTACCTTGAATGTCGTCAAAACCAAATCCAATGCGCCCGACTCGCGCTTGGCAATCTCTGGGCTACCGCACGCCGGATTCCTGAAATAGAAGCCCGCCTGACCGGACGGGATTTACGTGATCCGGAACTGCCTGAACTGCTGAAATTGCCTCCGGTAAAAATAGCACCTCATCCCGGCTTCTCCTCCGCCTTTCGCCTGAACTTGACTCATCAGCTTTTATGCGCTGTTCTTCAACAAATTCGGGAGCAGAGCCATGCAAATTGAACTTACGCTCAACGGCGTATTCCAACGGTTGGATATCCATCCCGGCGAGACCTTGTTGGAGACGCTTCGCTCGCAGGGATTGACCGGTGTCAAACTCGGTTGTGGTCATGGCGACTGCGGCAGTTGTGTCGTGCTTTGGAACGGTCAGCCAGTCAATGCCTGTCAAGTGCTCACTGCCGCCGTTGCGGGCGACTCTGTCACTACCATCGAAGGTCTGAGTGACCTGACCAAACCGCACGTCATCCAGACCGAATTGGTCAAGGCTGGCGCTGTGCAATGCGGTTTCTGCACACCGGGCATCGTGCTTTCGGCCTATGCTTTACTGCAAAACAAACCGCATCCCACCGCAGACGAAATCAAAACCGCCCTGGACGGTCACCTCTGCCGTTGTACGGGTTACGTCAAAATTATCGAGGGCATTCAAAACGCCGCCCAATTGATACAGGACGGCAAAGTATGAAGCAAAAACAATCGCAACAGCCGGAAATGCATTTTACCACTGTGGGCCATTCCGTCGCAAAGTATGACGGTCTGAGCCTCGCTACGGGGCGCGCGCTTTTCACTAATGATTATCCGATCGCGAATGTCCACCATCTCAAATTTTTGTATTCACCCCATGCTCACGCCCGAATCACCAGCATCAACGCGGACGCGGCCCTCGCTCTGGAAGGGGTGATCGCCGTCTGTCATACGTTTAATACACCGCAGATATTGCACACCACCGCCGGTCAGGGATTTCCGGAGCCCTCGCCGTACGATACCACGATGTTCAATCCGACCGTGCGCTTTGTGGGGGACAAAGTAGCCGCTGTGTTGGCGAAAAACCCGCAGACCGCCGAGACGGCTTTGCAGAAAATCAAAGTGGAATACGAAATTTTACCAGCTTTGTTTGACTACGAGAAAGCCGGCGCACCCGGTGCACCGCAATTGCATCCTGAGCCCGGCAAAGGTTATCCTGCGGGCATGCCTTACAGACCGGATGAAAATCTCTGCGCCGAAGTCAATATTGACGTTGGCAAGTTCGAGCAAGGGTTAGCCGAGAGCGATTTTGCATTTGATGAAACTTTTCACACTTCGTACGCTTCACATGCCATGCTTGAACCACATGCGGTTCTGACCTACCTCGATCAATACAATCGGCTAATCGTCATCTCGACGACCCAGGTACCTTTCCATGCCCGTCGCATCTGCGCCCGGGTTCTACAGATTCCCGAAAAGCGCATCCGCGTCATCAAGCCGCGCCTCGGCGGTGGCTTCGGATGCAAACAGGAAGTCTTCCTCGAGTACTACGCTGGATGGATGACCCTGCAGACCGGCTTGCCCGTCAAAATCTTGCTCAGCCGTGCGGAAGTTCTGCGCGCCACCCGTTATCGTCACCCGGTTCGCCTGCGTTTGCAGTGCGGCGTGAAAGCCGACGGAACTCTGCACTCCATTTGGCTCGACGCGCTGATGAACAACGGAGCGTATGGCTCCCATGCCCTTACGGTACTCTCCAACATCGGCAGTAAGGTCCTGCCGTTGATCAATAAAGCTCCCTACCAGCGCTTCACCGGACGGACGGTCTATACCAACCTGCCGATCGGCGGCGCTTATCGCGGTTACGGAGCCACCCAAGGTTATTTCGCCCTCAATCAGCTGCTGGACATCATCGCCACACAGCTGCCCATGGACGTGATCGAGCTGTTCCGTAAAAACGTCATCCAGCTGGGCGAAACATCACCTATCTTTGAACGCTTAGGAGAGGGCAAAGAAGGCGTCCGTCAAAATATCGAGTCGAGCTCCCTGCTCGAATGCATCACCCGCGGTGCCCAGGAAATCGGTTGGTATTCCAAACGCGGAAAAAAACTCAGACACGGTACCAAAGTCCGGGGTGTCGGAATGGCGTGCATGATGCAGGGCAGCGGTATTCCCCGTGTCGATATGGGCGCCGCCTATATGAAAATGAACGACGATGGCTCATTTAACCTGCACGTCGGCGCCACGGATCTCGGCACGGGCAGCGACACGGTCCTGGCGCAGATCGCCGCCGAAACGCTCGGCGTCACGCTCGATGACATAATCGTCTATTCTTCAGACACCGACTTCACGCCGTTTGACACCGGCGCGTACGCCAGTTCGACGACCTACATCTCAGGCGGTGCAGTTAAAAAGTGTGCCGAGGAAATTAAAAATCAAATCCTCAGCGTCGCCGCGGAAATAAGCCGACAACCGGAGAAAAATTTACACCTCGCCGGGAAAGCAGTTCATTGGGCTCAGGGGCATCTCGATTTTCGTAGTATCTGCCAGTATGCCCTCTATACTCATAACCAGTTTCAGATTCAAGCCAGCTCCTCGCATATCTCGCCGGTTTCGCCGCCGCCCTTTGCAGCCCACTTTGTCGAGATCGAGGTCGATACCGCCACCGGCGTTGTGCAGGTCATCAAATATGTTTCGGTGACGGATTGCGGCACGCCGATCAATCCGCGCCTCACCGAGGGGCAGATCGAAGGCGCAATTGTCAACGGCATTTCCTGGACCCTGATCGAAGAGTTGCGCTTCGATGCGCGGGGTGCCCAACTCAATACCGACTTCGGACGCTACAAAATTTTCTCCGCGGCGGACATACCCGAAATCAAAACTATTCTGCTCCCGACCTATGACCCCACCGGCCCCTACGGAGCCAAATCGGTCAGCGAAATCGCCATGAACGGTCCAGCGCCGGCCATCGCCAATGCAATTTTCGACGCTATCGGTATTCGTTTCAGGGATCTGCCGATTACTGCGGAAAAGGTGTTTCAGGCCTTACAACAGCAGTAGCGTATGCTAATTCCCGGCTTGTTTTTTCGCCGGGTCGCTCCTCCAGATCAGGTAAGAATAGACCGTAACGGTTATTAGTAAGATGGCGAGTGCCGTGATTAAAAAAATGAATACCGTCTTTCCGGTGAAAACAAAACTCCCCAACGCCAGTATTAATCCGATCACTGCAAACAGGCGTCCCCCTAAACGATGCGTCTTGTCCCAAGCCAACTCGCTGGAGAGCGTCCAGGGAGTCCGAATACCGAAGAAAAAAGTACTCCGGACTTTACCCAGGTAGTTGCCAATTAAGATAAACAAAACTCCGACTCCGACACAGACGCTCCGCATGACATTGACCTGCCAGCCTAAAGCATGTAGCACTGTTACTAAATACAACCCCAACATCAGGACGATAATCGCCGAGATGATCACGATATAGGCTTTCAGCGATAACTTCAGATGGAGCCGACGCGGCTCAATCAGCGGCATCAACAGCATGATTCCCGCTATGCCGAGCGTCATTAGCGGAATCAACAATAAACCCTCGAATTTACTGCCATAGCGATCGGGTTGTCCGTCGACACCCCAATGTACTGCGATTCGCCCCCCGGCCGGTAGTCTCTGCCAGGCATAAAATGAGACCACAAACATAGTCACTAATACCACGGCAATCAGGATAAAAGCGGGGCGGAACTGCCGCCAGTCAATCTTTTCTTTGTTCATCTATATTCTCCTTGATTTGAAATAAATTCAATAGAGCCGCCAATGCCTCCTCCAGCAAAGTGAGATTCAAACAGTAAATGATCTGCGTGCCGCGCTTCTCACCCTGAATCAAATCCGCCGCCCGCAATACCTTAAAATGCTTGGAAAGCGAAGGCTTGGTAATCGCAAAATGCTCCGCCAGTTCCCCGGCGGTCATCGCCCTTTCCCGCAGGAGTTTCAAAATCTCCCGGCGGGTAGGATCAGAAAGTGCCCGATAGACAATATTCATTTGCATTTCCAGCTCAAATTGTCAATTGTTAGCCAACTGGCTAAATATAGGCCCTCTCTACATAAAATACAAATTAGTCCTTAACCGGGCTCGTCGTCCTTGAGAACATCGGTGAAATAAGTATCCACCTGTCGCGATCCACCGCGCAGAACTTTGATCAGCCAGTGGGCCAGACTTTTCAGGGGCGACAGATAGACTAACCAGGTCACCAAGCGGCTCTTGAAACCCAACAGGGCTAAATAATCAACCGGATCGCGCTGGTAACTAAAGGCGTGCGTCTTGAATTCCCGCCAATCAGTATTGAATTCAATTTCTTCGAGTGTCCGCGGAGTCAGACCGGTCTGCCAGGCTCTTTTGATATAGCCGATCCGCTGAGGGTCAACATCCATAAGCGCCATCAGCGCCAGGTCGGCACTTAAAGGACAATCGGCGGCAAGCACTAAATCCATTTGCACCGGCGTGCCGGTCACGGGGCCATTGACATCGAGGAAATATTCGCCGTCCACGACTGTCAGGCCGGATTTATACTGGCGCATGATTTCGAGAATTGCGGAGTTGAAAAAATGATGATGTCGCAGGCGCATCGAGTCCGGCACACAGCCCCAGTGATTTTTAATCGCGGCGGTGAAGCGCGTTACGAAGTGCATTTTGGGCACGGGAACGCTGATGGTCATATCGGCGTTTTCGAGCAGTTCCCGGGCTAACAGAATGGTCTTCTTACCGCGCGGTGTCTGCACCTCCACCGGGACCCGTTCAAGACGCGCCAAATTCAGCAGACGCACATTGCGCGCGGCGCAAATTTCGTACAAGCCATGGGTGCGAAAAGCCTTCTCCGCCGGATAGGAATTGTTCCCGCCATCCGATTCGAAAACTGTCAGATGAGGGGTACGTTCTTTGAGCACATCCAGGAGCGCCGCAATAAAATGCGGCGAGGTAGTGACGCCGGGACGATATTCGGGAAAAGTCAGATTGGGTTTGAGATAAATCCGGCTGTCGCGCTGGATACGCTCTTGCCAGTTGACCCATGCCAGGCAATTGCGGATGGCCGAGGTCAGACCGCCGCTGGTGTATTTTTCAATCGCAACCCGGTGCTTCATTTGATTCCTGTGCTGTCTTTTTCGAACATTCCTTCCGAGTGGGCTACGACGTAGGTGCATACCATATCGCCGGTGACATTATTGGCAGTCTCGAACATATCGAGAATCGGATTGATGCCTGTTGCCAAAGCGACAATCACTGCCACCTGTCCGCTATCGAGTCCGATTGCCTCCAAAATAATAAACAGCAACATCAGACTGCCGCCCGGCACGCCCCCCGCTCCGATGGAGGCCAAAACTGTGGTGATCACCAAAATTACCAGGCTCGTAGCCGTTAGCTGCACACCGAACAGATTAGCCGCCAAGACCGCAAACATCGGCAGATGCACACAGACACCGTCCATGTTAATCGTCGCTCCCAGCGGCAGGGCAAAACTGGTCAGGTCTACGCGTACATTTAGTTGCTCCTGCATTGTACGCAGTGAGACTGGCAGAGTGGCGGCGCTACTGCGGGTGATAAATGCCGTAATGACGGCTTCCTGCATCCGCTTTAAAATATGGTAGGGATTTTGTCGGGTCAAAAGGCTTAATAGCAAGGGATACACAATCGCAATCATACCCAATATTCCGCCAATAATTCCCAGCGTTACACTGACATAAGGTCCGACGATGCTCTTGCCGTACAATCCGAAATTGGTCACCGCCAGGGCGAATACGCCTACCGGTGAATATTCCAGAATCCACTCCACGATTTTGAAGATCACTTCACGCCCGGCAACAAACATGTCGCTTAGATTTTGCACCGAGGGCTGCAGTGCTGAAGTCCTTGAATCCTCTTGCAGAAAGCGTAGCCCGAGCCCGAAAAGAATGGCAAAAACGATAATCCCCAGAAAATTGTTATTCGCTAAGGCTTCGAATGGATTCTGGAACATACCTAACAACAGATCGGTAAGGCTACGGCTCATTTGCGGGGTAACCATAGGAGGAGTGGGTTGTACCGTCATGCCTACAATTAAGTCCTGCCATCCCGTAATCGAGGTCAGGCTTCCGGGATTGACGACCAGAGCCAAACCGGTACCCAACATTGCCGCAAAGAAGGAAGTCAGCAAGTACCAGAGCAAAACCTTACCGCCAATGCCGCCAAATTGCCTGACTGAAAGGCTGGCGGCGCCCGTCACTACGGAACAGAATACTACCGGGATGACGATCATCTTCAGCATACTGATCAGCACCGCTCCAAACGGCGCGATCCAGGTGATGATAAACCCGCTAAGTGAAATGCCCTGCCAGGCGGCGCCGATCCAAAAGCCGATGCCGAGCAGGGTTCCGGTTAGGAATCCGACTGCTATGCGAATTAACAGCGGAATGCGGAAATAACTCTTTATAAATCCTGTTGCCATAATAATCTTAAAAATTTAACCTGTCAAATGTACCGGTTAATTGTAAGCAATCGCCATAGAGAATTCAAGAAGAAAATCGGCGAGCGATCCGGATTATTTGATAGCGGAGTCTATTGGATTGCGGGGGAATGACACTGCCTGAAACGTACAGAAAAAACCTTTTTGCATTTTAACCTGATGTCATAAATTACACCGCTTTTTTTGGTAGTGGCGAGGTAGCTCAGTCGGTAGAGCAGGGGACTGAAAATCCCTGTGTCGGCGGTTCGATTCCGTCCCTCGCCACAACTAACTAACCCCTTGTAAATAATCAACATAGATGCTTTCTTTTACGCCCAATTTTGGTGCTTTTTGACCCATCAAATAGGCACTGATTTGGTCTGATTTAGTACCATTTATGCGTATCATTTGCGTATCAAATTTAATCTTCTCTTCCAAGGTGTTAGAGATTTTTTGATAATCTTTTTTCAGGATATCAACATAGTGTTTTTCAGTTGTGGTCACGGATGAGTGATTTAGAAACTTCGATACCCGATACACATCGACTCCGGAATCAATCAGTAGATACCCAACTGTCTTGCGAAAGGAATGTATATTGGCATTTCGAATTCCGGCTTCTTTAAAATATTTCCTAACTATTGTTCGATAAACATAGAAATACGTGTAAGGGAAAGGGCTGGGCAATGAGCGTCGACGGTCAAGAATTTCCCGCATTGATGCATTGATTGGAAGATGATGTACCTTATTACGTTTTCCCTGAATTATTATCTCCTCCTCCTTGACATTTTCCCAAGTGAAACGCGGAGGGAGTAATTCTGTAGCTCTAACCCCCGTCAATAAATAAAATTGGATCAGGTCTAAGGCGTCTTGATCGTGTGCTTTAACAACTACTTTGAATAGCGAATCTATTTCCGATGCTGTTAAAATGCGTACTTGTTTGTCAACACTTCCAATTTTAACTCCAATAAACGGAGATTTTTGCAGGTATTCCATCGCGACGCACCAATTGAAGAAAGCTTTTAACTGTCTCAAGTCAATATTTACACCGGACAGAGTGCATTTCTGAATCCGCATATCACGAAAATTTTCAACATCCCTCCTCTTGATATCGTTCAACATGATCTCTTTGCTTAAAAATGCTGTAAAGACACGATAGGTTCTATTATATCGAACGATCGTCGTTTTGGGATGAGTATTGCTGACCAAATGGTCAATGTAATGTTGAATTGCTTCACGCAGAGATATAGCTCTTTCGGGAGCGAGTTTTAAACCATGCCGTATCTGCTCAGTTTCAACAACAATTTTCTGGAGAGCTTTTTGTGCATCTCTTATTGATCCACGGAATACCTTGGTTTTCCATATTTCCTGATGATTTTTCCATCTTAATAACCACGTATCTGGAAGAGGGTTAATCGACCGAATTCTTCTATTAGGATTGTTCGGATCATTTTTCAATGGGAAATAGGGTTTCACTGTTGACATATTACCTCCATGCAAATTTATTATTCATTTATTCTTAAATAGACTTCAAATCGGTTTATAGTAATTCATTAATTTTAATATCTCACTTTCCGGAATTCGAACCGATTTACCGATCTTGATAAAACCAATTTGCCTGTTTCTTATTCTGCTTCTAAAAAATTCCGGACTTAAATCGAGCGTTTCAGCAGCTCGTTCAACTGAAAAATACCGCTCCAGACGATTTCCACAATAGGGACAATATTTCTCAGCGCTC
>CAZPQN010000039.1:0-18952 GCA_964588795.1 uncultured bacterium | reverse complement strand
AACTGGTTTTGCGCATCCAAAACCAAACCTGTTTGGAAACCCGAAAACAGGTTTGGTTTTAGAACTCACTTTTCCGGATAAAGCACCACCTGCACGTAGTTGGCGGTGTTCAGATAACGTCGCGCGGCCGCCTGCACTGCCGCGGCGTTCAGTCCGGCGACAAACTTAGGATACTCCAGAACGGAAAGCGGATCCTCCTGATTGAAATAGTAAAAGTTGAGTACGTCCGCCCAGAACCGATTGTCCTTCAGATTGACCTCGTAACTGCGCGTGCCCATTTCCCGGACCTTGTTCAGGTCGGCATCGGATACCGGCGTATCCTGCAGTACGGCAACCTGTTCGAAGACCACGCCGACCAGTTCCTGTACCCGCTCGGGGTCGCAACCAAATTGAATCGTGACCTGATACTCCGGTCGCGGATAATGTTTGGTGGTTTGGCGGACGCTGACGCCGTAGGAGCCGCTTTTTTCCTCGCGGATCTGCTCCCGCAGGCGGATGTTCAGAATATCCACGAGCGCACCCAGGTTATAACGATTCTGCCGGGTAAATTCGAAGTCGCCGGTAAAAACCATCTGCACATAGGATTGCTTCTCGAGGCCGCGGTAGACCGCCTTGCGGATGACGCCCTGCGGGGGACGCAGATTGATATCGCGCCAGGTTTCGGCACGGTGCAGGGCTGGGAGCGGCGCCAGGTATTTGACACTCAGGTCGCGAATCGTTTGCAGGTCAAGGTTCCCCACGAAAAAGAAGGTAAAGTCGCTGGCGTCGGCAAAGCGTTCGCAATAGATGCGGAACGACTTTTCCAGATCCATTTCGCTAAGAATCTGGGTAGACCACGGCCGGGCACGAAAATGGTACTGGCTCAGCGTCACGCGCAGGGTGTCGCCAAATGCCGATAGCGGGTCGGCATCCTTGTTGGTCAGCGCGGCCAGGGTTTTACTATAATAAGATTTATACGCGGTGGTGTCCTTGCGGGGCGCGGTGAAGCAGAGATAAAGTAGCTGAAACATGGTTTCCAAATCTTCCGGCGATGAGCCGCCGCTGAAAGTTTCGGCGATTTCCCCGATAGCGGGCCGCACGCGCACGACCTTGCCGGACAGCTTCTTCTGCAATTCGACAATTCCTAACTCGCCCAGTCCGCTCTCGCCAATCAGCGGCGTCGCCG
Organism: uncultured bacterium; assembly: GCA_964588795.1. Classification (GTDB taxonomy): domain Bacteria; phylum Fidelibacterota; class UBA2242; order UBA2242; family UBA2242; genus CAZPQN01. Next base: position 17,787 of record CAZPQN010000039.1, on the reverse strand, counting down.
TAACGGCGGCGATATAATCGGAGTCATTCACCAAAGAATGGCCGCCCGGGCTGAACGCGGACATCACAACCTCATCATTCTTGAAATCGGTCGGCTTGCAGATGACCCGCATGCCATTGGACAGCGTCAATTCGGTGACACCGATGGCGGCGATCTCCCGCTCGGTGATGATCTGGCCGGGCTGGGGAAGGTTTTCGATCAGCGGTTTCTCCGAGACCCGGTCAATGTAAGCCAGCACTTCGTAATCACTGATGCTGTCGAATAACGATAGCAGATGGGCGGCGGTAGGTATCTGCGTATCGGGCTTGTCCGGCGCCTCATAAAGTACGACGCGGCTGCGATTGCCGACCCATTTACCCGCCAGCGCGTTGACCTCCTTTAGTTTAATCGTGGGCAAATAGCGTTTCGTCAGGGCGTATTCGTACTCGATGCCGGGGATAGGTTCGTCCAAAAGGAAGTTGCGGATATATTCATCCGCCAAACGCGAGGATTGCGTCTTGTTACGCTCAAGATAGGCGCGTTCCATATTGCGTAATAATTCCTTCCGGGCGCGCTCGAATTCCGTGGTAGTAAAACCATATAACTGCACCCGCCGCAATTCGGTCAGGAGACGCCGCAGGCCCTTGTCGACTTCATTGTCCCTGACCACGGCGCCGATCGAATAATAATCCTTGCCCCGCGCCAAACGACCCTTCTGCGACCAGGCGTTGGTAAAGGGCGGCTCGGCCAGGCGCACCAGTTCCGCCAGCCGTTTATTGAACAGGTTATTGTATAGATTTTCGACCAGCGAACGGCGATAATCTCGCACCCGGGACTCTGGTTCCGGCGCCATTTTATAGAGTACCTGGATAATGGTTTGGGTGGCTTCGGGATCGGTTACCAGTGCGGTCAGGGTTTCCTTGTGATCCGGGATGGTAACCTGCTGACGCGGGTTCTTCGCGAGCGCCGGTGCAATTTGGGCAAAATATTTCGCGATGTGCTCCTCGATGACCCGTACCTCAAAATCGCCGACGGCGACGACTGCCATCAGGTCGGGGCGATACCAGTGCCGGTAAAACTGGCGCAGGGTCTCGTACCGGAAAGTGTCCACCACCGCCATCTGACCGATGGGCAATCGCCGGGCATAGAGCGAATTGTGATAAATAAAAGGTATCTCGCGGTCGCGCATGCGGGCATCGGCCCCGCGATCCAGCCGCCATTCTTCTTTGATGACGCCGCGCTCCTTGTCAATTTCCCTGCTTTCCAGGCTGATATTCTGTGCCCAGTCGGACAGCACCAGAAAACCCTTTTCCAACAGTGTATCCCGGTCGGTCGGCACCTGCAGGATATAAACCGTCTCGTCAAAACCGGTATAGGCGTTCAGGTCGGGTCCGAAGCGCATGCCGATGGACTCGATGTATTGAATCAGTTCCTGCCGGGCGAAATGCCGGGTGCCGTTGAATGCCATGTGCTCGAGAAAATGCGCCAACCCCTGCTCATTTTCCTGTTCCAATACCGAACCGACGTTGACTACCAAACGAAGTTCGGCCCGTTTTTCGGGCTTGAGATTGCGCCGGATGTAGTAAGTCAAACCATTGTCCAATCTGCCCTTGACGACGCTGGTATCGGTGGGAATGAGACTGCCGCGCTTCAAGGCTTTGGTCGAATGACTTGCGGCCGATCCGCCGGGCGTCGGGCTCGGAGGCGGCTGGCAGGTGGCTATCAGCAGTACGAATACAAAAAGAAAAAAAGATTTACGTTTCATTGTTACTCCAAGGAATCTGTCAATTACTGCCAAGAATTTAATACCAACCGATGAATTTTTACCGGCCGGCGGATTTCGGGGTTCCGGATTGCAGAATCCTGAAATAAATGGCATTTTCAGCCTTTGAGCCGGCGACTCCCATGACGACGTGGCCGTACTGATCGCGCAGATTGGATTTGGCCGGGTCTTTCAAGGGTAGTGATGAGTAGTAGTAGCGTGCGTAGTTCTCGTCCATCGTTGTCACGATCAGGTGATATAACCCGGGCTCCAGTTCCGCGGTTATCGGCTCGAAGCCGACCGGCACGCCCCCATTGGCCGCGGTCAGCGCCCGGTTGGCGACGTTGGGGTGCTCATACCAAAGCAAGTGTACTGCAATATTTTTCAAAACCCTTTCGACCCGCACGCAGTAAACTGTGGCACGCGGATCGGAGCTCCACAGTATCCCGCCCGGGCCGCCATAGGGTATGTAGAGGGTATCGCGAACCTTTGGAAAACCAGGGTCAATAAAGGTGGCCTGTGGAATGGGCCGCGTCTGGCCTTTGACCGTCAACCCGCGCCCGGGGAAATCAATGGTAAACTCAAACAACTTGTTTGTGTCGCCTGGGCTTGCCGCATAGCCTTGGTACAGCACATAGCCCCCGTAATAACTATCGTAGACATTATTCAATCGGTTTTCGTGCGCCTGACCAAGATACTGGAAGCGGGCGGCAATCGCTTGCCATATTAAAAGATACTGTTTGGCATCGGTCAGGTTAGTCAGGGTAACCGTCGCCGTCGTGTCATGCACGAGGGGCAGGATCTCATCGTATTCATCAACGTGGGGCTCACCGTAGTCAGGCCGCCCGTTGCCCTCGCCTTTGTCGCGCGCCGGGAAGCCATTGTCCTGCCCTGGCCGACCATCTTCGCCAACGTCATCGTTGAGTGGTTCGCCGGGGTCCCATTGGCCATTGCCATTTACATCCGTATAGCTGTGCCAGTTGCCGTTGTCATCGTTTCCATTAAAGAGAGCCGTGTCATCAATCGCAATGGAGCGGTCCACCCGGACAATCACGGGGTAAAGCGGATTCTGTTCGTGAACCGCAGTGGTCGTCAGGATGGCTTCGATGCGCACTTCCGGCTGGTAATTGCCAAAATCGTCCTTGAACTGCAGGAGGTCCAATTCCTTCTGGCACCCGGTAAGTACCAGCAACGGCATAAACTTGAGCAGACGTCTGTTAAAATTCAAATTCGACCCCCAGCGTGGGAATAATGGGAAACATGCCAATGGCGGTGACGCGCGACGGCGAGCGCCGGTGATTCCAGGAATAGAACAGGGCATTGAAATGGTTGGTAAAATTGATAATCTGAAATTTCAACTTGCCCCGCACGCCGAAAGGCCGGATGTCTCTCAGCCAACCGCAGTCGCCGCGATAATAGGCCGGATAGCGGGCAGAATTTTTCCGTCCGTAGATGGTAACCAGCTCGTAAGGATTTTCCATGCCGCCAAAGCCGCTCTGCGTAAAGACCTTGCCCACCACCGGCGTATACGGCTGACCGCTTGACAAAACGCCGGTCAGGCTGAAAGTGTTTTTACGGTTGAGCCGATAGTTCAGGACCAAATTGCCCACGTGCGGGCGATGGTAGCCTGGCAAATAAACTTCATCGTCGGCGCGCCGCACCCGGCCATCGCTGTTCAAATCAACACGCCGCTCGACATACGCATAAGCATATCCCAGCCAACCCGTCCAGCGCCCGGAAGTTTTTTTCAGCAGGAGCTCGATGCCCCAGGCGACACCACGCCCGGACAGAAAATCGTCTTTGTCGTCGGCGGGATTGTTGGAAGGATTATTGACCAGAATGCTCCGATAGGGTTTGTAATACACCTCGCACGACCCGGTAAAACCGGTGCCGAACCAGCGTTCTATGCCGGCGATGAAATGCTGATTGCCTGGTGCGGGCTGATTTTTGGCCACCGGCTCCCAGAAATCCACAATCCGCAAAACCTCATTCTCATCGTTCGTGGTAAACAGAAACTGGTGGTAGATGCCCCAACTGCCTTTCAACGCCACATTTTCCGTCAGGTTATATTTGAACCCCAACCGTGGTTCACAGTACAGTTTTTTATGTAACTCGTATTTCGTCAGCCGTAACCCCAATTGCACGGCGAACAGCGGACTGAATTGCCACTTGTCCTGGACAAAGGCGCTGACGATCAAAGGGCGCTGGCGCATATCGTAATAGGTCAGGGCGTCTATTTGCTGGTTGAAGCTCATCGCCAGCGTTTTGAGCGCGGCTCCGATGGTAGCGGTGTGCTGTCGCGAAAGAAAACAAGTCCAGCGCGTATCCGCCGTCCAATCCAGGACGTCGTTCTTGACCCGAATGCGGTTGGAGGCGGTGCCGGCCAGGCTGTCGGTCTGGCTGATGGTCATGTCCACATCGAAGTGGTAATTGGTGCAGGAAAGGGCGGTCTCGGAGAAAAACTTGGAGTTGGGCACGTGCCGCCAGCGCAGACTGGAAGTACGGTTGCCCCACTGCCAGTCGAAATCGATCTGGTTGAGCGTCCGGGGCTCCAACACAAAAGCCAGGCGGTCGGCGCCGGTATAAGATGAAAACGTCAGTCGGTTACGCGGATTCAGTTCGCTGTAAATCTTGAGCTGCGTATCGTAGAAATAATACTTCCAGTCCTGGTTTTCACCCCGTGACCAATAATATATTTTGGCCAGCTGGTCGAAATAGGTGCGGCGCCCCGAAAACATCCATCCGCCACGATAGGCCGGGCCTTCGGCCAGGAATTTACTGCTAAGCAGGCTGACCTCGCCTTTCAGCCGACTCAGATCCCAATAGCGACTAAGCGGAGTCCCGGCTGTGAGGCGTCCTTCCCGGGAGTTCCCTTCCCGAGCCGTAATATTCAGCACCGAGGAAATCCGATTGCCATACTCCGCAGGATAGCCGCCGGCTAAAAATTCCGCATCCGAAATGGCATCGGCATTAAATGTTGAAAAGACGCCACCGATATGATACGGATTATAGACTTCCGTGCCGTCCAGCAGGATCAGGTTTTCATCCGGACTGCCGCCGCGCACAATCAGCGCCGCCGAAAAATCATTCTGGGCCAGCACACCCGGCAGGAGTTGCAGGGAACGAAAAAGATCGGTCTCGATGAAAGCCGGAGTCAGTTTGATTTCGCGGAACGATAGATTGGTGCGGCTGATCTCGACTTTCTCCCGGAAGCGGGTGCGTTCTGCCGTAACGACCACCTCTTCGCCCTGCAGGGCCTCGGGGATCAACTCGAAGTCCGCCCGCAAGTCAGTTTTGGGACCGATTTCGAGGCGCCGTTCGGCACTGCGGTAACCGAGAATCATGACCCGCAAAGTATATTGACCCGGCGGTATATCACTGATAACGTAATAGCCCTGAGTGGAGGAGGCGGCTCCGAAATCGGTGCTCACCAGCACCACATTGGCGTACATCAACGGCTCGCCGGTTGTGGTGTCCCGCAGATAGCCACTGACTCGCCCCTTGCCGACGCCCGCCAAAAGCGCCTGGGCGACGATCAGGATGATGGCGAACCGCAATTTTAACATCTGCCGGAAGCCAACTCTAACTCAATTCAAGATAATGAACGGCCCAATTTCCTTACTGGGCGTACCGGGAGGAAATCGACCGGGCTGTGCGCAAGGCGAGTGCCGCCATTTCGTCCTGAAAATTTGCCACTTCTGTGGGAGAGGGCGGATTTTTGCGCCAGGCTTTCAGCTTCCGGGCCGTGCTCTTGAAAATCTGTTTCTGGGCCGGTTTCAGTTTGCGCTGAATTCTGTAGAGCATTTCCAGGTTGACCACCCGCTGGTCTTGCGGATTGGTGTAGGCACAGGCTTTGACTTGCCGAAAGGCAAGGTTGAGCGGCGCTTCCCGGAGGGAGTCAAGCGCGGCCGGCACCCGTCCGGCATAGGTCCAGAGCGGAATGGACAACGCGACAGCAGGTTCGCCGAGACTCAGCCAGAAGGTTGACAGTCGCGGATCTTCGCCGGCTTTCACACCCTCGAAAACGGCGCTGGCGACCGTACGATTGCGGTTGACGGTCTCGGTCACCTTGCGCCAGCCTGGCGGTTGCGCGTCTTTGATAGTCACGGAATCTGGCAGTTCAATGTCCCGGGCGACTTTGGTGATGATGTAATCTGCTGCGATTTTCTGCTTGCGGTTGAGGAGTGTCCGGGCGCGATCGTGGCGAATCCGTCCGTAACCTTCCTTGGAACGCGCCCGCAGGGCAAAATTCGCCCGCACTAAAAAACTTCCGTTGGCACTATCGGCATCGTATCGAAAATATTCATGATTGCCAGTTTCAAAAAATGCCGCCTTGCCCTGGGCATCAATGACCCCAAAATTGCTGGTGACATTGCGCCCGATCGGATTGGATACTTTCAGCGTGGTCTCGAAATCGTCCACCGTTCGACACAACATCAGGGCGGATTTCATAAAGTAGCCTTCGTCGTCATAGCCGGTTTCTGCACCGGGCACGGCCATATCGCGCGACTCGGCGTTCATAATCGCAAAGCCGAAACTGTTGACTCCGGCCCAGACCTGGGTGGTGTCATCGGCGTTGATCAATGCCAGATAGGCAACGCCGGGAGCGTTCAGCAGAACCACTTCATTTCTTTTAACACTCGAATCGCGGTTTTTCCAGAGCAGGGGGCGGTTTTCGGCCGTGGCGGCCGGGGCAACCAGCCCGGTCGTGCATTCTTCTCCGCAGGCGAGCGGGCTTAAAACCGCCGGCCCGATCAACATTAAGAGCAGTCCGGGCGCGATAGCGAATACTGGCCGTTTGCTCATGACTGTTCCTCCAGATATTTGGAAACTGCCAGGGCGGCAATGGCGCCTTCGCCAACAGCCTCGGCGATCTGTCGAAAAGGTTTGGAGCGCACATCGCCGACGGCAAAAATTCCCGGTATACTGGTGCGCATTTCAGAGTTAGTAACGATATGCTGCTCGCTGTCCAGCTGTACCAGCCCGTGCACGAATTCCGTATTGGGCCGCCAGCCGATGAAGATGAAGACGCCCTGCACGGGTAAATTGATTTTATCGCCGGTTTGGACATTGCGGATTTCGGCTCCCTCGACCTGCTGGTTACCGTAAATATTGGAAACCACGGCATTCCACATAATAGTAATTTTTTCGTTCTGGAGGGCACGCTCCTGCAATATCGGCTGGGCGCGCAATTTGTCCCGTCGGTGGACTATAGTCACGCGTTTGGCGAACTTGGTCAAAAACAGCGCCTCCTGGACGGCGGCGTTTCCACCGCCAACGACGATCAGGTCGGCATCGCGATACAGTGGCCCGTCACAGGTCGCACAGTAGGAGACTCCGCGCCCGAGGTATTCCTCTTCTGCGGGAATGCCGAGTTTACGGGGCTGGCCGCCGGTGGCAATGATTACACTGCGGGTCGCATAGCGTTTATTGTCAGTGATTATTTTAAATCGCCCCGCTTCGGCGATGATTTTACTCACTTCTTCGAATTCACCGACCTGCAAGCCAAACCGATCGGCCTGGGCGCGTATCTTCTGCATCAGTTCCATGCCATTGATTCCCTCGGGAAAGCCGGGATAATTTTCGATCAGATCCACGATAGCGGGGATACCGCCGGTCAGGGACTTTTCCAAAAGCAAGACGTCCAGGGTCTCGCGTGCGGCATAAATACCCGCGGTTAGTCCCGCCGGCCCGCCGCCCAAAATGATGACATCAAATATTTTCTCGCTCATGGCTATTGCTCCACATTAATCAGGATTATATCAGTTAGTGTCGATTTTAAGCCCGCTGTTACAAAAATAGCAAGCAGGAAAATACGGAGGTGCGTTTTATTGTCCTGTCGGTGAGAATATTTGTGAATTGGGGGTGGCTTCTCTAAATTTGTAATGATGCATACGGATCGCGAAATAATTCTGATTGGAGATCGGGTGCTGATTGAACCCGATGAGGATCAGAACAAGACGCCTTCGGGGCTTTATCTTCCGCCCGGCGTCAAGGAGAAGGAAAAGGCCCAGGGTGGTTATATTGTCAAAACCGGACCCGGCTTTCCGATCCCACGGGTATTGGAGGATGAAGAAGAGCCCTGGGTGGAGCGTAACGAAGAGCCGCATTATATGCCTCTGCAGGCCCAGGAGGGCGATTATGCCATTTTTCTGCGCAAAGCCGCCATCGAAATCGAACTGGAAAACAAAAAATATTTAATCGTTTCGCACGCCAATATTCTGCTCCTGCTGCGCGAAAATTTCCTGAAATAAAAAGGCGCAGAATTCTTCTGCGCCTCAATCTATATCACCAGAGTACGGGTTGGTCAATCTAACCAGTTGATATCCACACTGCCCAGGCCGACCTCGATTTCCATGTATACCCGTTTCTTGGCCGTGCGCCAGTTGCCGCTCCGGTAAAGAGTTTCGCCGACCCGGTCAAAACCGCGCAGGTTCAGCGAAGAAAGAAAGCCTTTTTCGGACTGAATCTCGACGGCAATATTATCCGGGAAGTCGATGTTCACCGAACCAAGTCCAACCGAGATGCGCCCCCGCGCGTCGCCGCGCATGCTGCCATCAAACACTAAATTGGTCGAGCCTAAACCGCATTCCACATTGAAGCGGTCAATATTGGCGTTGCCCAATCCGTTGACCGCGACATTGCCCAGGCCGGTGGAGATATTGAGATTGCGAACGCTCTCGCGATTTTCCCGTTTGAAATCAACCCGGACATCGCTCAAGCCGCACTGCAGGCGTAAGTTGCGCACTTTCAGGTCCGTGAAATCCAATTGCCCCTCACCTAAACCCAAGTCGATCGTATATTCCGTCGGGATCTTGGGGGTGATTTCTAATGCCCAGCGGTTCCGGGAGGAGTCTTTTGGTCGGTGATGGCGGTTGTAGTCTTCTATTTTTTCCGTAGTCAACCGCAGGCGGCCGCGTTTGCCCAGCACTTTATAATCCACCACCGGTTTAAAGATTTTGTCGGTGTATTCCATGGCGGCTTTCAGCAGATAGGCGTCGTCAGTGCAGCTTTTCAGGCGCAGCTCGCCCAGGCCAAACTTGACGTCGACGTCCAGTTCCTCTTCATTTTTCAATGTTAGGTTGTGGGTTTCAGTCTTGGTTTCCGCCCCGAGGCTGGCCGTTATCAGCAATCCGATAATCAGTAGTTTACCTGACTTCATACAATAACCTCACTTTTTATCGCCGGAAATCTTGATAATTCTTATATCGCCATTCGTCGTACGCAAGCGCACCGGGCTTCCACCGTTGTTAATGTTGCCGGTAGCCGTAATATACATAGTCGAACCGCGTTCGGTGCGCACTACTTTCAGCGGATAGTCCGACTTGATGCTTCCCCGCTTGTCGCTGTAGCGGGTCAGTTTGACTTCGGCGTCAATACTGGCTGGCAAATCAGCCGGAAGGTACAGTACGACGCTTCCGCCGGAAGTTTCCATGGTAATGGAGTGGTCATTGACGCCCTTGCGCAGGACCTTATAGGCTTCGACGTTGCCGCCGGAAGTTCTGGCATTTATCTTACCGGTCACACCCTCGGCAATGATGTCGCCGCCGGAAGTCGAAGCCTCCACATTGCTGTCAGCCTTACGGATATTGATATCACCACCGGAAGTATGAACTTTGAGGGGCCCATAGGTCTCATTAACCTCGATGTCGCCGCCGGAGGTGGTCAGTGATAATGGCCCTTCGGTTTGCTCGGTCTTAACGTCACCACCGGAGGTGTGGGCGCGAAATTCTTTGCCGATCAGCCGCACGATGACGATGTCGCCACCGCTGGTGGTTGCCTCGCCCGTAACTTTATTCTCGCGCATGACGATGTCGCCACCGGAGGTATGGGCGATCAGCGCCCCGGCGCATTCACTGATTTCGACGTCCCCGCCGGACGTGACTGCATTCAAATCGCCTGTCGCCCGACGCAGACGGATGTCGCCGCCGCTGGTATTTGCTTTCAATGTCCCGCTTGCGCGAGTAATCTCGATGTCTCCCCCTGAAGTATTCAACTTTTGATTGCCACTTACCTCGGTGAGGTTAATATCGCCGCCGGATGTGTGGACTGCAAGGTTGAATTTCTGCGGTACTTTAATTTCATAATCGCTGGTGTAGCGGCGGGACCGTTCATCGTCAACAATCTGGATGGTATTGCCGCGCTGTTCAATCTGGGCTTTGTCGCTCTCTAAAATCTGGCGGGCGCTGATCTCAGAGTAGGCATCAATCTTGAATTTTTCAGTAACTACCACCTCGTTGCCCGGCGCACCTTCAATCGAAACATCCCCGATGAGATGCAGGGCATTCAGTTCGCCGCCCTCGTTCACCTTGAATGTGCGGACGGTTTCGCCGACATAGCGGATACCGTCATATTCGAACCGATCGGCGCGGGCCGCGGTTTTCCACACCAATAAAAAAATCAGTATTGCATATTTTATCTTCATATACTTCAACCTCTATTTGACTACATTGCTTTTCACAGTGATCTTTTCCAGTGTCCGCTGGGCGAGCATTCGCAATTCTTCATCGGTTTCCCGCGTAGTGATCAGCACCAACACGGGAATCAGCTGCTCATCCGCGTTTCGCGCTAAACGTTCCAAGGCCATCCTCCGGATCGTAGGATTGGGGTCGCGCATGGCCGCCAGCTTGTAGGCGTCAATGGTCTGGTCGGTCAAATCCCGGCTGGCCAGCTTGCGTAACGCCAACAGACGCACCTCTTCATCTGTATCGTGCACCAATACCGCGGCCAGGGTGGCGCTGACGCCGGTGTTTTGCGGCAGGCCGGCCAGGAGTTGCACCGCCATTTGGCGCCGCTCCGCGTCCTGATCGTGTCGTGCGGAATACATCAGCATCCGCTGAATCGTGGGATCCATGAGGTCGCCTTTCAGCGCCAGGTCGTCCTCCATCTTTAGCTTAAGGGCAATTTGTTTACTGCCCGCCGTGCCGTTTTCGACCGGCCGGAGGTTCTCGATTCGCAACCCGCCCGTATTCAACAGATAGGCGGCAATCAGTTTTTGCATATCATTGCTCTCGCCTTCCGTCAGCGTGTAATTATTTCTGACCAGATCTGCCAGCCCGCCTGTCGCCGGTTGCCCGGCGTCCGCAAACCACAACCGGCCAATATATAAGCCAATGACGAATGTCAGCGACGCGGCTACCAGCTGGTAACGCGGCTGGGCCAATGCCTCGCTCAGTGTCTCCCGGACATCTTCAATAAATTGTCTCAAGCCGGCGAATCGGGCACTGTGCCTGTCGCCGATTTCCAGCATAACCCTGCGATTAAGGCGCAGAAGCAGTTCTTCAGCCGGGGTGATGCGCGGAGTGTCAACCAATTTCGCGCGCATGCTCTGCAATTGTTCCAGCTGCTGACGGCAAGTGGAGCACTGCTCCAGATGCAGTTGCATGGCTCGCCGCTCTTTTTCATTTAATTCATTGTAAAAGAAGAGTAGAAGTTGTTCTTCGGTGCGTTTAGTGTGTGGCATATTCATCCTCCTTCATGACTCCGCTAAAATGGCTTGCAGGCGGCGGGTCGCCCGAAACAGGTAGCGCTTGACCGTGCCTTCGGTGCAGTCTAATAGAACGGCGATATCGCGGATTTTCTTGCCCTCATAGTGTTTAAGCACAAAGACCACCCGCTGTTGCGCCGACAATTGGCGCAGGGCATGGTCAATCTGTTCGCGCAGAGAGGTACGAAATGTCGCCTGGTCGGCTTCGTCTTCCGCATCCGCCGGCAGGGTGTCCCACAGGTAATCACCCTCCCCCGGATCGGCATAACTCATGCGCTTGCGCTTGTTGTATAAATTAAACGCCTGGTTGGCAAGAATCCGGTAAAGCCAGGTGTAAAATTCACTCTCAAAGCGAAAGCTGGAGAGGTTGCGGTACACGCGTAGAAAGGTCTCCTGATACAAATCTTCGGCGTCCTGACAATTGCGTGTAAAGTGGAAGGCAAGTCCCATGACCCTTTCGCCGTATCTTTCCATTAGTTTGCCAAACGCCATTTTATCGCCATTCTGAATTTTTTCAATTAACTCTATTTCTGCCTTTTCCATACGCTACACATCTCCCTGCCTTAGATTGAACCTTCGTGCAAAGGTTGTCACTGCCTTCCTTACCGTAGGATCAGAAATTTACCGGTCTTATTGTATGCACTGTTCTGCAGGCGTACGAGATACACTCCGGCGGGTACGGGGCATCCTTGGTTATCTACCAGATCCCAGGCAATCTGGGCGTCTCTGCCATAATAGTCGCTGGCGAGACGCTTCTGGTAAACCAGTTTTCCCTGCAGATCATAGACCGTCAATGTCGCGTCGGAAGCGACGGGTACGGCGCGATGCCAGACAAAGTAGAAATTGACGTTCGACTTGGCCGGGTTGGGGTAGGTGGCGATTTCCCGGCGTCCGACTTCGATACCGATGCGCTCCGGGCTTTTATATTTGAAAACGCTGTTGAATACGTTGGGAATGCCCCAGCCGTATTTTCGATCCGGCACCGCGGACCGCGAGGCATACATTTTTAATGCGGCCATTATTTCAGCCGGACGCAACTTGGGATGGGCCTGCAATACCAGTGCGGCTGAACCTGCGATCAGCGGAGCCGCCAGTGAAGTACCGTTGCCATATGTATAAGACGTTTCTCCGGCATTCCAGACATAATTGGTCTGGAAACCACGGGCACAGAGCTCGGGCTTTGTCCGGCCATCGTAAGTCGGTCCGAAAGAGCTATACGACCAGAGCGTGCCGTTGGCATCCACCGCTCCAACCGCCAGCGCTCCGAATGCGTCCGCCGGCGATCCGAGACCGCCATCCGGAAATTTGACCGATTCCTGGCCTTCGTTTCCGGCAGAAGCAACCAACAGGATCCCACGTTCAAAAGCCCAGTTGGCGGCCCGTGCGGTGACCGTCGTTTTGCCATCCATCTCCCAGAATTTATAGGTGTAATTGTCCATTTCGCGGTAGCCCAATGAAACCGATATGATCGCCGCGCCATGACGCTCACACCATTCTACGCCCGCCACGAAATCGTCTTCATCGGTCCTGTTTTCACTGCCATAACGTTCGGTCTTGGCTAATAAAAATTCGGCGTCATAGGCCGCACCGTAATAGGTTGCCGAATCGTAAGCCGCGATCAGCCCCCAGACCGCTGTCCCGTGACTGCTCTGCCGATACGCGAAGGTTATGTCGCCATCATCTTCGTCATCCGTGTCATTGTCGTCAAAAATAAAATCTCGCTCGGCTATCAGACGCCCGCTATCAATCAACCGTCGAAACGCGGCGTGGCGTTTGTAATAACCTGTGTCAATCAGGCCTATCCGGACGCCACGACCGGTGATGCCGCGGGCGTGTAGCCGCAGGATGTTCAGTTGCTCGAGATGCTGGTCAGAAAGCGCTCCACTCGCCTTGGCATGTCTCGGCCCACCAATTTCAACCTGCATTTCGTCCTGCGGAATTCTCACCAGCGTTTTTACATAATCGATTTTCTGGACCTGTGGCATTCCGGCCAGAATTCCAACCTGTTCTTTGGTGGCTTCGGCGCTGAAGGCCTGCAGACTGCGGGAAAAAAATCTCACCCGCAGTACGTTCTGCTCAATCAGAGCCGTCGCTGATTCGTCCGGAACAGGATCTAAACGGGCGGGGACCTCTGATTCAGGGCGGTTGGTAGATCTTGCTGTGTATGCCGGCCCCGGAAGCCACTGGACCGCTTCCGGTTTTAAATAAATCCAAACCCGCTGAGGGGTATCGTCAGACGCTGCTGCTTTCTGAAGACCGTCAGCGTCATTGCCTAACAACACCAACAGGAGCAGGACATTGAAAAGCACCGTTCTGCTTCGGCGTATTTCCGACTGATGGTTAGATTTGATCAACACTATGCGACGCGAATATCAATAGCGGCAGAATCTATAAAAAAACGCCGACTTGTGAAAACGCAATCTCGCTCAACGGCCCTCCTGTCAGAAAACAGCATGGTTCCGGCTGGCGGAAAAATTAGCTTTTAGAGTAAACCGGCTCCTCTGATCAGGATTTCTACACTCGTTTGTGGCGCAGTTTCGAAAAAAACCACTCCGGCGCAGAGGCGGTTGCCGTGCTTGGCCACAATGGCACCGGCAAATACATCCCGAGACAGGGCGCCAATCTGGTTTTGACTGATGATGGTCTCTTCGAGCTCCGTGCGCACATTAATGTCCTTTGGCGCTAAAAGCAACCTCTCCGGCAGTTGCAGGGCATTTTGTTCTGCTACCCGTTTGATAGTCTGGCTGAGTTCCGCATCGTAGGCATGCGACATGTCCGGAAAGCGCGGACCGAATTGCCCGGCGTTCGGTCCCATCAGAGGATTGACCCCGCTAACATTGATGTGGTCGGTAACAATAATGCCCACGGCGGCTGGGGCAACGTGGAGCGGACGCCCGTTTCCAATGAGTAGAATGCGTTCAACTCCATTGGCCATCATCGTTCGTACGGCATCCCGCCAATGAATTACCTGCGCACTAACCGGTAGGATCGCTAAATACTGCCGACCCCGTTGCAACATTTTACCCCAAGCCGCTGTCGAGACGTTTGGCCACCCGGCAAGCATCGTCGCGGTCAGGGGTGCGGTCGTAACCACGCCCTGTGTTTTCTGCTCGCGCCGGTGACTGTTATTCGTCTTCATTAAAATCCTCTTCCGTGCAGTAGGCTTCGATGAGCTGTGACGCAGTTTTGACGATGGTTTGTATATCGTTAACCAGCTTATCTCGTTGAATGATGAGTTTGTCAACCGTTCTTTTAATTTCTTCGCGATCGGCCTTAGCATTTTTCAGGGTTTCCGCGGCGACCGATTCGGCATCATGAACAATACCCTGTGCCTGTTGACGGGCTTCCCGGATCGAGGTCGCGGTCTGTGACAGGGCCGCGCGGGCCTCTGACTCGCGTTCGTATTGGGTAAGTCTCTCTTGCAGGCTACCAAATTCTTCCGCCAACATTTCCAGAAAATAGCGGACTTCAACTGGATCGTAACCCCGCCAACTTTTTTTGAATTGGTGTCCGCGTATATCTCCCGCTTTAATCTTCATTGCATCCGTCTTTCCCCAAAAAGTCCACGCCCGATACGGAGCATATTCGAGCCTTCCGCGATTGCCAGCTCAAAGTCATCAGTCATGCCCATCGAAAGGATTTTAAATTCCTCGCTCAGTCCGGGCCGGCTTTGAATTCTCTCGAACAATTCGCGCAGGACGATAAAGGCCTGGCGTACACGGCGCTCGTCTCTGGTAAGGGGGCCGATTGTCATCAGCCCGGCTATTTGCAAATGCGGAAGGTCTGCTAGGCGCCCGATTTCGTCCAGTAAATTTTCCGTAGGGTAGCCAAACTTCGTCGCCTCTCCCGAGGTATTGACTTCCACCAAAATCCGGATGGGGCGATTGGTTTGCGCCCCGTGAAGAGACAGTCGCTGGGCGAGTTCAAACGTATCAACCGACTGAATCATATGAAAATAATCAGCGCACTTGCGGGCTTTATTGCTTTGTAGGTGGCCGATCATGTGCCAGCGCAGGTTCGCCAGATTTCGTAGAGCCTCGATTTTCGGAATGGCTTCCTGTAGACGATTCTCGCCAAAATCCCTGAGCCCTGCTGAGTAGGCGGCCCGGATTACTTCCAGAGAGCAGGTTTTGGTAACAGCCACCAGGCTGATTTCAGCGGGATTACGACCCGCGCGTTCCGCCGCCCGTGCTATTTTTTCCCGTATGGCCTGCAGATTGGTTCCGATTGCGGTCAGCATCATATTTTCTCAGCATATTGCTGGCATTTCAATCTTCCGGCGTACTCTCGTCAAGGCCAGGTAGGGTTGGCTCGCCGTTCTGCTCCTGATCGTCTTTGTCTTCCGACTCAACCACCCGGGTGACCGCTGAAATCAGGTCGTTCTCATCGAGGCGGATCAGGCGCACGCCCTGCGTATTGCGACTAATGGTACGGATGCTGGCCACCGGCAAACGAATCAAAACGCCCTTGGCTGTAATGATCATCAGGTCGTCAGTATCTACGACCTCGCGGAGGGAAATCATCTTGCCATTGCGCACGGAAGTTTTCAGGGTAATGACGCCTTTGCCTCCCCGATGAATAACCGGATAGTCAATCACATCCGAACGCTTGCCATAGCCATTTTCGGAGACGGCCAAAATTGTTCCGCTTTCATTTTTTACAGTCACCATGCCGACGACGCGATCGTCTTTGGCAGAGAGGCGAACACCACGCACACCGGCGGCGGTACGTCCCATTGCGCGGACATCCGCCTCGCGGAAACGCACTGATTTACCATATGCCGTGCCCAGAATGATATCCTGATTGCCGCTTGTGATTTGCGCATCAATCAGGTCGTCGTTCTCGCGGACATTCAGGGCACGGATACCGGTGCGGCGCGGGTTGCCGAACTCGGACAGCGCGGTTTTCTTGATCGTGCCGTTCTGGGTTGCCATGACAATATAGTGCTGGTCATCGAATTCCTTGACTCCTAAAACCGCGCGCACCAATTCGCCCGGCTGAGTGTTGATCAGGTTCACTATGGCGCGCCCACGCGAGCCCTTGCCGGCGCGGGGGATTTCATGAACCTTGAGCCAGTAACACCGGCCATTGTTGGTAAATATCAATAGATAATCATGGGTATTGGCGATAAAAAGATTGCGGACAAAGTCGTCATCCTTGGCCTGGGCGCCTTGACTGCCACGCCCACCGCGGTTTTGACGACGCGAGGCGTCCACCGGAAAGCGCTTGATAAAACCATTGTGGGTTATGGTTATTACCATATCTTCCTCGGCGATCATGTCCTCCACGGAAAATTCACCCTCGTCCTCGATAATCTGGGTGCGCCGCTCGTCGCCGTATTTCTCGACCAATTCCTTGAGTTCGGTTTTGATAATCAACATTCGCTCGCCAACATTTTCAAGGATGTATTTCAGGCGGGCGATGAGTTTCAGCGTTTCCTTATATTCGGCAACCACTTTGCTGACTTCCAAGCTGGTCAGTTTCTGCAGGCGCATGTCGAGAATCGCCTGGGCCTGACGCTCCGAAAGCTTAAAGCGCCCCATCAGGTTGCTTTTGGCTTCTTCCGGAGATTGAGAGGCGCGGATAATGGCTATGACTTCATCGATGTTGTCGAGCGCGATTTTCAGGCCTTCGAGAATGTGCGCCTTTTCTTCGGCCGCCCGCAACTCAAATTGGGTACGCCTGAGAATGATTTCGTGCCGGAATTCTATAAAATGTTGCAGGGCTTCCCGTAGAGTCAGCTGGCGGGGCACGCCGTTGACCAGCGCCAACAGGTTGATGCCAAAGCTTTCCTGCAATTGCGTATGGGTGTAAAGTTGATTGAGAGTAACCTCGGCATAGGCTTCGCGACGCAGTTCAATGACGACCCGGATTCCGTCCTTGTCGGATTCGTCGCGAATATCGGCAATGCCTTCGATGACTTTTTCGCGCACCAGATCCGCGATTCGCTCAATCAAATTGGCTTTATTAACCTGATAGGGCAGTTCGGAAACAATAATACTTTCTTTGCCCGTCTTGGCGGTTTCCACAAAGGCCTGGGCGCGCATTTTAATTACACCGCGTCCGGTTTCATAGGCACGGCGTATTTCACTGCGCCCAAGGATAAAACCGCCGGAAGGGAAATCCGGTCCGGGTATGAATTTGAGCAGTTCCTCAACGCCGGCCTCCGGATTATCAATCAAATAAATGGCCGCGTCGCAGACCTCTTTCAGGTTGTGGGGCGGGATGTTGGTCGCCATCCCCACTGCAATTCCGCTGGAACCATTGACCAACAGCAGTGGCACTGCCGTCGGCAGGAGGGTCGGCTCCTGCAGTGATTCGTCAAAATTGGCGGTAAAGCGGACGGTTTCCTTGTCAAGGTCGCGCATCAGCTCGCCCGATATGCGACTCAGGCGGGCTTCGGTATAGCGCATGGCGGCAGGACTATCGCCGTCAATCGACCCGAAGTTGCCCTGACCCTCGACCAGGGGATAGCGCAGAGAAAAATCCTGCGCCATTCTGACTAGGGTATCGTAAACAGCGGCGTCGCCGTGCGGGTGATACTTGCCCAGGACTTCTC
>CAZPQN010000038.1:0-19355 GCA_964588795.1 uncultured bacterium | reverse complement strand
AATCATAAACTAATAAAATTCAGGAGGTTTTTGTGACGGAGACACAGCATAAACCTTACATTCCCAGTGCGAGCAACATGACCGAGTTCACGCTCCGGGCGTTGATTATCGGACTGGTGATGGCGGTAGTTTTGGGCGCCGCCAATGCCTATTTGGGATTGAAAGCGGGGATGACGATTGCCGCCACATATCCGGCGGCGGTGATCGGGATGGCGGTTTTACGCCTTTTCAAAGGCACCATTCTCGAAGAAAACTTTGCCCGAACGGTCGGTTCGATCGGCGAATCGGTAGCGGCGGGCGCGATTTTCACTCTGCCGGCCTTTCTGATCGCCGGAGTCTGGACCGAATTCGCCACCGTCAAGAATTACCTGATCGCCACGGCGATTATGTTCATCGGCGGCGTGGTGGGGATTTTGTTTGTTTCGATCCTGCGGCGCGTGATGGTCGAAGACCGTGATCTGCCCTTCCCGGAATCGGTCGCCGCGGCGGAAATTCACAAAGCCGGACAGGGCGGTCAGAGCGGTGCGAAATTCCTGTTCTGGGCGATGGGTTTGGGCGCCTTGATCCAGGTTTTAAAGCAGTTGAAGTTCTTTGCCGCCAGCTGGGAAAAGGTGATCCTTTTCAAGGAAAAACTATTCACTTTCTCCAATGGCGCGACAGCCCAAGCGAGCGGCGGAGCGCTGTTGACCACGCCGGGCGTTTCACCGGCGTATATGGGCGTCGGGTATATCATTGGACCGACCTTAGCCGCTTTAAATTTCACCGGTGGCCTGTTAGCCTGGGGACTCTTTGTGCCGCTTTTGCTTTACATTATGGGACCGCAGTTGATCGCGTCGCTCCAGGTTCAGGGCGTCACGGAAATCACGCGTGACACCTGGTACGTTTTGGCCGATCAGGTCTGGCGCGTCATCATTCGTCCGGTCGCGATTGGCGGCATGTTGATGAGTGCCGGATATACGCTTTACCGGATGCGTAAAAGCCTGAGCAGTGGCTTGGCGCGGGCGATCCGCGATGTCAAAAAATCCGCCAGCGAAGGCGTCACCGAAGAGCGCGTTAATAAAGACATGAATTTCAAGTGGGTATTTATCGGGATATTATTAGCCTCAGTGGCGACCTTCGCACTTTACTGGTACTTTTGCGGCGACCTGAACGGCGCCCTGATTGCCACGATCGTGATGATCATCGCCGGTTTCTTTTTTGCCGCCGTTTCCGGCAATCTCGTCGGCTTGATCGGTTCGAGCAATAATCCCATCAGCGGCCTGACAATCTCGACGCTAATCGTCGCGGCGCTACTGATGGTCATCCTGGGCGTCAAAGGCCAGGCGGGCGTCGCCGCGGTGCTGGGCGTGGCGGGCGTGATTTGCGTCTCTGCCGCCGTCGCCGGTGAGATGTTGCAGGATTTAAAAGTCGGACACATACTCGGCGGTACACCCTGGAAGATGCAGGTGGGCAATCTTTTCGGTATTTTACTGTCGGCGGTCGTGATGTTCTTCCCCCTGCTGATTCTGCATCAGGGCGACCTCAACATGGGTGGAACCGGACTGGGCGGCAAAGCCTATCCGGCCCCCCAGGCGAGCCTGATGGCGATTTTATCGAAGGGCATTGTCGGCGGCGACATGGCCTGGCCGCTGATCATCGTCGGTATTCTGATGGCGATCGGATTCATTTTAGTCAAGGTCAAAAGTCCGATGCTGGTTTGCGTCGGCATGTATTTGCCGCTGGAAACGACCTTCGCCATTTTTATTGGCGGGTTGATCAAAGGTATCCTGGAAAAAATCGTCGCGCGGCGCCAGTTCAACGATGCGCAGAAAGCCCGGGTCGAAAACAACGGCATCCTGCTCTCTTCCGGCTTGATTGCCGGTGAGGCATTAGTGGGGCTGATCTTTGCCTTCTTCGCGGTGCTGGAATGGAAGACTGTCGAGATTTTCAAAACGCCGTCGTTCCTCGTCAGTTTGCTGGTATTTTTCGTGGTGGGCTGGGTGCTTATCCGCACGCCGCTGAAAAATGCCGGTAAACCTGATGAACCGGCGCCACCCACTGCGGTCGCCTGATTCAGGGAATAAATCAATGTTCAAACGCAGAGGCGGGGAATCCGGCAAACCCATGGATGAGGCGGTTCCGCGCCCCTGCGTTCAATACGAAACGACTACCGAAGCTCGCATCGTTTTGCTCAAACCCAAGTTCAGGCATCCCTGGCTGGTCAGGCACCTTCTGCCCCGTCTGCGGCAACCGCATTTTCGTATCAAATTGGACGAGATCGGTTCCGCCGTCTGGAAAAAATGCGATGGACAGCGCACTGCCCTCCAAATCGCCCACGAACTGGAACAGGAATTGGGCGAGAAAATTCAGCCGGTGTATGAACGGTTGGGACGCTTCCTGGCGGCTTTAAAAAAAGAACATTTCATCGAGTACTGATATGCCGGAAAAAATCAAGATCACCGAAGACTTTTTACGCTCGTTACCAAAATGCGAACTGCACTGTCACCTGGACGGCAGTCTGCGACTCACGACTATTCGCGACCAGGCCCAGAAGGACAAAGTCGAATTGCCGACCACCGATCTCGACGAGCTACGCAAGATTTTGGTCGTCGAAAAAAGCGCCGGCTCACTGCCCAACTATCTGCAAATCTTCGATCTGACGCTGAAAGTACTCCAGACTCCCGAAGCTTTGATGCGCTCTGCTTACGAGTTGGCCGAGGACGCCAGTCAGGAAAATATTCTGTACCTGGAAGTCCGCTACTCGCCCATTCTGCACACGCAACGTGGCATGACGACGATGGAAAGCGTGGACGCCGTCCTCAGAGGTTTACAGCAGGCGGAGCAGGATTTCAAGATCAAAACCGGGATTATCATCTGTGGAATTCGCAACATTTCGCCCGAAGTTTCCTATCAGCTGGCGGAGCTGGCGGTCGCCTACAAAAACCGGGGCGTGGTGGGTTTCGATCTTGCCGGAATTGAGGAGAATTTTCCAGCCAAGGATCATCGCGACGCTTTTAACCTGATTTTGCAAAATAATATCAATACTACCCTGCACGCCGGTGAAAGTTACGGTCCGGAATCCATTCATCAGGCGGTGCACTACTGCGGCGCGCACCGCATCGGACACGGGGTCCGACTGAAAGAAGACGGCGATCTGCTGAACTACATCAATGACCACCGGATTGCCTTGGAAATGTGCCTGACCAGCAATGTCAACACCGGCAGCGTGCGCAATTATCAATCCCATCCGTTCAGGTTCTACTACGAGTATGGTCTGCGGGTCACCTTGAATACCGACAATCGTCTGATTTCGAATACAAACCTGACGCGGGAATATTTCCTGGCGTTTCAGCATTGGAAACTCAGCATCAAGGATTTCAAGGAAATTATCATCGGCGGCTTTAAAAGCGCTTTCCTGCCGCACCGTATTCGCACCGAAATGATCAGACAGGTCGCCGAACAACTCGATACTTACGTATCGGTGTAATCGGTCAGGCTACTGCTTACTGTCTAATTCAGACAATCTGGTACTGGCTTCCTGAACCTGACGCTGAAGGCTTTCCCACTCGGCGAACTCCTGTTCCAACCGGTTTTTCAACGACTGCTGTTCGGAATAAGACTGCTGGAAAGTCGTCTGCCTTTCCGGCAGGTAAATCGAGTCGTCGGCGAATAACTGATCAAGGGCTTTTAGCCGGTTCTCTAATTCTGCTATCCGGTTTTCGCACTGCTGGATCCGATTTCTCAGACGCGCAAGATCTTTGGCGACAAGACGACGGGCCTGTACATCGGACTTTGATTTCGGATTGACCTGAACCGTTTGAGAAAATGGTAGTTTTTTAGGCGTTTTTATGTCGCGGTCGAGCAGGTCAAGTCCCTTGCGGGAGACGAAATCGGTATAATTACCTTCAAAATAGCGAAAACCGGCGGGGTGCAATTCAAGCACCGCTGTCCCAACCTGTTCGACAAAATGGCGGTCGTGACTGACGAAAATAACCGTCCCGGGATAATTGATCAGCGCCCGGGACAACGCCTCGATTGCTTCCAGGTCCAAATGATTGGTCGGTTCATCGAGAAGGAGCAGATTCGGTCGTTCCAGCATCAATCGCGCGAATATCAGGCGCGCCATTTCTCCGCCGCTGAGTGCGGCATTGCGTTTATCAATATCATCGTTACCAAAAAGCATGCGTCCCAGGATACTGCGGATCGTGCTGACCAGCTCACTGGGAGCAAATTGATACAACCAGGTATACGGCGTGGAGTCCGGCGGGATAATTTCGGCATGGTTCTGGGGAAAGTACCCAGCGGCGACTTCATACCCCCAGTCCAGGCGGCCGTTTTCGTAGCCCAACTGCCCGGCAAGGATTTTGATCAGGGTAGATTTGCCGATCCCGTTCGGGCCGATCACGGCCAGGCGTTGACCGCGCCCGACCTCGAATGACAGGTTCCGCAATACGTTGAGAGCGCCGTAACTTTTATTGAGATCCGTCAGACGCACCACCATCTGCCCCGCAGGACGGTTTTGCCGGAAATCGAACGCCGGCGCGATACGGGAACTGCGTTTGATTACGATTTCCTCAAGGCGGTCGAGTTGTTTTTTGCGGCTGATGGCCTGCCGGGCTTTGGTGGCTTTGGCCCGAAAGCGTTCATAGAAAGCCTGCAACTCCGCCTGTTTCTTTTCGAGCCGGGCGATTTCCTGCTCCTTCTGGTGACGGGCGAGGGTTTTGGCTTCCATGAACACCTGATAATTGCCCCTGTACATTGTCACGGTTTCGTAGTCAATATCAAGAATATGCGTCGCGATTTGGTTCAAAAAATGATAATCATGGGAAACCACCACAGTGATGCCCTGATAACTGCATAGGTAGTCCGCCAGCCAGGCAATGGAATAGATATCCAGGTGATTATTCGGTTCGTCGAACAGCAGAGCATCGGGCTGGCTGAAAAGACACTGGGCCAGCATCACCCGCAACTTGTACCCGCCGCTGAGCACCGCCATCGGTTGATGGAGTAAATCCGCCCCAATTCCCAAGCCATTCAGGATTGTGGCCGCTTCCGCCGGAGCATCGTAACCACCGAGGTCGGCGATGAGGATCTCCAACTCGGCGATGCGGCGGCCCTGCGCTTCAGACAGTCGCGCGTAATGCGCCAGTTGATCTTGTTCCTGACGGAGATCCCATAACCGTTTCCGACCTCGCAGTACGACATCCAGAATCGGTATCTGTTCATATTCGAAATGATTCTGCTGGAGGACGCCCAGCCGCAGGTGAGCCGGCAAGTGCCGTTGTCCCTGGGTGGGTGCCATTTCCCCGGCGAGAATCTTCAGCAGGGTTGTTTTACCGGAGCCATTTGCTCCGACGATGCCGTACCTCTGACCCTTATGCAGGGAAAGATCAACATTATCAAACAGTATCCGTTCACCAAATGACATTGCTACGTGGGCTAAACGTATCATGAATGTGAACGCTTATTTAAACGGTTGAAGACCTTAATCGAGACCGGGGACTAAGACTGGGTGACGAGATGAAAATTCTGATCGCGATCAGACGACAGCGGCTTTGAAGGAAGTCCGGTGCAGACGTTTGACTGCTTTGGCGCGTCGGGTTCGCTTCGCTACGCTCGGTTTCTCGTAATAAGTACGCTTCTTGACATCATTCAGAATGCCGGCTTTTTCAAATTTTTTCTTGAAGCGTCGCAGAGCTTTTTCGAGCGGTTCGTTGTCGTACAGGGTAACTTCAACCATTCAATTAATACCTTTCATTTATCCTAAATAGGCTTTGAGATTCTTACTGCGGGATTTGTGACTAAGCCGGCGAATGGCATTTTCCTTAATCTGACGCACCCTTTCCCGGGTCAAACTGAATTCCTCGCCAATTTCATTCAGGGTCAAAGCGTACTCACGGTCAATGCCGAAGTACATTTTAATCACGTCGCGTTCGCGTTTTTTAAGGGTAAAAAGTGCCGCCCGGATTTCCTGTTTTAAGGATTCGTCCATCAGAATATGATCCGGGGGGATCTGCATATCGTCTTCGATTACATCAATTAAAGCGTTCGATTCTCCGTCGCGAAAGGGATCATTCAGCGACTGATGCTTTCGCGAAATGCGAATGGCGTCGGACACTTCCTCGGCTTCCATTTCCAGTCCCGCCGCAATCTCATCCTGCAAAGGCGCCCGCTCGTACTGTTGTTCCAAAACTTCAGCTTCTTTGGTGATTTTACTGATGGTACCCACCCTGTTCAGAGGCAGGCGTACGATCCGCGAGTGTTCTGCCAGGGCTTGTAAAATTGATTGCCGGATCCACCAGACGGCATAGGAAATGAATTTAAAACCACGGGTTTCGTCAAAGCGCTCGGCGGCTTTGATCAAACCTAAATTCCCCTCATTGATCAGGTCGGTCAACGGCAAGCCCTGTCCCTGATAATCCTTGGCTACGCTGACCACAAACCGCAGATTGGATTCGGTCAATTTCTTTAGTGCTTCGCGGTCGCCTTTCCGGAGACGCTGCGCCAGCTCGATTTCCTCGTCGGGAGTTAGCGGCTCGAATTTGCCGATTTCCTCCAAGTATTTACTTAAGGCGCGATTGGAATCACTACCAACTTTTCTGTCTTTTTTCGACATTTGCCATTACCTTCATTTAAAAGCCTGCAAAAATACGATTTTTTTTAATATTTTTCAATATCTATTGTCGTATTCTGTAAAGAATTTACCATGTACTGACCCAGCATCTGCTCATAAAAATTAGATACCGGGTGGTAAATTGGTTACATCGGCGACTAAGAATCAGCGCCGCAGTACTGCGATTTTTCCCTTGGTACTGTCGCCCTCTTTGGTATACGCAAGAAAAATGTAAATTCCACTACTGACCAGGTTGCCCTGCTGGTCCCGACCATCCCAGAGGGCTTGCTGTCCAACGACACCTCCATTGGCGGCGGTAAGGTGACGGATGAAAGTTCCATCGAGCAACATGATTTTGACCTGAGAATTCTGGAGTAATCCATCAATTACCAGGGGACGGGAAGCTGGAATTTTAAAAGGTTGGGGAAAAAGCCGGGGCGAGCGATATTTTTCCCCATAATAGGCAAATGGTGACCTATAGACCGAAATGCCTTTGGTTGTCGCAAAAAACACTCGTCCATCCGGCGGATAAAATGCCACATCCTGTACCGAGTTACTTAAAATCCCGGAATTATCCGTCGTGAATCCCTCGACGTCATTTAACCAGACACCATTGTAGGTATAGACTTTTACTCCCGCTTCAACAGTCGTAATCCATTTATTGTTCATCCCATCGACCTTGATGCGGCATTCTTTGGAAAAAGCAATATTAGTCAGCAACGGTGAGTCAATACTGGCCAACCGGCGGTTGGAAAAATCCGCCGCGACTACCGCCCGCTGAATGCCACCGGCGGTCATGATCCAAAGGTTGTCTTCTTGGTCAAAAGCGAGCGCATATACTGAATTATGGGCCAATCCATCAGTCGTGCTGACCCAATACCATTTATCGTCGCTTTTTTCAGCGAGCGTTCCGTTATAATCCAGAACCGCGATGCCACCATTGGAAGGCGTGGAACCTTGATTCGCTTCGGCACCAAACCAGACCCGCCCCTTTTGATCGAAAGCAATCGAGGTTATCAAATAACTCAAATAATCGTTCGATTCCGATTTGCCAAAATGATACCAGCGGTCGCCGGGCGTCAATAGCGCCACGACACTGTCATTCTGCGCAAACTGATTGGCAATCCATAGATTCTGCTGGTCGTCCAGCGCTAACATCCCAACCGCGAGGAAATCGTCAGCCCCACCATGTCCGGCGGAACCAGCCAGTTTTCCACCAACTGTATCGTACACGATGTAGCTGGCGAGTTCCGTGGGACTGAACCGGAGCAGTCCACCTCCCCGCTCGCCCCATAAATAAGCGCCAAATAACGATACGAAATATTCACCGTCATTACGCTTCACGAGAGAGTACGAACGACCCGTCAGAGAATATGCAATCGTATCGCAGACGAAATGCTTCCAGTTATCGTCCGCGTGCTCACTGATTTTAACACCGGAATATTCCTTCTTCACATTGTACCAGCCCTGATCTGTCTGGAAACTGATGCCACGGTTGGTTGCGGCTACCAGTTTCCCATCATCTTCTACATACAGCGCGGTATAGATATTATCGAGTAGCGTATTGGGAATCTCACATAGTCCACCGGTTCCATCGTCAAACCAAATGCCCGTATATTCGGTGCCACCTATTAAGCCATATTCGGCATTTAAACATATCACTGCCGCGTTAGTCAACCTGGACCAAATCTGATTATTTCCCAGGCGATACACTCCCTGATTAGTACCGGCGATTAATTGTTGATAGCTATCCTGCACGATAGCGCGGATTGAGCCCCCGAGATTTTCCTGCCAGAGGGAAGCGACAGTGCCCCGGATGCGATACAGGTCATCTCCACCGGCGACAACAATTCCATTGAAATCAATCAAATCGGTAAAATCGGCCGCGGTGTTAAAAGTCACGTTTCGCCAAGCGTTGACATCTTTTAAATTGGTTTGCGTGATATCCGCAAACAGCACTCCGCTACTGGTCAAAACCCACAGCGTGTCACGAACCAGCGCCAGACGGTTGATCTGGCTGAATTCCATCGGGAAATTGGGGTAAAAATCCTGATACTCGAAATCGCCGTCGGTCAGTTTAAAATAAAGAATGCCCCAATCCATATTTTGCTGATAAGCCGCATACGCCTTATTACCCATAATGGTAATATCACTGATAGTGGTAAGGGCTTCGCCAAAAAAGTTCTTCCCGAAATGGCGTACGACCTTGTTTAGTGCAGGGTCCCAAATATCAATTTCACCGACGGGAGCATTCGCTCCTAACCAGAGACGCCCCAAATGATCACGCGATAGACAACGTATATCGACCGAAGACAGCCCATCCTTAACCTTGTAGGTCAGAAATTCACCGGTAGTCAACTTATACTCCAGCAATCCGCCTGCTGTGGCACAATATATGTCATAGCCCAGAACTTCAATGTCCCTCACCGTCAGCGTCGAGGTATAGCTATCCCACTCGCCGACGATATTCTGCGCCAACAAACCGAATGGCAGAATGACAAACAGAATTGGCTTAAGGGACATGCGTTATTTACTGGAAAGCTTCATGGAACGAATCAGATTTACCATTTCAATCAGGTTCAACGCCGCATCCCAACCTTTGTTGCCGGCTTTGGTTCCGGCCCGTTCAAATGCCTGTTCGATCGATTCCGTAGTGAGAATGCCAAAGATCACCGGAACTTCTGATTCGAGCGCAAGTTTAGCAATGCCTTTGGAAGATTCGGCAGCGACGACGTCAAAGTGCGGCGTGGCGCCGCGGATCACAGCACCCAAACATATGATGCCATCGAAATTACCGGTGGCCGCCGCTTCCCGCGCCAAACGCGGTATTTCCAGAGCCCCCGGCACCCAATAGACGTGGATGTCACTTTCCTCAACGCCGTGCCGTTTTAAACAGTCTACGGCGCCGTCGAGTAACTCCTTGGTAATCAGATCGTTGAATCGGCTGGCAACAATTCCGACTTTCATTTTTTCGGCGGAAAGCACGCCGCTGTGAACGTTAATCATTTCTTCACCTTTTTGTTATCTTGTTTTAATATCAGATGGCCCAATTTATCGCGTTTGGTTTGCAGATATTTTTCATTGACCGGATTGGGGGCGATTTCAATCGGGACGCGTTCAACGATTTCCAAGTTATAGCCTTCCAGACCCACCACTTTTTTCGGATTATTGGTCAGCAGGCACATTTTCTTTACACCTAAATCCGTCAATATCTGTGCACCCATCCCATAATCACGCAAGTCGGCGGAAAATCCCAATTTCAGATTGGCCTCAACGGTATCCAAACCTTTATCCTGGAGATTGTAAGCGGAAATTTTGTGCTTTAAACCTATTCCGCGACCTTCTTGTCGCAGGTACAAGACGACGCCCTGCCCCTGCTTCTGGATAATTTGCAGGGCTTTATGCAACTGATCACCGCAATCGCACCGCATAGAGGCAAATACGTCACCCGTCAGGCATTCCGAGTGGACTCTCACCAGTACTGGTTTTTCGGGGGTAATTTTGCCCATTACCAGCGCGACATGTTCCTTGTCGGTCAGCTTATCAACGTAGATGATGATGCGGAAATTCCCAAAAATGGTGGGGAGCTCCGCTTCGCTCACCCGTTCTACATAGCGCTCCATCCGACGGCGATATTCGATAATTTCAGCCACGGTAATGATCTTGACGTCATGTTCCGCCGCGATACGCTCCAGCGCTTCACCGTGGGCCATGGAACCATTTTCATCCATGATCTCACACATGACGCTGACCGGTTGAAGTCCCGCCAGCAGAGCCAAATCCACGGACGCTTCTGTATGTCCCGCCCGCCGCAAAACCCCGCCCGGTCGGGCAATAATGGGGAAAATGTGGCCGGGACGACCAAACTGCTCCGCGCGGCTGTTCGGATCAGTCAGGGCTCTGATCGTGGCGGCACGGTCGTAGGCCGAAATGCCCGTGGTGGTGCCCTGCCGCAAATCAACACTAACGGTGAAGCGTGTATTATGCAGTGCTGTGTTTTCCTGAACCATCAGATTCAATTCCAGTTGCCGCGCTCGCTCTTCCGTCAGACCGACGCATAACAGACCCCGGGCATATTTGGCTAAAAAGTTGACCGCTTCCGGAGTCACCTTTTCCGCCGCCATGATAAAATCGCCTTCGTTTTCGCGTTTCTCGTCATCAACAACGATTACAAAACGACCGCGTCGAATATCTTCAATCGCATTCCGTATTCTTTCAAATTTCATTGGTAATCCTTGGATCGATTAAAACCCCATCGGGTTATTTTACTCAAAGAGAGTCCGGATTGGTGGTCGGCGGATGAATACTGTGCGGCATATTTGGCCAAGATGTCAACTTCGACATTAACCTCGTCGCCGACTCTTTTCTGACCAAGATTGGTCTCACGCAAGGTCAAGGGTATTAAGGCTATTGTCACCGAAGTTTCACTCATGCGAGCGACCGTTAAACTGACGCCATTGACCGCAATTGCACCTTTTTCCACGCAATAACGGAGCATTTCTCCGGGCAGTGTCAGTCTAAGCTCGATACCTTCACCTACCGGTTTGATTTCTGTGATTCGCCCCGTACCATCCACATGTCCCTGAACGATATGGCCGCCGAGACGCTCACCTGCCAGCACCGCACGCTCCAAATTTACCCGCGTTCCTTGCCGAAAGTTATCAATAGTCGTGCGCTCAAGTGTTTCCCGAACAGCCTGAACGACAAATCCCCGCGGATCTTTTTCAACCACACTCAGACAGACGCCGTCAACGGCAATGCTGGCTCCTAATTGCATATCGGTGAGCACTTTCTGCGCCCGAATATGGAGCGCCTTACCTCCGGAAATAGTCCGAACAGACTGAATCGTACCGACCTCTTCAATTAGTCCGGTAAACATCAGCTCAGCCTTCCCCGTAGTAGAAGATCAGATTCTAACTGCCTTACTTCTTCCCACCGCACCTGGAGAGCAGTATCCAGTGTCTGCATCAAACCCGAAAATGCCCTGAGGCCTTCACCCAATATTTTCGGCGCTATGAACAACTGGATTTCGTCCACCAGTTTGGTCATCAGCAAGGAACCAGCGAGCTGACTGCCGCCTTCGCAATAAACGGAGGTCACGCCCATTTCGCCGAGTATGCGGAACAATTCCGGCAAATTAATCCAGCCAAATTCATCCTTAGGGGCTGCGACAACCTTTATTCCTCGGGCGGCGAATTCACGGATTTTTGCCTGGTTTGCTCCGCTTCCGGTAAGGACGATCGTCCGGGTATGAAACTGATCGCTAATTAAATTCATCCTGAACGGGATATGCAGGTCTTCATCAATCACCATTCGGTACGGAATATACCCTGCATGATCATCCGGTAACAGGGTCGGGTCATCCTTAAAAAGCGTCCCCAGGCCAACCAGAACTGCATCGTGTTGTTGACGTTGCTGGTGTACAAAATTCCGGGACAGTTCGCCGGTAATCCATTTGCTTTTCCCGGTGACATCGGCAATAAAGCCGTCAATGGTCAAGGCCAACTTCAGGGTCATCCAGGGACGTTTGTCGGTAACTAACTTAAAAAAGCCACGGTTGAGCTGACGCGCCTGGTCGGCGGTGATTCCATGGACAACTTTTATCCCTGCTGACTCCAAACGTTGGACGCCAGCGCCGTTGACTCGCGGGTTAGGGTCGAGCGTGGCAATGACAACCTCGGCAATCCCGGCTTCAATGATAGCATCGGTACAAGGTGGGGTTTTGCCATGAAAACAACAGGGTTCAAGGTTGACATACAGGGTTGCAGAGCGCGCTCGTTCACCTGCGGCCTTGAGAGCCATTACTTCAGCATGTTCCGCACCAAATAACTGATGCCAACCTTCTGAGATAATAGCACCATCTCTGACGATGACCGCACCTACGACCGGATTCGGACTCGTGTAACCGCGCCCTTTTTCCGCCAATTCGAAAGTGCGCTTGAGGTACTTTTCGTGTTCACTCATAAAAAAATCCCGATGCACTCGGGACATTCGGCTTCTTCTTCCATCCGGACTTTTTCCGTCGGTGTCTGGATTGCACAGACTCTGTCTGCTTTCTGACAGACTCGCGGACTTTAACCGCCGGTCGGGAATTTCACCCTGTCCCGAAGATGCGTGGTTAATTTATTATCTATCCCGGCGAATTGCAAATTGACCCACAAAATTTTTTTCAATAATCCCCTGAAAAATTGTATTTTTAACCTGGTTAAAATAGTGGAGTCTACTTTGAGTGGGATTTTTATCCTTCTGATAATCTTGGGCATCTTTTTATTTGCCTATGTTCAGTACGGTAACAAATTGTCACGGAATATGCGGCTTGACGATAGCAATCCAACTCCTGCCAATACCCTAACCGATAAGATTGATTATGTCCCCGCTCGCGCTCCGGTTCTGCTGGGACACCATTTTGCTTCCATTGCGGGTGCCGGTCCGATTGTGGGGCCGATCATTGCGGCAGCTTATGGTTGGTTACCAGTCGCCTTATGGATTGCATTCGGGGCCGTATTGATTGGCGGAGTGCATGACTTTGGAGCTATTGTCGCTTCGATTCGTCATCGGGGTAAGTCGATCGGTGAATTAATCCTGAAAAATATCGGACGACGCGGTGAATTGTTTTTCCTCCTATTCAGTTATGCCACGCTGATCCTGGTCATTGCAGTTTTTATCAATATTGTCGCTGATACCTTTGTCAAGACTCCCAGCGCCGGCACGTCCTCAATTTGGTTCATGATCTTAGCGATTGTCTTCGGCCTAACCAATTATCGGTTGAAACTGCCCTTGACTATAACCAGTATCGCAGGAGTAACCTTGCTGTTTGTCGGGATTGTCTTCGGCAATCATTATCCACTAGTCTTAGACGCCAACACCTGGCGCTGGCTTTTACTCGCTTATGTTTTCACAGCTTCGGTGACACCAGTCTGGATCCTGCTCCAGCCGCGTGATTATTTGAACTCCTTTCTGTTGTACGCCCTTATCGCCGGTGGGGCGATCGGGATGTTTTTTTACCGCCCTCATTTAAATCTACCAGTTTTTACTAGCTTTACCGTTGATAACTCAGGCCCCCTATTCCCGATTATCTTCGTGACCGTCGCCTGCGGAGCGATCAGTGGTTTTCATGCTCTGGTCGCCTCCGGCACGACCTCCAAACAGCTGAACAAAGAATCCGACGCCCGTCTGATAGGATACGGGGGAATGTTGATCGAAGGTATTTTAGCAGTAATTGCTCTGGTAGCGGTGGCTTCCTTGGAACAGCAAGAATTTGAAAGTTTCTACCAGAGAAAATTATTCGTTCCGGCTTTTGCTGAAGGAGTAGGACGTTTTATGCATGCCATCCCTATTTTGAAAATCGAGGTAGCCACGGCGCGTACATTTACGGCGCTGGCGGTTTCGGCCTTCGCCCTAACTTCGCTCGACACGGCTACGCGGATTGGAAGGTATACTTTTCAGGAGTTTTTTCAGAAGACAACCAGCCCGGAAAAGAATTTTGCCCAAAATCGTTTTTTCGCGACTTTCTGCACGGTTTTGGCCGGAGCTCTGCTGACCTTTAGTGGCAAAAGCGACGCCATCTGGCCCATTTTCGGGAGTGCCAATCAGATGCTGGCCGCCTTGACGCTGATGACGGTGACTGTCTGGTTAGCCAAAACATATAAAACCTACCTGTTCACTCTAATTCCGGCAGTCTTCATGTTGCTGGTGACCGTGACCAGTTTGTCCATCCTCTGCCTGTACAATTTCAGCCATTTACATAATAATCTGTTAGGTTCGCTTGCGCTGATTTTGTTAATTCTCGCGCTGATGCTGACCGTGGATGCGATAGCCACATTCAGAATCGAAAGACCCCGTTCGAGCATTAATTAGGGCAATTCCTTTTGATAATGAGCGCTGTTTTAATGAACTACCCCGACGCAAGAATCGGGGAAATTATTTGAATTACAATAGCCTTGTCACAGTATTGGTTAGCTGTCAAATGTTGCCATTTTTCTCAGCTATGATCGTTTCCCGTGGCTCAGGAAAAATACAATTATTCATCTTTGTGGTGTTTAATGACTTTGCCCTGCACCATAAAGATCACATCCTCGCAGACGTTGGTCGAGAGGTCTGCCGCCCGTTCCAATTTGCGGGTAATGTCCATTAGTTCGAGCGCACGCTCGACAGTGGTGGCATCCCTGATCATAATTTGCGTGAGTTCGGCGATGATTCTGTCCCGTAATTCATCTACATAAGTATCCCGTGCACAGATTTCCTTGGCACTGATGCCATCCTCGTTGATAAAGGCGAGGATACTATCTTTTAACATCGCTATCGCGGCTTCCGCCAGGCGCGGCAGGTCGATCAGAGGCTTGACCGGCGGACGCTCGATTAAAAATAGTGCGCTCTTGCAGATATTGACGGCGCCGTCGCCCAGACGTTCGAGGTCGCTACCCATCTTCAGAATCATCAGGATCGTCCGCAAATCGCGGGCACGCGGTTGAAACTGAGCGACCGTATTAATGCATTTTTCATCGATTAAAATATCAAAAGCATTGGCATGGGATTCATCCACGTCAAGGACTTCGTGCAGAATGTGGGCATCTTTTTTCAATAAGCCACGCACGCTCTTTTCGAGCATATTTTCAACCAGGGTAGCAAACTCGATGATATCCTGTTTGAGTTCTTTGATTTTGACTTCCAACATATTTTACTCCTGAAATTCGGGCATGACGTTTAACCAAACTTTCCGGTGATATAATCTTCGGTGCGCTGATCATCCGGAACTGTGAAAATTTTCTCGGTTCGTCCAAATTCGAT
The DNA here is from genome assembly GCA_964588795.1 of uncultured bacterium. GTDB lineage: Bacteria > Fidelibacterota > UBA2242 > UBA2242 > UBA2242 > CAZPQN01. Next base: position 3,976 of record CAZPQN010000038.1, on the reverse strand, counting down.
CAATTCTCCCATATACATGAAGGCCGTATAGTCGGAGACTCGTGCCGCCTGCTGCATATTATGTGTCACGATGACGATGGTGTATTTGGATTTTAGCTGAACGATTAATTCCTCGATGTGTTTGGTCGAAATCGGATCCAAACTGGCGCACGGTTCGTCAAACAGAATCACTTCCGGCTCAACTGCCAGACACCGGGCGATGCAGAGTCTTTGTTGCTGCCCTCCGGAAAGGCGCAGGGCACTGTCGGAGAGGCGATCCTTTACTTCATTCCAAAGTGCCGCCTCTTGGAGAGATTTAATTACCCTTTCCTCGATTGATTGGCGGTCACTGAAGTCGTTAATTTTCAGGCCATAGGCGAGATTCTCAAAAATGGATTTTGGAAACGGATTGGGTTTCTGAAAGACCATCCCGACTTTGCGGCGTAACGCAACCACATCCGTCGCGGGGTCGTAAATATCCTGATCATCCAAAAAGATTTTACCTTCCACCCGCACAGTCGGAATGAGATCATTCATGCGATTCAGCAGACGAATAAAGGTCGACTTGCCGCATCCCGAAGGTCCAATAATGGCGGTGACCTTATTTTTATACAAAGTGAGAGAGACGTCTTTTACGGCAAGTTTATCGCTATAATAACATCGCACGCCGACTGCTTTTATCCGCACTTCATCCGACGAATTCATAGTTCCTCTGTCGCTGGCGGATGATTATCGCCGCCGCTGAAATTACTAGCACAAGGATAACGAGGATCAGCGCGCAACCGTAAGCGATTGCCGTCTGGCGCGTCGGAAAGGTTCCCTCGGTCATCAAGGCATAAATATGGTAAGGCAAAGCCATGACTTCGTCGAAGATAGATTCCGGAAATCCCCGCGTATAAAAAGTCGCCGCCGTAAACATTATCGGAGCGGTTTCACCTGCCGCACGCCCCACACTTAAAATCACTCCTGTTAGGATTCCAGGTAAGGCAGTCGGAATCACAATCTTGCGGATAGTCTGCCATTGCGAAGCTCCCAGAGCGAGCGATGCTTCCCGCAGAGATTGAGGTACGGCCATTAAGGCTTCCTGTGCCGCGGATATGATTCCCGGCAGAATCATGATTCCCAAAGTCAATCCGCCGGACAGGATCGAAACCCCGAAACCGCAATATTTTACAAAAACGGTCAGTCCAAAAAGTCCAAATACCACGGAAGGCACGCCAGCCAGATTATTGATACTCATTCTGATGAGGCTGACAACGGCGCCGCGCGGTGAGTACTCGACTAAGTACAACGCGCACGCCAAACCGAGTGGCAAAGCAAATATGATTGCACTTAATGTCAAATAGAAAGTTCCCACCAACGCTGGGGCAATACCTCCCTGGGTCATTGCCTTGCGGGGCGGCTGGGTCAGGAAATCCCAGTTGATGACCTGTATGCCATTGACAATGATAAAGACCAAAATAGCACCTAAAGCGATTAGAGTGATTCCCATGGCTAAATAGAGCAGGGCGAATCCCAGGTTTTGGGTCTGTTTCGACTTCATCACCGTCCGGCTCCAAGATGCAAGCGGTAACGACGTCCAATCATTTCTGCCACTAAATTGATGATCAAAGTGATTAAAAAGAGCAGTAACCCAATCGCAAACAGTGCATAGTAATGCGGGCTGTTCATGACTGCCTCCCCCATCTCCGCCGCGATTGTGGAAGTCATTGGTCGCACCGGCTGTAAAAATCCCTTTGGGATGACCGCCGCTCCGCCGGCGACCATCAGTACCGTCATCGTTTCTCCTACGATCCGACTCATTCCCAGAATAATCGCCGTGGAAATGCCTGAACCAGCCGCCGGTAATACTACCCTGACCATCGTTTGCCAGCGATCGGCTCCCAGCGCGTAAGACGCCTCCCGATAACTGCGGGGTACAAACCTCAAGGCATCTTCTGCTAAACTACCTACCGTCGGCACGGCCATGATCCCTAAGATCAGACTCGCCGTCAAAGCGCACAGGCCGGTTGGAATATTCAATAGTTGTTGCAGAAAAGGCGCCACGATGACCATTCCAAAGAAACCATAGACGATAGATGGTATACCGGCCAGGATCTCGATTAGCGGTTTGAGCAAGGCTCTTTGACGCGGTCCGGCGATTTCATGTAAATACAGCGCCGTTCCGATTCCGATAGGGATACATACCAACATTGCTCCGAAGGTCACCCAGGCTGTTCCCAAGAGGAGGGGCAAGATCCCAAATTCGGGTGGCTCCTGTATCGGATACCAGAAAGCTCCGGTGACAAATCGAAAAAAGGATACCTGCTGAAATACCGGAAGTCCTTCTTTGAATAAAATGACAATTATACCTAACAGAAAGAGTAATGAGGAAAATGCCAATCCGGTAAAGATTGACCTGCTAATCTGTTCCCTGCGCGCTTTCCTCATTGTTACCACAGACACTTATTTCAATCCGACATAACCGGCTTCGTCAACCATTTGTTGCCCTGCTTTACTTAAAAGAAAATCAAGATAGCGCTTGACCTGTCCGGTCGGTTTACCATTCGTATACATAAACAGCGGGCGTGAGTAGAGATATTTTCTTGAAAGCACATTTTCGCGGGTACATTTGACGCCGTCCACTGTGATGTTTTTGACTCTGGTGGACAGGTAACCGATTCCTACATAACCAATACCTCCCGGAGTTTTTTCAATCGCAGTCGCAATTGTTTTATTGGATGCATTCAACAACGCGTCCTTGCGCACCTTCTGCTCGTCCAAAGCCAATTTGTTAAAAGCCTCATACGTACCGCTGGCGACATCGCGTGATAAGACCACGATTTTCTGGTCGGCACCTCCGACTTCCTTCCAATTGGATATTTTCCCGGTGTATATTTTTTTTATTGCCTCCCGGGTCAGGTTATTGATTTTATTTGATGGATGTACTATTATCGCGATGCCATCCATGGCTACCAGATGCGCGACCGGGTCAATCCCTTTAGCGATTGCCGTTTTGATTTCCGCGTCTTTCATCGCCCGTGAAGCATTGGCAATGTCACAGGTTCCGGCCATCAGAGCGGCAATTCCAACGCCCGAACCGCCTCCTTGTACGGAAATCTTTATGTCGGGATTGATATTCATGAATTCCTCAGCTGTCATTTGTGCGATGGGCAAGACGGTAGTAGAACCTTCCATTCGGATTTTTTCACTTGCACCAGCCAAAAGCAGGTTACCCATGATCAAGCTGACGATAAGCATTCTTAGAGTTGCTTTCATTATTTTCTCTTTCTAGAACTTAGAATTTAAAGTTGATATCGAACTGCCAGATCGTCTCAGGTACGATTTTGCCCTGCAAATTCTCGATTTTATAGTAATCAATGCCGAGTACGACATTTTTCGCCCATCCGTACAAAATGCTGACTTCATTACCCCGGACATCGGTCTTGCCGCCATAAGTATCCGCGTCCGGTAAAAAATCCAACCAGGCGTCTTTGGCTAACCGGCGATACTGATAGCGAACTTGCCACTGCCCCGGAGCTTTGATTTTTTCCGTACCCAGTACAATGCCGGCGGTCATCCCGGAATTAGCAGTATCCGCCTGAGCTTCGAGGTTGACATTATACTCCCCAAATATTCCAATGTAAGGTAGGAATTTGTCGTATAGGCCGGCTTCAGCAGCAAGCACCAAATTATTGAAGCCATTCGCCAAATATTTGTCCGTCCCGACTGAATAAAAGGAATTGCTCCACTTAGCGTGATCGAATGCCATTCCTTTGGTTTGATTGAATTGATAGTAGGTCACGCCGGAACGAATACTGTAGGCACCCTCCTGCCCCAAGCTGAATCCGGGTTGAAATACTAACATGCGCGGATTGTCGCGAATGACATCCTTGACTTTTCCCTTTTCATCCATAAAATAGACACCAGCATTCAGAAACAATTGTCTGAACTTTAACAAACCTGCGATGCCCTCCAAAGTGATATCAGTATCCCACATGTAGTCGGTCGGCAACCA
>CAZPQN010000037.1:14922-19907 GCA_964588795.1 uncultured bacterium | reverse complement strand
GCTTGGATAGCACAAACCTACCCGTAATCCACTAATTCTTACCCTTGCACACAATTTTATCCAAACACCCACAAATTCATTTTAGAACAAGTCATTTAATATTGGTTTGTAAAATTTACTCTCTTTAAAACACCATGTAAATCAGGATCGCCGGATGTTCCGTCAGCGGTCAGAGCCTTCTTGCCAGCATTCTGCTCAGTCGCCGGTCGGAACCTGACCTGTACCGGCCCAAAAAGAAACCGAAAAAGGCATTGTGCGCGGGCCTGATCCGCGCCTTGACCAGCTCAGTGCCATTTTCAATTCCTGCCGCACCGTGCCAATGCCTAACGCCCGCTCCATGCATTATCTGACAACCGTCGCTTGGTCAGTATTCGGGATTTCTTGCGCCAAAAGACTTGCTGATTTCCGCATTAATGATTTAGAGCACAATTCAATAAACAGGGGTATTTCATAGTAACAATAAGTATTGAAAATAATTGGAAATCCTCTCAAATTATCCGCAGTGATTTTTAAAAATTTTAACGTATGTACGGAATTAGTAAGTACGGATTAATAGTAACCGGAGCTGGAAAGGAGCCATATGCAATCGAGCCGAAACATGAGTGACTTCATAGGGATTATGCTAATCGTTTGTTTGACATTATTACTTAGTAGAGCCTGGGCCGTCCCTGACCCGATTGCGCCTTCAGGTAGCGGAACTGCAGGCGATCCCTATCTGATCACCAACTTAGCCAACCTGCACTGGATTGCCTCCATGGTTAATGACCAAAACAATAATTTAAATGGTGTCTATTTTCTACAAACTGTCGATATCGACGCCGCGGAAACCAAACCTAACGGAATCTGGGGAGAAGAAGGTTGGATTCCGATTGGTGGGGCCACAATGTTTTCCGGATATTACAATGGAAACGGCCATAGCATCTCGGGGCTGAGCGTCAATCGGCCGGCAACTGCTTACGTCGGATTATTCGGATACACTTCCGGCGCCACTATCGCCAATCTCACTCTGACTGATTGCTATGTTGCCGGCTCCTATTTTGTCGGTGGTTTGGCAGGCGTGACGGAACATCTGTCGACGATTCAAAACTGTACGGTCGAAGGGCGAATCAGTGGTACCGGCGATGATGTCGGCGGACTGGTGGGTTCGAATTCCGGAAGTCTGATCACGAACTGTACCACGAACTGTGCGATCAGCGGAATGCAAGGTGTCGGTGGTCTGGTCGGGATAAATTCCACTTTCAATTATGATATCGGTAACATCACCAAATGCGTAGCGGAGGGCACCGTTTCGGGATACTTTTATGTCGGCGGACTGGTCGGTTCGAATTCTTACCGTGCTTATATTACCGAATGCTGTGCGCTGAATAACGTTACTGGCACCAAGCCCGGCGAAGGTTATTATGTCCGTTACATCGGCGGTCTGGTCGGGATGAATAGTGGCTCGAGCCGAATTGGCAACTGTTACGCTACCGGCGCGGTGCTCGGTGAAGATTATATCGGCGGGTTGGTAGGTTACAATGACGGTTCGAGTATCATAAATTGTTATTCTACCGGTGTGGTTGCCGGTTCGTCTAATGTCGGGGGGTTGGCCGGGGGCACCTCACTACCAATCGGACAGAGCTTTTACGATTCCACGACTTCTCACCAAAACGATACCGGTAAAGGCACACCACTGAGCACTTTGGCGCTGCAAACGCTGACGACTTTCACCAACGCCGGCTGGGATTTTGAGATAGAGGACGCCAACGGCACACTGGATTGCTGGGATCTGGACACTTCCGGCACCTATAACAACGGCTATCCGTTCCTTGCCTGGCAAAACGGCTCTGCTGTTCTGCTTAGTCTGCCGGCCGGTACGGCTCCCTCCGCAGGAGATGGCACGCGCCTCAATCCCTATCAAATCGCTTCGTTCGATAACCTGATCTGGGTCGCGGTCGACACCAACAACTGGGATAAACATTATATCCAGACCGCCAGCCTCAATGCCGCCGAAACCCGCGATGGCTCGCGCTGGATTTTTGGAGGCTGGATGCCGATTGGCAAAGAAACCAAAGCTTTCACCGGCTCCTACGATGGCAAGGGCCACGTCATCGATAGCCTGTACTTTGCCCGCCCAGCCGGTAGCTACCAGGGATTATTCGGCTACACCATGGGTGACACGATCCGGAATCTCGGCGTCACTAACGTCAGTTTCCAGGGCAAAGATCGGATTGGCGGATTAGTCGGTTTCAATTCCGGCACCGTGATCAATCAATGCTTCAGCTCCGGTAGCATATCCGGAAAAGAGTATGCCGGCGGTCTCATTGGTTTAAATTCCCTGAGTACGGTCAACGACTGTTACAGTACCGCCAACCTGAATGGCACCTCCAAAGTCGGCGGATTGGTCGGACGTCATGAAAATGCCACGCTCAATAACTGCTATAGCACCGGCAGTGTGACGGGCGCGGAGTATTGCGGCGGTCTGGTGGGACGCAGTTACAACGCCACAGCCGAGAATTGTTTCTGGGATACCGAAACCTCCGGGCGGACGAACAGTCAGGGCGGCACAGCCAAAACCACCGCGGAGATGAAATCCGAATCTACCTTCACGTCATCCGCCTGGAACTTCACCGATATTTGGGCCATCTCCATGACTTTCAATTCCGGCTATCCTTATCTGCAATGGCAAAATCCGCCGCTGCCAATTGTGACCTTATCCTTCAATGCCACTGCATTCGAATTTGGGCAGGTGCTGATCGGACAAAGTAAAGAAATCGCCTTGATTTTATCCAGTACCGGAAATGACACGCTCGTCATCACCAATATCGAATCGAGCAATTCCCGATTCACCTCCTCACTAAAGTCAGCGGTAATTTTGCCCGGGAAAAACCTCACCGATACCCTCAGATTCGATCCGCTAAATGCCGGACCGGATTCGGGTTTGCTGGTCATAACGAGTAATGCCGTCTCTTCGCCGGACACGATTCGGTTGAGCGGCACAGGCCTGCCGTTGTCAGGATTAATCGCCGGACAAATTCCCTGCGAGTTTGCGCTTCAACAGAATTATCCCAATCCATTCAATCCGACGACGACGATCGCGTTTGCGCTGGCGGAAAAGGCGGCGGTGACGCTGAAAATCTACGACCTGACAGGCCGTGAAATGGCGGTGCTGATTGACAACGAATCGCTTAATGCCGGTAATTATACTTTTCTTTGGAATGCCGCTCAGTTGCCGACCGGTATTTACTTCTACCATCTCCGGGCCGGCGATTTCAGCGCCATGAAAAAGCTGGTATTGGTCAAATAAAAGACCACTGCGCGAGCCGCAGTCGATTAGGGCTGGTTTTATTTCCGGTTGTAGCAGTTCGGTGATTAGTCTCCGCGCCCGGACTTTTCGGATTTGGTGATCTTGCCGATTGAGGTTAAATTCCGCCGCTTTTTAATTCTATATTCATTGGAGATGACATGCAAATCGGGATTACCGGCTTGCCTTACACCGGTAAATCTACTCTTTTTACCACCCTATTAAGCCGCAAGAGCGAGTCGGGAGCTTTTCTTAAAAAAGAAACCGAAAAGGGCATCGTCCGGGTGCCTGATCCGCGCCTCGACCAGCTCAGTGCCATTTTCAATCCGCGCCGCACCGTCCCGGCCACGATCGAGTACCTGAAGGTGCCCGGTCTGGAAGGGCACACGACTGCCCGGGGACTGCCCGCCCAATTTCTCACCAATCTGAAAACTGTGGACGTCATTCTGCTCGTCATCCGGGCTTTCGACAACCCGCTTTATCCGCACCCCTTGAACCGCATTGATCCGCAGGCTGACCTCAATTTCATCAACGCCGAATTTCTGCTCAGCGATCTGAGCATCGTCGAAAGCCGCATTGAACGCTTGGAAAAACAACTCAGCAAATTGCATAACGCGGCAATGCAGCAGGAACTCGAATATTTGCTTAAATGCAAGGTATTTCTCGACGACGAACGCCCGCTCCGCGAAATGCCCACTACGGCCGCCGAGGAAGTATTCCAGCGCGGGTTCCAGTTCCTGACCGCCAAACCTCTGCTTATCGTTCTGAATATTGACGAAACAGCCATCCGGCAAACAGATTCAATCACGCAACGCTTCACCCAGCCGCCGATGGTCAAAACCACCTGCACCGCCCTTTGCGCCGCGCTGGAACAGGAAATCTCCGCTTTGGAGCCTGCCGACCAACCGCTTTTTCTGCAGGAACTGGGCATCGTCGAACCGGCACTTAACCGCCTGATCCGCTTATCCTATGAATTGTTGGGCTACATCTCATTCTTTACTGTCGGAGAAGACGAATGCCGCGCCTGGACGATCGAGCAGGGTACCAACGCCCAGCGCGCCGGACGAACCATCCACTCCGATATCGAACGCGGATTCATCCGGGCGGAAATCGTCCCCTGGCAGACCCTCATTGAACAGGGCGGTTTGAGCGCCTGCCGTGCCAAAGGTCTGATTCGCTCCGAAGGCAAAGAATACATCGTCCGGGATGGTGACGTCATCGAATTTCGCTTCAACGTCTAATATAATGCACCACTGAAAATTCCAATTAGCCGCTTTGCAACGCTCCCGAAATGGGTTTTGGGGCAGACGCCTGGGTCCTCTTACGGCAGACTCATTAACCAATTCTGCAGCGGGGTGAGCGGTGCAAAACTTTCCAGCAATAGTTCGGGTTGGGCGGCGGTAATTTCAGCGCGCCATTCGGGACGGCGCAGAACGATGCAACAGCGCATGCCATTGACATGGGCGCACCTGACGTCCTGCAGGGTGTCGCCGATGACAATCACGTCCGACGGGGCATAGTTTTCTCCAAACCGGGCGGCGACCGTTTGCAGGGCGAGGCGCGGCAATTGATTGCGATCGGCACTGTCATCGCCAAACACGCCGAAACTGAAGTGTTCCCACAGACCAAAGGGCGCCAGTTTGATGCGCGCACCCTGCTGAACATTGCCCGTGATGATTCCCAAGCGCGCCTGATGTTCAGC
>CAZPQN010000037.1:0-14822 GCA_964588795.1 uncultured bacterium | reverse complement strand
GCGCACCCTGCTGAACATTGCCCGTGATGATTCCCAAGCGCGCCTGATGTTCAGCCAAGAAGGCCAGCAGTTCCGGCACGCCCGGCCACATTCTCTTATCCTCAACCTCTGGATAGCGTTCCTGCAGCAGTTCCACATAGCGCCGGATGATCCGGCTGGGCATTCCGTTCTGGCGTTCTTCCGACCAACCTAAAGCCGCCAGGGCATTCTGCACGATCAGCGGGTCGGTGAACCCGGCCAACTGGCTTACCTGAAATTCAAATTGGGCGCCGGTCAATTCCCCAATGGCCTGCGAGAGCGCCCGGCGTGGCGTCAGGCCCGGCGAGAGCATGGTCCCGTCAATGTCAATCAGCACCAATTTACGTGTATTCTTCATCGATGCTTATTGTCGGTCGGGCAGAGTACGGCGCACTTCGATAGGTCCGGTTTTAGCGAACCAGGCGAGGGCTTTGTCGGCACGCACCGGACGATACCCGTTTTGCGGTACGACCCAGCCGCCACTTTCTAAAAAATAAAAAGTGTGATTGATTTCTACAATCAAGCCAAAATGTCCGGAGCGGCCCACCAGATCGCCGGGTTGCAACAGACGCAGTTGTCGGCGCGTGGGACGGGCATTCTGCGCCAGACTGAAAATCACCCGACCCATATTGGCCAGCTCGGCGGTGTCCAACCGGTAATGATTTCCCCCGCCATTCCTGCCGCCCGTATCGCGGAAGCCGGTCCGTTGACAGTAGAGTTTGAAACCCTTGGAAGAGATTTCCATGCCGGGCGCGGTCGGTTTGAGCAGTTCCAAGCCGATCGCCAGCTCAAAGGGCAGGGTGGCAAAACCGGAGCAGTCCAAACCATAGGCGGCCTGATGGCGCGGCCCGTCTTCCTGCGGATCGTCAAGATCGAACAGGTCGCCGCCCCAGCGGTAAAATTCCGGTCCGATATAGTTCCGGAAGGCTTCGTAGCCCAACAGGGTCAGGGCATTGACAATCTCGGTCGGCGAAGAATGCAGTAGATAATCTTTGTACTGGTTAATCGTCGGAGCGAGTACCGCCTTATAGAAAGCCTGGTTTTCCGTCCGGTAACCTTTCAGCAAGGTGCCGTCGCCCTGGGGAATCGCAACCCAGCGGGCAGTCTGTTCGTGGTTGAAACGCGCCCGCTGTTCCGCGGTGGGAGTCGGTAGTGTGATGGCCTGTTTAAAATCGCCAAAATCCAAGGTCACCGGTCGGTGCAGTAGCCACCAGCCGCTCAATGCCAAAAGGATAGCGACGACAATTTCGACCAGCCACTTGCGTCGCAGACGGACGCGGATATGCCGCAACTTGATCATTTCAAAACCACACACTTACCTATTGCTTGATATTTTCCCGCTTGCAGAGTGTAAAAATAAACCCCGGAACTGACCCGGCTGACATCCCAGCTAATCTCGTGATAACCCGCCGCCTGGCGGTCTGCCACAAGGGTCTGGGCGTAGTGCCCGTCGACGGCAGTCATGGTCAAGCGTACGTTTTCCGGCACCGGCAGAAAGTAGCGGATGCGGGTCAGCGGATTACAGGGATTGGGATAATTGCCCAAAAGCGCATACGATGAGCAGAATTTCACACCGGTTGTCACGCTGACGCTCTCATCCAGAAGGTCGGCCATGACCTGCCCTTCCACCAACGGCGTGGAAAAATCCAACAGGGCACCGATGGTCGGAGTGATGTCGGGAATCCGGTACTGGGTGGCGATTTGCGTCGCCTTTTTTACTCCCGGGCCAAGGCCGAAAAACATGATGTGCCGACAGCCTTCGCAACCGCAGCCGTGTCCGGCAAAGCCACTCGCAACGCCATCCGCATGCCGTCCGTGATCATTGGTAACTAACAGGGTGGTTTGCCCCCGAAAGTAGGCATTATTCTGGAGCGAATCCCACAACGCTCCGACTAAATTATCGGCCGTGCTGATGGCATTGACATAAGTATTCCACTCGCCGCTATGCCCGGCATGATCCACATCGGCCAAATAGACAACCGCCAGACGCGGATGAAAGGTTTGCAGTTTTTGCCAGGCAATTGCGCAGACGGCGGCATCGTTACTGCCCTCAACGATATATTCCGGCCAGTAGGCAGGCCCATAATCGGGATGATAGCTTGGCAACCAGGGCGAGGTCAGGTACTTGATCAGGTAAAATGCCTGCGTCTTCTCGTATCCGGTCGCTTTGCGAAAATATTCCCAGACCGACGGCACCAAGGTGTACTGCGTATCGCGGCCATTGACGGTCGTGTCCCGCGGAATGACCCAGGAACCGCTCCAGATGGCGGGAATGGCGCGGCTGGTGTAGGTATAGAGGTCGTTATAAAAATTATTCGCCACTACACCCTGCGCGGCCAGGGCGTGCATCCGCGGAGTAAAGCGGCCCAGTCCGTCGCCTAAGGTCTCGGAGTAGCGCGCCCCGTCAATGATGACCAGCACCACGGCGGGGCTGAGCGGTGCACTGAAACCAACTGCTACGGCGATCAGTCCGGCGCTGATCAGACGTTTTAAAAATGATATTTTATTTGTTCGGTTCTGCATGTTTATTGCGCCGGAAAGTCTGAATAATTTAGGAAAAGCGCAAGGCTTTTTCGGTACCCAGCCTATTTTATTTTCACTTGGAAAGTAAATCCTGCCAGCCTATTTTTCGGCTGTTATCGTTATGCAGTCACCCAGACCTTTCGACTTGATCATTTTCGACCTGGACGGTACACTGTATGCGCCACTTGCGGAACTGGATCGCGTCTATCCGGCCGTCGCCACGCGACTCGCGGCGCTCAGCGTAGGTGCCGATCCGCAATGCTACGCACCGGTTTTCGAAGCCCGCCGCGCCGAATTGGCCCGGCTCATCGGTGGCAAACCCACCAGCACCCTGACGCTGATGTATTTCTTCGATGTCGACCTGACTTTGTATACCGACGAAGTGGACCGCCATCTGCGCATCGAAGAGTTACTCTTACCCGATCCGGCGACCATCAGCGTTCTGACGCAGGTACAAGCTTCTTATCCACTTTACCTTTACACGACCAATAATGCCCGCTCCACGGAGCGTATTTTACAGCACCTGCAGTTGGCGCAATTTTTCCTGCCGGCGCGGCGTTTCACTTTTTCCGACATCCTGCGCCTGCCGCTTACCCGGCGGGAACAGACACGCTACGTCAAACCGGGGACGGGCGGCTTCGAGCTCATCCTGCAACGCTGTCAGACCACCGCGGATAAGACCCTCATGGTCGGCGACTCGCTGGCGTCCGACATCCAGCCCGCCCAACGTTTAGGTATGACGACTTATCATGTCACCCAGCCTGCCGATCTGTACCGGTTAGCGCAGTGGCTTGGTTTAGCAGATCAACCTGCAATTACAGCGTCTTGATTACCCAGACCTGCACGTCCTGCGCGGCGATGGTCGTCCGGAACGTCAAAACATTGGCCTGCGAAACGCCGTTTTGGGCGTTACCACCGGTGATTTCGGTCAATTGGTAAATTGCATCCTGCGCGACTTGGAGATTGATGGTGACCTCCTCGCTTTTTTCGCCGTGATTAAAGACGAACAGCAGGTAGCTGTCCGGCGCATTCATCAGGCGGATTTCCACCGGCGTGGCGCTCAGCCCGTCGTGCGAAGAGGTAAAGGGTCGCTCAATACCTGCCCATTGGGCCAGATTGGCCACAAACTGATTGTTGAATTTGTCCTGCCGGGGATGATTGGCGACGCCCAAAAATGTGCCCAAAAGCAGGGTTTCGCCATTGCCGAAGCTGTGGGCGATCAGGGCGGGCGTTCCGTCATCGTGAGTGGCCAACACGCGTGCTTTTTCAACATTCAGCGGCTGGAGGGATTCGGCGAAATAGGCGCCGCGCAGTGCGGCTTTGGGCGGCAGATTCTGCACAGCCGGGTGGCGGTTGTCGGTAATCAGGATGCGCGTCGTATCGCTCATCCGCACCTTTTCAGCCACCGCGCCGAACACCGCATTCAAACCTATGCCTGGAATTTGGCGGGCGGCAAAGCCGCGCTCATCGTTCCAGGCCAGGCGGGCTTCCGCCAGCACCTTGCCGCCCCTTTCGATGTACTTGCGCAAACCGGCGGCGGCTGATTCGGTAAACATCAGCGGATAGGGCACGATCAGCAGTTTGTACTGATCCAAATTGGTGGTTTCCAATTCTCGGCGGTGAATGAAATCCACGGGAATATTATTGTCGTAAAAAATCCGGTAGTAGCTGATCAGGGACGTGGAATGCATATCGGGGGCCGAGCCGCGCTGTTCGCCGCCGACCATCTGCGCCAGCGGATTATAGACAATCGCGACTTCCGCAGGAGCAGGCACGGAATTAAGCAAAAGGTTTTTATTGGCCGTGATGAGTCTCGCCGTGGCACCCGCCTGGAGCGCGCGTTCGGTCACCGTGCCATCCAAATTGATCAGCCCGTAACCGTCCGATTCGTAACCGGAAGACATGGGATAATAGGCGTAGATATTAATGGCTTTGGCGCCGCGGGCCAGCACCGACCACATCCAGGTTTTATGGTCGGCAGGCGTAATGGGATCGCCGACTTCCAGCCCGATCGTGCCTTTACCGGCCTGCATTTCGCCGACATAGAAGCCGCCGTTCTGGCGGTTGGCGCTCCGGGAAAAGTCCACCGCCACCGCAAATTTCCAGTATTCCCAGTGGCGACGCGGATGGTTGTGCTTGGGATAGAGCGAAGTCCCGTAATAATCCACCTGTTGCGCCATCAGAAAATCGTCAGTCGCACCGTAGCCGTTATAGGGCGTATAAAAGACCGAGGGCACCGCGGCATGCGAGGTGATGACGTGGGTTTGGTCGATCGCGCGAATGGCGTCATAGCGCAGACGCAGGTCGCCGGCCAATTTTTCGTAGATGAAATTCTTCCAGTCAATGAAATCGGTGTAACTCAGAATCGTGCCAAATCGCGGTGGATCAACTTCCTTCCAGCTTTCGAAATTGCGGTACCACGCCCGGTTGAGAGTCGCCAGGTCGCCGTATTTGTTTTTCAGCCACTCGCGAAAAACCGCCCGCGTGTTCGGACAAAAACAGAATTGCACATTAGGCACATAATTGATGTAGGCCCAGTTGACGATATGCGGTTCGCTCCACAGATCCCAGCCCAAAAAGTTGGGGTACTGGATGGCGACGCGGGCTGTGGCGGATAAAAAGCGTTCCACCGCCTGCCGCACTCCGGGATGATCACTGCAGAAACCCGGCGCGGATTGCGACTGCACCTTGGCGCCATTCTGGGCTTCATACTGACTGTCGGGGTAACGTTTGCCGACCCAGTCCGGGGCGGAATCCACATACAACTGGATGATCACCCGCAAGTCCTGCTCCTGGGCCAGACGACACAGCAGTTGCAGATTCTCGAAGTGGTAATCGCCGAAGGTGGGCTCGCAGTGCGTCCATTCCACCCAGGTGCGCACGGTGTTGAAACCGAGCTCTTTGATTTGCGCCAAATCGCGACGCCATTCGTCTTCCGAGTCAGCAGTGATTTCGCTCAGCATGGGCGCCCGCGCCTGCCCTCCGCTGTACCACACCGAAACCGGCAGAAAGTCGGGTTTGAATTGCGTCTTGGCCGTAGGATAGGGCACCGTGTGCCAGGTCGTCCGACGCATACAACCATTGATCTGCAGGGCAGTCAGGACCAACAGCAATGACAAGCATTTTTTCATAACGGCTCCTTATACTCCGGCAATGCGCCTTTTATACTCTGCCAGGGCGGCGGACAGACGTTCGCGGGCGGTCGTATCGCCGGGCACGTTGTGCGAAGGATGAATGTACAGCTTCTGTCCGCGGGCGACCAGGATTTCCGCCACCGTGCAGACCGTCATCCAGACCGCGCTGACAAACGCCATCGTCGAAACCGGCCCGATCTTGTCGAAATGCTGCGGCAGAGTGACCGAGGCATCCTGAATCGGAACACAGGTATCCACAACGATGTCCGCCAATTCGAAAATCGTCTTGCCGCAGGAATGGCGGGTCTGTTTGCCGCGCGCCTCGGCGGCGGATCCGAACACGATGACCGGCATGCCCCGCTTTTTGGATTCGAGCGCGATGTCAATATTGACCGCATTAATGCCGGTATGCGAGAACAGCCACATGCAGTCGCGCGGATCGAAGTTGTAGCCCTTCATGATTTCCTGCCCGTAACCCTCGACGCGCTCCAGAAAAACAAACTCGTGCACGTTCAGCCCGCCGACGATATTCGTGAAGAAGGTCAGCGGCAGTTCGACCATCGGATGAAAACCGACGAAGCCCCCGATGCGCGGATACATTTCTTCGATCGGCAGGGTGGCGTGTCCGCAACCAAAAGTGTGCACCCAGCGACCGGCGGCGATGGTTTCCGCCATCATTTCCGCCGCGCGTTGAATCGCCGCCATTTGCGTCTCTTCGATACGCGCCATTACCTGACGGGCATTCTTAAGCCATTGCTTGGCGAGTTCCATGGATTAACTCCTTTAGATTACTCAGATACGTATGCGGTTTTTTAGCCGCGCAATCAGCAGGCTGAAAAGCACCGCCATCATCAGCGCGACTCCCAACAGCAAATAGAGAAAATTGTGTATACCTGACCGATCGGCGATCAGCCCCACGGTATAATTCTGCAGGGTATTGCCGGTCAGGGCGATGACTAAAATGATGCTGAAGGCCGTTCCGGAGTAGGCCGTATACAGACTGCCGGCATAGCCGTAAAGAATCGGGAAAACCGCCGCGCAACCGATGCCCATTAGCGTGAGGGCGACAATCGCCGCCGGCAGGGTCGTGCCATTCGCCAAAATCAGCAGGGCGCTGACGATCAGCACGATACTGACATAAACGACCAGGTATTGCCGCACGCGCTTCAGCAGAAAACCCATCAGCCAGCGCGTGGCGGTAATGCCGATCATTACGAATGACAGAGCGTAGAGGGCTTCCTTGGTCGCCAGGTTGTAGCGGCCGGCACTTAAAAAAGTCGTCGTCCAGTTGCTGACCACTCCCTCCAATCCGCTTTCGCAAAACAGCACCAGTCCGATCAGGATCAGCGGCAGTTCTTTCAGCATTTTCAAGCCCTGACCGATGGCGAAGCCCTGTTTCTGCTTGGGCGCCGGGAAGGGCACCACCAGGAATAGCATGATGGGCACCAGGATCGTCAAGCCAATGCCGGCGATAATGCGGCCGGTGGATATAAAACGCGACAGAAAACCGACCACGATCGGCAGGCCCAGCGCGCCCACGCCGAAAAAGACGCCCAGAAAGCTCAGCCGGGAACCTTTCTCCTCGGCGCTGATGTCGGCTACCAAAGCGTTGGTGCCGCCGTTGATCACACCCCCGCCAAACCCAATCAGAAAAAAGGCTAATTGCAAAACGCTGAAGTGCGTGGTCAGCGGGAGCAACTCGATCCCCAGCAGGATTATGCCGGCGCAAACGGTCAACAGCAACTTGTAGCCGAAACGGTCTACAATCGGGCCAAAAACCAGCGAGCCCAGCAGAATTCCGAACGGCAGGAGCGCCGCCAATGATCCCACCCGCGTTGCTTCCAGAGCGCATTTGGCGGTCAAATAGGTATTGATCGTACCGAGTGAAATCATCACCATCCCGAAAATCAGCATCCCCAGTCCCGCCGCCCAGAACACCAAATTGCGTCGCTCCATTTTAACTCCCGTGATAATCTTTGCCTGTCAAACGTTTCGCCCGCTGCCCATCCTGAAAGTCATTAACCCGCATTTACCCGCCGCGGTGTACTCCATCCGCCCGGTGGCCTGCTCACTCTTCTAAAAAGGCCAGACGACCGGCACCCAACAGCCCGGCTTGCTGTCCTAAGCTGGAAACCGTAATACGCACCTGCGCCATCGCTATGGGTTGCGCCCATAAACGCGCTTCCGCGATGATACGATTGAGAAAACGCTCGCCCGGGCCGAAAACACCGCCGCCGAATACCACAACCTCCGGATTGAACGTGCTGATCAGGTTGGCGGTAGCCAGGCCCCAGTAGGTGATCGCTTCATTCAGCACCGCGGTTGCGATAGGGTCACCGCTGTCGTAGGCCTGAAAAAGGTCGGGCGCGCCGATCTCGCTGATCAATTTCCCGTGCATTTGACCGTTATAGTACTTATCATTTAGCAAACGGCCGCGGGCAATGTGCGCCAAGCCGGTGCCTGAACCGTGGAATTCGAAACAGCCGCAGGTGGAATAATCGGCGATATGCCGGGTAGTCAGCGCCAACCAGCCCACCGCCCCGGCAATATCACCCTGCCCGCGTAAAATCCGGCCATCTACCAGAAGCCCTGCTCCAATGCCGGTGCCGATCGCCAAAAAAATGGCGTTGCGGCTCCCGCGCGCGGCACCCTGCCAGGTTTCGCCCAAAATGTAGCACGCCCGGTCACTGTCAATCCGCACCGGCAGTTTCTTCGGCAGACTGCGCTTTAAATCATCCAAAAGCGGATAATCTTCCCATTCCGGGATATTGGGCGCCCAGACCCGGCCGCTATTGGCGCTGTAGATGCCGGGCACGGCAATCCCCACTCCGCGTATCGCCGATGCAATGGCCCGCAGACGCGCGATTTCCGCCTTGATGAGTTGCGCAACTTCCGCACCTTTTTTCTTTTCGAGTGGCACATATTCCTGGTGCTGAATGCCGCCCTCGGTATCAATCAGCCCGCTGGTCAGTTTGGTGCCCCCCAAATCTATTCCGATAACCTGCATTGCATTGACCTCCATGGCGCTAAAATTAAGCACAGCGGTTTTTGTTTACAATCAGGAAAAAACCAACCGCCCTCCTTTTTCAGGATCGGCGTCAGGGCAATACGGTCAGTAGCGCAGTCTGTTGCTTGAGTGGTTGACGCAGATACTTTTCGATAAATTGCGGATCCTCCGAAAACTGCGTGAGGTTGCCGTAGAAAGCGCTGATATTGGATGGGATGGCGTCATCCAGAACATAAAAAACATGCCCGACAAGGTAGCGGCCAGCGGACAGTTGACCGGGTTGGATGGTCAGTTCTTCGCTCAGGCGTTTCGTGTCGCCGCCCGGCACTCCGGAGATGTACGGAAAACATTGCTGATTATAGAAAAATTGAGCGCGACTGTCTCCCGGCGGGCAGGCTTTCAGATACTGACCGGCATGGTGCAAGCGCGTGGTGGCACCGATCGGCTCGTTCCAGATCAGACTCCAATACGTCACCGAGTCCTGCATCGCGTGCAGGTTCAGCGAAATCCTGACTGTGCCGCCGCTGGTGGTTGTCAAAGTCTCCGGCTCGATGGTCGTAGTGATTGCCAGACATTTAGTGAGTTGTACCGTCTGGCGCAGTTTCCCATTGTCGCGCACCAGCTTTTGGTTGGTTTTCACCCGGCCTTCTACCAATTGGATGGGCAGGGTCTGGATGTAGTAATTGCCCACGTAAAAAAACAAATTGTACGTGCCGTTGGCCCCGCCGCCAACGCCCTGCGTTTCCGGTGCCGGCAACAACAGCGCGAAATCGCCTGCGGCATCCGTGTAATCGTAAACGTTGAGTCCCTCCAGCCACACCAGGGCTGAATCCGGCAGATCACTGCCTTCCAACCTGAGCCGGCCGCTCAACTGCGCACTCCGGATTTCATCATCATCGAAAAAGGGATTGGATGTACAGGCAATCCAACTCAAACCCAACACAACCAACAGCAGACCACCGCTCAGCAGTTTCATTTTCATCGCAGTTCAATGCCCCAATTCAGGTAAAACCGGCGGTCGTACAGCATGATGCCATCGAATACCAGATCTTTCTTCAGCAGATTGCGGGCGCTGAAAGCGATTTGCGAGGTCAACCGCCAGAAACGCACCTCCTGCTGAAAATGCACGTCGCAGTTGGCATACGCCGCAATCCTGGCGGGTTTCATGCGCAGGTATTGATCCATGATCAGGCCGCGGCGGGCGCTTTCGGCAAACCAGACCAGCTCGCCGCTGAAGCCGCCCCTGCGTAAAGTGAGCGTGGTGGTGAATTTCTGCTCCGGCTTGAAGGGAAAAGCCCCTTTATCCGAAAGAATATAACGCGAAAACGCAACCGTCAGCGCCGCCTTTTGTTCCCATCCCGTCACGCGCGCCTGCAGGTCGAGGCCGGTGATTTCCGCCAGGGCAAAATTATCATAGACGGGATTGGGATTCTGCATGCGCCGAATCTCGCGAAACTTGTTGTCATAAAAGGTGCGGAACACCGCCGCATTCAACTGATAGCTCCAGCCCGTCAGGGGTGCAGTGCCTTCCCACAAGCCGCCCACTTCCAAATTCTTTTTGTACTCCGGGACCAGGAATGGGCTCGGATTGGCGTAGCGCCGGTAGAGGGCATACTGCATCTGCTGATAGAGCGCCGGTACCGTGCTGGTAAAGCCATAGGTGCAATAAAAACGCTGGGCGGGGTTCTTCGGCTGGTCAGCGAAGGTAATCGTCAACTGGTAGGAACTTTCCGACCATTTGCGGCTGACCGGCAGAGTGTCCGTGGTGCTGAACAGGTCGCCGGGCAACTGATCCTGCACGCGATCCAGGCCCAACGTAAAATCCACCGCCTGCCACGCGAGACCGGTGCGTTCCGCTGAATTGACAAACTGAAAGGCGGCGAAATGCACCTGACGGCGCCGCTCAAAATCGGAACGGCGCAAAACGACCCGATAATAGCTGTCCCAGAAAGTACGTTCCTGTTCCAGGCGCGCCCGGCTGAGATCGGTGCCGACGAAAACATTAAAATTATTGTGCCGGATCGCCTGCTCCATGCCGAGTGTCGTAGTGTGGTCATGCACCCGATTGAATCCGTCGGCATCGCCGGAGCGGTAGTCATAATTCTGCGCCATGCTCTGCTGGGTAATATTTACGATCGTGCGCCCGAATGGCACAAGGTAACCGCTGTAGCCGCCACTGCCCAGCAGGTCGCTGTCGCGGATGCTTTCCACCTGACGCGGATTGTGGTAGCGCCGGGTCGTGCCAATCAGTTTGGCATGGATCTGATGCCCGGAATCCGGCAGGTGATTAACTGGAAAACTCTTCTGCAGATTGACCAAATAATTGCGCGTGGT
Source organism: uncultured bacterium (assembly GCA_964588795.1). Taxonomy (GTDB): domain Bacteria; phylum Fidelibacterota; class UBA2242; order UBA2242; family UBA2242; genus CAZPQN01. Next base: position 3,806 of record CAZPQN010000037.1, on the reverse strand, counting down.
ATGGCGAATCGGCGCCGTTGAGGCCTCCATGCCGGCATAATTTTGCGTCATCGCTCCCGCCTTGTAAGAAGCGAAGCAGTTCAGGCCGCGCAGGGACTTGCACAGACTGGCACTCCAGTCGCCGGAATTGTAACTGCCGAAGCGCTGTTTGAAATTCAGCAAATAATCCTGCTGATTGCGCGTAATCAGATTGATCACCGCGGCACTACCGTAACTGCCCGTCGTCGCCAAATTGGCGCCGCGGATGATGTCCACCTGCTGCAACCCGCTCAGGTCGATCAGTCCCAGATCGAACTGGTTATTGAAATTGTTGTTGATTTTGACTCCGTCTAAAAGGATGACCACTTCATCCGCGTTGGCGCCGCGCACCGAAATGGTTTTGCGGCCACTGCCGGTTTCGCTGACCAAAATGCTCTGGTCACTGCGCAGGAGATCGGCCGCATCGGTAAAACCGCGCACCTCGAAATCCTGCGCCGGGATGGGCGTCACCAAATTGGTCAGTTCCTTCTCGTAAATGAAGCTTTTGCGCTTGGCTTCGGCGCTGACTTCCGGCAGACTGATGGGTTTGAAGCGCAGGAAAATCGTTTGCCCCGCCGTAAACTGCGTCAAAGGCATACTGCACGTTTCATAAGCGATGTGGCGAAATACCAACTGCGCGCCGGGACGAAATTCCCGCACCGTCAGCCGGAAAAAACCATGTTCGTCGGTGCTGGTACCCGTATGCGTGCCGGCGATCAGGACATTGACCTGCGCAATGCCGCGCTGGGTCAGGCTATCCACCACCCAACCGTTGAGTTCCTGCGGCTGTGCTCCGTTTAATTGCGTCCGGAGCAAGCCCAACATCAGCATCGTCAGCATCCCAGTTCTAATCACCCACCAATTTAACATAGCGCAAGCATACTGCCCAATCACCGGCAATGGAAAATGCAATCGGCGGATGGTCACGCGCGGGCGTGAACGGTTAACCTGTCTGATGAAAAAATAGATTGAGCGCCCCGTTTGTTGATTTTCGCCGGGAAATGGCTTAATATTCGGCTGTGCAAAACCAGTCAAATTTTACGCGAGGAATTTAATATGCCGAATCAGCCGCGCCGCACGCCGCTCATCGTTTTCATGTTGAGCATCGCCTTATTCGGAAGCGCTGCGGGTCAAACCCAATTGCTCATCCGCTGTGACGATCTCGGCATGACGCACGCCGTCAATCAGGCCTTTAAAAAGGTCGCCGCCACCGGTCTGCCGCTGTCGGCCTCCGTGATGTTCGTTTGCCCGTGGTATCAGGAAGCGGTGGCAATGCTCCGGGAAATGCCGCAGGTCGCGGTGGGTGTGCACCTGACGCTCAACGCCGAATGGCAGAACTATCGGTGGGGTCCGCTGTGCGGCGGCAAAACAGTGCCGAGTCTGGTGGATACCTGCGGCTATTTCTTTCCCTCGCGGCAGGCCTTGTTCGATAATCTGCCGCGCCTGGAGGAATGCGAGCTGGAACTGCGCGCGCAGATCGAACGCGCCCTGCGCTCCGGTCTGCGCATTGATTACGTCGATTATCACATGGGCACGGCGGTCAGCACGCCGGAACTCAGAGCGCTGGTGGAGCAATTGGCGCGCGAATATCACCTGGGCATTTCCCGTTACTTCGGGGAAAAAGACGCCCGCGGCGTGTACGGCATCGCGCCGACTGAAAAGGCGGACAGCCTGGTGCAATGCATCAAACAGTTGACGCCGGAGCAGGTCAATCTGCTGGTTTGCCACATCGGGCAGGCTGGCACCGAAATGGACGCCCTGATCGATCTCAATCCCCACGGCCTGAAAGACATGAGCCGTCATCGTCAGGCGGAATGCGACGCGCTTTGCTCCTCCAAATTCCACAAAGTCCTGCGTCGGCAGAAAATCCAGTTGGTGACCTATCGCGACCTGGTGAGCCGCTACGGCCTGGAAGCCATGCGATCTCCGGTTCCCACCGGCTACTGAAACAAGCGTCATTCGCCGCCGGCTTTTAGAAGCGGCAAAGCGTCAGGCGATAAAATCATTTCGCGGGTTTTACAGCCGAGAACGGTAATATTCGAAGGTAAAGCCGGTATTGTTCCAGTTGTCGAACTTGCGCACGACTTCGGCGTTGCGGGTGAAATTGGCCGCCACACCTTCCCGCACATGGCCGGTGATGAACTGATACCCGTGGCGTTTAAGGGTGCTCTGGTAAACGCGCTTGAGCATTTTGGCTAAACCGAGGGCGCGATGCTCACGCGAGACAATGAAAGCATAAGTGTAGATCGTGGTGCCTTTGCCCAATTGTTCATCGCACTGCACCCAGCTTTCCTTGCCGAAAAACTCCAACGGCACTCCGATGATAAAACCCTCAATGATGCCGCGGTATTTGATGACAAATGGCATCGTCTTGGGATAATTGAAATATTTTTTCACCGCAGTGCGATTGAACCGCGCCTGTTGCCCAAAGTTGTCCACCAGCGTTTCCGAGACCTTGACCACGCGACTGAAATCCGTTTCGCCTAAATGTTCAACGATTTCGACGGCAATGCCGTTGGACGTCGAGGCCAAAACCCGGCTTTTGGTCTCCGATAAGGTTACTTCGAACAGTTCGCGTGCTGGTTTGTCCATTGCTCCGCAAGTATAGCCAAAAATTCAGAGATTTTCAAGCGGGGATTTGCCGATTGGAGCGCCGCAACTTTTTCTCAATCCCGGAATTGCTGAACCGCAGCCGATCAGCGACGTCCGGCAACAATCGCCGCAATGCGTTCCGCGGCGTGTCCATCCCACAGGGGCGGAATTTTACCCGCCGGACGTTGACCATCCAAAATGGCCATGGCCTGCGCATAGACCTTTTGCGGATCACTGCCAACCAAAATATTCGTGCCTTCCCAGATGGTGATGGGGCGTTCGGTATTGGCGCGCATGGTCAGACAGGGAATGCCCAGCACGGTGGTTTCTTCCTGCACGCCGCCGGAATCAGTCAGTACCAAACCCGCTTCGGTTTCCAATTTTAAAAATTCGAGATAGCCAAGCGGCTCGGTCAGGATCAGACCCGGCGCATTGGTCATCAGTTTATCCAACCCGAACTCCGTCAGCATTTTGCGCGTGCGCGGATGCAAAGGCAGAATCACCGGCAGACGCTTCTGGAGCTCGACCAGCATCTGGCACAAGCCGCGCAGAACTTCCGGGTCATCCACGTTGGACGGTCGGTGCAGGGTCACCAAAATATATTCGCCTGGACGAACTGCGTATTTGTGGCGCAGGTCCAATTGGCGGACACGCGGCAGGTAATAGTACAGCGAATCAATCATCGTATTGCCTACCAAAAAGATTTTGGCGTCCGGTACGCCCTCCTGCCGCAGGTTATCATCCGCGTCCCGGCTCGTGGTAAAAAGATAATCCGCGATGCGATCGGTGACGATGCGATTGATTTCTTCCGGCATACTCCAGTCACGACTGCGCAGACCCGCCTCGATATGTCCAACCGCGCAATGCAACTTAACCGCAACTAAGGCGCAGGCCATTGTGGAATTGACATCACCCGCGACCAGAACCACATCGGGTAAATTTTCCAGCATGGCAGATTCGTAAGTCAGCATGATGCGCCCGGTCTGCGCGCCATGCGTTCCCGAACCCACACCTAAGTAGATATCGGGCGGCGGTAATTCCAATTCCCGGAAAAAGACCTGCGACATCTTTTCATCGTAATGCTGACCGGTATGCACCAGGCGCACCGTGCAGTGCGGATACCTCTGCAGGGCGCGAAAAACCGGCGCGGCTTTCATGTAATTCGGTCGGGCGCCGACAATCAAATCAATCTTCAT
>CAZPQN010000036.1:0-19963 GCA_964588795.1 uncultured bacterium | reverse complement strand
ACTGGCAGACAATTGCATCGCGCTAAGATGAATGCATATAGGTTTATCTGCAGGGCATATTTGGCAAGCAGAATCGCCTCTGTTTCCGGATACAGCCGGTCGGTCTTGAAATCAACGATCGAATAGCTGCCGTCGTGGTTTTCGAGCAAAAGGTCAATTTTCCCTTCGAGAATAAAATCCATATAAGCGCCGTAAATCTCAACTTCCCGGTGTTGGCGCCGTGCCCCCGCAAGCAGGTCGTGCAGGCCGCTCCCCGCCTGCAAGGCCAGGGTTGCCCACCCTTCCAGTTTTTCACTGAGTGTTTTTTGCTCTTCCGGAGTCAACAGGTAAGGTCGCACAAATTCCCCTAAAAGTTGATTAAAGCTCGCCAATGATTTGAAGTCCCAGCCAGTCAGGATCTGATGCACCAAGGAGCCAATCTCCTGGGGCGGCAGGCTGGACGACTCCGGTTCAGCGTCCGCTCGACTTTCAACAACCGGGATAGCCTGCACTGTCTCGGCAAATTGCGTCGCGGTGATTTTCACTACCCGGGAAGTCAGGGTCACTGGACGCACCAATCGCGACAGATCCGGGGGCAGGGTTTCAGCAGGGGCTGTTTCCGGTTCTTCCCTGATCAGCAGGTTCTCCAGAAATCCTTTTAACTGCGATTTGGGAAAAGTAGTGGTGCGGCATAGTCCGGCAGCAGTCGCGGCGTCGAAAATCGGACTGGCGCTACTCCACAGGCTAATATCCCGATCCTGCACGGCCGAAGAAATGTCCGTCGCAAACACCAGATAGGAACGAGCGCGGGTGGCCGCAACGTACAGCAGACGCTTCTCTTCCGCCAGTGTCCGACGGTGCTCCGCCTGTTTTAAATATTCGTACATAAAGGAGGGGTGCTCCTTATCAATCTGCAGGGCGAATCGATCCGGTTCCTGATAAAGCAAGCGCGCCGTGCGGTAATTGATTTTGTGCGCCAGAAAGGGCACAATTACCACGGGAAAATCCAGGCCTTTGGCGGCATGAATGGTCATGATGGTGACGGCGTTGCCCTTATCGCTGGCGAGGTTAGCTTCACCCTCGTGTACTTCTTCCGCCCGGTAAATTTCTATGCGACGGATGAAATCAATGGGCGTCAGGCGTTCCGCGATCTCCCACTCCAGGGCTAAATCGAGCAACTTGTTGACATTAGCAATCCGTTGTTCGCCAGCCGATAAACCCGCTAATACCGCCCGGTAATGGGTTTCGCGGATGATGTCATCTAAAAGTTCGGCGGTCGAGGAGGTGGCGAGATTCGCGGTCAGCCGGGTATAAACCGACCAGAAGTGCTCCAGTGCCTGTTTTTCCGTCTGATCCAGCGCTTCGTTAGCAACCTGCTCCTGAAAATAGGCGCGTAAACCAGCAAACAGGCTGGCCTGACCACGGGTAAGTTTGGTCAGGGTGGTGTCGCTGATACCAAACAGCGGCGAACGCAGGGTTCCGACAAGCGCCACCTGATCGTGAAAATTGATTAAAAGGCGCAGGGCATTGATCAGGTCTATGATTTCACGCTGGCTATAAAAGCCAATGCCCGAAAGTACATAATACGGTATCCCCTGATTTTGCAAAACGAATTCAAGGTCGGCCTGATGGCGGCGCGAGCGCAATAAAATGGTGATATCGCCATAGGTCACCGGACGCCAGCCCTCGGGTGCATAAATCAGGGGCTGGGTGAGCAGTCTACGGATGCATTCTGCAACCATTACCGTTTCGAGCAAGGCATCCGGTTGACGCTGGGTATCCTCCAGCGCGGAATAGGTTTCATCGGTTGCCATCTGGAGCAATTCGACCGGTACTTGAGTATTGGCGACATCGTAGTGCGGGCGAATCACCCGCGGATAATGGACTTCAAACGGTTCGGGCGGTTCGGCACTCCCGAAATACAGACCGAAAAAATGATTGTAGAAATCCATCAACGGTCGCACGCTACGAAAATTCTCATCGAGGTGGAGTGCCCCCTGCTGACGACGCAGGCGGTTGAAAATTTCTACTTCTGCACCCCGGAAGCGATAGATGGATTGTTTTTCATCGCCGACAAAAAAAGTGATGAGGCGGGGATTAATTGCGCCCATCAACTGGATAATCCGGTACTGGATTGGATTGATGTCCTGGAACTCATCCACCAGCAAATGCCGGAAACGATTGATGGATTCATGCACTGCCGAAGTGGGCGCGCTCAACAATTGCGCGGTTTCCAATTCCAATCCCGCGAAGTCCATCAACCCCTCCGCCCGTAGATCAGCCCGATAGGATTCGATAAATTTCTGCCCGAGCCGGGCAAGCTGTTGCAGTGCGGCAATCTGATCGCTTTCTGTCTCAGGATCAAATTTCAGGAAACAGCTTTTTACATGACTGAAATACTTTCTTAATAGGCGGTGGTAAGCGCGCATGGTTTCAAGCCGCGCGCCCCAATTCTGCTGCTGACCTCGTTCCCGATCCTGCAGAGCTTTTGCCAAACTGCCATCGGTCAAGGCAGTCGGAATTTCCTGATTAGCGACACTAGCGAAGGCTTCCATAACGACGGCGAACGCCTGCCAGAGACTATCATTTTCTTCAGGGGCAATGGTATTTTTAATATTGGACAAGGTTGCCTGCACCTCGACCTGATTAAAAAAATTCTGTAATAGACTTAGGTTATGCTGGCGGTACAGGTCGGCAGAGCTAGTAATTAGAGTGTCCAGATCCGTGTTGAGCAACGTTCGGAGAGCCGGCATACATTCGGTCTGCTGGGCATAGATAGTCAGCAGCAGGTCACCGATTTCTCGCAAATCGAAGTGTTGCAGCAACCAGTTGAGTGCCGTATCCGCCGCGCGCAGGTTTTGGTCTAAAAACTGTTTGAGAAAATCGGAGCGGCGCACTGCTTCCTCGGTTTCATCAATAATGCGAAACAGGGGATCGTAGGTTCCCGAAAGGCAGTTTTCGCGGAGCAGGCGGGCGCAGAAGCTATGCACTGTCGCAATCGGCGCCTGATTCAGATTGTCGGTCAGGTGGCGCACAGGTTCCGGGCCGAGGGTTGAGGTACGCTTGATTATTTCCGACCGCAGGCGGTTTTTCATTTCATCGGCGGCCTTTTCCGTAAAGGTGATGGCGACAATCTGCGAAAAATCACAGTCCGTGTTCAGCAGGATTTCGAGGTAGCGCGCCACCAGCACAGAAGTTTTACCGGTGCCCGCCGCGGCGCCTACCAACAGGGATGCGGTAATGTTCTTAATTGCCTTAGTGCGATCGTCTGCCCACTGCGGATCCATCGTCATTAATTTAATATGCAATCCGTTTGGAAATAACTCCAAAATACAATAATATTGCACGCAATTGTTATGGAGCAGAGAGCAGTATGCCGACTATCGTACCATTTCACTCCGAGTGGATTACCTTCGTAATCATCTTTGCCCTGATCATGGCGCTGATCGGGCTGAGCGAAGTTTTGCGACGCCGTCTGAATATTTCCGGTGAACATACCCGGCAGATGGTGCACGTGGGAGTGGGCCTGTTAGTAGTGACCAGCCCGTTCATTTTCCGCTCAGCAGTGCCACCGGCGGTGTTAGCGCTGATATTCATCATACTTAACCTGGTCGCTTTGCAGACCGAGCGGTTGAAGGGTATGCACTCGACCACCCGTACTTCCTACGGTACCGTATTTTTCCCGCTGACGTTTCTCATTCTGATCGGACTATACTGGTACACCGATCCGGCATTACTGGTTGTGGGCATGCTGATTATGACCATCGCGGATCCGGCGGCGGCCGTCATCGGGACCCGCACCCGCCATCCGCGCACTTTCACACTCTGGCACGATACCAAGACCGTGCAAGGTTCCCTGACGGTATTTTTGGTTACGTTTGTGATCGCTACCGGTGTTTTTGCTTTAGCGCGCGCCATTGATCATGTCACGGTGCCCGGGATTCTGAATCTGCTGATAATTGGAGTCTGCGTCGGGATCGTGGGGATGTTAGGCGAGGCTCTGTCGCGCGCCGGTTCCGATAACCTGACCCTGCCGTTGGGCAGTGCTTTAATGTTAGATATCATGCAGAGCCTGACCTTCCGGGAACAGCTTGCGGTTCTGGGTTGGATTCTGCTGTCATTTCTCCTGGCTTATATGTCCTATAAATTGAAGGCCTTAACGCGCGGTGGAGCGGCTGGAGCGATGCTGTTGGGTTCAATTGTCTTCTCGATTGGCGGCGTATATTGGGTCATTCCAATGGTGACTTTTTTCATTCTGTCCTCCATCCTTTCCAAGATCGGTAAACTGCGCAAAACCATTTTGGCCGGGGTCGTCGCCAAGGGCAGTAACCGCGATCTTTTGCAGGTTTATGCCAACGGCGGGGTGGCGTTAGTCATGGCGATCGTCTATTTCTACACAAAGCAGGACATTTTTTATTTCATGTTCTTAGGTTCTCTCGCAGCCGCCACCGCGGATACCTGGGGCACAGAAATCGGGGTGTTCGCCAAACGCCAACCGATTCATATCGTGACCCGCAAACCGGTGCCCACCGGAACCTCGGGCGGCATTACCGTCTTGGGAACTTCCGGGCTGTGTGCCGGAGCCGGCGTCCTGACGCTGAGTGGCATTCTCCCCATTGATTATGCTATCACTCTGCTGTTTATAATTATTGCCTTCAGCGGGGTTGCCGGGGCAATCGTCGATTCCATTCTGGGAGGCACTCTGCAAGCCCAGTATAGCTGTCCGCAATGTGGCAAAATGACCGAGAAAAAAGCTCACTGCGGCGGGCAAAGCACGACTTTGATCAGCGGCCATCAATGGATAGACAATGACTTGGTAAATCTCGTCTGTACCGCTACAGGCGCGCTACTGGTCGGCGTGCTTTATCTGCTGCTATTCTAGTTTTGCAGGTGTTCCGGATCTATCCGGCACAGATCAAAATACCCACAGCGGGTCGTGCAGGTCTGTGTCTTCAGAGGACGCACATTAAAGCGACCGGCGAACATGGCTTCCTGCAGTTGCCGCAGGTGCTGTTTGGTCACCTGCAGAATTTGCTGAACCTCCGCAGCGGTAGCTAGCGAACTGCGACCGATCTTATGCTCAACCAGGAAACCGCGGGTGCGGTGCCCATGCCTGAAATCGTAATAACAACCACCTCCCGGGTGATACGGTGCCAACTTACTTCCCGCTAAGATCAGATAGAGAGGAATCTGGATCTGTTCTCCGCTCAATGCGCCGTCGATAATATTGGTGATGTTAGAGTCACTCCGTTTGTAATCTATCACCAAAAACCGGCCGGCTATCGGATCAAGATCCACGCGGTCAATCTTACCACAGAGCGTCAGCACTTTCTGGAGTTCGGTATTGTACAGGCATGTCTCGGGATCGGAGACGGCCAGCTTCTCCTCGATCAGGTGGGGGGTATAGCCCAGCACAGCATATTTCTGTTCCTCATCAATGAACTGCAATAGTCCCTGCCGCTGTCGCCGCAGCTGCTCCTGCCACAGCAGCTCTGGCAGATGATGGTAATAATCCCGATACTCGTCCGCAATAAACTGCAGGGTGGCGGCGACGGCGGCGCCAGTTGGATCGGCCAAGTATTCCGTCCAACCCAATGCGGATTGGGCTTTGAACAGGTTGACGAACTTTTCGAGCGTCTTATGCAGGAGATTGCCCTCGCTCTGCGCATCCAGATCCAGCGCCGCGGCCCGAGGTGTGTCGATCCGCCAGATAGCCTGACATAAAAATGCAAACGGACAATCAACGTATCTCTGGATTGCGGTTTCGGTCAGGGTCAAAGGAATAATCCTCTGGCCACAGGCCTGCATATCCAGCTGTCCACTCCAGCCGTCCGCGACGAATCTTTGTCTTCGGGTTTCAATCCCCAGTCGGATAGCAATTGACTCCTGGACATCGGGATCTATCAGTGGGGTCAATACGGAAGTGCGTTCGGGGTTGGAATGGTTGAACAGGTACGCTTCCACATCCCGCTGGCTGACAAGATTGTGGGATTCCGGCAGAACCTGAGCGGTGGGCACAAATTCAAAGCTTACCTGTCCGGCTTCCCGGCCCGCAGTGGTACATTGCAATAAATCCTCAACGAATGGGGAGCGTGGGATGGCTTTCCCACCTTGGTCGAGTTCCGGATAGGTGATCAGCAAGCGCTGTTCAAAATTATGCAGGACCAAATAAAAGAGGAATTTTTCCTCAGCGATATTCGCACCGGTCGGGCCGAAGATTTTTTCACCGGCCAGGTTATTCAGGTATTCACGCAGTGCATTCCCAAACAGGTAGGTTTCCTCTTGCCCGCCGGGAAATTCCCCATCCACCAGACCCAAAAGGACCAAACCCTCGAATCGGCGCCCCCGGGCTGACATAAGCTTATCACAGTATAGGCCCGGGGATTTGCTCTTTTCATTTTGAGCTTCCGTTGTGGTTAGAAAATTGGTCAAGATCTGTTCCAGTTCCGGTAATGTCACCTGCCGATTACCTGGCAACAGACGCCTCAGGCGAACCAGGATTTGCCGACACTGTCTTAGTGCAGAGGATGCGGGATGGCCTTGTAAAAACAGATTCAGCAGATTGTTCAAATACGTAACATAGCTGGATAAAGCTCCACGGGCCGGCAAGGACAGGTCGGTGATGATCCGGCCCAGGAGATTGTGCAGAGCTTGCTGGTCAGCGATGGTCTGCGAGCGAACGCGGCGGTTGTTGTGCGCGGCAGTTGGAATCTCATTCAGCAGTTGATAATATTGCAGGAAAGCCGCGCTCCGCTCTAACCATTCAGAAGACGAAAATGGCAGGCCCCAGAGCACCGATTGCATTTCCAGCTCCTGTACGTCGTCAGCCTTATAATGCTGTCGCACCGCTGGCGCATGCAGAAAATCCATAAATTCGGTGCGCCTGAAATTCAACCTATTCAATCTGACGACATCACAAAGAAGGCGGCCCGGGGCGGTCGAGATCAATGGCTCCAGCGGGTCAGCTACGGTAATATTGTGCTCGCGAAACACTGACCTGACTTGAGGTAAATAATTATAACCACCGCGAAAGATCACCCCGATTTTTTCCGGCGCCAGGCCATCCGCCACCCACCGTTTGATGGTCCGGGCGGCAGTCTCGATCTCGCTTCTGCGGGTGGGACACTGCACAATTTTTATTGAAGCCTGGGACCATTGATTCAGCCAGGTGTATATGGGTATATACTTTTCCTCAGCAGGTTTTTCCGGCAGCAGAGAAAAATTAAAAAGGCTTTCGGAAATCGTCTTTTGCACGGGGTCAAATGTGCGGGATGGTCCAGTTTCTATCACTCGCCCCTTCCCCATCCAACCCGTCAAATCAACCAGATAATCATAGGGTGGCAGGTTGGCAAAGGTGATGGTGCAGATAATTTCGTCGTAGAACCGCGTCAGGTTTTTCAGTATCCGCCGTTGAACCCCGGTGTACTCATAAAATCCATCAATGATTAACACTTCGCGCTTTTCAAACGGAACTTTTGAGGACAGCGCCTCCGCCGCCAGCAATAGACTTTCATCCGGTACGACACCGCCTATCGCACGAGATTGCTGCCGAATCTGCTGGTAAATTTTCAGCCCTGACTCCAACACAGGATCGGGGCGGTGCCTGACCAGTGCGCTCAATTCGACATCCAGCATTCCGCCCTGGCGAAATTCAGCAATGATATTCTGTAATAGTGTCGCCTGATTGTCTAACCGGGCAGTCGCCAAAATGGGATTATCCTTCACTAGGAGGTAGACTCTTAGCCATTCCTCCGCCGGATGTATCTCCTGCAGGTGCTGGTGAGTGAAAGATAAAATCCGCCGCGCCCAGGCGAGAAACGTCCCCGCAAAAACTTGTCCGGGACGCAGCTTGATCTGACCACTATTTAACAATTCTGTCAGGCAATAATTGACATGGTCAACCGACGGAAGCAGCAGATCGAGGCGGCACCCGGTGCGCAGCTTTTCACGCGCCACTTCAAGCATAGCGGCGGTCTTGCCGGAGCGTATCGCACCTCGATAATAGGTGATTTCTGCCACGTTTCAAATGTAAAGGTTTTTACACGTCCTGGCAAGCCGGGCGGCTTTTCCCGTTATCCCCGGGCGGCGGACTCAGCGCCTGATTATCTTCGGTCGCGTAGTTTGACCAACAGCCGCAGAATCTCCAAATACAACCAGACTAATGTGACCAGCAATCCAAAAGCCGCGTACCATTCCATATAGCGTGGGGCCCCCAACGCCACGCCCGACTCAATGAAATCAAAATCCAGAACCAGATTCAGCGCCGCGATCACCACAATGAACAGGCTGAGGCCGATACTCAGCGGCGAGCTGGCGAAAGCAAATCCGGTATTGATATGCAACAGGTTCAGGATCAGGATCGCGCAATAAAACAAGCCAATGCCGCCGGTCGCCGCAAAAACGCCCAATTTGAAATTCTCTGTCGGCCGGATCAGGCGCGTCTTGTAGGCCAGTAAAAGACAGAACAAGGTGCCGAAGGTCAGCGCCACGGCCTGAAAAACAATCCCGGGATAATTACTCTCGAAGCGTGCTGAAACTCCGCCGAGAAATAGGCCTTCCAGCACCGCGTAAAGGGGCGCGGTGTAGGGCGCTAAATGTTTCTTGAAGGCCGTAATGAGGCCCACAACCAGTCCTCCGAGCAGACCACCAACGATCCACGGGGTCACCCGCGCCGGTTCCCACCCCAGCGCCATCTCCCACGTATAGCCGGCGGCTAACATCGCCAAAATCAGCAAAATGATGGTCTTGTTCGTTGCCCCCGGCAGGGTCATGCTCTGTTCGGTGCCATACGGCAGACTGAGGAAGGTTTTGGAATTCAGGGCAGGATTGGCAGTGCGCATCATCGAATTGCTCCTTATTTTTTATTTCAAATACAGAATCTTTCTCTGCAAACTTAACTGCTCTGTTTTAAAACTGATGAAATACAGCCCCGCGGATTGGGTGGTAGGATTCCAAACCTGCTGATGAGTGCCGCGCCGGAAGCGACCGGAAGCCAGGACCGCCACCTCCCGCCCGGTCAGGTCAAGCACGGTAAGACGCCCGGTGACATCGTTAGGGCAGGCGATGCTGAATCGGACTGTGGCATTGAACGGATTAGGATAGGGCTCAGCTAACCGAAACCGGGTTGGAATATCTTCGAACTCCGGCTCAATCGAAGAATAGGTGACATTCTTCAGCACCCAGCTATTGGGATCAAGTACCACGCTTTCTGGCTGATGGGTGCAGAAAATATTAAACGTCTGGGTTTTGAGGCTGTCCAGGATCACGACGTTTGTATCGCCGCCGGCAGTACGAATCAACAGCTGCAAGGGCATTTTAAAATAAGTGGTGGTGGTCTGAATCTGATTAATGGTGACCTTGAGCGTCCAGCTGGTCAGGTCATTGCGGCTGACCGACCAATATAGCTTGTAATGAGGTTGACCGCGGCCGTAAATCCATTGCTGGAAAAACCAACTCAAATCCTGGCCGGACACCTGCTCGCAGATACCTTGAAAGTCCTCCGTGATGACAGACTGCATGGCATAGCGTGCCCGATAGGCATGCAAAATATTAAAAAACTGAGTGTCCCCCACCAGCCCGCGTAACATGTGCAGCACCCAGGCGCCTTTATCATAGACCAGACGATTGAAAATGATGTCCACGCTGGTAGTGTCGTAAATGTATAAACCGGAGGAAATCCATCTGTCCGGGCGATTCAGGTAGTTCATGTAATCGCGCAAACCGCTGAAGCCGTAATAATTTTCACTCCAGAGCGCTTCGGCATAGCGGGCAAAGCCTTCATTGAGCCAGATGTTTTTCCAGTTGGCACAGGTGATCATATTGCCCCACCAGGAATGCGCCAGCTCGTGGCAGATCAGCATTTCATTGAAGGTATTGGTCAGAGTCCCGAGGCTGGTACAGGTCTGATGTTCCATGCCCCCGTACCAGGAGAATTGCGCCTGACCATATTTTTCCCGAATAAAAGGATATTCACCCCAAATAGAAGAGAAAAAGGATAGCATAGCCGGTGTCTTGGAGAGATTGTGCTGGGCCGTGGCGGCAATTTCGGGATAAATCCAGTAATCAACCGGCATGGTTGTGCTGTCCCGGGCAGTATAAACGTCTGTCCAGTGCGTATAATCGGACACGGCTATGGAAATGAGGTAGACCGCGATTGGATAGCGTTCCTGCCAATAAAACGTATGTGTGCCGTTTTCGTTATCGGTCACACTCACCAGTTTACCATTGGAGACAGCGTTCAAATTCGAGGGCACGGTGATTTTGATATCGGCGGAATCGGCTTTATCATCCGGATAATCCTTGCAGGGGAACCAGCTATGCGCGTAATACGGCTCACTCAACGAGGAAACGATCGGAGCGGAGTCGTGGTAACTGAAAGCAAAGGCTTGAAAACCGCCGGTCTGCGGTTTTCCGGAATACTGAACTGCCACTGAAAAAGTATCCCCCACCGCTAAAGCCTTCCGCAAACCGATCTGCAGGAGCTGATTGGCGTGGGTAAAATTTTTACCATCTCCCCCGACCCCGGCGACTGCCATGTTGTCTGTAAAATTCAAATCGAGGGTAGCCAGTCCCGAGACTTTGGCGCGTCCTTTGATCACGGTGGTGCCGGCGATCGTCGCCTGCGGAATGTCAAGGCGGAGGTCCAGACCGTAATATGTCACATCGTAAGCATTGCTGTTGCCGGGAAAGGCGCTTTTGGCGAGCACCTCGCGGTGCGCGTAGGCCTGCCGGCGCGCCTGGATTTCCTGATCAACCCAATCCGGATCAAACTGCGCGCTTGCCCAGCCGCAGAGCAGCCCCATCATCATTATCGTTCTGCAAACCCGTTTCAGCATATTCAGAAAGTAAACAAAACCGCAACCATTTTCAATTAAAATTTGTCGAACGGCAAGCACCTTCCGCTGTGCGGTTTCTCTTCCTGCAACATTTTTTTTACAACGCGGGACTATAGTTGGATGATCTGGTGGCGCGCCTTTCCAACCGAGACGTACGCCACAGGGACTTCGAGCAGTTCTTCGATGGAACGCAGGTATCGCTGGGCATTGATGGGCAAATCGCCGAATCGGCGGGCACCGTCAGTCGGTTTTTGCCAGCCGGGCAGGGTCCGATATTCGGGAACCGCCTTTTCCTGATCAAGTAAGGCCCAGTCGCCGTCTTGGTAACTGACGGCAATCTGGAGCTCCGGAAAGGTATCCAGAACATCCAGTTTGGTAATGGCAATGGAGGTGAATCCATTGATCAAGACCGCGTAGCGGCCGAGGACAGCATCAAACCAGCCACAGCGGCGCCGGCGACGCGTGGTAGCCCCGAATTCATGGCCACGTTCCTGGAGCAAATCGCCGGTCGCATCGCGTAATTCGGTCGGGAAAGGCCCTCCGCCCACACGCGTCGTGTAGGCTTTAAAAACTCCCATGATTTGGTCAATGCAGTTGGGGCCAATGCCCAATCCCGTACATACTCCACCGGCAATGGTATTTGAGGCAGTCACAAAGGGATAGGTACCGAAATCCACATCCAACCAGGTGCCCTGCGCTCCCTCCGCCAAAATCGGACGTCCCGCTTGCAGATAATTGTGGATCAGACGCACGGTATCCTCAGCCAACGGTCGAATTTGTTCACCGGCAGAATAAAACTGCTCCAGATCATGGTCGAGACGCTCCTGCTCGGGGAGGGGCAGGGGAATTTGCTCGAGAATCTCGTAGCGGCGGGCAATCAGCCTGGTTTTCAAAGTTTTCAGGTCACATAAATCGTGCACCCGCACTCCGCGGCGCCCGATTTTATCGGCATAACAGGGGCCGATGCCTCGTCTGGTGGTACCAATCGCACCCGCGCCCAAGGCGCTTTCCGCATAGGCATCGAGAATTTTATGCAGCGGTGTGACCACATGGGCCAACAGGGACAGGTGCAGACGGCCGGCAACGTCTATGCCTCTGGCGGTTATTTCCTCGATTTCATGCACCAGGCCTACCGGGTCAATCACCATGCCATTGCCAAGCAGGCAGTGGGTGTCGGGACGCAGAATACCGCTGGGAATCTGATGCAGAACGGTCTCCTCCGTACCGATCTGAATCGTATGTCCGGCGTTCGCCCCGCCCTGAAAGCGCGCGACCAAATCGGCATTTTCCCCCAGCATATCCACAATTTTACCCTTGCCCTCATCGCCCCATTGCCCGCCGATTACCGCCGTCAGTGTCATACTACCCCCGTAAAATTAAAATGCTCCCGTGGATCGAGAGCATTTTTAAAAATTGCCTGTTGGTCCGCATTCATTGCTTTTGTGAGGCAAGCCGCTTGTGCCAGATCAGAACCACCGGCGAGGCGATATAAAGTGAGGAATACGTCCCGACAATAATACCGACAATCAGGGCAATGGAAAAGACTTTAACTTCACCATGCACAAAGACCAAAACCAGTACCACAAAGAGGGTGGTCAAGCTGGTGATAATCGTCCGATTCAGGGTCTCATTGATACTGACGTTGAACAGCTCCTCCATGGTATTATAGCGCCTGGTCTTCATGTTCTCACGCACCCGGTCAAAAACGACAATCGTATCATTCAGCGAATATCCCACAATGGTCAAAAAAGCCGCAATCGTCGAAAGTGAAAACTCCAGTTTAAAGATGGAGAAAATACCCAGGGTGAAGAGCACATCGTGAATCAAAGCGATCACCGCCCCTAAAGCAAATTCGAACTTGAAGCGGATCGAAATGTAAACCAAAATGACCACCAGGGTCGCCAGTACAGCCTTCACGGCCGAACTACGCAATTCCTTGCCGATTTTCGGACCGACTTGCTCCGCCCGGATGGTCTCAAAGGAATTCCCCGGAATGGTCTGCAGCGCCTGCGTGATCACGCTGGCGGCGCTGTCGGTGGCAAAGGTCATGGGTGCGCGGATAATGAATTCGTCCACATTACTCGATTTTTGTATGACTGCATCTTGCTGATTAATGGTCGTTAAGGCTTGCCGGATATTCGCCGTCGTTACCGGTTTTTCGAACTTTACTTGCAAGAGCGTACCACCGGTGAAATCCAGGCCTAAATTCAGCCCACGCAGGAAAAAAATGATGACTGCCAAAGTAATGTAAATCACCGAAATGGTTACAAATGTTCGATAATGCATGACAAAATCAATACTGGTTTGTTTGAATATTCTCATTGTGTTACCCGTTCCTTAGATGCTTAACTTCTTAACAACCCATTTCTCGGTCACCCAGTTAAAAATCGTCCGGGTGATGAAGACCGCCGTAAAAAAGCTCGAAGTGATGCCCCAGAACAAGGTCACCGCAAAGCCCTTGATTGGACCGGTGCCGAACTGCATCAGGATCAGCGCCGAAAAGAGGGTGGTAATATTGGAATCAAAAATGGTAATGGTCGCCCGCGCATAGCCGGTATCAATAGCGGCCCGGACGGTTTTGCCTTTTTCGAGTTCCTCACGAATCCTCTCGAAAATCAGGACGTTGGCGTCCACCGCCATACCAACCGTCAGGATGATACCCGCAATGCCCGGCAGGGTCAGGGAAGCCTGCAGAACCGAAAGGATCGCCATAATGAAGACCACGTTCAGCAGCAGGGCTAAGTCCGCCAACAAACCCGCACTGCGATAATAAATGAACATAAAAACGATGACAATCAAAAAGGCAATAATGCCCAGCCGAATCCCGGTATTGATCGAGTCCCGACCCAAGGAGGGACCAATGGAGCGTTCCTCGATAATATTCACCGGAGCCGGCAGAGCGCCAGCCCGCAGAACGATGGCGAGGTCTTTGGCTTCATTCATGTCGCCAATGCCCTCAATGTAAGCCGAGCCGTTGGGAATTTTAACCCGGATATAAGGAGCGCTGTAAACTTTTTCATCCAGCACGATGGCCAGCTGTTTGCCAATATTGGCACCGGTCAGTTTGGAAAAGATTTTGGCGCCTTCATTGTTCATGCTCATATTGACAATCGGTTGACCGCTGGTCTGATCGCCACTGCCGATTGTGGCGGATGCGCGCGTAACGAATTTGCCGGGCAGGCCGACTTCCCGGTTTAAATGATAGATAATGACGAAGTTTTCGGTTTTACCATCCTGAGTGGTCAGGCGTTCCGGTTTGGCTGACCAGAGAAATTGCGAATCGAACGGAATGAGCTTCTGTACCTGGGGGTCGTTCAGGATCTTTTTCACGGCGTAGACATTGCGTTCGGGAACACCGATCTGGTTGCCGACATTGCGCAGGAGTGATGAGAACGGCCGTTCTTTATAGATTTCCTCATCCACCACCAGGCCGGAGTCGCTGGAATCGGCACTCATGGAAGTACTGCCCTCCGGGCCGCCCAACAGCTCGCTGATGCTCATGGCTTTGTCCTTGGATTCCTTGAGCGCCACGGTCGAATCCTTGGGCGAGGTGGTTTTCAGCTCTTCCGATTTGCCAGTACGCAGATAGTTGTCCACGGCGGCAATGAAATTCTGAGTGACCTGCGGATCCTTAACCAAAACGAATTCCATCAGGGCGGTGTTTTGAATCAGACTGCGGGCCCGCGAGGCGTCCTTGATCCCTGCCAGTTCCACGATGATCCGATACTTGCCGGCTTTCTGGATGGTCGGTTCGGAAACCCCGAACTGATCCACACGGTTTTTAATAATCTCGATCGCTCGCATAAGGGCGTCTTTGGATTCTTCTTCAAGATTATCAATAATTTCGTCGTTTTTATATCCTCGCCCGCTGAAATGGCGCACCAGTTTGACATCCGTAGCGGCGATCGTCCGGCGTAAAACTGAAAAATAGTCCTCGCCCGAAACGAGCGCCTCCCGACCCGCCGATTGCAGTAAGGCATTGAATTCAGCGGTTCGGTTGCTCGCCAAACTGCCGACCAACTTGGGCAGGTCGAGCTCCAGAACCACGTGCATTCCGCCCTGCAAATCCAATCCCAAGCGGATGATGCGTTTCTCGTAGCGGTCGAGTTTGCCCTGCGTGCGCAGATCGTCGAGCTTTGACGCGGAAAAGGAGTGGTAGGCGAATGTCCAGTACAGGGCGTATCCCGCCAACACAAATGTGATCCCGATAATTATGAACCGGATATTGGTCTTTCTAAACATGCAAAGTCACCTCGGTATATGATTTCAGTTGTTTGCTAAAAAGCGGTTGAATTTAACTGCGAATTTCAATCAATGTCAAACAAAAAGCCCGACTCCAGCTGGCGATTAATCAACAATCGCTACAAAGGCCCGTGCAATTTCACGGTCACCTGTCTGGATGACGATCGGGTAGATTTTCCCGGCTCTATCTACGGCATACTTACTCCAGTTCAACTGGCGGACTTCAATCAGGAACTGGCGGTCTTCCCCGTTATTGACAGCTTTGGGAGGAGCATAGCCTTTCAGATTGACTTTAAAGTCGCCCATGGAAAGGTTCGGCACCGTGACTGACAGAATCCGGATTTTATCCTGGCGGCGCACTTTCAGGGTTTCGTTGGCCCCGATGGTACACAACTGTCCGTTGACCTCGATTGAATACACGATTTCCGACGGCCTGACCATCTGGCCATCGATCTGCAGTTTGATTTCACCGATGATTTGATTGTCCTTGCGGACGATGATGGAGGTCGGTTGGGTAACGGCGAGCGGTTTGCGGAAATCCTGTTCACTGCCGAGACCGATGACATCGCAACTTAGTCCCCGGTCATAGTTGGATTCAATGTGCGAGACCCGGATGACATCACCGCGCTGGAGGCGTACGGTGCTGTTGGCTTCGGCAATGCCGGGTTCCTGGTCATTGATCGCCAAGAGCAGATATATCAGTCGGGGTGGATCGTACAGAATAGCCGGATGCTCCGGTTCAATGCCCATGATTTTGATAAATTCATTGATGGCGTAGTTATGATAGCGGATTTTCAGTTCGATGTCCTTCAGATCCTTGGAGGTTTCGATCCCGAAAGCCGGTATGTGAAAAGTCGTGAGGGCGTAGTAGGTGGCGGACTTCTTTTGTTCCGGATAGCGCGTGTCCGGAGCCAGAGTATTGGTATTCATGAAATGCAAATGATGTTCAGGATTTTCAATTTTGGCGTTGACCCGGGTCAGGACTTTCTCCGCCATTTCCGCAAGTCGCAAAGTGTCGCGCTGGTGGATGTAGGTCGCTACGTCAGCTATAATGGATTGTCCGTATTTCTGCGGATTGCGATTCTGGTCAACGTACCTCGGACTAAAGAAGCCACTCCCGTCGTGCAGGTTCAGAAAAATGTCCGACTCGGCCATCAGACCCTTGATGATTTCGACGATCTGATCGTCAATGTTGGCTGGAGTGTCGCGGTCAAAGCGGCGGTTCATGTCACCGTTGACCCCCCGGCGATTGAGAATAATGGAGTGAAAATTGGCGCGGGGAATAATGATCAGGTTGCCCTTTTCGAGGACAAGGTCGGGATATAGATCCGCCGAGAGATAGCCACCCGGTTCATCGCCCTGGATCCCGCCCAAAATGAAAACCGTTTTCCCATCGAAGCGTCCGTACAGCCGGTAAACATTCAGTTCGTTGGGAGTATTGGCAAAATAGACGTTATGTTCCCGCGCTGGACGCTTGACGGGCGCCGCCAAGATCACACTGCTGAGGAAAAGACTAAATATGAGCAAGATTCTATTCATGACTCTGCCACTCCTCGGCGACAATCTTCAAGGCGCCCGGTAGGCCTTTAATCAGCAAAGTCTTCCAGCCGGTGTCATGATAGCCGTCGGCTTGATAGTCCTGGAGGAAAGTGACTTTGTAGGTCTGCCGACCCAGGGTCTGGACCTTTTGCTGACTGCGGGATATCTGGGGGCGTATTGCGCCAGCGAACAGGTCAGTTTTGTACTGGCACCAGCCCCGATAGTCATAGCCACTACCACTGAAGGTCGAGTCGTAAAATGACAAGTAGGTCTTGATCTGCTTGGATTCCCACGCAGCTTCCCATGCCTGCAGAAATTTTTCAAGGAACTCAGCCGTGGTCTGCCGGGCAATGGTAGGACGAAAATTCTCGCGGACGATTTTCAAGCCCTGCGGTTCCGGAACCAGGATCAGGTGCTTAACACCTTCACTGAAAAATGTCGGACTGAGGAAGCGCTGGCGGAAATGTAGGTGGGTTTCCTGGGGACTGGTCAGCACCACGATGCGATCCAGCCGAACGATTTTCCAAGGATAGATGCGTTCCAGACCGGTTTTGTACTCGCGGAAGGCTGATTTGTTACGCCCGGCCTCATCGTGGAAACTCTCCGCATAATATCCGAAATAGGTGTCCGCCGCGCCCGTTTCCCAACTGTGTCCCCAGTTTTCGACCAGATTAGCCCATTTTTGCAGAGCTTGCTCGTAAGCGTGCTGATCAGTCACACGATATTTTTGCAGGCTGGCCAAGATGATTACCGGTGTTCGATTGAGCCGGATATAATGCGCCAGGTCGAGAATCTGACTGTTCTCGAGGGAGATACAGCCCTCGGTGATGCGATCCTTGATCGCCTCGTCGCGTCCGTGAATCCAGATATTGTTGCCCGTACGTCCTTCCCGGCGGTCGACGAAATTAGGATAATCTAAGGTAAACGCTGCCGGGCCGTAGCGCGCCGTCAGCTGGGCGGCCGGCACCTGCCCGGTCAGATAATAAATGCCCTCAGGAGTCTTCAAATCACCTGTCCGTTCCTTATCTCCTTCCCGCCGTCCCGTGGTAATTTTATATTCGTCTATCACCCGCAGGTCGCCGGGCGCCGTGGACCGAACCACATACAGCTTTTGAGCCGCTTTATCCACAATCAGCACGGAACCCGTAGAATCGGCGGAGACATTGAGGACGGCCGTCAGGTAATCTTCAGCCTGAATCGTCACCGAGGCGGCAAACAGTAGGCATAAAATAGATTTTGGCACTAAATATTCAGCTGCTTTCTTTTGAATCTTACAGGATGTCACAACTCATTTTTCGGGGTCGAAATTAACGATTTCAGACGGAATTTAAAAATTCTCCACCTCATCCAATTGAAAAATCAGGCGGAATGTCCCGTGTTTATCACGACCTTGCGGAAAGTCTATTCCGGGCGCCTTTTTAACCCCCGATGCGCACCGTCGATCAGTGCCCAGGCGAGCAGTCCGCGTATTGCCAAATTCGACACTGGATAGGGCAAAATCTCATACAGCAACATCAAACAATTTAAAATTACTCTACTCCGCCATAATCGCCCCACCCAAAAATGCGGGCGCAGGTTTTCGCTGGCCTCAAACTTGATATATTTCCCGCCATATGCCGCGGTGACCTCTGGATTTTTTTGGGCCAAATACGGCAAAACCTGCCTTCCAAAATCCCTGACGGCCTGCAGAACCTGCGGCAATGAGCGGTAATGATGGTGAACTACTTTGATAGCCGGATCATAGTACAAGCCCAGCGGAAATTGTTGCCAGAGGCGATACGCCATTTCCGTGTCTTCACCGCCGTAATGCCGGATACCCACGTCGAAACCACCGATTTGCATAAGCGCCGACTTTCTCACAGAGGTCATCCCAAAGATGAAATATTGAAAAGGCAAGGGATGTCCCGGACCAACGCCCCGCGCCCCGCGGCGACTTTCATAAATATAACGCTGATATTTGTCCCGGGGCAGAGCCGGTGATGGCTCGATAGCGCTGACAATCCCGATCACCTCTAGCCGAGAATAATGCGCCACATGGCGGGCAATGAAATCACGGCCGACTTCCATATCGGCGTCAAGAAAAATCAGAATTTCGCCCTGCGCGTTGCGGATGCCGGTGTTGCGTGCCGAAGCCAAACCACGATTCTCGGCGTGCTTGAGCATCGCGAAATGTCCAGGCAACTTTAGGTAACGGTAGCCGTCACTGGTTCCATCGGTCGAACCGTCGTCGACGACGATAATCTGCAACTGATCTTGCGGATAGTCCTGCCGTTCAAGTGCACGTAAACAAATGCCGATGGTTTTCCGGGCATTATAAGCCGGAACGATGACGGTCACGCCGGGCAAACCTGCGTTCAATTGGAGCCACCCTCCAGGTACCCGATGAAGCGTTCTGTACAGTCGTCCCAGCTATAGCGCTGTACGGTTTCCCTGCCGCGCTTGACCAGGTCACTGCGCAGTGGCGCGGAATCCAACAACCTTTCTATCTGCGTCGTCAGCATTTTAACATCATCTATCGGACACAGCAAGGCGTTTTCCTGATTGGTCAGATATTCGGAAACGCCGCGATTGGCGGTCGCCACGACTGCGCAACCGCACGCCAGGGCTTCCATCGGTGGCAAGCCCCATCCTTCCCAGCGACTGGTGAAAAGCAGTACTTTCGTCGAATTATACATCTGCCGCAAAGTCGCGCCGTCAGGCCGGATAACCAGCTCGCACCAGGCGGGTATTCGGTGCAGTGGTCGGCGTGGCGCAATGCAGACTGTCCGCAGATTCGGACGTTCTTTCTTCAGGCGCTTCAACACCTGCAGCGCAACGCGGGCGCCCTTGATGCGGCGGTGATGATAATGGAACATCACATCGTATTCACGTTCAATATCCGACTGAAGAAAAAATTCCTGCGGGTCAATGGCATTGCCCAGTGGCCCCCACGCTGATTCGTCTTGTTTGGCCAATTCGGCTATGATCCAGCGCGAGACGGCGACTTTCTGCAGTGGTAAATGATAAGTGGACAGCACTTTTCGCCGCTGCCTAAAATAAGTTTCGAAACTCTGCAACAGATAAAACTTGCGCCCGTGCTCGGTCGGCAAGGCGGCGACGCCCGCAGCAGTCTGATAACCGACGGCAACCACGGCGTCACCCTGCGGTATGTATTTTGGAACAATCTTCTTTACCACGAGCGAATTGACATCAGGGTGCGGTTGGTAGTACAGTTCCGGTTTGGTTTTCGACAACACCTTCAAAGCGCTCTTAAGCAGGCTGGTCAGAATTGGACCCTCAGTCCGGAGCGGATAAACTAACGTCACCGCATGACCGCGTCGATTCAGTCGGTTGGCGTAACCGACCACAACCCTGACTCCGCCCATTGG
>CAZPQN010000035.1:12865-20138 GCA_964588795.1 uncultured bacterium | reverse complement strand
CCTAATTCCCAGGGGATGGTTGCGGCGGGATTGTCGAATTCCTCCGGATGCAGGAGGTAGGCGAGTTTGCGGATGGCGAGAATCTGACGCGGGCCTTCGTGTTTCAGCAGGGCGGAATCGTAATAGAGCACGCGGCTATGGGTCACGGCGCTGGTTTTGACGTATCCCGGACGGGTGTAAATCTCGTAGAGCGGCGTGATACCTTTCCAGCCGCCGAGTTCCGCATCCAGCCAGATCGGCGAGAGAATGATGTCAGGATTGCGTTTGACGACTTCGGCGTTGGTCGTGACAAAGACGCCCGCGGTGGAATCGCCGAAGACGTTTTCGCCGCCCGCGATTGCGATCAGATCCTGCAAAGGCGAATCGTTGCCGACTGTCCACGGCCCCATGTGATTGATTTCCAAATAGACTCTGACCTTGGGCAAGGCGGACGTGCGGGCGCGGATGGCGGCGATCTCTTTCTGCATGTCGGCGACAATGCGGTGCGCCTTTCTGCCACAACCGATGGCCGTGCCGATTTCGGTAATGCTGTGCATGACATCGTCGAGACTTTTGGGCTCGAAGTGCAGAACGCGGTAGCCTCGGGCGCGCAGTGTGTCGGCGATTTTTCTCTGCATGTTCGTATCGGTCAGGATCAGGTCGGGCCGGAGTGAATCAATGCGGGCGAAATTGATATGCATGAAGTCACCGACGACTTTGACCCGCCCGGCGGCTTTATCCTGCATGACCTGTTCTGGGAAAAAGCAGAAACTGGTGGCGCCGATGACCTGCGCACCGCCGCCGATTTCGTAGACGATCTCGGTCAGTGTGGAACTGCAACTGACGATGCGTGGTTTGGAGTGCGAAGTGCAGGCAACGAATACCGTGGACAGAACCAATAAGCATAACGCGATGACGCGGATTTTAGTTTTCATGGTGGAAATCCATTAAAAGAATTTATCGAGATTGGCCAGGAACACTGCCGCGATGCCGAAGCCGATTGTGCCATACCAGGCGCGTCCGGCCTTTTCACCAAAGAACGCCACCGAGGCTAAGGCACCGCCGAGGATGATAATCATGCCATTGACTGTAAAAACAATCGCCGCGGGATAGCGGGCGCAGAGGCTCAGCAAAAACATCCCGCCGATTGAGCCGATGCCCGCCAGTAAGCCCAGACCGAACAAGTATTTCCAAGCCGTCGGACGCGATTTCTGCGCAACGACCACCGCACCGGTGGAAAAGGCCAGCACCGTGTAGAAAATGAAATAGATATTGGCGGTGTATTTGCCCAACCAGGTGAGTTCGGTGCCGGGAATGATGCGCGTGCTGAGATCTTTAATGGCAATGAAAATGATGCTGTTGGTGATCAGAATGAGAACCAGCATCAAGCCGTAGATGATTTTATCCTGCAAACTCACGACGATTTTTTCCTGCGTGCCACCGCCAATGGTCGAGGCGAACATCACGCTGATGAAACCGGCACCGATGGCCAAATATTGCGTCAGGGTGATCTTTTCCCCGAACATAAACGCGGCATAGAGCGTGACCAGTAAGAAGGTCAGGTTCATGGCGCACCACACCGGTGAAAGCGGTCCGCGTCGCAGGCTGTGTTTGGTCAATTCCATCGCGACGATCTGCCCCAGGCCGTTGGCAATGGCGATGATATAGATAAAGCGCGGCAGTTCGCGCATCAGACTCCAGTCGGCTTTGAACCCGAAGAAAATGGCACCGAAAATGCCCATGCAGGTCGCGATATGCAAGGGCACAACGCCTTTCGACTGTCCCCAGCGGAAGGTGACGCCGATGATGGATAGAAACAGGCCTGACAACGCCGCTAAAAAGGCCGCGGTAAGGTTCGCGCTCATAGATTCTGCTCCTTGATTTTTTTCCAGAAATTGTGCTGTTGGCGTAATAATCTTGTTTTATAGTTGGTGTCCGCGAAGGAAGCCCGGATGGCATTTTCAGTTAACTGACGCAGCTCCGCTAAACTGAAATGCAATTCACGATGCAACAGGATAAACTCGTCAGTGAGGTTGGCGCCGAACATGGTGGGGTCATCGGAATTAATTGTGACTAACAGACCCTGATCAAAATATCGGCGAATGGGATGGACGGCCAAATCGGAAAAGACGCGGGTGCGCAGGTTGCTGGTGACGCAGACTTCGAGCGGTACCTGTTGCAGTTTCAGATATTCGACGAGCAGAGGATCTTCCTGAGCGCGTACGCCGTGGCCGAGGCGTTCGACTTTCAACCGGTTTAACGCTTTCCAGATCGAATCGGCGCCCGCGGCTTCGCCGGCGTGTGCGACGACATGAAAACCGCGCTCTCGCGCTGTGGCAAAAGCCGGTTCAAACAATTCCGGAGGGAATTCCGGTTCACTCCCGCCCAGACCAATGCCAGTGACCTCTTCCCGGAAAGGCGTAATCTCATCCAGGCGTTGTCCAGCGGTCGCGGCACCGTGGTTGCGCACCAGATCGGCAATCAGCGCTATTTTTATCCCGAATTGACGTTCGGCGCGCCGTTTACCGGCAATGACGGCGGGCGTGATATCGGCGCAGGTCAAGCCATTATCCGCGAAATCCCACGGTGAGAAAAACATTTCGGCATAGACGATATTTTGCTGTGCCAGACTCGCGATTGTGGAGAACGTCAGCTCTTCAAAATCTGCCGCCTGCCGATAGAACTGGTTTTTCCAGCGCCACAGCTCGATGAAATGGGCGAAATCAGTGAAGGTGAATTGCCGGCGCAGATCGGCGATATTTTGAATGGTCTGGTCGCCGTGGTACTTGTGGATCAGGCTTAAAAGCGATTCAAGTGTGAAGGCACCTTCGAGATGCAGATGCAGTTCAACCTTGGGCATGCGCTGAATTATGGCAAGCACGGCTGGATTGACGTTCATCCGAACAGCACCGAATTACCTGAACAAAAAATACCGGCGATGGTGGCAGTCATGAAGCAGGCTAAAGTCGCGGCC
This sequence comes from uncultured bacterium, assembly GCA_964588795.1. Classification (GTDB taxonomy): domain Bacteria; phylum Fidelibacterota; class UBA2242; order UBA2242; family UBA2242; genus CAZPQN01. The sequence continues at coordinate 17,185 of CAZPQN010000035.1, read as the reverse complement.
AACAGCGCCCTCAGTCCCAGTTTGGAGAGGTCTTTCAGGCGTTCCGGGGCTAATGCGCCGGTACCGCCGACGAAAATCGCGAGGGAGGCCACGTGGGCAAAACCGGTCAGGGCATAGGTCGTCACGATGATGGACTTCGGAGAGAGGTATGCACCGGAGTTGAGTGTAGCAGCTAAGGCCTGAAAAGCCGTTACTTCTGTCACGATCGTGCGCGAGCCGATGATTTTGGCTACCGGCCAGGCTTCACTGAACGGGACACCCATCAGCAGGGTGAAAGGATAAGTGAGATAACCCATCAGGTTCTTCAGCGTCCACTCGAAATCGAATCCGAGCAGGTTATTCACCGGGCGTCCCAAAAAGGTGAGGATCTGATCCAGCAGGGCGACAATGCCCAGGAATGCCAGTAACAACGCCACGATGCCGACGACTAATTTGACGCCGGTATTGGCACCGTTGATGATCGCTTCAAAGGGATTGGTTTCCTTCTCATAAACCGGTTTGACGCTGACGCCCAGAGTTTCCGGCTGTTCTTTCTCGGGATAAAGCAGTTTGGACATCACGATCGCGGCTGGCGCGGATAGGATGGAAGCCGAAACCAAATGCCCGGCAATGGTCGGGAATTGAGTTTTCAGCATCATGATGTAGACCGCAAACATGCTGGACGAAACCGTCGCCATGCCAGCTGTTAAAATAGTACACAGCTCGGAGGAAGTCATGCGTTTGATAAAAGGTCGAATAGTGACGGCGGACTCGATGCCGACGAAGATATTGGAGGCGGCGCATAACGATTCCGCACCGCTGACGCGCATCAGTTTGGTGAAAACGTACGCGAAAAGCCGGATAAAGAACTGCATTACGCCGCAGTAGTACAGCAGTCCGACCAGCGCCGCAAAGAAAACAATCGTTGGCAGGGCCTGGAAGGCTAAAATGAAGCCGATGGAGGGGTTGCCATATTCGTCAACCATTCCCGGACCGAGCGCCAGACGCCCGAAGACGAAGCGCGTGCCGGCCATGGCGCTGTCGAGCACTTTCAGGACGAGATCATTAACGGCCAGAAAAAACCGCGCACCTGCCGGAATCACGAAAATGAAAAGCGCAAACAACACCTGCAAACCGATGCCCCAGCCGATAACCCGCCAGTTGATGACTCGGCGGTCGACGGAAATCAACCAGGCAAACAACAGCAGGCCGCACAGTCCGAAAATCCCAATTATCATGTTAAGCATAGTTGGTTCTCCTCACGGGCTTATTGGGGCGCTGGTCAATGTCAATCGCAATGCCGTCGAGGGCCAGACGCTCGCGCACGACCAGTTCATCAATTTCCTCCGGCACTTCGTAAAAACCGGGTTTGAGATTGGCTGACAACACGTAATGCACACTGGCCAGTTGCAGGGCAAAGGAGAGGTCCAAAATTTCCACCGGATGCCCTAATCCGCCGGCAATGTTGATGATTCCGCCCTTCGCCAACAGATAAATGCGCCGCTGGTTGGGCAGGCGGCACTCCTCGACTTCCTCGCGCACGGTCGTCGTTTGTACGGCCAAAGCATACAAGCCCGGAACGTCTATTTCGTAATCGAAGTGGCCGGCATTCGCCAAAAAGGCGCCTTCCTTCATCAATTGCAGATGTTCGGGACGAATCACCTTCTGCTCGCCGGTAGCCGTAATAAAGAAATCACCTAATGGGGCGGCGTCAGCCAACGGCATGACCCGAAAGCCGTCCATTTTGGCTTCCAGACCTTTCCAGGGATCAATTTCCGTGACGATAACCTGGGCGCCCAGTCCTGCCGCTCGGATCGCCAAGCCGCGCCCTACCCAGCCGTAACCCACGATTACGACCGTCTTGCCGGTCACGGTGATATTGGTCAGCGCCGTGATGGCAGTCCAGGTGGATTGACCGGTACCGTAACGATTATCGAATAGGAATTTGGAGCGCGCGGCGTTGATGGCGAGCGTCGGATATCGCAGTTGGCCGTTGTCGGCGCGCCGCAATAAACGGTTGACGCCGCTGGTTGTCTCTTCGCAAATTCCATACAAGTGCGTAGCGTATTGCGGTTGAGCGTGCAGAAGTTCGCATATATCGCCACCATCGTCGACGACCGCATGTGGTTGGGCGGCAACGAGGTGCGTCAGGAATTCCCGGTATTCTGTCTGGTCAGCGCCGTGCTTGGCGAAAACGTGTACGCCCTGTTTTGCGAGAGCGGCGCAGACCTCGTCTTTGGTCGAGAGCGTGTTACTGCTGGTGATCCAGACCTCGGCGCCGAGTCTTTTAAAAGTCAGCGCCAGGTAGGCGGTCTTGGCTTCTAAATGAATGCAAATCGCAATGCGTTTGCCATTGATAATGCCGTCCCTGGCAAAACGTTCCGCCAACCGGTTGATGACCTGCATCCAGCGCGCCACCCAATCAATTTTCTGTTGTCCGATAGGCGCCAAACTGAGGTCTTTGACAAGATAATCCATTTTCTGCACCTCTGTAACAGGAAGAAGAGGGGATGATGTTGACCGACACCAACCCCTCTTCGGTTAATCAAGGTTGAAAGGAGAAATTACTCGACTTTCAGAGCCATTGCGGATGGCTTGTCGCCAACATCGTAAGTGGCCAGCGTATTGCCGTCTTTGTCCAGTTTGACGACCTGATCGTCATCCCAGACCGAAACGTAAACGTTGCCCTCGAGGTCAACCAACACACCCGAGCCACCTTTGCCCAGCAGAGTCGCAGTCGGTCCATGCAGGACGGCTTTGGTCGCGGTATTGTAGGACATCAAACCGGAGCCCCAGACCGACAGATAAGCGATGTTATTGGTTTTGTCGATGTCAATCATGCCCGGAGCTCCACCGATGGCGATCGAATCCACATAAGTATCGGTAGCCGGATCAATGATGGCGATTTTGCCGGGAATATCCCAGTAGTTGCCGACGCAGACCACATGGATTTTGCCATCAGCGGTGGGTTTCAGATCGAAGGGATTGGTCGGTACATTGATCGTTTTCACGACGGCATCTGTGCCGGGATTGATGACCTGCACCGTGCCCTGTCCGTAGGTATAAGTTGTCCCATTGAAAGCCGTATTCGCCGCGTAGACTTTATTGTTGTGATAAATAATCCCGGTAGTGCCAACACCGGTCGTGATCTCACCGGTGACGGTTTTCGTCGCAAGATTGACTTTCAGCACCTTGTTGGACATCGAGCAGGCGACATACAGGGTATTGTCGCCGACGAAAACCAGATTGGTCGGATTATTACTGGCGCCGAGGGCGATCGGTGTTTCGGCCGCGTAGTTATGCTCGGTGTCGAAAACCATAATATTGTTCGAACCGGAATTCACGCAGTACAGCTTGCCGTCTTTGTAAACCAGCTGATTCGGCGAGGTGCCTACCGTGGCGACGTTCTGGAAAACCTTGTTGCTGTCTAAGTCGATGACCGAAATGCTCTGACCGCCAGAATTCAGGACAAATATCGCCGTGGCGACTTCGGGTGTCTCCTGCTTGGTCGGTTCTTCCTCACAACTGGCACACAACAGAGCGCACAGCGCTCCACACACTGCAAGAATCAATAACTTTTTCATGCGAACCTCCTTATCAGTTTGCATTGGTTAATAGCCTATCTTCAGTGACAGCCGGAATTCCCTGCCGGGAATCGGCATGTTTTCTACTATTCTGTAGCTTGCGTCATATAGGTTTTTTACCTGAAAAGAACAGGTATATTCGACATCGTGATAAAGTTTGGTGACAGTCAAGGTAACGTCAGAAGTCTGGTAGGCAGGTAAGTAAAGCGTATTCTCCGGTTTGGTGTAGCGCAAACCGGTGTAATTGAACTGGTAATGCAGGCTGACATGGCGCAGTTTGGCCGTCAGATTCAGGTTGGCACTATGCCGCGGGCGGTAGACCAGACGCTTGTTGTATTCGGTGCGCTCGGCGGTTTTATTCCGGGCGTCCAGGTAAGTATAATTTCCGGCGAGAGTAACGTGTTTTTGAAAAAGATGTACCGTAGCGCCGTTTTCCAGGCCCCGGAGCAGGGCTTTGTTGACATTTTCGGGTGACCATTTGCCATTGCTTTGTTGCCAGATGATCAGGTCATCCATGCGATTTTGGAAAAAAGTGGACTCAAAATAGAAACCTTGCAGAATTGGGTACTGCAGTCTGATCCCGCCGTCAAAATCAAACCCGGATTCAGGTCGCAAAGCGGGATTGCCCACTGTCCAGGGGTCAGCCGGCCAGTACAGATCGTTGAAAGTTGGCGCGCGGTAGCTGGCACCGGCATTGAATTTGAATATTGTCTGCCACTGCTGACCCAGATTGATGACGAAGCCGATTTTCGGAGAA
>CAZPQN010000035.1:0-12765 GCA_964588795.1 uncultured bacterium | reverse complement strand
GAATATTGTCTGCCACTGCTGACCCAGATTGATGACGAAGCCGATTTTCGGAGAAATCCGCTCGGCGTAGTCGGAGGTGTAATCATAGCGCAGGGAAGGTACGAGAGCCACCGACCGTAAAAGTCCCGTGCCGGATTCGAGTGTTGATTCATTGAGTAAAAATAGATAACGGGACTGACGTCGATGCAGAGTGTCAAGCTGTTGATCCTGTAAACGATCCACCCGCCATCCGCCTCCGTACGTCAACACGCTTTGCGGAATCAGTACGGTGCGCAGTTGGACCTCTGCACCGTCGGTTGTGACATCAAAGCGCGAATTTACCTTGACCAGCGATTCAACGTTCAGGTAGCGATTGTGACTGCTGTGGTGGTAGGCTTGCAGGCGCAGATCGTTGAGAAGATTAAAAACTTTTCCGGAATAGACCAGGTTGTACTGGTTCGAACGATCCCACATTTTGGCAAACCGGTACAGGTTTTCGATCGTACCGGGGGCGCCGCGTTCGGCGGAATAATGTTTCAAGGAAAGTTCGAGGGCACGATTATACAGCGGGTCACCGAACGGCCTGGCGAGGCGCAAATAGACGTCCTGGGAGTTGATGCCGGCATTCTCATGAGTAACAGTTCGGCCGTATTGCCGGTAATCGAAATCGCCTTCCGATTGAAGGAACTTATAAGAGAGGGCACACTGGAGTGAAGGTTTGCGAAAATTCAGCGAATTTTCAATTGCGTTGGTATGGAAAGAACCGTAGGCGAATTTCAGACTGCCATCCAGCCCGGGGGTTGTATGGTCGCCGCGGGTGATGATGTTGATGACCCCGCCGACGGCGTCCGCGCCGTACAAGGCAGAGTTGCCGCCCCGCACCACCTCGATGCGGTCGACACCTTCGACCGACAGGGTGGCGAAATCTACCTGCCCGGTCTGCGGATTGTTCAAGCGCTGACCGTCCAACATCACCAACACCTGCTCGGAGCTCGAGCCGCGGATGGAAATGGTCTTGGTATTACCGGGACCGCCGTAGTCCTTGAAATAAACACCCTGTATATTTTGCAGAGCTTCAGCTAGATTCTGTGGATTGCGGGCTTCGAGATCTTCCATGCGAATCACGTCGACCGACGCCGGCACTTCGGTGACCAGACTATGTCCACGCGTCGCGGTCACCGTGACGCATTCATCGAAGCTAATCGCCTGGATTTTCAGGGTATAGTTTAGGTTTTGGATTTCTCCGGTTTTGATTTTTATAGTGCGGGCCGGTGGTCTCTCGTAGCCGATCATTTCTACCTGCAATTGGTACTGACCGGCGGGGATGTTTTTGATGCTGAAAAAGCCGGTCTGGTCGGTGGCTGAACCGAGGACCGTGTTTTTCAGGAAGACATTAACGCCCGCCAATGCCTGACCGGATTCCGTATGCACATAGCCCCGGATTTCAGCCTTCTCCTGAGCCGAGCTGATGTTGGGGATTAGTCCGATCAAGATAAACACCGCAAAACGATACATAAAAATTTTACATCAGAAATTGAATCCGAAGGAGAATTTGGACATGCGCCCGGGTTCCGCTGTGCCGTTGACTTTCATGTAGCTTTCGTCGGTCAGATTGGTCAGTTCCAGAGTTGCGCTCCACAGTAGACCGAAGAGTTTATGCCGGTAGGTGGCATTCAAATCGAATAGCCTATATGATGGAAGCCAGCGGGTGTTGGGTGCATTGATATAACGCAGGCCGACATAGTGATAGATGAAGTTCGTCTCGAAAGACCGGAAGCGGATCGTGGTTGTCAGATCGAGTTTATTTTTTGGACGATAGATGATGAACTTATTGTGCAGGTTGGGATCAGCGCTCTTGTCGAGGGCTTTCATATAGGTATATTCACCGTTGACGGCTAACAGACCCTTGAACAGGGTCAGGGTGGCGGAATTTTCAATGCCAATAGTGTTGGTTTTGGAAATGTTTTTTGGCGTCCACAGGTTGTTGACCGCCGGATCCTGTGCCCATAAGATCAGGTCTTCGACATTGTTGACGAAATAATTCGAGGCCAACGCAAGGGTGGCGTAGGAAGCGGTCAGGCCTATGTCGTAATTGCGCCCTGTCTCTGGTTTCAGGTTGGGATTACCTACTGCAAAGGCGTCCCGCGGCCAGTAGAGATCATTGAAGGAGGGAGCTTTGTATGATCGGGTATAATGGCTGATGAGTCCCAGATTGACAACGCCGCTGTGGCCGATAGATAGGCTGAAACGCGGACTGAACGCGGAGTTGAAATCGGAGGGCGAATCATAACGCATGGCCACCGAAAGGTCCAGATTGGAGATCACTTCGTTCAGTTTTTTAGTGACTGCCAGCGTGGTATAAGCGCTGTTGGTGACGCGATTCTTATCGCCTACATCGGTACTGTGGATTTTGTCCTGGCGATAGGTGTAACCGTACGACAGGTTAACCAGCCGGAACAGATTACCCGCTTGCTGGAGGTCTAATCCGGTAGCATAATTTTTATGATCACTGTGGACCGGGACAATGCCTTCCGGATTATCGAATTTGGTATTGAAAAAGAGGTAGTAGGCCTGCGTTTTCAGACTGAATCCGGCAAAGAGGTTTTGTTTGTCATAGGTCAGATTGTAGGTGTTGTTGTTAAAACGAATGCGCGCCAATGGCGTAGGATTGTCAATCATACCCGGTGTGCCGTTATCGGCTTTGTAATAATAAGTGGAAGCGGTCAGATTTTGGTCATGAGGCAGAACTACTCCGGCTTTAAAAAAAATATCAAAAGATGACTGGTGATTGTTGACCAGCGTGTCTTTTTGTTCGTAAGTATTGACATAATCGAAATTGCCGTCCCAAAGATCCCGCTTGTAGCTCAGGATGAAATTGAAATTATTTTTTGTATACGTATTAGTCAGACTGAGAATGCGCCGGTCGAAGGAACCATAGGTAGCTTTAAAATCAGTATTGAGCGCTTTGGCGGTTTCGGTCTTGGTTTTGGTCGAGATCAGGATGACCCCCCCAACGGCATCGGCGCCGAACTGGGCTGAACGCCCGCCGCGCAGGAGTTCGATCTTTTCGACATTTTCGATGGACAGCGCGGCGACGTTGACGCCGGTACTGCCTGCGGTGTTCAGGCGTTGACCATCCAACACGACCACGACTTTGGACGAGCTGACATCCCGCAGGGAAATTTCACCTTCGGAGTTGACATAAACCCCGGTGATGGTTTTGAGCGCGTCGCCGACGTTCTGGCAGTTATTCTTTTTAAAGTCAACCTGGGTAAGGCAGACCTCGGCTGTGGACTTCTGTTCTGCGGCAGGTTGTTCCTGCGCGAATGACAAACCAGCGAATATGGTAAATACCCCGAAGATGATTTTGCCCTTATGCATTACTCTGCCCTTTGTAATATACTTAAACCTCATTCAATACACCAAGCAACTTCTCGGTGTAATCATTAAAACTGATCCTATTGACATTTTCTAAGGTGCGAATCCAGTCCGCCGGGAAAGCGTCACTGCCGGCAATCGCTCCACAGATACTGCCGGCAATCGCACCGGTGGTGTCGCAATCGCCGCCCAAATTGGCAGTAATCTGAACCGCTTCGACGGGATCACCATTGGCCAATTTAACCACCGCTAAACAGAGCGGTACCGTTTCGGAGACCTGTACGCCGGCGCCGATGACGTCATAAAGTTCACGCATCCGGGTCTCACGCGTAAAATGCTGGTTGACGATTTCAAGGGCCACCCGTGTACGCTTGATAATTGAAGCGCCGTACCAGATATTGCCATACAGCATGCCTTTTTCGGCGGCTTCCAAGGCCGCTTCGATGACGAGATCAACATTCTTTTCGCCGTTGATGGCACAGCCAATCGCCATAGCGATCGCGGCGCTACCAGCAATAGCGATATTGGTATTATGGGTGGGCAAACAGGCCAATTCAACGGCCTTCAATGTGCGGTCTAAATCGCCTTTGCCATAGATACCGACCGGTGCGATGCGCATCGGGGCGCCATTAGTATCGCCGACCGAACCGGTTTCGGTGACCGCTTTGCCGGCGCGGATGGCATACAATGCCCGTAACGTACTCGGGCCGACCAGCATCGAGTTAAAGGCATTGTTGGTCTCACCCCATTGAATCAAACGGCGCGCGATGTCTTCGGGATCAACGCCTTTACAGGCGATGATGGAGTCCGCCAGGATCAGGGTTTGCTGAGTATCGTCAGTAACCTGTCCGGCTTGCATTCCGCTATGGAGTTTATGACCGATAGGTGCCGGGAGGAAGGAGGTAATGTATTTCGGATAGACTTTGCGAATCGTTTCGGGACTCATCATGGAGGTCGGCATACCCATGGCATCGCCTGCCGCGACGCCGATTAAACATCCCCTGATATTTTTACATAAATCCGCAGAGTTCATCTTACTTCTCCTTGTTTCAGCAGACGACCAATGAAAAAAATCGGAGTCAGAATCTGTTGTCGAATTTGATTGATGGCCGCGTTAGTGCAAGAAACCAGGACGCAGGTCGCAGGCCCGGCAGATTTTTTGATATTAATGGCGTGCGCATCAGCCAAATCCAGTTCCAAACCTGCCAGGCGGGCTAATTCTCCGGCTTCGTAGGCCACGCCGCGCGAGCCAACCGGTAATATGTCATGAATACCTTCAATCTGCAGTACTTTTCTGAATTCCTGCTGTTGGAGAATAGTCTTATCAATTAACGTAACCTTGTCTTCAGGTCCGGATTTCGGCACCCCTATACAAATAATCGCATCACCCGCCTGCGAGGTCCCCGGACGCAGATCGGTTTCATGGACAAGTCCAATCACGGTTGTTCCGATTCCTGTCATTGTGGTCGGGACATTATCTTCCGTACTGCCTGAGAGTGGGAAATCCCGTCCCAGTCCGGCGAGGTGCAGTTCGTCCCGAATGCCGCGAATGATTTCTGTGCCATGTGGTTGCATAGGAACTGTCAGCATGTCAAACGCCGCCAGGGGCCGGGCACCCGAGGCTAATAGTTCCAGAAGAGGCACGCGCATGGCGAAACGTCCTAACTGGTATGCTGAACATTGTACCGTATCGTGTTCCAGCGGGCCGATTCCCCCGTCGGAATCAACGGCGATCATTAAGGCGTAGCCCTGTCCAAGATCAATTTTCGTCAAATCGCGGACCTGGGTACAAAATTGTTTCCGGCGACGTGATAAAGCGGCGCGATACAGTTCGAATAGCGGGTCTTGATTAACTTGCATGGTTGTTACTGCTCAGTTCGATGTAGAATTTTGCCTGATCACCGCGTAAAATGGTTTTAACGAATTCCAGAATACGACCATCCTTGAGTTTGGTGATGCGTTCCAATAGGAAAACCGCATCGTTTTCGCGAATTTTTAACTTCTTGGACTCGTACTTATTAGCTTTGACCGCCTGGAGGGTTTCCGTCGCGGCATTGATCATCAGCCCGTACTTCTCCTTAATGGTTTTGAAAAGCGAATCCTCGGTTAAAGGTTCATCAATCAGGCCCGGTACAAGCGCCTTGGGTAGAAAAGAGGTTTGCAATGACATCGGATGCCTATCCACCAATCGCAGACGTTGGATGCTGTAAATCGGTTCGCCTTCTGTGACTTCAAGGGTTTTCGCGATCGGATTAACCGCCGGGATCTCCTCGGTGTGGATCAACTGACTGGTTGGTTTTTTATTCAGTCCGATGATCTCGGCAGAATAACTTAACGCGGCGACGACGCTGAAAGTGATTTTGCGGTCGGCAACGTAAGTGCCACTGCCCTGGTAACGATAAGCCAGTCCACGGTACACTAAATTAGTCAAAACACGCTCGGCGGTATTGCGACTGATTTTGTACTTGTCCACCAGCTCCCATTCAGAGGGTAACTGGTCGCCCGGTTTATAAACACCATTTTCGATTTCTTCGACAAGAATTTCCAGGATCTGGTGATAGATGGGAACAATACTTTCGCGATTAAAAGATTTGGTCGCCATAGCTACTCCTTATTTTTTCTCAACCATATATTTTTGAACTTTCACCATTTCCCGCCTGCGCCCGTCATTGAACGTGATTTTGATCCGCAATTCGATGCCTTCACGCAGTGCCCGCGACGGTGATTTCAGGTCGGCCAACCATAACGGTGGCAGGGGAGACCATTGACCGACGGTGGCATAATTTGCCCAACCAACCCGCGCCCCGGCGGGGAGTATCAAAGCGCTGTCACCTGCGACTTCGCCCGATGACCAGCGCGGATTTGTTAAAACATCATTATATCCAATAGCTATTTGAATCGGCAGGTCAATCGGATTTGAGAGTGATTCCAAACCGATCGTTTTTACTGGAGAAGATTTCCCGCAATTATCCTGCGTGTAAATGGCATCACGCCGGGCAATAAGTTTTTCGTCCTGCCAGAGATTGTCCAACATACACGTCAGCGCCTGAATTCGATCCATCGTCGGGCGGGAGGTGAGTTCAATTTCCGTATTGCTGAAAACGTCACGCAGGATGATTTGTTTCAGTTTACGACCTCTGATTTTCAAAACGGCGTACTGGTGACCGCCACCGGAATCCCGATCGATCATTTTAACTGCTCCGCCTGTTGCCCCAATGACGATATAACGGATGCCATCTAATTCACCTTCGTCCTGATCATAATGAAAATGGCCTGCCAGTACGACGGCGACCGGATATCGGCGCAATAAGTCATGTACCCGGGCCCAATTCTGCCAGACATACCAGTGCGGGTGATGCACCAGCACGATGATGCCTTTGGCGTGTGCCGCATTCTGCAGATCCGATTTCAACCAGGCGAATTGCTCATCGCTGATTTTATTGAGATAAATCGAACCCCAGCGGGGATCAGTGTGGAGATTCTCCAAACTGTAGAGGACGATGAAATGATAGTCATTTACATCATAACTGTAGTAAAACCTATTCGCATTAAGCAGGTGATGGGCGTTACTCTGTTCGATAAACCACATCTCGCGTGAACGATCGGTTGACATCGGCCGAAAAACCGGCGGCACAACATCATGATCTCCGACCGCCATCAGCCAGGGAGCAGTCAGTCCATTCATAATTTTCACTGCCTGACTGAAACGGGATTTATAATCATCAAACGACCGCACATGTCTGACGCTTTCCAACAAATCACCAACGTGCAGAACAATATCCGGTTGGAATGCATTGACACGTACTACAGCCTTTTCTAAAACGGCATAGGCGCTGTCGGCGTTCTCCGCACCAAACTGATCCCCGATAGCTCCCACTGTGATTGAGCGTTCGCAAGTAAAGTTAGCACCGCTGAGCGCTACGGCCAGAACAAACACCCAAATCCGCCGTGCCTCCCGTTTTTTTCCCCTGCCTGAAGTTGCCCAGTTGCCCATACAACTTTAATCTACTTGCATTTATTTGAAATGTCAACAGTTTTATTGCAGATATTTATTGCCTGCCGCGGAAATTAAACCTAATTTTCGAATATGAAAAAGAATAGACTATGCTAAAAATTCACCGGACAGTCATTGGGATACTGCTTTTGTCGACGCTGATTAGTTCTGCCTTTGGTGAACTTCCTAAGTATGAGTTTCGCGGCGCGTGGATCGCTACGGTCGCCAATCTTGACTGGCCGACTTCGCGTAATCTATCCGTCGAATCGCAAAAAGCCCAATTGATAACCTTGCTTGATCGGCTGTCCGCCGCCGGCATCAATGCCGTCATCTTTCAGGTACGTCCCGAATGCGATGCGTTGTATAATTCCGCAATCGAACCCTGGTCGTACTGGCTGACCGGTCAGCAAGGCCGGGCGCCGAATCCACTTTATGACCCTTTGGAATTCGCGATTGGTGAAGCCCATAAGCGCGGCATGGAACTGCACGCCTGGTTCAATCCATATCGTGCCGTCAAGACAGTTGGTGCATATACCGCCGCTACCAATCATGTTTCCGTACAGCACCCAGATTGGGTTTTGACTGTTGGCAGTCTGAAAATTCTCGATCCCGGTTTGCCGCAGGTACGCGATTTTGTTACTTCCGTCATTCGGGATGTAGTGGAACGCTATGCAATTGATGCAATTCATTTTGACGACTATTTTTACCCTTACGAGGGCATCACGACGCAGGACGCCGCGACTTTTACCAATTACTCGCGTGGATTTACGGTTATTGATGACTGGCGCCGTGATAACGTCAATCTGTTTGTACGTCAGATCCACGAAATGCTGCAGGTGACGAAGCCCTGGGTGAAATTTGGCATCAGTCCATTCGGTATCTGGAAAAGTGGCGTTCCTGGCGGCATCATCGGCATGTCAGCCTATTCAGCCATATACTGTGATGCATTGGCCTGGTTACAGGCTGGCACCGTTGATTATCTGGCTCCGCAATGCTATTGGAAAATTGGCGGGAGTCAGGACTATAGCAAGCTAGTACCCTGGTGGGCAGAGCAGACCGCGCCAGTCAATCGCCACCTCTATCCCGGGCAGATTTTTCGCGATACCTATTCGGCGAGTGAGTTGCCCAATCAGGTGCGTATCAATCGTGCCACGGACGGTGTACAAGGGAACATCCTTTTTCGTGCCGCGCATCTCAGCGCCAACACATTTGGTTTTGCCGACTCGCTTAAAACGAATTTTCACAAATGGCCCGCGATCACGCCCGGATTAGTGTACAAAGATCAACAGCGACCCAATCCTCCCCGTGCTTTTATTTATCACAGACTGACGCCAGTGATGACGGGCTTTAGCTGGCAATATCCGGAAACGGCAGCAGATGGCGACAGTGCAACGCGCTTCGTTCTCTATCGTATTCGCGGCGACGAAGTTACGAATACTAACCTGCAGGATCCCACCAATATTCTGAAAATCATTTATGCTCGCGAGTTCCTGCCCACGATTCCCGATTCAACCGGGCCTTATACCTATTTATTAACGGCATTGGATGCCAACTCAAATGAAAGTGCTGAATACGAGGCATTGACAATCGCGCCCTCGCAACCACCTGTTCCGGAGGCTCCGTCTGATCTTGCGGCGAACGTTCGGGACACGACGTTTTTGCGCTGGGCTCCTCAAAGTTGCGACGCAGAGTACGAAGTCGTTTATAGTCCCGATTCGAATTTAGTACAAAACCTGACGGTAATCAGCCATTATCAGGATACACTCAAAATGCTGACTGGTTTGGAGGGGCAAACCACCTATTACTGGAAAGTGCGGGGCGCCAACGCCGGTGGAAGGGGTGAATATTGTACGCCCTATTCATTCACGACTGGTTTTCCTCCCACGCCTGTCCGGATCGCTCCTCAGCATACTGCAACCGACGTCAGCCTGATCGTCAAATTGCTCTGGCAGAGCACGCAAACAGCTCTCGGCTACCGTCTGCAGATCGCTAAAAGTACGGATTTCAGCCTGACCAGCTTGGTTTTCGATTCTGCTGGTCTTCCCGACACCGCTTTTACACTTGGACCGTTAGAAGTCAATCGTACTTATTATTGGCGTCTACAGGCTCATAATCAATATGGAAAGTCCAACTGGACTACCGCCTGGCGCTTTAAAACTGCACCAACAGCGATTACCGGCGTCGCCAGTCTGCCGGCGGAGTACTATTTGAGTCAAAATTTTCCCAACCCGTTTAATGCTCTTACTACCTTCGAATTTAAGATCGGCAGGGAAGAGCAGGTCAGTATTACCATTTATGATCTTCACGGACAGTTGATCAAGAAGATCTGTGATGCGAAATATCGCGCTGGCACTTACCAGGTACAGTTTGATGGTTCGGAATTATCTTCAGGTTTTTATTTTGTACAAATGCAGGCGGGAAAGTTCCGGCAAACCCACAAGATTGTCCTTTTAAAATGATTTAGATGCAAATTTCTGCTTATCTGTCAATAAATTGCACTATCAAACTACGAGGGTCGTAAGATGAAAACCAGAGCGTTGTTTTTCGGGGTTTGCCTGTTTTGTATCACCTTTCTGCATAAATGCGAAAGTCTGGTCAATAGGTTCGAAGACTCACCGAACGGGATTCTGTACCGGGCAGACCATGTCTTGACCGCGCCAACGACTTGCGACACGCTGACCGTAATGACCTGGAACATCCGCTTCGCCGCGCGTCGTCTGAACTGGTTCGGTGACAGTTGCGGTGAACGGGTAGTATTGACGCGCGATGAAGTCTTAGCGGGATTGGAAGGTATCGCGCTGAAGATTTACGAGGTTCAACCCGACATTTTATTTCTCCAGGAAATGGATGTGGAATCGAAACGCACCGCCTATATTGATCAGGTACAATGGCTTCTGGATCATACTTATTTTAATTACGGCGTTTATGGCTCGATGTGGCAGGCGCAGGTGGTGCCCAGTGATGGTTTGGGGCGCATCAATACCGGCCAGGCGATTCTTGCACGCTGGAAAATCAGCGACGCCAGACGTATTCCGTTAGCCCTGCGCGGTGACACAGATGCCTTAACTCGCTATTTCTATTTGCGCCGCTGTATTGTCCAAGCCCACATCGAAATTCCGGGCATGGATAACTTCTATGCGCTAAACATCCATGCTGAAGCCTTTTCGGTTGACGATACGAAACACAAACACGTCGCCAAGTGCCTGGAAGTGATGGAAGCCTTGGATGCGGCAGGTAAGATTTTCATTTTAGGTGGTGATTTTAACCTGTTGCCGCCCGCCGCGGATTCGACTGATTTCTGCGACGAGGATGGTTGCACCGACGAACATTTTCATGGAGCAAAAGACGATCCCCAACACAAGGAAGGCAGTAATTATACACCTGAGATTACCTGGCTTCAACCTATTTATGACAAATTCCAACCGGCGGTCACCCTCACCAAATATGACGCCGATGAATCGCACTACTTTACCCATACGACAATCCATCCCCATGGATTCTGGAACCGCAAGCTGGATTATTTATTTACCAATACCGCGTTTATCACCGGCTCGGATTCGACGCATCAGGAGGCGAGGGCGGAATCCGATCACTGTCCAGTCTCAGCCAAGTGGAGGGTCGTGAAATGAAAGCAAAAACACGCTGGATGGGATTTTTCATAGCATTACTGATCATTCCTTTTATCGGAGTGAGTTTAATTTATGCTGATGACGGCCAATGGCAACGCGAATCGGCCTATTTGTTGACACCCGGCAGACTCGAGAAGGGCATTTTTCAACCATTGACCTACGGTTTCTCTTCCCGCTTGGAGATCACGACGTATTTATTGTCCAATTTTGTTCTGCCTAATGTCACGCTCAAATGCGCTCACCGGGACTGGTTCGGGTGGAAACTGGCGACAGTTCATGCCGTCGCATATCCGACACCGCTCCTCCGTCTGATAGCACGCGAAAGTATCGGTGGTATAATCTCACCGGAATTTGAAATTCCACGGATGTTGAGTCTGTGCAACGGGTTAATAATCTCACGTCGGTATGGTGAGCAATTAATATCATTTAAAGCTAGCCTCAACCTTGGTCTGCGTTGCGGAAAACTCGATGAAAGAACGACAATAGATCTGCCTTTGGCCTATCCGCGACTGATGCCTTTTTATCATGGTTATGGATTGCGCACCGGCTTTGATTACCGCCGCCAGGTTAATCGGACGCTTGACGTTATGCTCGATTCGGATGTCTTCATTTTCCCCGGATCCGACGACGGTTTCAATTGGGAAAGCAAATGCCTGTTGCAGTGGCATCCTTCGCCGCGCAATCAGTTCAGCTTTGGCTATAAACTGGTCTATGGCGAATATCCCTTCGGTAATGCCTGGCATCTTTTTATCCCGATTTTCGACTATCAGCATGCCTGGCAGTTGAAATGACTTACCTGGTGCTCAATTAACTGGAATCAATGAGAGGTGCATGACAATGCGTCTTACAATTCTCGGCTCTGGATCGTTTATCCCGACTCCCAAAAGAAATTGCAGCGGTTATCTGTTGGATATTGGCCGGGAGACGGTGCTATTGGATGGCGGTTCCGGCACAGTACGGCAAATTGCCTGTGCCCGCCGAAATCTTTTAGAGATCCGGCGGGTCTTTTACAGCCATTTTCACCTTGATCATCTCGCGGATTTTCTGCCGCTGTTGTTTACACGCAAATATTACAAGCCGCAACGCCCAACTGCGCCAATTACCATCCATGCTCATCCTGAATTCAAGTCATATTACGATGATCTGACACAACTCTTCGCCAAATGGGTTACTGAGACTGAATTTCCACCGGAGTTCAGTCCTGTTCTTCCCGGTGAATATGTTTTCCCCGAGTATAGGGTAAAAGTGTTTGCCTCCAATCATACTCCTGAAAGTCTGATGTATCGCTTTGAGGAGCAGGGACTCAGCCTGCTTTATACCGGCGATGTTGATCTGTGTGCTGAACTTCTTGAAGCGACGCGCGATGTGGGTTTACTGGTGATTGAATGCGGCAATTCTGATGAAAATGCTAATCCCGGACATATGAATCCCGCCAAAATCAAAGAGTTGATCCACCAAGCTCGACCACGGCAAGTACTAATTACGCATATCCCGCGGGAAGTAGAAACATTGAATATTGAAAAGTACTATGGTTCGGATTTGGCACCAAGGATTACGATCGCCGAGGATTTGCAGGTTTTCGCCGTTACCAGGCAGGGGGTAGGGCATTAACCATGGGATTTTTCCGGTAATCTTCAGGGGGCATCAATTTAAAATTTCTTCGCACCCTTGGTGTGCTGAGCGGAAATTAGATCAGTGGTATTATTGGGTTTTGGTTGTAAGTAAAATTGTTTTTTTAGCACTTAAACGTACTTAAAAGCACTTGGAAGGACTTAATCTCTGGTG
>CAZPQN010000034.1:0-23547 GCA_964588795.1 uncultured bacterium | reverse complement strand
GCTTTTTGAGCCCTCGTAGTTCAACCGGATAGAATAGGGGATTCCTAATCCCTTGATCTGGGTTCAAGTCCCGGCGAGGGTACGTCTGAAGATTAAAGGAGTACAAAATGTTAAGACCAAAAAAGAAAATCACCCGCAAAGAACTGAAAAAAGATCCCGTGCTGGAAAAAATATCCCAGCTGGATACCTATATCAGAGCGCACCGCAAATTACTGGCGTACATCGCCTTGGGTATCGTCGCGGTCTGTGTAATTTTAATCCTGATGTTCATTTCCAAGAAGAAAGCTAACGCCGAAGCCATGGGCGAGCTGGGTCTGGCGGAAATGGCCCTAGCCCGTAATGACCTGGAAGATGCCACGCTACGCCTGGAAGCCATTGTGGACAAGTATCAGCGGACCAAAAGCGCCGGTATTGCCTCCGTACTCCTGGGCCAGGTCTATTTGACCAAGGAGGATTATGCCAATGCCCGGATCAACTTTGATAAATATGTCGACGACTATGAAGACGAGGACTTGTTGACTGCGACGGCGTATAACGGTTTAGGGGTCTGCGCCGAAGTCAATGAGGAATTTCTCAAAGCCGCCCGCTATTTCGAAAAGGGCGGAACCGAAACCGAATATAAATTTCAACGTCACGAAGCCTTTCTGAATGCCGCACGCAACTACCTCAGGGCCAATTCAGTTGCAGAAGCCCGCAAATTGGTCGAATTGATTTTAAAGGCAGAACCGGAGACCCGGCATAAAAACGCGGCCGAAGTCCTCGCGGCTCAAATCGCGGTATTGTCCAATTAAGAGTTAAAATTAACTGGTTTTATACCTTCCGTATCACTAAATTTATACTGTAAAAAGTGGGTTGCAAAACCCACTTTTAGTTTGAAAGCGCCAAAGAATGAATTTCGAAACTCTCAAAAATACCTGTCAGGAAATCATCGCCGCAATTGCGGCTCAGGCGGGCTGTTATTTGATTAATGTGAAACTCAACCGTCATGGGCATCAGATTTTCGTCAAGGCGCTGGTCGCCCATGAAAATAATATCACGATTGAACAGTTAACCGCAATCGCCAAAAATATCCGCGATGATGAACGTTTCAATGCGCTCGTCGGGGAAGGGTTTCAGCTGGAAGTCAGCTCACCCGGGATAGATTATCCGCTCCGGGAGCCGCGCGATTTCCGGCGCAACCTCGGTCGCGAAATCAATCTGTTCCATCGCGAAAGCACACTGAAATCACCGGTTTCAGCCCGGATTGATGCGGTTACGGAGGAAGGGATTATTGTATTTATCAAAGATCGTCCGGCGCCCCTTTTGATAAAATTTGAACAAATCGACCACGCCAAAGTGCTGGTTAAATGGTAACTAATCAGGAGTAGACAAGTTGGTAAACCGCGAAATCATTGATGCCCTATCGTACATCGCCCGCGAGAAAAACGTCGATCGTAGTGAATTGGGCGAAATAGTCGAGAAAGTTTTTCTGACCTTAATCGAGAAAAAGTATGGAACGACCGAGAACTTCGATGTCATCGTCAATATCGACAAAGGCGAAATCGAAATCTATCATCAACGCAACGTCGTTGAAGCAGTGACCAATCCTTTGACGGAAATCGGGATCACTGAAGTCCGGGAAGTCGAACCGGACATGCAGGTCGGCGATGTGTACGCGGAAGTAATTGATCCGCTGAGTTTCGGACGCAGGCTGATCTCGCACGCCAAACAAATACTTAATCAGCAGATTGTGCGGGTTGAGAAAAACCAGATTTACGAAGAATATTCCAAGAAAGTCGGGCAGATCGTCATTGGCGATATTCACCAGATCCGCCGCGACGCCATTTTTATCAACATCGGCAAAGCCGAACTTAAAATGCCACGCGAAGAACAGATTCCTAACGAACGCTACCGCCGCGGGGAAAGCCTGAAAGGCATCATCAAGGAAGCCGTCATGGGGCCCAGCGGTCCGGAGATCATCGTGTCACGCGCCGATAAACTGTTCCTCGAAAAATTGTTTGAAAATGAAGTGCCGGAGATTTACGACAAGACCATCGAGATTAAAAAAATTGCCCGTCAGCCCGGCGACCGCAGTAAGGTGATCGTAGAATCCAATGACCGGCGGATTGATGCCGTTGGAGCTTGCGTCGGAATCAAAGGTAGTCGCATTCAGGCAATCGTCCGCGAGTTGAATAACGAAAAAATAGACATCATCAATAACAGCAGTAAACCCGAAATTCTGATCACCCGGGCGCTTTCTCCGGCCAAACCATCCGAACTGGAGATTGATGAGGAGCATCGTTCCGCTCTGGCAATTTTCGATGACAACGAAATCTCCGTCGCCATTGGCAAAATGGGGCAGAATATCCGGCTGGCATCCGAGGTAACCAGCTATTCGATTGACGCGATTAAAAAATCCGATTATGAACTGTCCGAATCCGAGACGATCTATCTCGAAAATATCGAGGGTTTGACGGAACATAACTGGAAACTGCTGTACAGTGTAGGTATTGAAACTGCCGAGGAATTCCTCTCAGCTCAACGGGATGAATTGCTGAGTATCAAGGGGCTGGGCGAAAAGACTCTGGACAAAATTCATCAGACAATCACCGCGGCAATTGAGAAGCGAAAAGCTGAAATCGAGGCCGCTAAAGTCGCCCAGCAGTCGGAGGTAGTTTCGTCCGAGAACGCTGTCCAACCTGAGTCACCTGAACCACCCGAAGGCGACGAGTCGGATAAAGAAGAGAGCGTTGATGAAGAAATTATCAGCGAAGAAGTCACCAATGAACCTGAGGACGAAAATAATCTGAATGAACAATGATCCCCGCAGTAAGCAGAAACGTATCTTTGAGATTGCCAAAGAATTAAATATCTCATTTAAGGATATCATCGAGTTTTTACGCAAACAGGGACAGGAATGCTCCATGAACACCGGAGTGGACGAAGCCTGTTACCTGAAAATCCTTGAAGAGTTTGCGCGGGATAAGGATCGTATCGAGAGAATCCGCAAAGAGAAAGCGCGTAAGGAAGCCGAAAACAAACGCAAAGAAGAAGAAGAAGCCCGACGTGCCGCGGAGTTAGAAAGACGTAAAATTGAAGAGGAAGTCTATAAAGCAGCTTCCTTAGCACTCATTCCCGCCGTCCGGGATGTCCTGGAATATGGAATTGATGTTAAAAAGCACCTGATTGAGGCTTTTCGGGAAACTGAGAAAAAAACCGAGGTGGCGCCCAAACCGACTGCCGCCAAGAAAGCCGCGAAGGCCCCCGAACCGGAGCCGCTGAAAGTCACCCCTTCGGCAGAAACCGAGCGTCTTAAAAAGAAAGATAAAAAGAAACTTAAACGCATCAAGATTGACGAGCTGGAACCGCAATTGGGGATCAAGACCGGCAAACACCGTCTGGGTGATGCTGGAGCCGATAAGGCCAAATTTGGACGGGGGCGTGTGGATTGGCATGTGACCGACAAAGTCGTCGATGAACAGATCCGTAAGACAATGGCGAAGTTAGGGGAACGCGGTGCCAAGAAAAAATATAAAAAGACCGATGTCGTCACCGTTGAAGAAAACGTGGAGAAAAAAATCCGGGTCAGCGAATTTGCCACGGTGGAAACCGTCGCGCATCTGATGAATGCAGAACCGGCTGACGTGATTCAGATCTGTATGAAGCTTGGTATGATTACGACTATGAATCAACGCCTGGACTTCGATACGATCACCTTGATTGCAGATGAGCTGGGCTTCAAATGCGAAAAGCTCGAGCAGTACGGTGAAGAACTACTGAAAATCGAAAATACCGAAGAGGACCTCAAAGCCGCTCGTCCACGGCCACCGGTAGTTGCCATTATGGGACATGTGGATCATGGCAAGACCACCCTGCTGGATTTTATTCGCCGCTCCAATATTGTTGGCGGTGAGTCAGGTGGTATTACCCAGCATATCGGTGCGTACAAAGTTGAACTCAAGGATGGTAAATCAATCACCATTTTGGATACTCCCGGTCATGAAGCCTTTACGGCAATGCGTGCCCGCGGTGCGCAGGTGACCGATATTGTAATATTAATCGTTGCGGCGGATGATGGCGTCATGCCCCAGACGATTGAAGCTATCAGTCACGCCAAAGCCGCCAATGTTCCGATGGTTGTCGCCATCAACAAGATCGATAAACCGGAAGCCGATCCCGAACGCGTCAAGCGCGAATTGGCTAATAATGACGTTTTGTTAGAGAGCTGGGGAGGTAAGGTGCAGGCGGCGGAAATTTCCGCCAAAACCGGACAGGGCGTCAGCCACCTGCTGGATTTAATATTATTGGAAGCCGAAATGCTGGAGCTCAAAGCCAACTACGATTCGTCCGGTATGGGCACGGTCATTGAAGCCAAGCTGGATAAGAAACATGGTCCGGTAGCGACGGTAATCATAAAAAAAGGCACGATCAATATTGGTGACGTTTTCGTCTGTGGCGCCTCCTACGGTCATGTACGTTCGATCGTTGATGAACGCCGTCAGCGACTGAGATCCGCCGGTCCGTCCGACTCCGTGCAAATTGCGGGATTTGATATTTTACCCAAGTTAGCCGATACATTCGCTATCGTGGAAGACGAACGGGAAGCCCGGAAGATAGCCAGTGAGCGCCAGAAAATCGAGCGGGAACATCAGAAGCGACAGGCCAAAGAATGGTCGCTCGACGCGATTTCCGCCCATATTGCTGAAGGGAAAATCAAACAGCTGAACGTGATCCTGAAATGCGATATGGACGGTTCGGTGGAAGCCATCAGCCAGAGCCTAGGCGAGTTGGTCAATGAGGAAGTTGCCGTCGGCGTCAAGCATAAGGCCACGGGTAATGTCGTTGAAACCGATGTACTGCTGGCGAAAGCCTCGGAAGCCGTCATCATCGGATTCAACGTGACCGCCGATGCCAAAGTCCGGGAATTAGCCAAGAAAGAAAATGTCGAAATCCGGCATTACAGCATCATTTACGAATTGATCGACGACGTGAAGGCCGCCTTGGAAGGCTTGCTCACCCCGGAGAAGATCGAGGAAATGCTTGGTGAACTGGAAGTCCGGCAACTGTTTAAAATTCCTAAAGCGGGAGTGGTCGCAGGCTCGTATGTCCTGAGCGGTAAGGTCACGCGTAATGCCAATGTGCGTGTGAAAAGAGATGGTCAGGTGCTTTTCGAAGGCCTGGTGGCATCCCTGAAACGTATCAAAGATGATGTCCGCGAAGTCCAGGAAGGATTCGAGTGCGGTGTCTGTTTGGATGGTTTCAATGATTTCCAGGTCGGGGATCATATCGAATTTTTCGAAGTGAAATCGAAAAAAAGAACATTGGCTCTGAAATAAGCGTTGACAATATATGACCATTGGTTTATTGCAGATGGATTTATTATTGCGAAGCCCACAATCGCTGAAAGATAAACGCTCGCTGATCAGCCGGATCAAGAATCAGGTGCGAGCAAAATTCAACGTGGCAATTGCCGAGCTGGAATATGGCGATCAGTACCGCCGATGTCTCCTGGGCGTGACCACCCTGAGCAATGAATCCTCAATCGTTCAGCAGATATTATCCGAAGTCGAAAAGTTGATTGAGCGGACTTTTGAAGTTCAACTAATTGACAGTAAGATGGAGATGATGTAATGGGCAGTTACCGGATTCAGCGGGTCGCTGATGAAATCAAGCGCATCGTGGCCGAGATTTTCATCCGGGAATTTACTTCTGAGGAAATTGGTTTAGTGACGGTGACGAAAGTTACCTGTACCAGTGATTTACGGGAAGCCAAAATTTATCTCAGCATTTATCACAAAGATCGAGAATTTGTCAACGTGGCTCTGGAAAAAATCAGAGCCCAGACGGCTTTTATCCGGGGACTTCTCGGACATCGCATTGCGCTGAAATTCGTGCCCCGCATCGCTTTTTATTACGATGACAGTCAGGAATACGCTGAAAATATCGAGCGTTTGTTCCAGAAAATTCATGAACAGGAAGGAGAAAATCCAACTGGAACAACTTAATCAGGTCATCAACGTCTACAAACCGGCCGGAATCACCTCCTACGATGTGGTGCGCCAGGTTCGGCGTCTACTCGGGCGCCAGAACAGAGTAGGCCATGCCGGTACGCTCGATCCCTTTGGGGAAGGGGTGCTCCTGATTATGCTCGGTAAAGCCACGAAACAAATGACTGAAATTCTCCAGTTGCCCAAAATCTATGAAGCCCACTTGCGTTTAGGAGCAGGTACCGCCAGCGGTGATCATACCTTACCCGTAATCCGCACGGCCCCAGTCCCGATTATTACCGACGCTATGCTCGAAGAAGTTCGACAGAGATTTACCGGCACGATTGAGCAGATTCCACCAGCATTTTCCGCAAAAAAGATCAACGGACGTCCTGCTTACCATTTTGCACGCAAAGGAAAATCAGTGACCCTCAAACCGGTCAGCGTCCAAATCTACGACCTGAAAATTCAACCGATCAGGAACGATTTACTGCGGCTGGAGATTCGCTGTTCGAGTGGCACTTATATTCGTAAGCTCGGAGAAGATATCGCCCGCGCCATAGGCACTGAAGGACATCTGACTTATTTGAAAAGAATCTCGATCGGCCAATACCGATGGGAACAGGCGCTTCCGTTCGATCAGTTAGCGCAGGAACTGATAAACATAATCAAACAAGGCATGAACTGAATTCTTGATGCAGGTTATTTTTGGCAAAGATAGTATACCCGCAGACTTCAAGGGAGCCTGTGTGACACTGGGAGTTTTCGATGGCTTGCATCGCGCGCACCAGCAAATAATCAACCGCATGCTTTACATCGCCCACCAGAAAAAGTGCCATTCAATGGTCGTAACCTTTGATCCTCATCCTCGACAAGTGCTTAACCACGCGCATCCTTTACCTATTCTGACCGTGCCCGACGAAAAAGTAGCGCTTCTGAGCCGAATGGGAGTGGATTTCGTGCTGATCATTGATGTCAATCAGCAATTTCTGCAAACTTCCGAAGAAGAATTTATCACCGATCTGCTTGTTAGACGGCTGAAAGTCTGCCAGGTGGTGGTCGGCTTCGATTATCATTTCGGACACGACCGTCGGGGGACTGCGGCAAGTTTAAATTCCGCAGGACAACGTTACGGTTTTCAGGTGGAAATTGTGCCGCCATTTTCCGTAAACGGCCAGGTGGTCAGTTCTTCGTTAGTACGTCGGTTGATCGAAGAAGGTCAGGTTAATCGGGCGGCGGAGTATTTGGGTCGGCCTTTCCACTTGACGGGTCAGGTTGTGCGTGGTGCTGGTCGCGGGCGTCAAATTGGTTTTCCGACCGCCAACCTCGCGGTTGAACGGCCTGAGAAACTGATCCCGGCGGATGGTGTCTATCTAACCAGGGCGGAGTTGGACGGACAGACTCAGTATGGACTGGTTAATATCGGGGTGCGTAAGACGTTTCGGGAGCAGGAACGAACCATCGAATTGCACCTGTTTAATTACCCTGACCGGGATTTGTACACCACGCGAATCACGATCGAAATATTAGAAAAACTGCGCGACGAAATCCGATTTGCAACCGTGATTGAATTACAGCATCAAATGCAGAAAGACTGCGCGCAAGCATTAACAATCATTAAAAATTATAAGAGTTGAAATGGAGGAACATTTTCGATGACTCTCACAAAGGAAACTAAAAGTGAATTGATTAAAAAGTACGGTAAAAACACTCTGGATACCGGCTCGGTAGCGACGCAGGTATCTTTGCTGAGTGAAAGGATCAAACAGCTCGGCGAGCACTTTGACAAGCATAAAAAAGATCATAGTTCGCGCCGGGGGTTGATGCGCCTGGTCAGCCGTCGTAAACATTTGCTGGGTTATTTGAAAAAGAAAGATGAACCAGCCTATAAACGACTGATCGAACAGTTGGAATTAAGAAAGTAACATTAAGAAAGTAACATTAGGAGACATTAATTGATTAGAAAATCGTTAACCCTTGCAGGGCGAGATTTAGTTATTGAGACTGGTCGCATGGCCAAACAGGCCGATGGCGCCGTTCTGGTCAGGTACGCTGATACAATGGTACTGGTGACAGCGGTAGCCAATTTTGACAGTCCCGTGGAGCAGGATTTTTTCCCGCTTCAGGTAGAATACCGTGAAAGAGCCTATGCCGCCGGGAAAATACCGGGCGGATTTTTTAAACGTGAAGGGCGTCCCTCGGAAAGGGAGGTGCTGAGTTCCCGTCTGATTGACCGCCCAATCAGGCCTTTGTTCCCGGAAGGATTTTTCTGCGATACTCAGATAATCGCCAACCT
This sequence comes from uncultured bacterium, assembly GCA_964588795.1. Classification (GTDB taxonomy): domain Bacteria; phylum Fidelibacterota; class UBA2242; order UBA2242; family UBA2242; genus CAZPQN01. Next base: position 15,285 of record CAZPQN010000034.1, on the reverse strand, counting down.
GATTTCAAGCGACCAGGAAAATCCCGGTGACGTGCTTGGTATCATCGGAGCGTCGATGGCATTGATGCTGTCCCGAATTCCGTTTTTAGGTCCGATCGCCGGTGTGCGGGTGGGACGAATTGACGGAGAATTCATCCTCAATCCGACCATTCCACAGCTCGATAAAAGCGAGTTGGAAATTGTCATCGCCGGGACAGAAGACTCGGTGGTAATGGTAGAAGGTGAAGCGAATGAAATCAGCGAGGACTTATTAGTTCAGGCGATCGAGTTCGGACACGAGGCGATCAAGACCATTATCCAGCTGCAAAAAGAATTGATCGCAGAAATACAGCCGGCTAAGAAAGCTTTGGCCACAGTTGAAGAACCAGCGGAACTGCGGTCACTGATAGAAGAACAGGTCAAACCGCGGCTGGCAGAATGGCGGGCATTAGGCCTGGTATCCAAACAGACCCGTGCCGAAAAGATCAGCAGCTTTACCCACGAGTTAATTGAAAAATATAGCGAACAGTACCCGGAGAAGGGTGGCTATATATCGCAAACCATCGATGCCCTGGTTAAAAAAGACATGCGGGAGTGTATCCTGACCACCGGCAAGCGGCTCGATGGTCGCGGAGCGCAGGAAATCCGACCGATAACCTGCGAGATAGCCGTTCTACCGCGCGCGCATGGCTCAGCGTTGTTTACCAGAGGCGAAACCCAGAGCCTTGGTTCGGTGACCCTCGGTACAAAACTTGACGAACAAATCATCGATGACGTAGATCGCGAGGAATCCACCAAGCGGTTTATGTTGCACTATAATTTTCCGCCCTTTAGCGTGGGTGAAGTCAAGCCGATTCGCGGTACAGGCCGACGCGAAATCGGGCACGGTAACCTGGCGGAGAGAGCCCTTAAACGTCAGATTCCCGGTGAGCTGGATTTCCCCTATACCGTCCGCATTGTTTCGGATATCCTGGAGTCCAATGGCTCATCTTCCATGGCGTCGGTTTGCGCCGGGTCTTTGTCAATGATGGATGCCGGGATCCCGGTCAGAAAGACCGTTGCCGGCATTGCGATGGGTTTGATTAAAGAAGGCGAACAGGTAGTGGTTCTATCGGATATTCTCGGTGCGGAAGACCATTACGGAGATATGGATTTTAAAGTCACCGGAACCGAAGACGGAATCACTGCGATTCAGATGGATTTGAAAGTCAAGGGCCTCACTACGAACATTATGCGTTCGGCACTTGCCCAAGCCCGTGAAGGACGATTGCATATCATCAATATCATGGAACAAACCATCCGGCAGCCGCGGGCGCAGATTTCGGAATATGCTCCGCGCATGATTACGATTAAAGTAGATACGGAATCCATCGGTGAAATTATCGGTCCCGGCGGTAAAAACATCCGGGCGATTCAAACCGACACCGGAACAACCATCGAGATTTCCGATGACGGTACGGTATTTATTTCTGCGCCGCGCTTCGAAAACGTCGAAAAGGCCAAACAGGTCATTTTGGGCATGACGACGAAACCCGAAGAAGGAACGACTTATCGGGATTGCCGAGTAACCCGCATTGAGAACTATGGCGCTTTCGTCGAGTTTTTACCTAACAAGGAAGGATTGTTGCACGTTTCTGAAATTGCCTGGAAACGCACAGAAGACGTCAATAGTGTCCTGAAAGTGGGTGACAGGGTTGACGTGTTGTTGAAAAAGATCGCCGCTCCGGGAAGGTTTGAACTTTCCATCAGAGAATTGCTTCCCAAACCGGAAGGGTACCAGGAAGAATCACGCAACAACGACCGCCGCGGCGGAGCACCCGATCGGGCGAAAGGGCATGACCGGGGCAATCGCTCTGGTCACCGTCCTCGCTCACGCTATTGAAAATGACCGACGAGATCATTAACCGGACCGAGTTGCAAAATGGGATTCGGGTAATTTCCGAATATGTCGGGACGGTTTATTCGGTTTCGCTGGGTTTTTGGGTCATTACCGGCTCCAAAGATGACACGGCCGCCACCAGTGGCATTGCCCATCTGATCGAACACATGATGTTCAAGGGCACGCGGAAGCGGACGGCGTTCCAGATTGCCAATGCCGTCGAATCGGTCGGCGGCATCATCAATGCCTTTACCAGCAAAAACGTCACCTGCTATTTCCTGCAGATTCTGCATGATCATTTGGAAAAGGGCATTGATGTTCTGGCAGATCTGGTTCTGAACGATACGTTCGAAAACAATCAGTTACAGAAAGAAAAGGGCATCATCCTGGAGGAAATCAAGGAAATCGAGGACACTCCCGGTGAGCTGATCCATGATGTTTTTAATCAGCAGATATTCCCTGATCATCCGTTAGGGTGGCCCATCCAGGGCACGCGTGATAGTATCAATTCCATCCAGATCGCGGATTTAATGACATTCGTAGCCCAGAATTATACCACGGGCAGATTGGTCGTCGCCGCTTCCGGACGAATTGAACATGCACGCCTCGTGGAACTGGTGGAGAAATATTGCCATACGATGCAACCCGGTAATGACCGCACTCCGGTAAAGTACGAGCTGGGTGTGCCGGAGAGACAGCAGGTCATTCATAAGCCGATCAGCCAGGCGCATCTCATCCTTGGCCGGCGTATTTTTCCGCAAAGTGACCCGCGCCGGTTTCAGCTGGCATTGCTGAATACTTTGCTGAGCGGGGGCATGTCTTCGCGCTTGTTTCACAATATCCGTGAAAAGTACGGTTTCGTCTATGAAGTATTTTCATTTTCCGATCTGTTTTTTCACGAAGGTGTTTTCGGAATTTACGCCGGAACCGCAGTCGGAAAATTAGAAAAGCTGAAAGTCAAACTATATGCTGAAATGAGCAAACTCGTCCGAAGAAAAGTGCCCGTCGACGAACTCGAAAAAGTCAAACAGCAGTCTAAAAGCAGTACCGTTTTTGCTTTGGAAAACACCAATTCCAGGATGAGTCATCTGGCGAAAATGGAAATCTACGAGAAACGCCTGTTCACCTTTGCCGAACTATTGGCGATAATCGAAAAGATTTCGGTTGAAGAAATACAGCAATTGGCGGAGTATCTGTTCATTCCCGACCAGTTTATCGAGACTGTTTTTCTTCCAGAAAAAAGCTCAGGTTGACTTTGGGATGACTTTAATCAAAAGGGAGACAAAATAATGCGGCCAATCGTACCAGCCGAACGCACCGAACATGTGACCTATGCGATCCGCGATATCGTCGTCAAAGCCAAACAACTGGAACGGCGCGGTAAAAAAATACTATACCTGAATATTGGCGATCCACCGGTCTATGACTTTGAAACGCCGCGGGAACTGCGCCAACTGGTGATGGAAAAGATTGAAAAATCCAACGCCGGTACGGTGGGAAATGTCTCGACTTACTGTGATTCTATGGGGATTTTGGAAGCCCGCGAAGCAGTCGCCCATTACGCTGTCACTAAAAATATTAAAAATGTGACCGCCGACGATGTAATCATCGCCAATGGCGCTTCCGAAGCGATTACTCTGGCGATAGCGGCGTTGATCAATCCCGGTGATAATATTATGACACCGGCACCCGGCTATCCGCTTTACAGCGGCCAGATTCCAGTCTATCATGGTGAGTTGAATCCCTACAATCTTAACGAAGACAATAACTGGCAGATTGATTTCGATGAACTTGAAAGCCGGGTCAATACACGAACTAAGGCGATCGTGGTTATCAATCCCAATAATCCAACCGGTGCCAACTATAGCCGGCAAAGTCTATTGAATATCATCGAATTCGCTCGCCGGCATAATCTCATCATTTTCGCTGATGAAATTTATGATAAATTGCTGTTTGAAGGGCAAAAGCACATTTCCATTGCCGCCCTGGCCGAGGATGTGCCTGTCATTACCTTCGGCGGTTTGAGTAAAAACTATATCATGCCGGGCTGGCGCGTCGGTTGGGCGGTCTTCAGCGATCCCGCCAAGGTAATGGCCGATTACCGGGAAGCGGTCAATAAGCTTTTACGGGCCCGACTCTGTTCACCTCATCCCCAGCAATATATGGTTGCTCCAGCTCTCACCGGCGGGGATGCGCATCTACCATCAATTATGGCGAAATTGACCCGTCGCCGCGATCTGACGGTGAAAATGCTAAATGCGATTCCCGGGATTACCTGCGTGAAACCAGGTGGCGCGTTTTACGCATTTCCGAAAGTGCAATTACCTCCGGGAATCAACGACGAAAAATATGTCCTCGATCTGCTGGAAGAAACCGGTGTACTGGTAGTTTATGGTTCCGGTTTCGGCCAAAAGGATGGTACGAACCATTTCCGGATAGTTTTTCTGCCTGATGAACAAATACTCGCGCAGGCTTATCAACTGATCGGAGAATTTACCGAACGGTTTTACCGGCAACATCACTTCGAACCCGTAAAATAAAATAACAGGCTCATCATAAGCAGCTTTAACACCTCAACAAATCGGGTACTCGTCTATCATAAAGTCGATCAGAAACATGAGCTGGGCATTTCCTGCATTACACCAGCGAATTTCAGGCGTCAAATTGAATTTCTGCTGTCTGAGGGTTTTAAAATTGGCACTATCGGCGAGCTGATCGATGCGAAACATCTGACGCCGGAAAGAATTGCTCTGTCTTTTGACGACGGCTACAGCGGTATTTTCGAATACGCATATCCCATACTGACTGAGTACCGAATCAAAGCCACAGTTTTCCTGATTACCGATTATATTGGACGGGAAAACCGGTGGGACGCCAATTTGGGGTGGATCCGGTTTAAGCATTTAAATCAGGCGGAAATCAGGGAGTTAATAAAAGCTGGCTGGGAGATCGGCTCTCACGGCGTTTCTCACCAAGAGCTTACGGGAATGCCAATCGAGCAAATGACGGATGAGTTACGCCATTCGAAAGAATATCTGGAATCGACTTTTTACCAGCCGGTGAGACTCTTGGCCGCCCCGTTCGGACGGGTCAATTCCAGAGTAATGAAAGCTGTTAGACAAATCGGCTATACCCACTTGTGTACGTTTTTCCCATTTAAATATCGGCATAATCGCCCGCCTGCAGCTATCATCCCCCGCCTGGCAGTGTACTCAACCGATACCTTGAACATGATCGGCCGTAAGGTTACACCGCAGGGTGCAAACTGGTCGGAAGTACTGAAACAGAATGTCATAAATTTCTGCGCAAATGCAACACTGGTAGTGCGTTCTATCAGGTAATTTAAAATATTACTTGACATATGTGTTTATTCTGATTATACTATTAAAGTATTTGTTGAAGTAATACTATAATAGGATTTTGTATGAATAAACCAATTAAAAAACTCTACTATCCTATCGGGGAAGTCAGTGAAATCACTGGTCTGAAACAATATGTGTTGAGGTATTGGGAGACAGAATTTCCATCTTTAGCACCAGCCAAAAATCGGGCAGGTAACCGCATCTATCGCGATAAAGATATACGCTTAATCCAGTACATTAAATACCTTTTATACGATAAACGTTTTACCATAGAGGGCGCCAAGCAAAAGCTGAAAGAATTAAAACCGGAGGATTGGGAAAAGATAACCGAAAACGGTGATTGGAGTGAAATCGTTAACCCGCCGCTGGATAACGAGCAACTGGTACAGCTCGTCAGACAGATAAAAGGTGGCTTAAAGGAAATTCTTGATCTGATAAACAGCTGGTAGAAATACTTTTTAAAACAGCTAAAAATCTCTATATTTAGGCCGCTTTTTCAGATGGAAAATAATTGCGGAGCGTAGCGCAGTCCGGTTTAGCGCACCTGAATGGGGTTCAGGGGGTCGGTGGTTCAAATCCACTCGCTCCGACAAAACACAGCCATCGTCACAATAAAGAGCATCTTAAACGAAAAATTACGTTTGTTATTTCGACAAATATTTTGGAATTTAATCCGCAATTATGGAGAATAATTTTTTAGTCTATAACCCTGGTCAGTACGACCGGAAAAGCCTTTCCGATGATCTGCGAAAGATTAAAAATAATCCTTTTGACGGCGTCGTCTTCTCTCTAACTAAACCTACGACACACCAGGAAAAAGTATCTCGGTTTTATCCGGTCAACCAGATGATTACGTTAGCCCGGGAGTTGGATTTTAAGGTTGGCTTAGTGCTGGATTGCTTTGAGAATCCCGTTTACTGGCAAAAGGAATTTTTTACCCGTCCCGTCAATTACCAGGGCAAAACGAGCGTTGCGGATGAGTTTTATTCACCGGTATGTCCGAATAATCCATTTGGAATTGAATATTTTCAAAAACTGCTCCTGAAGGTGAAGCGATTACCGCAGGTGGAATTTGTACTCCTGCAGAATCTGCGCTTCCCGTTTTTCTGGGAAGCCGAAGACCTCGATGTGCAGTTACAGGTTCCGCCGTATTGTTATTGTCCTTTTTGTGTCACGGAATTCTCCTCCGTGATTGGCGAGGTGATTACTTCGACCAGTCAGATCATCGAATATCTTCCGGATTGGATGGAATGGCGCACCGGGGTAATCATGAGTCTGATTCACGACGCCCGTGAGGTATTAGCTCAGAAAACCAGGTTAGCTGTAGCAGTACCGCCCTTAGCCATCATCGATTTGCCCTTTACGACTGGTCAGCTGCCTGGTGCCATCGTCGAGAGCGGTTGTCTGCTGACTCCGCTCCTTTATCATAAAACCAAAGGTGGCACGACGTGGTTTGAAGATATAATCGAGCAATACCGCCTGGAAATCAAACCGCAGAAACTGATGCCCCTGTTTAAATTTCAGACGCGGACGGAATTCGACCAGATGATCGAAATCAAAACAAAAAATAAATATCCTGTTGCCCTGTTTTTTAGTGGACCGGGATTGGTATGCTAGGGGAATTGAGTTCAGGCGGATGACAGATGCAAGCTAAACAGCAAATTATCATGGCGCATTACAGCCTGCCGCCGGTCATCGGCGGGGTGGAGAGCGCTTTAAAACCGCTGTCAGAAATATTCGCCAAACACGATTGTTTGGTGACATTACTGACGGGTACCGGATCAATCGAGGGAAAAAACCTCAAGACCAGTATCGTGACGGACTTAAACCCGGACAGTCCTCACGTGCGCGAGATTCAACGCGTGCTCAGGTTTGGATCATTGCCGGAGTTTTATGAATATCGAATGCAAATTCTACAACGCCGCATAGAGGCGGAAATCGGAAATATCAACACGGTAATGATTCACAATATTATGACCATGCCATTCAACCTGACGGCCACCGAAGCCTTCTGGAATTATATCCAAAAATACCCCGACAAAAAGTACTACCTCTGGACGCACGATATGGCCTGGTTGATCGAGGAACACAAACCCTATCTGTATGATCGCAAACCGTGGTCGTTGCTGAAAACGCCTTTGCCCAACGTAACCTATATAACCGTTTCAGAATTCCGCAAGCGTCAACTGGCGGAACTGTTGAATATTCCCCGGCGACGTATCAAAGTAATTCCCAACGTGATCAAGTATCAGGATTTTTTAAAATTTGACGAAGTCACGACTCCTCTGATCGAAAACCTGAATTTGTTCAGCCGTTATCCGATTGTACTGATTCCTGCTCGTATCATTCCCCGCAAGAACGTCGAGCGCAGTCTGCAGATCATTGCCCGGTTGAAGCGTCACTATCCCGGGATAATCGGCATCGTGACCGGGACGTTAGAGAAAGAGGGCACGGAGTGGACTCCCTATTCCCAGAAATTGCTCGATTTGATCGCGAGCGAAGATTTACGGGACAGTGTCGTTTTTCTCGGCGATGTATTTACCAATTTACAGATTCCCCAGAGCAAAAACCGCTCGGTAGTCCGGGACTTGTATTTTATCAGTCATCTTGTGCTTTATCCGAGTTTGGACGAAGGCTTTGGTTTGCCGATTTTAGAAGCCGGAATTGCCCGGATTCCACTCGTCTTGGCGCAGATTCCGGTCTTCAGAGAAGTAGCCAAAGAAGGTGTCTTATATCTACCGTTTGATGAAAGCGTGGAATACAACGCCGATCGAATTGTCAATTTCCTGACGGAAAACCAATCGCACAGTGACATCCTGTTTAACCGTGTGCTTACGCACTACAATTGGGACAACCTCTGGGACAGCAATTTGAAGTCGCTCCTGAACGATTGAGGCGTGGAGGCGGAGGGAATCGAACCCTCGTCCGAAAATGCGACCGAATAAAATCCTACGTGTGTAGTCCGTTACTGGTTCTCGTCCCGACCGCGTCAGCGGACAATCTTGGTCGGCACCAGCCTGCAGGATTTAACCTTTCCCATCCAGACTAATGTAAAAGGCGAGCCTGTAAAATCGACGCTCACAACCAAACGACAGGCGCGCTCGGCTATGAACGGTCGCTAACTAAGCGTAAGCGACGGTGCCATAAGTATTGGCATTTGACTTGTTCAGGTTTATTAACGTGGCCCTCCTGAAAACCACGACACGCATTTTACTCAACCTGCAGATCCGTCAAGTCCATTCGCCCCCGTCAAAGAACAGCCGAAATTTAAGCTGTTTGGCCCAATAACCCAAATTATCTGAGGATTATCTTCGCGAGCCTTTTTCCTCGTCGGCAGATTATCCCGGGTTGAAAAAAAGCCCACCATTTTAGGTAAATCCTTTTTAAATTTTCCCGCTTTTTTAACACTGTTTGAAGTTACCAGGAAAGTATGCATGCATCTGAAAACTTTTAAAAAAGGTGTCCATCCCAAAGAATTCAAAGCCGACACCGCCAGCAAACCAATCGAGCGAATGCCGGTACCCGCTGAAGTCATTATTCCTCTTCAGCAACACATCGGGGCACCCTGTACGCCGGTGGTGTCCAAAGGGCAGGCAGTCAAAACCGGACAGATCATCGGACAAAGCGGCGGATTTGTGTCGAGCACCGTCCATGCCACGATTTCAGGCACGATCAAAGCCATCGAGCCAGTCGCTCATCCCGCCGGTCCGAACGTCCTGTCAGTCGTGATCGCTGGCGACGGCAAGGATGAATGGTTCGTCAATGGCACTACCCAAAAAAGCTGGAAAGACCTCACGCGGGATGAAATCAACAACCTGATCCTGAGCGGTGGGGTCGTTGGGTTAGGCGGGGCTGCTTTCCCGACGCATGTCAAACTCAATCCTCCGAAAAATAAAAGCGTTGATACTCTGATCATCAATGGTTGTGAATGCGAACCCTATCTGACTGCCGACCATCGCACGATGGTGGAATTTCCCGACCAGATCGTGTTAGGCATCCGCATCATGTTAAAGGCCCTCGGCATTCAACGCGCCATTATCGGAATCGAAGCCAACAAACCGGATGCGATCGCCAGCATGGCCAGGGCGGTTGCCGAATATACAGACTTCACCGTCCAACCCCTAAAGGTAAAATACCCCCAGGGAGCAGAAAAGATGCTGATTGACGCCATTTTAAAACGCCGCGTGCCTACCGGTGGATTGCCCATGGACGTCGGCGTCGTAGTGCAAAATGTCGGCACAGCTCTCGCCATCGCCGATGCAGTGGCGTCGTATCGGCCGCTGGTTGAACGTGTCGTAACTGTTACCGGCGATGCGATCAAAGAACCGAAAAATTTAATTGTCAGGATCGGCACTACCTTTCAGAATCTGATTGATTTTTGCGGGGGATTGACTGCCGACGCCGCGATGATCATCATGGGTGGACCAATGATGGGAATTGCCCAACACAGTTGCCAGGTGCCCGTGGTCAAAGCCACCAGCGGTTTGCTTTGTCTGAAAGGCAGCAGTATCCCCGAGAACAAGGAATATCCCTGTATTCAATGTGGAGCCTGCGTCAGGGCCTGTCCGATGCAACTCGTGCCGACGCGCATTGCGCGGTACAGTTCCAGAAGCAACTGGGAAACCGCCTCTTCTTTAGGGGTCTTGAATTGTATCGAGTGTGGCTCCTGTGCGTATATCTGTCCCGCCCGCCTACCGCTGGTACATCAAATCCGTATTGGCAAGCTCAAAGTCAACGAATTGAAACGCCAGCAAGCTGTAGCTAAATGAAAATCATTACCTTGCAGGCTGATTGTAATTAAGGATAGGTTGATCAATGAACGTACCTGAAAATAAAGCTGCTGAACCTGTAAAACTCGCTGAATCGAAACCCGAAAAAACGAAAATGGAGTTTTTATTAAAATCCTCACCGCACCTGTTGCGGAAAGACGCGGTTCCGCAAATTATGTGGACCGTGATCTCTGCACTGCTACCGGCGGTCATTTTTGGAGTCTATAATTTCGGAGCTCGTGCTCTTTGGCTGATTGGGCTGTCGGTGGGTAGCGCGGTTTTGACGGAATTAATCCTCAACCTCGTTCGTCGTAAACCGCTCACAATTACCGACGGCAGTGCCGTACTGACCGGTTTGCTTTTAGCCTTGACTCTGCCGCCGGGTTTGCCTTTCAGCATGGCGATTTATGGGGCAGTTTTCGCCATCGCGATCGGCAAACAGGTTTTCGGTGGCTTAGGATACAACATCTTCAATCCCGCCTTAATCGGACGCGCCTTTCTGCAGGCCAGTTTCCCGATTGCCATGACGACCTGGAGCATCCCGCGCACGCTTGATGCAATCACGACCGCCACACCGCTTGGTTCTTTTAAATTTGAAAAAACACTGACGCCATACTACGATCTGTTTATGGGAACCGTCGGTGGTTGCATCGGAGAAACCAGCGCGCTGATGATCCTGATGGGTGGAATATTTATTTTGGTAAAGAAATATGCCGACTGGCGGATTCCCGTTGGATATTTGGGCACCGTGTTTGTGGTGGGTGGGCTTTTCTGGATCAGCAATCCCGCCCAATATCCCGATCCCGTCTTTCATCTGTTTGCCGGGGGATTGATGTTGGGGGCATTCTTCATGGCTACCGATATGGTTACGACGCCGGTTACGCCGAAAGGCGCCTGGATATTCGGTATCGGAGCAGGCATACTGTTGGTGATTATCCGCCTCTTTGGAGGCCTGCCGGAAGGCGTGATGTACTCGATTTTATTGATGAATGCGCTGACGCCGCTGATCAATCGTTATACGCGTCCTATAATATTTGGAGAGAAAAAGGTATGAATAAATCACTGCGGCTGATTGTCGTTTTGACCACGGTTTCCCTTGTTTCGGGGTTTGTGTTGGCGATTCTGAATAAATATACTGCCCCGCGCATCGAATTAAATCAAAACAAAGCCTTGTCCGAAGCCGTGGGTTTTGTTATCCCCGACAAAAAAACCTGCGATGTCCGAGTCATCGAGGGACTGTCGTTTTATATCGGCAAGGATGCCAAAGGTCAGCTTGCCGGCATCGCTTTTGTCGCGGAAGGGGATGGCTTCCAGAGTCGGTTGAAAATCATCGTAGGCATGGATGCCAGGTTCGAAAAAATTGTCAAAATCAAAGTCCTGCAACAGGCGGAAACTCCCGGGCTCGGCACAAAAATCGACAACGATCCAACCAATAAAACCAATCCGCAATGGTTTAGCGAGCAATTCTGCGATCTGGCTGTTGGTAAAGAAATCACCTATGTCAAAAACCAGACTGCGGATAAAAGCAAAACCCAGATCCAGGCAATTACCGGAGCGACGATTTCTTCCAAAGCCGTCGTGGACATTATCAATCAGGCAATTAAAACCCACCGCGCCGTCTATTTAAACAAGGTCAACTGAATATGGCTGAAAAAAAAGTTACTCTAATCAGAGAATTCACCAAAGGTTTATGGGACGAAAATCCAATCCTGCGCATGGTTTTGGGTACCTGCCCGACTTTGGCGGTGACCACCTCTGCGATCAATGGCTTTTCGATGGGTCTGGCGGTTTTCTTCACGCTGGTGATGTCCAGTCTGATCATCTCTCTGGCGCGTAAATTGATTCCCAACGAAGTACGCATTGCGGCGTTCATCGTGGTCATCGCAACCTTCGTGACGGTTACCGACCGCGTGATGGCGGCCTTTTATCCGGAAATCAGTGCCGCACTCGGACCGTTTATCCCGTTAATCGTAGTCAATTGTATTGTTTTGGCACGGCAGGAAGCCTTTGCTTCGAAGAATCCTGTGGGACGCTCGGTGATTGATGCCATCGGGATGAGTGTCGGATTTACCCTGGTTTTACTCGCGCTGGGTTCTATCCGTGAGCTGATCGGCAACGGGACGATTTTCAACCTGCAGATCATGCCGCGCAATTTTACCACGTGGATGGTGATGGCTCTGCCGCCCGGCGCATTTCTGATGCTGGGTTTTTTTATCGGAATTGCTAACTGGATCAATGCCCGGGAGAAACGCGCATGAAGCTGATTATCATATTCATTTCGGCCGCAATCGTCAATAATTACGTATTAGCCTCGTTTTTAGGCATTTGTCCGTTTATCGGCGTATCCAAGAAGTTGGGTTCGGCAATGAGTATGGGCGTCGCCACCACTTTTGTGATGACCCTGACCGCGGCGGTAGCCTGGCTGATCAATAAGTATATTTTGATCGGGTTGCATCTTGAATACTTAGAGATCGTCGCTTTCATTTTGGTCATCGCCTCGCTCGTCCAGTTGGTGGAGATGTTCATCAAGAAGACCAGCCGACCGTTGTACGATGCACTGGGGATTTTCCTGCCGCTCATCACGACCAACTGTGCAATTTTGGGGCTGGCGTTGTTTCTCGTGATGAAACAATATGGATTTGTCGAAAGTATCGTCTATGGTTTTGCGTCCGGTTTTGGCTTTTCGCTGGCGTTGGTGATCATGGCGGGCATCCGCGAAGAATTGGAAATCGGAGATGTGCCTCAGCCGTTGCGCGGGGCTTCCATTACCCTGATCATCGCGGGCTGTCTGGCGCTGGCCTTCATGGGTTTTGCCGGATTGATATAAAAAGGAGCATTGATGGGCGTTCTATATAGCGTTTTAAGTATGGCGGGCATCGGATTATTCTTCTCTGTGCTAATTGCTTTGGCGAACAAGAAACTGCATGTCGAAGAAGATTCGCGGATCGGGCAGATTGCCGAATGTCTGCCGGGCGCCAATTGCGGCAGTTGCGGCTATGCCGGTTGTGCCAATTTTGCCGAGGCGCTGGCCGGTGGCAAATCACAGGTCGCCGACTGTTCCGTCTGCGGCGCTTCCGCCCGGGAAGAGATTGCGCGGATTTTGGGCATTGATGCCGTCACTGGTGAACGCCAGGTCGCAGTCGTGTTTTGTCAGGGTGGCGATGGTGTGGTGACTAAAAAAGCCGAATACCAGGGGGTTCCGACCTGCCTGGCGGCGACCTTGATCGCCGGTGGAGAACGCGCCTGCACTTACGGTTGCATCGGGTTGGCGGATTGCGTGCGCGCCTGTCCTTTCGATGCCATTCATCTGAACGCTCAGAATATTCCGGAAGTCGATCGTAAAAAATGCACGGGTTGCGGACTGTGCGTCGCCGCCTGTCCGCGGCAGGTAATTGAACTGCATCCGCTTTCTCAGCATGTGTTTGTGCTCTGTAAAAATAAGGATAACCCCAAGACTTCCCGCGCCATCTGCAAAAGCGCCTGCATCGGCTGTATGATTTGCGAACGTGCCGTCAATGGTCAGGGGTTCAAGGTCAAAGATAATTTGGCGCAGGTTGATCACGCGGTGTACACGAAGGAACTCGTCCTGCCCACCGAGAAATGTCCCACCAAATGCATTGTAATCGTCGGTTCCAGGGATGAGCTCTGAAGACCAGTATTTCGCCGAAGATACCGAAATCGCCACGGTAATTTCTGCGGAAAATGATTGGTTGACTGTTGAACTGGAATCACGCGATGCCTGTCATTCCTGCGGTGCCAAGATGCTGTGTCGTCCAAACGATTCCGGAAAACGAATTCTTAAAATACGAGCGACACAGGCGGCTCTTCCCGGTGACCGGGTGGTGATCGAACAGATTGGCGCCAACCAACTCAAAATCGCGCTGGTGCAGTACGGACTACCGCTGTTGACTTTTCTGGGGACGGTGATCATCGCCAGCCGCGTCATCACCGAACCATGGAAAAGTCTCCCGGCGGAGGTCGTCCAGTTCATCTGTGGTATTGGCGCGGTAATTTTGACTGGGGTATGTATTTACTGGTGGAGCCGGAGGCAGGTGAAACGCGGATTTTTTGTGTTCAGACTCCGCGCGGTACTCAAAACCCGGTGATTATGGACGCACTCAGGAGTATCAATACGATCGTTAGAAATAGACGGGCAGCGATTTTAATCTGGCTCCTATCGACGCTGATACTAACTGCCTGCCGATCGGAAAAATCCCTGCAGGAAGCCAAAGCGACACGTTTTGCGATGGGCACGATCATCGAGATTACGGTGCTGGACACGACGGCAGATGAGGCGAACGCCGCGCTCGAGGCGGGATTTGCCGAAATAAACCGTATTGCGACGCTGTTTTGGGAAGGAAACCCCACGGGCCCGCTGTACGCCTTTAATCATCGCCAAACCGACGCCGTCGCAATGCCTGAGGAAATTTTGGACCTTCTCGAGAGAAGTCAAACCTATTCCGCGCGTCTGCAGGGCGCCTTTGACGTCACCATCGGGACGATTTTACCGCTCTATAGTTTCAAAGGCGATTCACTACGCCCACCGGCACAAACTGAAATCGCCCGATTATTGCCGTTCATCGGTTATCAATCATTGATCCTTGATCGGGAAAATGCGCGCCTTGGTGCACGTCATCGGCAAACCAAAATCGGACTTGGAGCAGTCGCTAAAGGCTATGGCGTGGATTGCGCGCTCGACGCTATCGTACGGTGCGGGGTTGCGGGAGCGCTGGTCAATGCCGGCGGTGATTTGCGAACTCTCGCCCGTCAGGATGGGCGCAAATGGCGAGTCGGAATCCAGCATCCCCGCGCAACTGGTGAAATGTTTGCGGTTCTCGAAGTGGACAGCCTGGCGGTGGTCACCTCGGGCGATTATGAGAAGTATTTTATGTTTAATGGCAAACGCATCCACCATCTGCTCAATCCCCGTACCGGCCTGTCGGCTGACTCCTGTCAGTCAGTTACGGTTATCGCTCCCAATGCCGAACAGGCGGACGCCATGGCTACCGGTCTTTTTGTTCTGGGCGCTTGGGAAGGGATGAATGCCCTGCGAAAATTCCCGAACTGTGAAGCCCTGTGGATCAATCACGACGGACAGGTGATCCAGTCCGCCGGTTTTGGGAAGTTCATCAGTAAAAACTGAGCGCTGTAGTCATAGCGGCGTGCAAACAATATCGGTCGTTTTCCGGTTAAAATCGTTTGTACAAGTCATTTGGACAAACGTTCAGACCGTTTGAACGTTTTATTTAGCGGTTTGGACAAACGTTCAGACTGCTTGAACGTTTTATTTTATGGT
>CAZPQN010000033.1:0-24063 GCA_964588795.1 uncultured bacterium | reverse complement strand
TGAAGGCGGTCGCACGGTCGGCGCCGGTGTCGTCACGGAAATCATTGAATAAGGAGTGAACTGTGCCGGGACAAAGAATACGGATCAGTCTGAAAGCCTACGACCATAATCTGCTGGATAAAAGCACCAAGAAAATCGTAGCCACCGCCAAATCAACCGGCGCGATGGTTTCGGGGCCCATTCCGTTGCCTACCCAGCGTACCATTTATACAGTTTTGCGGTCACCGCACGTGGATAAAAAATCCCGGGAGCAGTTTCAGACCAAGATTCATAAGCGTTTGATTGATATCTTGAACTCGACTTCCAAAACAGTTGATGCTCTGATGAAACTGGATTTACCGGCCGGCGTGGACATCGAGATTAAAGTATAAGCGAAAGAAGTTTTATGATTGGTATAATCGGGAAAAAACTGGGTAACAGTCAGATCTTCCTGGAAAACGGTGAAATTGTGCCGGTGACAGTCGTTGAAGCCGGTCCGTGCCAGGTCGTTCAGGTAAAGACTGTCGAGAAAGAAGGCTATCAGGCAGTACAGCTGGGCTTTCTGGCCGGCAAGGAGCGGCTGGTTAATAAACCCCTGAGCGGGCACTACAAAACCGTCAACGTAGCCT
The DNA here is from genome assembly GCA_964588795.1 of uncultured bacterium. Lineage (GTDB taxonomy): Bacteria > Fidelibacterota > UBA2242 > UBA2242 > UBA2242 > CAZPQN01. The sequence goes on along the minus strand of CAZPQN010000033.1, from coordinate 23,455 downwards.
TACATAAACATTTGGCGGAAATCCGCGACTTTACACCGGATTTGTCCAAAGTCGGTGAAAACGTGACCGTGTCGGTTTTCAAACCCGGAGATCGGGTCAAGGTGACCGGAACCAGCAAAGGCAAGGGCTTTCAGGGGGTCGTCCGACGCCATGGCTTCAGCGGCGGTCCCAAGACTCACGGACAAAGTGATCGTCTGCGTGCCCCCGGTTCCATCGGAGCCTCCGCCTATCCTTCCCACGTCATCAAAGGCGTCCGGATGGGTGGTCGGATGGGTGGTAAACGCCGTACCGTTGCCAATCTACTGATTGTCAAAATCGACCCGGAGCTGAATCTGCTGTACATCCGCGGTGCGGTTCCCGGCACCAAAAACAGTATCGTAACCATTCGGAGACAGGAAAGTTGAACATCGAATTTGCCATATACCGGAAAGATGGCTCTGAGTCTGATGAAAAGCTGATTTTCGAACAACCCGCTTTTGACATCGAGCCACACGACCACGCCATTTACTTAGCCGTAAAAGCCGAAATGGCGAGCGCCCACCAGGGTACCCATTCCACCAAAACGCGAGGTGAAGTGCGCGGCGGCGGTAAAAAACCCTGGAAACAAAAAGGTACCGGTCGCGCCCGGGCGGGCTCACGCCGTAGTCCGGTCTGGGTAGGCGGCGGACGCATTTTCGGGCCGCAACCCAAAGCGTATGCGCTTAAAGTCAATAAAAAAGTCAAGGCCTTAGCACGGCAAAGTGCTTTAGCCTATCGCTACCGTGACAATGCCATTCGGGTCATTGAGGACCTGCAATTGGAAGAACCGAAATCACGTCATATCCGGGAGTTGTTGAAAAAATTCAATTTAATCGATAAAAAAGTTACCTTATTAGTCGGTAAGCTGGATGAAAAACTCTATCTGGCTGGCCGGAATTTCGACAAGTTGCTGATATTAGAAGCCCCGATGGCTTCGGCTTATGACATTTTAGACTGTGACGCGCTGTTACTGGAAAAAAGCGGTTTCCAGCAACTGAACGATGCCTTGCTGAAGTAAAGCCATAGACAGGAGACGGCATTGACAAAAACCAACATCATCATCAAGCCAATTTTAACGGAAAAGATCAATAATCTGCAGGAAGCCGAACGGAAATACGGTTTCAAGGTTCACCCTGCGGCGAACAAGATCGAGATTAAACAGGCTGTCGAAGCCAAATTTGGAGTCAAGGTCGAGAAAGTTGCCACGCTTAACCTGCTGGGCAAGACCAAACAAATGACCGTCCGGAGCGGAGGTCGGGTCATTCGCACCAATGGTCGGCGGGGCGGTTGGAAAAAAGCCATTGTGACTCTGAAAAAAGGTGAAAAAATAGATTTCTATCAAGGAGAAACGGCGGTTTAAGACTATGGGTATCAAGAAAATCAAACCAGTCACCCCCGGCCAACGGTTCAAGACAGTGGACACGTTCGAGGATCTGACCCGGAACAAGCCGGAGCGCAGTCTGCTGACATCAATCAACCGCTCGGCGGGGCGCAACAACTTAGGACGTGTCACTTCCCGTCATCGCGGCGGCGGTCACAAACGAGCTTACCGCCAGATTGATTTCAAGCGTGACAAGCGCGGTGTAGAAGCCGTAGTGTACAGCATTGAGTATGATCCCAACCGTTCCGCCCGGATTGCCCTTTTGCATTATCGCGACGGTGAGAAACGATACATTATTGCCCCGGATGGACTGGTCAAGGGTAGTGTGGTAATCGCCGGTGAGCAAGTACCGATCAAGGCGGGCAATTCCCTGCCGCTGAAAAACATTCCTGCCGGTTCTTTCGTACACAATATCGAATTGCGTCCCAAAACCGGGGGACGGATTTCCCGCAGCGCCGGTTCAGCCGCCCAGATCATGGCCAAGGAAGGCAAATACGTGACACTGCGCATGCCATCCGGCGAGATGCGCCTGATCAATGAGGAATGCTACGCCACGATCGGCGTCGTGAGCAACAAGGATCACGAAAATATCAGCATCGGCAAAGCCGGACGCAGTCGCTGGATGGGTATCCGTCCGCATGTGCGCGGGGTTGCCATGAATCCCATTGATCATCCGATGGGTGGAGGAGAAGGTAAAAGTTCTGGTGGGCGCCATCCCTGTTCACCCTGGGGGCAGCCGAGCAAGGGCTACCGTACCCGTAAAAAACGCAATACCACCGATAAATTTATTGTCAAGAGACGTTCAAAGTAAGCCTGGGAGAGTATTGAATGAGTCGTTCGCTGAAAAAGGGACCATACATTGATGCCAAACTGCTGAAAAAAATCGAGCAGGTTGCTCAGTCCGGTAAAAAACGGGTAATTAAAACCTGGGCCCGTCGGTCAACCATTTCCCCCGAATTTGTCGGTCACACTTTTGCTGTGCACAATGGGAATAAGTTCATCCCGGTTTTTATCACGGAGAATATGGTTGGTCATAAGCTCGGAGAGTTTTCCCATACGCGCATTTTCCGCGGGCACTCCGGGGCTGAAAAGAAAGGGGAATGAACTGAATTATGGAAGCCAGAGCAATCGGAAGATATCAACACCAATCGCCGCGTAAGATTCGCATGGCGGCGGATTTAATCCGGGGCAAAGACCTCGAAGTCGCCCTGAATTTGTTGCATTTCAGCAATAAGAAATCCGCCAACCTCGTTGAAAAAGTTCTGCGTTCGGCGGTTGCTAATCTGTTAAATACGACTGCCGGCGCCAGTACCAATCCGGAAGACCTGTACGTCAAATCGGTCTGGATCGATCCGGGTCCGATGGTCAAACGTTACCGGGCGGGTTCAATGGGCCGGGCGAATATTATCCGCCGGCGGCAGAGTCATATCACTGTGGTCGTGACCGAAAAACCCGGCGCGGCGAAACGTAAAACCAAAGAAAAATCGAATAAAACAAAGTAAACGGAGGTGGCTTGGGCCAAAAAACACATCCCATCGGATTTCGTATCGGATTCAATAAGGAATGGAGCAGTAACTGGTTCGATGAAAAGAACTATACTGCCAAGGTGACCGAAGATATCAAATTGCGGCAGTACGTGCTGAAACGCCTGCCCAATGCCGGGATCTCGCATGTCGATATTCATCGGACATCGAAAAAAATTACCATCATCATCAACACTTCACGTCCCGGGATCGTCATCGGGAAAAAAGGCGAAGAGGTCGATCTACTGCGCCTGGAATTGCAGAAAGTGACCAAGACCGATGTCCAGATCAACGTCAATGAGATCAAACGTCCCGAACTGGATGCGACGCTGGTGGGTAACAATATCGCCGCGCAATTGATTAAAAAAGTTTCCTATCGCCGGGCAGTTAAAAAAGCCATCCATGCTACGATTCGGATGGGCGCCGAAGGTATCCGTGTACAATGCAGTGGTCGCCTGGGTGGAGCGGAAATCGCCCGCCGCGAAACCTTTCGGGAAGGGCGCGTGCCGTTACATACCCTGCGGGCTGACATCGATTTTGCTTCCATCACCGCCCACACAACGTATGGCTGTATCGGCGTCAAAGTCTGGATTTGTAACGGGGAATCGTACAAAAAAGTTTAGTTAAGGATAGAAATCATGCTGGCACCCAAGAAAGTCAAATACAGAAAACAACAGCGCGGACGCATGACCGGAGTCGCCAATCGCGGCAATGAAGTCGCCTTTGGACATTTTGGTTTGAAAGCCATGGAACCGGGATGGATTGACAGTCGCCAGATCGAAGCCGTACGCGTAGCTATCTCCCGTAAAGTCCGTAAACACGGAAAAATGTGGATTCGGATTTTTCCCGATAAACCAATTACCAAAAAACCGGCCGAGACCCGCATGGGTAAAGGTAAAGGCGCCCCCGAATTCTGGGTGGCGGTGGTTAAACCAGGACGGATTCTGTTTGAGGTTGAAGTCGCTGATGAGAAGGAAGCCAAGGACATCTTTGCCGCCGCTTCATTCAAATTACCCATTCGTACCCGCGTCGTCGCCCGTCGTCATACAGGAGCGTGAAGTGAAGAAGAATCGCATCAGAGAACTGTCCGTACCCGAATTGCAGACAATGCTCAAGGATAACCTGACAGCATTGGAAAACCTGCGGTTTCAGAAAGCCCTGCAACAGCTGGAGAATCCCCTGAAAATCAGGCAGGTGCGTCGGGAAATCGCCCAAATCCGCACTGTACTCCACGAGTATGAGTTGGGCGTCCGGAAACCAAAACAAACGGAAAACCAGGTATAAGAGCGTCCTATGAATGCACAGATTAAACGAAAAATTTTGACCGGCACCGTCATTAGCAATAAGATGGATAAAACCATCGTGGTGAAGGTGGAACGCACTGTTCAGCACCCGGTCTATGGCAAATACATCCGCAAAACCTCCAAATTTTATGCCCACGATCCCGAGAATTCCTGTCAGCCCGGTGATCAGGTGAAAATCATGGAAAATCGCCCGCTCAGCCACTTGAAACGCTGGCGTTTAATGGAGAAAATCAATAAATAAGCGCTTGAGGATAGATCAATGATACAGCAAGAATCCAGGCTAAAAGTAGCGGACAACACCGGAGCCAAAGAAGTCATGGTCATACGTGTCGCCGGTGGTTCCGGTCGGCGGTATGGAACTGTCGGCGATATCATCACGGTTGCGGTGAAACAGGCCTCTCCGGGCGGGATGGTGAAAAAGGGCGAAAAGGCGAAGGCTGTCATCGTCCGCACCCGCAAGGAAATTCGCCGGAAAGATGGTTCGTATATCCGTTTCGATGATAACGCCGCCGTGCTGATTGATGCCAATTTGGAACCGCGCGGTACGCGTATTTTCGGGCCGGTGGCGCGTGAACTGCGGGAAAAGAATTACATGAAAATCGTTTCCATGGCACCGGAAGTGCTGTAAAGGAGTAAGCATGTTGCGCATTCGGAAAAACGATACCGTTAAGGTCATTTCAGGTGAAGCCAAAGGCAAGACCGGGCGCGTTCTGAAAGTCTTTCCTGATAAACAGCGAGTTATTGTGGAAGGTCTAAATTTTATCAAACGTCACACCCGCCCCAGCCAGAAAAACACCCAGGGTGGGGTTGTGGAGAAGGAAGCCGCCCTGCACGTTTCCAAGCTGCGCCTGGTGCACAGCGGTCAACCTACCAAGGTCGGCTACAAGACCCTCAAAGACGGGAAAAAGGTACGCATTGCACGTAAAACCGGTGAAATAATTGATGCTTTTTAATAAGGAGTATTAAGTGGTAAAGAAGTCCGCATATAAACCCCGGCTGGTGACCCTGTACGAGACCGAAGTTGTGCCGGAAATGCTGAAAAAATTCGGGTATAAAAACAGCCTGGAAGTTCCCAAACTCGAAAAAATCTGCATCAATATCGGGATCGGCAAAAGCAAGGAGGATCCAACCAGTTTGAAGAAAGCCCAGGAAGACCTGCGCATCATTACTGGTCAGCAACCGGTGGTCACCCGCGCCAAACGCGCCATATCCAATTTTAAAATCCGGGCTGGTGAAGCGATTGGCACGACAGTGACCCTGCGTCGTTTTCACATGTACGAATTTTTGGACCGGCTAATTACCACCGCTTTACCGCGTGTCCGTGACTTTTCCGGCTTGTCGGATAAATCGTTCGATGGACGGGGCAACTATTCACTGGGCTTGAAAGAACAGATCATTTTTCCGGAAATTGATTACGATAAAGTCGATCGGATACGAGGCATGACGATCACCATTTCGACCTCGGCCAAAACCGATGCGGAAGCCTACGAACTCTTAGGGCTGTTTGGCTTCCCGTTCAAGAAGCGCAATCCGTCAAACAAGTCCGTGGTGGAGAAGAACTGATATGGCGAAAAAATCTCTGATCGCAAAAGCCAAACGCACCCCCAAATTCACGACGCGCAAAATCAACCGCTGTGCAGTTTGCGGGCGTCCGCGGGGTTATTACCGGAAATTTGGATTGTGCAGGTTATGTTTTCGGGAATTAGCCCTGAAGGGTGAAATTCCCGGTATCACAAAGGCTAGTTGGTAACACAGGAGTAGAAATTTATGGCGGTAACCGATCCTATAGCCGATTATCTGACTCGCATGCGCAATGCCATCAGCGCTAATCATCGCTGGGTAGATATTCCGGCTTCCAATACCAAGAAAAAAATTTCCCTGATCCTCAAACACGAGAATTATATCAAGGACTTTATCATTATTAAGGACGGCAAGCAGGACCTGATCCGGATTTACCTGAAATATTCGAAAACCGGTCAGACTCTGATTGAGGGTTTAAAGCGAATCAGCAAACCCGGACGGCGTGTCTATGTCGATGCCGAACGGATTCCCCGGGTAGTTGGCGGAATGGGCATTGCGATTTTATCCACCCCTAAAGGCCTTCTGACTGATAAAGTCGCCCGCAAATATCAGGTCGGGGGTGAAGTACTTTGTTATATATGGTAAGTTGGTAAGGAGCATAGAGTGTCACGCATTGGCAGAAAACCGGTTGAAATACCCAAGGGAGTTGCAATCACCCTCCGTGAGCAGGCAATTGCGGTCAAAGGCCCCAAAGGCGAGTTGACCTGGAATATTCCTGCTGAGATAACCGTTAAATCCGAAAATCAGCAAATCGTCGTCAGTCGCCCCAGCGATGACCGCAGTCATAAAGCCCTGCACGGTTTGACGCGCAAGTACATTGCTAACATGATCGAGGGTGTGACTCAGGGTTTCGTGCGCAAGTTAGAAATCGAAGGAGTGGGCTACTCGGCTGAACTGAAAGGTAAAGCGCTGATGATCAATATCGGATTTTCCCATCCGGTGTTAGTCACCCCGCCGCCCGGGATAACCTTCGAAGTACCCAAAGCCCTGAATATCAGCGTGCTGGGTACCGACAAACAGCTGGTGGGGCAGGTTGCCGCTAAAATCCGGTCGATTAGACCACCGGAACCCTATAAAGCCAAAGGTATTCGCTATCAGGGCGAATATATTCGTCGCAAAGCCGGTAAAAAAGTCGGCGTGAAATAAAGGATTTTAACATGAGTGTTACACGTAAACAAAAAGATTCTGCCCGCGCCCGCCGTAAACAGCGAATCAGGAAAAAGGTTTTAGGTACGGCGGAACGTCCGCGGGTAGCAGTTTTCCGCAGCCTGAAACATATTTCGGTGCAGGTGGTGGACGACCGGGCCGGGAAAGCCCTCTTTTCCGTTTCGGATTTGACTCCGGCGGTGCGGGCCAAGATCAAAGCCGGGGCGAAAAAGTTCGATAAGAGTGCGCTGGTCGGTGAATATTTAGCCGAACAAGCCCGTGCTCAGGGTATTCAAAGGGTAGTTTTCGACCGGGGTGGCTATCGCTATCACGGCCGGGTAAAAGCGGTGGCGGAAGCCGCCCGCAAAGCTGGACTGGAATTTTAACGGAGGAATGCGGTTTTGAAAAGAAGTATAGATCCGACGCAACTCGAACTGCTGGAAGAGAAGGTCGTCAAAATCAATCGCGTCGCCAAAGTCGTTACCGGTGGACGGCGCTTTCGTTTCAATGCACTCGTCGCTGTCGGTGATGGCAAAGGGCACGTAGGCATTGGGCTTGGCAAAGCTTTGGAAGTTACCGCCGCGGTTGCCAAGGGCAAGGAAAATGCCAAAAAAAATCTGATCCGGGTGCCGATTATCAACGGAACGATACCCCATGAAATCCAGGCGAAGTATGGAGCCGCCAAAATCATTCTCAAACCGGCTTCACCGGGCACGGGAATCATTGCCGGGGGCGCCATTCGAGCGATCATGGAAGAAGTCGGGGTACGCGACATTCTGTCCAAATCCATTGGTTCGACCAACGCCCATAACGTCGTTAAGGCGACCATGCAGGCCCTGCAGTCCCTGAAAGATCCCTATACTGTCGCCCAGCGTCGCGAAAAAACCTTGCAGGAGATTTTTGGTTCATGACAAAGAAAAAAGTTGCTCAAAGCCTGAAGATCACCCAGGTAAAAAGTGCCATCGGCTACAAAGAAAAAGCCAAGCGCACCTTAGTGGCTCTGGGATTACGCCGGATGCATCAGACGGTGGTTTTGCCGGATAATCCTGCCATTCGCGGTATGATCAATGCCATTCCCTATTTATTGAAAGTCGAAGAGGTCAAGGAATAAGCTATGTATTTAAACGCTCTTACTCCCGCACCAGGTTCTAAAAAGAATACCAAACGCCTCGGGCGAGGCCAGGCTTCCGGAACCGGCGGCACCGCCGGTCGGGGCAATAAAGGGGCCGGCGCCCGGGCTAGTGCGCACCGCAGGTTCTATTTTGAAGGTGGGCAAATGCCCATCTATCGTCACCTGCCTAAGCGCGGGTTCAAGAATCTTTTCCGTGAAAATGTCCAGATCGTCAATCTGGATAACTTGGCCCGTCTACAATTAACGGAAATTGACCTCGATGTCATGGCCGGCTGTGGTCTGATTAAAAAGCTCAATCAACCGGTTAAAGTGTTAGGCCGAGGTGAAATCAACACGCCGGTGCATATCAAGGCGCATGCCTTTAGTGCCACTGCCAAAGCTAAAATTGAAGCCGCCGGGGGAAAGGCTGAAATATTATGAGACAACAATTCCAGAGCATTTTTCGTATTCCAGAATTAAGAAAACGCATTTTCTATTCGATTGCTTTGCTGACCGTATTTCGGTTGGGCGCCCATATTCCGGTGCCCGGGATTGACAGCGAAGTGCTGGGAGCCGCCATCCGGCAGTTTTCGAATACACTTTTTGGACTATACGATTTATTCTCTGGAGGCGCGTTCGCCAAAGCTACGCTATTCGCCCTGGGCATTATGCCCTATATCAGTGCCACGATTATCCTGCAATTGCTGGGCGCGGTTATTCCCTATTTCCAAAAACTACAGAAAGAGGGCGAGGAAGGCCGCAAAAAGCTGACCCAGCTGGGACGTTACGGAACGGTGCTGATCGCCGCCGCCCAATCCTTCAGTGTCGCTCAATTTCTGATGGGTCCCCAGATGTCAGCCCGCATCGGCAACCAGATGTTGCCAGTCGTACCTCATCCCGGTCTCGGTTTTACGCTGATGACTATGCTGACCCTGACTACCGGAACGGTGTTGATTATGTGGATCGGCGAACGTATCACGGAACGCGGAATTGGCAACGGGATCTCGCTCATCATTATGATCGGTATCTTAGCGCGTTTGCCCAATGTTCTGGTCAGCGAAATTTCCCTTATTCGTGAGGAAGTCCGCGGCATTTTTACCGAAGTAATCCTGATTGCGCTAATGGTCGTGATTGTCGGTTTTGTCGTGCTTCTAACCCAGGGCACGCGACGCATCCCGGTTCAGTACGCCAAACGGATTGTGGGACGCAAGGTCTACGGCGGGCAGTCCACGCATATTCCTCTGCGGGTCAACACCGCGGGAGTCATGCCGATCATTTTTGCTCAATCAATTATGTTTATTCCCAGCACCATCGGAGCCTTTTTCCCGAACAGCGAATTCATTCAGGGAATGATGCGCTTTTTCGGCATATATTCGCCGGTCTACTGGGTCATCTATGGGTCATTCATCGTTTTCTTTACCTATTTCTATACCGCCATCGCCTTCAATCCGATTGAAGTCGCCGACAACATGAAAAAATACGGGGGCTTTATCCCTGGCATCCGCCCCGGGAAAAAGACGTCCGAATTCATTGATAATATCCTGACCAAAGTCACCCTGCCGGGTTCGATATTCTTGGCGCTGATTGCGATTTTTCCTTACTTTCTGATGAAAGTCATGGATGTCAACTATGACCTGGCGTCGTTTTTCGGCGGGACGAGTTTGCTGATCATCGTCGGCGTGGCGTTGGATACATTACAACAAATCGAGTCGCATCTTTTAATGCGGCATTACGACGGTTTTTTGAAAAGCGGAAAACTTAGAAGTCGACGTGGCTGATAACCGCATGGTGCATATCCGTACCAACGAAGAGATTGCTCTGATGCAGGAAAGTTGCCGTATCGTCGGCGCAACCCTGAATATGCTCCGGGGCGAAATTCGTCCAGGGGTCAGTACCCGACATCTGAATCAGTTAGCGGAGGAATTCATTCGGGAACAGGGCGGCACACCCGCTTTTAAGGGTTACCGGGATTATCCCGCCAGTATCTGCACCAGCATTAATGAAGAAGTGGTGCATGGTATTCCTTCAGGACGGATATTGGTGGAAGGCGAAATCCTCAGTGTGGATGTCGGAGTCGCTAAAAATGGTTATCTCGGAGATGGCGCCTGCACCTTCGCTGTCGGTGCAATTGATGCTGACAAGCATAAACTAATGCAGGTCACTGAAGAAGCATTGTACGAAGGTATTGCGCAGGCCCGACCGGGCAATCATTTGTCGGACATTGGACACGCAATCCAGCGCCATGTTGAACAGTACGGCTATGGGGTGGTGCGCACATTAGTCGGGCATGGCATCGGACGTGATTTGCACGAACCCCCCGAGGTCCCCAACTATGGCGATCCCGGGCGCGGACCTCTGCTGAAAGCAGGAATGTGTCTGGCCATTGAACCGATGGTCAACGCCGGAACCTATCAGGTACAACTCCAGGACGATGGCTGGACAGTCATAACCGCCGACCGCCTGCCTTCCGCCCACTTTGAACACACGATTGCGATCCGAACCACCGGACCGGAAATATTGACACAGATTGCGTAAGGATACCAGGCATGGTCAAAGAGAAATTAATCAAGGTTGATGGTACGATTAAAGAGAATCTGCCCAATGCTTCTTTCAAGGTGGTTTTGGAGAATGGGCATGAAGTCCTGGCCCATGTTTCCGGTAAAATGCGTATGCATTTCATCAAGATCCTTCCGGGCGACAAAGTTACGCTGGAACTCTCACCCTACGACCTGACCAAAGGACGCATAACCTATCGATATAAATAGAGTGGAAACAAATCTATGAAAGTCAGAACATCAGTCAAGAAAATTTGCGACAAATGCAAAATCATCCGCCGCAAAGGCGTAGTCAGAGTCATTTGCCCAAATCCAAAACACAAACAAAGACAGGGATAACAGTCAGTAGGAGGATAATTTGGCGCGCATAGCCGGTGTAGATTTACCTAACGAGAAAAAAATAAAAATAGCCTTGAGCTACATCTACGGTATTGGTCGTTCCAATGCCCTGGAAATCCTGCAGAAAGCCGGAGTCGATCCCGAACTGCGGGTAAAAGCCCTCACTGAGGAACAGGTACGTGATATTCGCAATATCATCAGCAATGAGTACAAAGTCGAGGGCACACTCCGTACCGAAGTTCAGATGAATATCAAGCGTCTGATGGATGTTGGCAGTTACCGGGGTTTGCGGCATCGGCGGGGATTGCCGGTCCGCGGTCAACGCACTAAGACCAATTCCCGAACCCGCAAAGGTCCGCGTAAAACGGTCGGTCGTAAAAAGGTCAAAGTCGGGAAAAAAGGTTAAAAAATAGGAGAATTCTAAGTTGCCACCTAAAAAAGTAACCGTAAAAAAGAAAAAACGGACAAAAGTCGATCCCGAAGGCATCGCCAACATTAAGGCGACCTTTAACAATACCATTATCTCCCTGACGGATGGCTTCGGCAATGTGGTGTCCTGGGCCTCGGCCGGAACAGCCGGCTTCAAAGGCTCACGAAAGAACACACCGTATGCCGCTCAGCAGGCCGCCAATAAGGCCGCCAAGGAAGCCAAAGACTTGGGTATGATTCGGGTGGAAGTGCGAGTCAAGGGCCCCGGCGCCGGACGCGAAGCCGCCATCCGGGCGATCAGTTTGGCTGGTCTGCAGGTTACTGCGATCAAGGACATCACGCCCATTCCCCACAATGGCTGTCGTCCGCCGAAGCGCAGAAGAGTATAAAATTGGATAATTGGAGAAATATATAAATGGCAAGATATACCGGACCAGTGTGCAAGCTTTGCCGTCGCGAAGGTAAAAAACTGTTTCTGAAAGGCGAGCGCTGCAACACAACCAAATGCTCTTTCGAAACCAAAAGTTACGTGCCGGGTCAGCATGGCCAGACCGGTCATCACCGTCTGTCAAACTACGGTTTACAACTGCGCGAGAAACAGAAAATCAAACGCATCTATGGCATTTATGAAAAGCAATTTCGCAAATATTTCGAAGTTGCCAATTCCCAGAAAGGCATCACCGGCACCAATCTGATGAAACTGTTGGAGCGGCGCCTCGACAACGTGATCTACCGCCTGGGATTCGCCACGTCGCGTAAAATGGCCCGCCAGCTGGTCAGCCACCGACACTTCACAATCAATAATCGAGTTGTCAATATTCCATCCTATCAACTAAAAGCCGGAGATGTGATTCAGGTTCGCGACAGCAGTAAGAAGCTGGCTATCATTCATGAATCCATGAAGCGCATCCGGGGCGATCACGAATTAGCCTGGTTGATTCTGGATAAAGCCAAAATGCAGGGCATTTTTATCCAGGTTCCGGAACGTGACCAAATGGGACTGGATGTAAACGAACAGCTGGTTGTTGAACTATATTCTAAATGAGGAGGCCTATCATGACTAATCACGAACAAATTTTAGCCCGTGTTGTACGTGACGAATCTTCGACCGACACGCATGGCATTTATTTCATTCAGCCACTGGAAAGAGGCTATGGTATCACCATCGGCAATGCCCTGCGCCGGGTTTTGCTGACTTCGATTCCCGGTGCGGCAGTCTCCTCGATTAAGATCGAAGGAGTTCTGCATGAATTCTCGACCATTGAGGGCGTTCGGGAAGACGTCGCGGACATTATCCTGAATCTGAAACAAGTGCGCTTCAAACTCCGGGATCCCAAACCCGATAAAGTTACTCTGCAAATCAAGGGCCCGGCTGAATTATTGGCTGGCGAAATCGGTAAAAATAACACCCAGTTTACCGTGCTCAATCCGGATTTGCCCATCTGCTCGCTCAATGAAAAGGCCGAATTAAACATGGAGATCAAGATCAGCCGTGGTACGGGTTGGGTGCCAGCTGAAAAGAACCGCGTGGCGGATTATCCGATCGGTACCATTTTTGTCGACTCGATTTTTTCACCTGTCAAGAATGTCTCCTACAAGGTAGAAAATGTTCCCGGAACGGCGAAGGAAGTGCTCGAGAAATTGATCCTGGACATTACCACTGACGGTAGCCTGACTCCGGATGAGGCTCTGGATACCGCCGCTACCATTCTGCGTGATTTCTTTGGTCTGTTCTCACGGTTGGAATCCAAGCCGCATGAATTATCCCGCGAATACCCCAGCGAAGACATCCTGAAAGTCCGCAATCTGCTCCGTAAAAGTGTGGACGAGATGGAGTTATCCGTCCGTTCCTATAATTGCTTAAAAGCCAATAATATCCGTACCATTGCCGACCTGGTTGCCAAAGATGAGGCGGATATGTTAAAGTTCAAAAACTTCGGTCGTAAGTCCCTGAATGAACTGATGGCCAAGTTGAAAAGTATGGGATTGGAATTCGGGATGGAAGTCGAAAAATATCTGGTCGAAAAGGAAGAATAAGCTGAAAAGGAGTTCATAGCAATGCGCCATCAGAAACGTGTCGCCAAACTCGGTTTACCAGCCAGTCATCGGAAGGCGGTCATCCTAAACTTAGTCAAAGCCCTCCTGACTAACGGAAAAATCCGCACTACCGATGCCCGTGCCAAGGAACTGCGGCGAGTAGTCGAAAGGCTGATAACCTACGCCAAACGCGGCACCGTGCATCACCGGCGGTTAGCATTTAAACAGGTTCACGACCGCACGCTCGTCAAAAAATTATTCGAACATATCGCACCGCAGTACGCCAGTCGTAACGGTGGTTACACCCGCCTTACCAAATTAGGTTATCGGGACAATGATAATGCCGCGATCTCGCTGATCGAATTCGTGGACTACCGCCAGTCGGAAGAGGAAAAGAAAGCCGCTGAACAGCGCGAAGCCCGCAAAGTTGCCAAGGCGAAAAAAGCCGAAGCTGCCGCCAAAGCCGCAGAGGCCGAGACTGCCGGAGCAGCTAGTGAAGAAGAGCATCTCCCTCCGAAAAAGGCGCCCCAGACCAAACAGACCAAAGCAGCTGACGGAGAGCGCAAAGCGGATTAACCACCCGACAGTGCCATATTTTAATCTAAGCAATGGTATCAGGGCAGTGATTTTAACTGCCCTGTTCATTTTTAGTCCGGAAATAAATACCCAGGCTCAGCAAAAACTCGGGTTATGGGTCGTGCGCGACCAGCTGGCTAATCGGAACAAGATTGACACGTTTATTGATTTTGCCGCTCAGAACCGCATCTCAGAATTGTTTGTCCAGATTCGCGGTCGCGGTGACGCCTTTTATTTTTCCGATTTGGTAGCACCTTCTGAAAACATGACCGAATCCAGCTGGGATCCGCTGACCTATACTCTGGACAAAGCCCATGCGAAAAACCTGCGCGTCCACGTCTGGCTGAACGCTTTTCTGCTCTGGTCAGCGGAGCAAAGACCGCTGGATCGCCGGCATCTGCTGTACCAGCATCCCGACTGGTGTGCCGTTGATGCCGACGGAGTCAAAGACATACAAAAACAGCCCGCCGATTTTAGGAGAAATGGAACCGAAGGCATCTACCTTTCACCTCTGGTACCGCAGGTGCGGGAATATCTCCTGTCCGTCATACGGGAAATTCTTACCAAGTATCCGATTGACGGAGTGCACCTGGATTATGTCCGCTATGCCAAGGATTGCTATGACTATAATCCCATTGGACGCAAACTCTTCCGCGATCGGTATGGCGTCGACCCGCTGTTGTTGACGATTTCCGACAAATCACTTTTCAAGGGCTGGGAGCTGGGCAATCTTGAAACCCTCCAGGAGCAATGGAGTGCGTTCAGGAGGGAAGCCGTGTCCGATTTTATCCAGGCTTGTGCGGGATTAATCGATACTCAGACGCGTCCCATTCTGCTGAGTGCGGCGGTCAAACCCGATCCCGGCGAGGCTCGCCAGTATTTTTTCCAGGACTGGGAACACTGGCTCAGACAAGGCTGGCTCGACTTTGCGGTTTTGATGAACTACTACCGCGGCACGGAACAGTTCGAAAATGTCCTGAAAAAAATCAGTCCCCAAATCCAGAAAGAACGACTCTGGGTTGGCATCGGAGTCTATAATTTGAACAAATACGACGCCCTGTCGCGGATATTAGTGACCTTAAATAATCAATTTGGCAATTTGGTTTTCTTTTCTTATGACACTTTCCAGAGAAATCCCGATTATTTTCCAGTACTCCAAAAAGCCCTGCTAATCAATCACTGACCTTTTGACTCCGATCCGATGCACAGGATCCTATACCAGACTTAGTCGTACTTAGAAAAACCGGCACAAATGCTTGGTGTAAATGGCCTGCTGTAGCGGGCAAAAAAGTTGAAAATATTTTTCTTGACTTTCCGAAAAAATGTGTAAATTCACCGCCGTAAAAAAATGAAGATTGCAATTACTTACAGCACAAAAAACGGACTGCGAAAGGAGTTTGGTAAGCGCTTCGCCGGCGAACTTGACGACGAAGACATCCCTCCCGACCTTTTCGCCGAGGGTGATGACCCCCGGACGATCAATGCCATCAGTACTGCCCTTGTTAGTTTGAACCACAGCGTGGTGGCTTTTGAAGGTGATGATGATGTTGCCGTTAAACTGGAACAAGCCCGACCGGATTTGGTATTCAATGTCACCGAAGGTCTTTTCGGTGACTGGCGGGAATCTTATGTCCCCCTGATTTGTGAACGACTCGGATTGCCCTACACCGGCTCCGATCCTTTGACCCTTGCGATTTGTCTCAACAAAGCCCGCTGCAAGGAGATTCTCAGCTACTATCGCATTCCGACGCCGGCTTTTCGGGTCATCTATCCTGATGCTAATGGTTTCGATCCGGAATTTTCCTATCCGGCGATAGTCAAACCTTTAGCCGAGGGCAGTAGTAAGGGAATATTCGACCGTTCCGTGGTTTATACCGCGGCTCAAGCCCAGGCGCTGATCAGGGAAAATTTTACCAAGTACGATCATGAACCGGTCATGATGGAAGAGTTCCTGACCGGCCAGGAATTTACGGTTGCCGTTATTGGCAACGGCTCCACAATGGAAGTACTGCCGATCGTCGCGATGGATTACAGCCAGTTGCCGGCGGATGCTCATCCGATCTATTCTTACGAAGCCAAATGGGTTTGGGATCGCCCGGAAAAGCCATTGCACATTTTTCAGTGCCCGGCCCCCATCGGCGCGGAACTAAAGCAGGCGATCGAAACCACCGTCAGGCGCACCTGTCAGGTTTTAAGAATCCGCGACTGGTGTCGGTTGGACTTGCGGCTCGATGCAGCAGGCGTACCGAATATTTTAGAATTGAATCCTCTGCCCGGCATTCTGCCGGATCCGGCAGATAATTCCTGTTTTCCCAAGGCCGCGCGGACGGCCGGCTATGATTATGCGACAATGCTAAGCAAAGTTATTGAGTCCGCCGCTCTGAGGTGCAGTTTGAAGATATGACTACTCCGCAGGAAAAATTGAAAATCCTGGTAGTCTTCAACTACTTCAAACCGCTCGCCGCGCCTGACATTGACTCGATCTCCGAAGCTGCCGTGGAAAACGAGGCGCTGGCTATTCGACAGGCCTTGTTAAACGTCGGGCATATAGCCGAATTGTATCCGATTAATGACCTGATGAGCGCCATCGAATACATCAAGGTTTTTCAGCCCGATGTCATTTTCAACCTCTGCGAAGGATTTCGGAACACCTCTACCCACGAAATGAACGTCGCCGGTTTATGGGAACTGATGGAAATCCCCTATACCGGCAATACGCCGTTGACCCTCGGTTTGGCCCAGAACAAGGTGCTCACCAAGCGCATCTTGCACACCCACGGCCTGCTGACTCCGGAATATGAAGTCTACGATGGTGTTCCGGAACAATGTGAGCTGGAATATCCTCTAATCGCCAAGCCCTCGCATGAAGATGGCAGTCTCGGTATCACCCAAGACTCGATCATTCATGATTTTGAGGATTTGCAGAAAACTGTCTGTGATTTATTAGAAAAATACGATCAGCCAATTTTGGTAGAAAAATTCATCGCCGGACGGGAATTTAATATTGCCGTTTTAGGCAACGATGAACCGCAGGTTTTGCCGCCCTCCGAAATTAGTTTTAAACGCATAAAAAAGTTTTATCCCATAACCAGCTATGAAGCCAAATGGCTGAATGATCATCCACTTTATAAACAGACACCCCCGATTTGCCCCGCCAAAATACCAGTCGGTTTGCATCAGCGTCTGAGCGACCTCGGCCTGCGTGTTTATCGCCTGCTGATGGGTCGCGATTACGGACGGATTGATGTCCGTATGGATGAAAATGAAAATTTGTTCGTCCTGGAGTATAATCCCAATCCAGATATATCTCCGGATGCCGGTTATATTCGCGCCCTGAAAGCGGCCGGAATGGATTACGAGCATTTCGCGGATTTCTTGGTTCACGAGGCCTTAACACGGAAGACTCATGTACACAATACGTAACATTTTAGCCAAAGATCGTCCGGCAATCCTGAAAATCATCGAAGCCACCAAAATGTTCAGTGACGCGGAAATAGCGGTGGCGACGGAGTTGATTGACATTGTGCTCAAGCGTCCGGATCAGAAGGATTATCTAATCTATGTCAGCGTCAATGCTGAAGACGCAGTCTGCGGCTATATCTGCATCGGTCCCACACCGGCAACCGAGGGCACTTTTGACTTTTACTGGATGGCCATCGAACCCAGTTTGCAGGGTCAGGGGTTGGGCCAAGCCTTACTGCACCATGCCGAGCAATACGTCCGTTCCTGCCACGGTCGCTTGATCATCATCGAAACCTCGTCGCAGGACAAGTATTACCTCACCCGTAAGTTTTATTTAAAAAACAACTACAGTGTCATCGCCCAGATTAAGGATTTTTACCGGCTCGGTGATGATCGCCTGATTTATGTCAAATATTTGAATCAATAATCCTATAAAGGAGAATGTCGTCACCATGGAAAAATGGCGCAAATTAAGTAAACAGAGCCTGACAACGGTCGGACAAATTGCCCAGGCCTTGCATGTTCCGCCGGAAGAGCTCGCGGGATTGGATAAAATGTTTCTGGTCAAGATCAATCCCTATTACTTATCGCTGATCAAGGCTAAAGGCGATCCGCTGTATCGCCAGGTCGTACC
The DNA here is from genome assembly GCA_964588795.1 of uncultured bacterium. Lineage (GTDB taxonomy): Bacteria > Fidelibacterota > UBA2242 > UBA2242 > UBA2242 > CAZPQN01. The sequence continues at coordinate 5,359 of CAZPQN010000033.1, read as the reverse complement.
CGATAAAGCCGAGTTGCAGGATGATGAATTGCTTGCGGATCCCCTCCAGGAAGATCAGGATTCGCCGGTACGCAGTATCGTGCATCGCTATCCGGATCGCTGTCTGTTTCTCGTATCCCATGAGTGTGCCGCCTATTGTCGCTTCTGCACCCGGAAACGCAAAGTCGGCAATCCGGAAAAAATCAGCGCCGCGCACATTGAAGAAGGGTTACAATATATCCGCACTCATCCGGAAATTCGCGATGTCATCGTATCCGGCGGTGATCCGCTGATGCTGTCGGACCGCGCAATCGAGTACATCCTGGCCAGTCTGCGCAAAATATCCCATGTCGAAATCATCCGTATCGGTTCGCGTGTGCCCTGCTTTTTACCCCAGAGAATCACCACCAGACTGGTGCGAATTCTGCGCAAATATCACCCGCTCTACATGAATGTGCATTTTAATCATCCCGATGAACTGACTGCGGAAGCCATCAGCGCGCTGGGTAAACTCGCTGACGCCGGCATTCCTTTGGGCAACCAGACGGTCCTACTTAAAGGCATCAACGATACGCCTGAGGTCATGAAAAAGCTCATGCAAAAATTACTGATTGCGCGTGTAAAACCATATTACATCTACCAGACCGATTTGGTATTTGGAACCGAACATTTCCGAACCCGGGTCGAGAAAGGATTGGAGCTCATCAAAGCCCTGCGCGGCTGGACCTCCGGGCTGGCAATTCCGCATTTTGTGATTGATGCGCCGGGCGGGGGCGGTAAAATCCCGCTGCTACCGGAATACGTCAAGAAAATCAGTGACGATGAAATCGTCATGCAAAATTACCAGGGTAAAACCTATCGCTATCGGCAGGTCGGTGCCAAGAATCGCAAGAAAGCTCCTGTCAAAAAGGTAATGAGCGAAATCTTCGCCACCGAACCCGATTTGCATATGAATTAAAGCCCGCGCTTTTCGCACGGGTTCGATTTTAAACAGTCCGGATTCCCGTAATTCCGGACTAAACCTTGAAACCCTACTACTGCCCGGGAGTTGGCAGGGAGCTCTCTATTGGATATCGGGTATTGCATAACACAAATTAATTATTAAATTCAATACCCGGAATTGGGATTTTTCAAATGGTAGTTAATGGGGTAAAAGTATGCCGTTACTGGAAGTATGTCTGGTAGATGATAGACCGATGACAGGCTATTTGAGTGCCGTGCTGAAAAAGCCGGACGCGATCGTGTGGTTACGCACTCCAGCCCAGAAACAGGTCGTGTCCATGATCGAAAGCGCCCTGTCCAATCAGATGACGGTATCCTTCGAAAGCCGGGAAATTCGCCCGATAGACCTGGAAGGCTTTCATCAGCAGTGCGAGAAAATTCTGAAAGACTATCCCGAGCACGAAGTCCAGCTCAATGTCAGCGGCGGTACCCGTCTGCAGGCTCTCATCGCCAGTGAAATTTTCAAAGCCGCCGGTAAAAAGGTGATCGCTCTGGACTGCGACCATAACCGGTTGATTGACATCAGCACCGGTGAGTACAAGACGTTTCAGTTCAACCTGACCGTCAATGAGTACATTGCCTTGCACGGTATCAAGATGGAATCGGGGACTCGCTTCGACCCGGAAATCGGCAAACGCAGTAACCTGACCTTTTACATCGGAAATAACTTGGAACGCACGGTTCCGTTCATCGAGAAGTGTCGCGCGGAGTGGAACGCTCTCTCCGATCCCCGACCGGAGGTACATTGGAAACTCGAACATGGCGGGCACCGCTTCAATGTCAGTTATGAGCCTGAAGGTAAACGCTGGCATTTCCGCTGGGGGTTAGCGGAAAACCTGAAGAATATCGAAATTCACGATGACCCCGGCGAGTACTTTCTCAATGGCGGCTGGTTGAGGGAGCTGGTCTTTTTACGTCTGCATCGCAGTCAGTACGACGATGTGCGGCTGAATATCAAACTTTCCCGCGACTCCTTACCGGAACAATCGCGGGCGGAATCCTTGTTGGACATCGCCATGATGCGGGGGTGCCAGTGCTTTGTATTTCAGTGCTTTTCCTACCCGGTTACCAAGGAATCTTTTTTTGAGTTGCAGGCTGTCAGTGAGACGGTCAGGCTCCTGAATGCACGTGGCTATATTTTCATGTCCCATTACCCGCATCGCGGGTTTACCGAACGGGCGCGGAGCTCCGGACTCGAACTGCTTACCGGTCACAAAATCACCAATTTCTCCATTTAAACTGATTACTCAGCAGGATGCTCGCCCAGGATGCAGGTGATTGAAAAGTCCGGTGATGATTTTTCAATGGATATCGATTTTCGATCACGCAAAAGCGATACAGGTCGCACCGGCGAGAATGATCAGCCCGCCTGTTAGACGGTGACGGATGTCGCTTTCCCCGAACCATAGCCAGCCGTACAGAATCGCAAAAATCAGGCTGAGCCGTTTAATCGAGATCATATAAGCAACAGGAATGCGATTGATGGCAGTAAAATGGCAGACTGCCATCAAACCCATTGTCAAACCAATACGTAAATAGCTACCAGGGTGAGCGATCAGCGTGCGCATTTTCCATTGCCCACTCCGGAGGGCAAAGGGGGTCAACCCCGCCGCTAACAGCAGAAAATAAACCGCGGTAAAGAACAGCGGGGAAGAATGCTGGATCGCGAGCTTGCCCAGCGTGGCGGTCACCGCATAACACAATGCTACGATCAACATGTACAGTGAACCTTTGTTTTTAAAAACCGCCAACCACGGCTGCAACCAGCCTTCACGAATACGACCGATCTGCAGTAAGTATGTCCCAAGCGCTACCAGTACCACACCCACAATACCGATGGCGCTGAGGTTTTCGCCCAACACTACGCTTGGAATAATCAGCAGAAACAGCGGCGTTAATCCCAAGTAGGGAATTGTCAGCGATAGCGGTGCGATCTGCAGTGCCCGCATGTAGAGAAAAGTCGTCAGCATGTCCAGCAGTACGCAGGCACCTAGCGCCAGCCAGAATATCGTATCCAGTGCCGGGATTTCGATGAAAAAAAACAGGGGCAGGAGTAATGGCAGGGCATACGCCTCGCGCACCCAGGCGATGCCGATCGCTGAGGTTCGTGCGCTTTCCTTTTTGGAAAAGGCATCTGCGGTCGCCATCAGCAAACCGGATAACAATGCAATGCAATACCACATCGGTTTGGATTCTCCGTTTTCGCCGCAAATTTAAAGGCGGACCCGCGAAGTGCCAAAACATTCCTGCGTAGTCGTACAGCCGAAATTATAGCAACCAATTGATTTTCACCTTCCAAAGATGTAAAATTGACTCGGTAATACTGAAGGTATACGATGAGCGAAGTAATCAGCAATTCCCAGGCACAGAAAGAACTGCTCAAACACATGATCCGCCAACTGCATGACGGCGGTGCCCCAGCGTTTGTACGTCAGCAATTGACCAGCGCCCTGAAATCGGTTCCCTACTCGATGGTGGTCGAAGCCGAGCAGGAACTCATCAACGAAGGTCTGCCGACTGAGGAAGTGCTCAAACTGTGCGATATTCACACGCAAGTGCTGGACGGCAAGATTGACCAAGCCGGAGCGAAGCCGATTCCAGCCGGTCACCCATTGGAAGTAATGCGACAGGAAAACGCCGCTCTCGTTAGGGTAGTCGAGGAATTTCAGGCACTCGCTCGGCAACTTCCGCAGATCGCAACCGATGCGCTGCCCGGCTATTTCGAATCCCTCAAGGCGATTTTTCAGCGCTTGCCCGAAGTCGATAAACACTATCGCCGCAAAGAATATTTGCTGTTTCCCTATTTAGAGAAAAAGGATATCACCGGTCCGCCCAAAGTCATGTGGGGTAAACACGACGAGACCCGCAGACTATTAAAAGTGGCCGGCGAAGGATTGGCCGCTCACGGCCCATTCACTCACGCGGAAATCGAAAGCCTGCTCAAATTCGTCCTCCAGCCTGCCGCTCGGGCGATCCTCGATATGACGATGAAAGAAAACGAAATCATGTTTCCCATGGCGATGGATAAACTCAGCGACCAGGAATGGTTGGAAATCCAGGAGCAAACATCGTCTATTGGCTATTGTCTATATGAACCACCCATTTTATGGCAACCACAGGAGAAAAAAATGACTACCGAATCACAACCCACTACTGACTTCATCCAACTGCCCAGTGGCAAATTCACTTTGCCGGAATTGACCACTCTGCTGAACAGCATCCCCGTTGACATGACCTTCGTGGACAAGGACGATAAAGTGCGTTGGTTCTCCGAAGGCGCACACCGTATCTTTGCCCGCAGTCGCGCCATTCTTGGACGCGATGTCCGCAATTGTCATCCACCGGCCAGCGTCCATATGGTCGAGCAAATTCTGCACGATTTCAAAAGCGGCAAGGCCGATAATGCTCCGTTCTGGATCGAGTTGAAAGGACGCTTTGTGCATATCGAGTATTTTGCATTACGCGATGCCGCCGGCAATTATTTAGGCACGCTCGAGGTCTCGCAAGACCTGACCGACCTGCGCCAGTTGCAGGGCGAACAGCGGCTCTTGTCGTACAAGCCTAAAAAGTAATCGGCCATGCCGCCTCTGCTCATCACGCCCCAAACCAGGATTGCCGATCTTTTGGAGCATTATCCGCAGTTGGAAGAACCGCTGATCGAGCTGGCGCCGGAATTCCGGAAATTGCACAATCCTGTCCTACGCCGTACGATCGCTAAGGTCGTTTCACTCCAGCAAGCCGCGAACATCGGCCATCTGCCGGTGATGACGCTGGTCAATCAATTGCGCGCAAGGGTGGGACAAGACCGTTATTCAGCCGAAACGGGCGCCACTGATTATATTTCACCGCAACCGCCAACATGGTTCGCGGCGGAGCGCATCGCCCGGACTCTCGATATTCGCCCGCTCCTCGATGCCGGACAGATGCCACTGGAACGAGTCCTGCAGGAACTCAGGATTATCTCCCCCGGCCAAATCTTCGAAATCATAACCGCTTTTCTGCCGGCTCCGCTGATTGACAAAGTCCGCGCGGCCGGTTACACTGCGTGGAGCAAAGCACAGGACGCGGAATTCCGCACTTACTTCTATCGGGAAACAGGAGGTAGTGAGAATCCTGATAAAATTACCTGAATGAGCTGCTGAAAAATGCCTGTTTCAGCACCGACTGCAGGGAAGGGGCGGTTTACTAAGCGGCGAATTTATGCGCGGGCAAAGCACGGGCGGGTACGCTAACCGGAATCTGATTCTACCGCTCGTGCATGGCAATATTTGCGGCTTCTGCAATGTGCATAGTGCAGTTTTCCACGAAAAACGCAGATTTATGCTGGAGCCGCTTAAAGCGCCTTCTGCATCCGTGCCCGGAACGCTTCCGGTTGCTC
>CAZPQN010000032.1:0-24098 GCA_964588795.1 uncultured bacterium | reverse complement strand
TGTTCATTTTGAGGTACAAAAATCCGGTCACCGGCTTCGATCTTCACCGTCTCTTTGGCATCCAACCAAGTTTCAGTGTTGTGCTTAATTACTTTAATCCGGGTTTTCCGAGCCCGTTCTTTATAACCACCGGAAGCTTTGATATAATCATCAAATTTCCAGTCCGGATTATAGGTGACTGTTCCTGGATAGACTACTGCACCGGTGACAAATACAAATCGGCGCACAGGCGAAATGACAATGACGTCAAGGTGTTTTAATTCCACATCCTGGGAGGCTTCATTTTTCAAAAAAAGTCCTTCAAAATCACAGGTCACGATCGAGAGGTTTTCCTTGGCAGACGATCGCCAGAAGTTTGCTTCAATCCATTCCAGAGACATCGAAAGGGGCATAGCCTTAACCAATTTGTACAATTCTGAGCCGCCGGGCACTCCCAATTCACGGTAGATGCGACTATGCCGTAGAGAAGCATTTTTTGTAACTCCACCCGCCTGCTTGACGATTTCCGACAATTTCGTCTGATTATCTGCAATCGGATAAATACCGGGGTAGAGTACTTCGCCCAGGATTTTCACATACTTATCCGCATGAAATTCGGCTTTGCGTCGTACGAATATCCGGTCATCAGGTACTAAGTGAAACGCCTCATCTTTAGGAAGACGGCAATTAATAAGCTGAAAATCATTGGATCGCGGTTTAAAACGATAGATCTCGATACGGTTAGAGTCCGCGGCATAACCCACACCACCGGCAAATTCCAGCGCTGTATTTAACTGATCACCCTCCTTATATTCGAACTTGATCGGCTGGCTGACGGCACCTGCCACAGTAATGATGCTACTCGTCGTATCCCGAAACGGAATAACAACCTGGTCGCCATCCTGCAAATAGGGATTATGGCGATTATCACCCAATAGGTAATAGCGTAAGAAATCGTAGTCACTTGGTTGGTTTTTTCGCAGGATCGTCGTATTTCGCAGAGACGCCTGGGCTAATTTGATATTCAGTAAAGAGTCACTCTGATAACTCACGATTAGCGCACTCATCAGATCGTTTAGCCGACAGGCTGAATTCAGAGGTTGTTCTTTTATTTTTTGCAGGGCCCCGGTCAAATGGACATTGATTGGGCGGATTTTCTCGAGATAGACCTCAATCTGAGAGTCAGAGAAATTCCGCTTGAGGTTATTTTTAATTTTCTCCTTCGCTTCAAAAAGCTTCAACCCTCTGACATTCCAGCCGCTAGCTTCGGGAATCAACAAATAGCCATCGGAGGTGACTTTACTGTAATAGGTCTTCAAATCCGGGCCGGGAATATCAATTTTGATGACGAATTCATCGCCCGAGTCAACGATATATTCCTTTTCGTCAATGGCACGATATTCTCCTGTTGCTGACTTGGTAAAGCCAGTCAACTCTTCGCGCTTCAAATCTTGCAGAGAGGTGAGCGCTGTGCTCATGGACATGGACGGTAAATTTTGCCCATAACTCGATGCAAGTGCCGCAAACATTCCCAATGTAAAAAAAACTATCAGCGATTGTTTTCCCATGAATCTGATCTATAACTCCATTTTGTAATGCTTCTTATAAAACTCCAAATACTCTCCGCTTTTCAGGGGGCGCCACCATTCAGGATGTTCTACATACCATTGGATCGTTTCCGTTAGTGCCTTAGAAAAAGTATGCTGTGGTTGCCAACCGAGATTGTGCAGTTTGGTGGCATCCAGTGAATAGCGCCGGTCATGCCCGAGTCGGTCTTCGACATGTTTCAGCAAAGTCGGAGGTTTTTTTAAATAATCAAAGACAAATCGGGTGATAAATAGGTTTTCCTTTTCGTTCCCTCCGGCAATATTATACACCTCGCCCACCTGGCCATTTTCAACAATAAATTGGATCGCCGAGCAATGGTCAATGACGTATAACCAATCCCGTACGTTCTTGCCATCACCGTAAAGCGGCACCGGTTTATCTTCCAGCAGGTTCGTGACGAAAAGTGGAATCAGTTTCTCCGGATATTGATATGGACCAAAATTGTTGGAAGCCCTGGTGACTATTACCGGAAGGTCGTAAGTGTTGAAATAAGAATACGCTAATCGATCGCCACCGGCCTTACTCGCGGCATAGGGATTACCCGGTTTCAGGGGCGATTCCTCGGTAAAAGAACCGGCGATGATTGAGCCATAGACTTCATCGGTACTGATCTGGATGAAACGTTCGATCCCAAATTTCTTGGCGGCTTCCAGGAGCACAAAAACCCCGAACATATCCGTGCGGATAAAATCATCCGGATTACCAATACTGCGATCAACGTGACTTTCGGCGGCAAAATTGATGATATAATCCGGTTTGTACTGCTCAAAGATAGTATTGACTTTAGCGCTATCACAAATATCACCCTTGACGAAGACGTAGTTCGGATTGGAAGCGAAGTCATGCAAATTGGCCGGATTTCCGGCGTAAGTCAACTTGTCTAGATTAACGACCTGAGTATCGGGGTATTTACCGAACAGGAAGCGGATAAAATTACTGCCGATGAATCCGGCGCCGCCGGTGATTAAATAGGTTTTTAGCATGTTATTGCTTGCTCCAATGCATATACTTTGCGGACTTAATTGTCTATTTTCCTGCCGATACAATCGTATTTGAAACCCAACGCCTGAACCTTTTGCGGATCGTAAATATTGCGTGCGTCAATCATAATCGGTTGTTTCATCACAGACTTTATGAATTTTAAATCCATATTGCGGAATTCGTTCCATTCCGTCATGATAATCAGTGCATCGGCGTCTTTGATGGCATCCTCGCTGGAGGCAACATAGGTAATATCAGGGAAATGGCGCCGCATTTCGTTCATCGCCTCAGGATCATAGGCTTTGATTTTTCCTCCGGCGTTCAGGATAGCGCGAATGACGCTAATGGCGGGAGCTTCGCGTACATCATCGGTATTGGGCTTGAAAGCCAAACCTAAAATGCCAACAGTCCTGCCTTTCAGATCAGGCAGGAATTTTAGCAGTTTCTCGACGGGACGCATTTTCTGACGCTCGTTGACTGCGATGACGGTCTCCACGATACTGGCATGCATCCCGGCTTTTTCCGCAATTTTAGTCAAGGCGGAAGTGTCCTTGGGAAAACAGGAACCGCCATAGCCCGGTCCGGCATGCAGGAATTTTTTCCCGATGCGTCCGTCCAAACCCATGGCCTTGGCGACCATTTGAACATCAGCCCCGACGAGTTCGCATAGATTGGCGATTTCATTAATGAAGGAAATCTTGGTCGCCAAGAACGCATTGGAAGCGTATTTGATCATTTCGGCGGTCCGAATATCAGTAGCAACAATTGGCGTTTCAATCAAGTACAATGCGCGGTAGATTTCCTTCATAATGTTCAGAGCTCGTTCCGAGCTGGTACCTAAAACCACCCGATCGGGGCGCATGAAATCCCCAATTGCCGAGCCTTCTCTTAAAAACTCCGGATTTGACACTACTTCAAACATTTCAGCTGGAATGTTATTTCCCAACATGCGTTCGCGGATTTTATCATTGGTGCCCACTTCCACCGTACTTTTCGTAACAATTACCTTGAAACCATTAATAACCTTGGCAATATTGTCCACCGCGGCAAAAACATAGGATAAATCAACCTCACCAGCTTTGCCGGATGGTGTCGGGACGGCCAGAAAAATGACTTCGCTATCTTGGATGACTTGGTCAAAGTCCATACTGAAGCTTAACCGGCCCTTCTCGACATTTTTCTTGACGAGATCGGCTAAACCGGGTTCGTAAATGGGAATGATTCCTTTTTTCAGGTTTTCTATCTTGGTCGAATCAATATCATAGCAGACAACCTCGTTGCCAAAATCTGCCAGGCCGGTACCTGATACTAAACCAACATAACCCACTCCCAGCATTGCGATTTTCTTCATTGCAAAATCCTTTTAAAATTTTTAGTTATTTATCCGGGTGGAAGTAAATAGGTGGAGACTGCACCACAAATATCAACTGTCGCGCCACAACCTCTTTTCTTGGATCTCAGTCTGCACGTATAAAATTATGCTAATTGACAGGTAAAGGGCAAGGTTTTTTTATTGGTAGCCTGTACGCCGCCGAATTATCCATTCCAAACCTAAAAGCAAAATAAGACCGAAAACCACCCTCGTCCAGTGCCAGAGTTTTAGTTCCCGGGCAATGATTTGCACCTTGTTTTTCGGTTGGAGATGTTCGATAAGTTGCACAGCGCTTACCAAATCGTATTTGCTACCACCTGCCCGCTGAGCAAGCAAGGTCAATGCCGGGGCATTTTGGCGTACATCAATTAGCTCTACCGGACGATCATCGACATGAATATGCTGAACGGCCTGACCGATATTTTGCTCATTACTCGAAGCATTCCCTGCAATACTGACCTCGCCAGCCTCCTGCAGGATAAATTCACCACGGTAACGGGAACCGTTCCAGCTCAGGTGAACCGTTTGCCGGTTGCCGCTACGGTACGTGACGGTGGCCTCAACCGCGGCGTTTGATAGAGGATTGCCTTTTAAATCAGATACATCGGCGGTCAAAGATACTGTCTCACCCAAAAGGTAGGTGCGCTTATTCGTGGTCATTCTCAATAATGAAGCGTTCAGCGAATCGAGCAACCAGTTCGTCAGCCCTAAAAACAAATCGGAATAAATTCTGTTATCACCGACCGGACGAGTCATAAAATCCCACCGCCAAAAATCCACACCGAGAGCTAATGCGATCCGCTGTTGCCCCAGTTGTCCGACAGCTAAAACGGGATTGGCACTCAGGTTTTCGGTTTGCAATAAGGTTGTCAGACGTTCATCCAGCCGCACTTTTTTAAATGCATAATTCAGCGGCGGCAGAGTGTTCCAAGACGGAGCCGTTTCTTGTCCAAGAAACAGACCATGAATAATCGGATGATCCCGACCGACTTCGGTAGGTGTCACGGTCACAGATTCATAGGTTTTCGCGGGTATAGCTTCCTGTACCAAAGGTATGGTGCTAAACGTAATTTTTATGTCCGTCGATTTTGTGCCACGCCAGATAATTAATAGGGGGATTTTTTCTTTTTCGATCTTTTGTCGCAGAGCGTTGACCTGATTCCTGTTGGTAGTCGGTGAAGGAAAATCAATCAGCAGCGCTAAGTGCCATGGTTTGCGCAATTGTCCATCCAGATCCTCCGGCAGCCAGCGCCCTTGATTATCGAGAAGGCTGGCGATTTCGACATTGGGCAGTTGGCTTAGCGTACGGATTAAAAATGGCGTTTCAAAATTGGGGCTTCCGTTAAGAATCACGATATGCTGTCTGGCAGACAGAATGCGAATTTGCCCCGACTGCTGATTGTTATAGGTGTTCCGATCCTGATCTGACTGAATAACAACCGAATAAATCAATTCACCGGGACTATCAGGAACAGTTTTAAAGACTACTTCCCGCTTGAGATTGGTAGCCTGAGTAGGGATGGTTTGCCGGGCAAGAATCCGTTCATCTCGTTTTAAGAGCACTTCTGCCATAGGCCCGGCACCCTGGGCAATGATTTCGGCCTGGATAGTTATGGTATCTCCCGCACTGGCTTTGTCCGGTACTACCAGAGAAATAACCGCCGGGTCAAAGGCCAAACCACTATCTCCGATTCCGACTACATGCAGAGGAAATTCGAACCCAGCATCCAGCCAGCCCGGTTCCGGTCCCCGCGTCACCATTCCGTCGGTCACCAGGATTGCCGCTGTGATATTAGCATCCCGCTGGCGTTTCTGTAAATCGGTGATGACCACGGAAACGTCGGTGGCCAAGCCGTTAAATTTCAACTTCGCATAATCAGCAAGTGGCTCGATTTTGTCGTCGAAAGCATAGCGCACCAGGCGCAAGTGCCGATCAATTATCTGGGCTTCGAGGGCACGCAGACGCTCGAATAACTGCGCTTTGGAAAAGCCGGCCTGGTTGGCCATACTGAGAGAATTATCGACGTAAATCAGAACCTGGGGCTCCAGTTTTTTCTGGTACTGCCACCTGATTTCCGGTCTTGACATGATTAACAGCAGTAAAATCACGACCGTCAGGCGCAGTATGAGTAACGCATTAGATGCGGGCAGATGCGCTTTGCATCTATTGCGGTAGGCAAGCCAGATTATTACGGCCCCGAGTACGGTCAGTAGAAAGACGATTCCGAAAGAACCGAAAAATTTTATCGTTACAGAAGGCATCAGTTTTGATCGGTCAACAGCAGGTTCGGAATAGCCGAAATGGAGAATGGTGAAAGCAACTGCCGACGCAACATCTCCAAACCTGTACGCGCAATCATGGCGGCATTATCCGTGCAGTAAGACAGAGACGGCAGAAATAAACTGACATTCAAATCGTGGCTCAACTCTTGAAATACATCCCGTAAACGGGAATTGGCCGCGACTCCGCCGGCCAGCACCAGCCGATCGGCCTCGGTTTGGTGGATAGCCTGCTGAACGTTGGATTTAAGGACGTCTACGATCGCTTCCTGATAGGAGGCGCACAGATCCGCCAGATTGGCGCTGGTCCATTCCGGCCCTTTTTGCCTGACCAAATACAGTAAAGCGGTTTTCAGTCCGCTGAAACTAAAATCCAGTGCGTTGTTCCGAATCTTGGCGCGGGGAAATGGATAAAAATCGCCCCGGCCGGAATGGGCGACCCGGTCAATTTGCGGCCCTCCGGGATAGGGCAGATTCAAAATGCGGGCGGCTTTATCGAAAGCTTCTCCGGCGGCGTCATCCACGCTTCGGCCCAGCATCTCGTATTTTCCGTAATCAGTGACGAAAATGATCTGTGTATGTCCTCCCGAAACTAATAGACATAAAAAGGGATAGCGGAGCTCATTTTCATTCAGGAAGTTCGCCATAATGTGCCCTTCGATATGGTTAACTCCCAGTAAAGGCTTGCGCAGGGCGCAGGCTAAACCCTTGGCGAAGCTCAAACCGACTAATAGGGCACCCATTAATCCCGGTCCGCGGGTAACCGCAATGCCATCTATTTCGTGGATAGGGCATTGGGTTTGATCCAAGGCCGTTTGGAGCAGATTCGGTAAAATGCGCATGTGTTCACGTGAAGCATATTCCGGAACCACCCCGCCATATTGCTGATGCAAAACCTGCGAAGCAACCAAATTGACCAGCACCCGCTCGTTTTCTACAATGGCAACCGCGGTTTCGTCGCAGGAAGTTTCGATACCTAAAATGCGCACCGCGGTCACTTCTCCCGGATTACGCGCACTTCGATCTGTTCCGGAGTCAGTTCACTCCAGCCAAGTACTCCTGCCGGAATTACTACTGTCGGAGAATAGCGACTTTCGAGGCTGTGCCAGTCCTGGGCATAATCAATACTAATTTCGATGTCGTTTGGATTCAACGTTTTCAGTATTTCAACCCCCGCGGAGAGTTTTATGCTGACTGAGGCAGGCACTAACTCGACGCGAATCCCAGCTGGCGGGTTTTTCATTACCACCGGAATGTTCATAAGGCGGCGTTCTCCCAGCTGGTCAATTTTCTGGGTCAGGCGTACTTTACGCACACTCAATTTTATGTTCGGATCCGGTGAGATCAGGGTTACTTCTCGAACAAATGATGAGGATGCATTGCGCTGAATTAAATGCGGAGTATTGATTTGGGTTATCTTGGTAAGACGCGAGCGCGGACCGCTGGCTAAGACACTATCCGGAATAAGGAGAGGTTCACCTACCTTAATATAGCCGGGTTGTAGCTGCATTTCGAGATCAGGTACGATAGGTAATTTGACAGTGTCCAGATAATCTAACTCAACTTGCAACGTCTCGGGCCAAATAATATATTCAAACTCGGCACTGATATTGCGGGGAATCAATATTTTATTGGGATTGGCGCGGAAGTAATCATTCAGCTGGAAATTATAGTGCCAGCGAATGGACTGACAATCAACGATGAATTTGAATGAAGCGGAGCGCGAAAGCATCAGATTGAACAGATCGAAACCTTTTCCGGAGAAATTGGCTTGAATCCGACTGGGCAATTTTTCCTTCAGAGTTTTACCAGGCTCAATATTCCGTACTTCCAGGCGAGCAGAGTAAGAGTAGATGTAGCGATTATTGAGAATCACGAAAATCCAGAGAATCAAAGTAAAAATAAATACCCCGATTTTCGTACGGCGGTTAGTCGCTAACCAGCGTCGAAGTCGAAAATTCATATTTTTCAATGTGACGCGACGCTGTAGAAATTGCAGATGATCTTTACGGTCTTTACGCATTGCCGTTTAAAATAAAAAAGGGGCTGGTAAAAACCAAGCCCCTGTTTGATTTCATTTTGACCAAATTACTCTTCCGGTACTTCTGTGCTTCCGGTTTTGTCTGTGTCGCTAGGCGCAGACTCAGTTGATTTGCTCTTTTTCGGCGTCTTCGAACCAGTTCTGGTTTTTTTCTTGCCGGCCGCTTCTTCAGACGTAGCGGGTGTTATTTCAGTGGTTTCTGCTTTAGCAACCTTTCTGATCGTTTTCTTTCTCGTCGTGGTTTCTGTTTCAGAAACAGGCTCGCCATCCTCAGCGGGTTTGGCCTCTTTTTTTGCTCTGGTCCGTGATTTCTTGACTGGTTCTTCCGCTGGTGATGTTTCGACGATTGGTGCGGGTGGCGCGGCTTGTTCCTCCGATTCAGCAATCTTGGCGATTAATTCAGTTGGAATTTCAATCTTATCAGTCGCTTCGGTTTGCTGGTACATGTAAGCCTCGACTTCCGTTTTCGGCTTTCTGGGAATGGCTAGCTCGCGTGAAAGAATGATTTTTTTATCGTGCTTATTGACATCCAGCACCATCAACTGCATTTTTTCACCGACTGCGACTGCCTTGCTGAGATCCTTGCGATCCTTCTTCGGCATTTGACCCAGCGGGACAATGCCTTCTAAGTCATGTTCCAGATTAACTACGATGAACTTTTCGGTGATGCGGGCTACCTCGCCCTCGATGAGTGAGTTCGGACTAAAAAGCGTCTCGATCATCGGCCAGGGATCCTCGACCAGCTGTTTGAGACCGAGAGAAATCTTGCGATTTTCTTTGGATATTTCCAGGATTTTCACTTCGATTTCCTGATCCTTGCGTAACATTTCACGCGGGTGCCGCAGTTTTTTCGTCCAGGACATATCGGAGACATGAATAAACCCGTCAATGCCTTCCTGCAATTCCACATAGGCGCCATAGGGAGTCAGGTTTTTAATGACTCCCTTGACAACGGTTCCGACGCTGTAATTCTGTCCGAGCGTATCCCAGGGATCAGGTTCAAGCTGTTTGAATCCGAGGGAAATCTTACGTTCCGTACTGTCAATGCCCAGGACTTTGGCTTCAATTTGATCGCCCATCGAGAATACTTCCGAGGGGTGTTTGATATGCTGGGTCCAGGAAATTTCAGAAATGTGGATAAGGCCTTCGACCCCTTTTTCGAGTTCGACGAAAACTCCATAATTGGTGATGTTGACGACTTTGCCTTTTACTACTGAATCCACCGGGTACTTCTGTTCGATTCCTTCCCACGGATGCGGGGTCAGTTGCTTCAGGCCGAGAGAGACGCGTTGTTTTTCCTGATCATAGTCAATGACCTTTACGGTCAGTTCCTGGTCAATGGTCACAACTTCCCGTGGATGATTGATCCTGCCCCAGGAAATGTCGGTGATATGCAGTAATCCATCCAAGCCGCCGAGATCAATAAAGACCCCGAAATCAGTAATATTTTTCACTCGTCCGGTCAAAATATCCCCGACCTTGATCCGGGACAGCAGATCGTTGCGTTTCTCTTTCATGCTTTCTTCGAGGATTTCTTTGCGACTGAGGACGATATTTTTACGAAGCTCGTTGAGCTTGACGATTTTGAATTCCAGCGTCTTCCCGACATAGGAGTCGAAATCGGTAACCGGTCGGATGTCAATCTGTGAACCAGGCAGGAAGGCATCAATGCCCATGACATCCACGACCATACCGCCCTTGATTCGGCTCAGAATATGGCCTTCGATGATTTCACCGGAGTTGTGGACTTCCCGGATGCGTTCCCAGATCCGCATAAAGTCGGCTTTGCGTTTGGAAAGAATCATCTGGCCATTTTCGTCTTCGAGGACATCCACAAACACCTCAATCTGGTCGCCAATTTTCGGCAATTCACCCTCGGCGAATTCGTCACGTGAGACCATTCCCTCGGACTTAAAGCCGACATCAACCATGATTTCACTTTCGTGAACAGCTACAACCGTTCCGAGAATACGCTGATCCTTGCGTACGTCGCGCAGGGAACTTTCGTAAATCTTGCTGCGGTCATCGCCTTGCGGCGTGCTGACTTCCTGCAGTTTTTCAATATCTTTTATATCGTAGACCCGGACTCTTTCCGAAAGCGGCCCAGTAGTAATTAATTCCGTCGCATAGTTTTCCTGAGGCGCCGGAGCTTCGGCCGACGGAACTGGTTCCGAATACGTTTCTGGCACCGAGGCCATGTCTCCGGATTCCGCTGCAGTTGCGGGTTCGGGGTTCAGTAATTGTTCATCGTTTGACATTCAGACGATTCCTTCTGGTTAAGGGTTAATGGTTTAAGGGGCTTGTTTGGTTTACCCCTCCGATTGGTTTATACCAGTGCGCACATGATCAACAATGGCGCTGACCTGGTCTTCAAATTTCAGGTTCGAGGTATCAATTTCAATGGCATCGGCGGCTTTGCGGAGCGGAGCGCTTTGGCGCGAAGAGTCGATTTTATCGCGTTTTTTTAGTTCTTCTATGATCTCGGCCTGTGTCAGCTTTTGTCCAACTCGCTCGTAATCGGCAATGCGGCGTTGAGCTCTGGTTGGCAGATCGGCGGACAAATAAAATTTAAACTGCGCGTTGGGAAAAACGTTGGTGCCGATGTCCCGCCCTTCCATGACAATGTCCGTGGTTTCAGCCAATTCCCGTTGACGCTGTACCAGAATCGCGCGTACGCCGGCGATAGCACTTACCGTACTGACAACTTGGGCGACTGCACTGGAACGAATCGCCTGACTGACATCTTCGCCATCCAGAAAAATATGCAGATCACCTTCAAGTAAGCGAAAATGAATTTCACTGCGCCGAGCCAAATCGACAATAGCGGTGCTATCCTCAATCGCCACAGCAGAACGCAGAACTTTCAGAGTTATCGCCCGATACATCGCCCCGGTGTCGACGTAAGTGAAGCCCAGTTGTCGCGCCACGGCTTTGGCGGTGGTGCTTTTACCGGATCCGGCCGGACCATCAATTGCCACTATGATACCCATTCTTTACCTTTCAAAAAGCCCGCAAATTTAAATTTCCCCGATGTAATTTCAAACCTATTTCCGCTCAACGAACGTACCAACAGTTTTCCGCAGGTGCACAATTTCATTTTCAGTGAGGGGCCGCCAGGCACCACTCGGTAACGTCCCCAACCTGATTCCGGCAAATTCCAGTCGGATCAAGTTACGTACATGACAATTCAGCGCTTCAAAAAGTCGCCGGATTTCCCGGTTTTTACCCTCTTTCAACTCAATCGTGATTACTTCGCCATCCTGCGAGTGCCGGCGCTTGATTACCCGCCCGCGGGCAATTTGCTGTTCAGCAATGGGGATTCCCCTTTTGACAAGCTCGGCAAAATCGACAGGCAAGTTCCCCGTGACGGTTACCCGATAGATTCTGGACACCTGAAAACGGGGATGAGTTAAACGGTACGCCAGTTCACCGTCATTAGTCAGGAGCAATACTCCCTCCGTATTTCGATCAAGCCTTCCTACCGGTTTGATGCTAGGTATATGCTTCACGAGCTGGGCAATGTACCGCCGACCGAACTGTTCGCGCATCGTTGTGATGTAACCGGACGGCTTATTCATAACGATATACGTCATGGTCAACGGTTGCACGCGCTGACCGGCGACGGTGACCTGGTCGTCAGGTTTAAGAATACGCGACAGGTCAGAAACCGTTTGTCCATTGATTTGAACCTGACCGGTGATGATTAGTTGTTCGCAGGAACGGCGGGAACCGAGTCCACACTGCGCTAAGTATCTATTCAATCGCATGATTGGCCTGACCGGGGTCAGGTTTTTCGTCGGCGACGATTTCTTCAAGTTCTTTGACGCGGGGCAAATCACGCAGTGAAGTCAACCCGAAGTATTCTAAAAATCGGGCGGTGGTACCGTACAGTAACGGGCGTCCGGGGCCGTCCTGGCGTCCGTTAATCGTAATCAGCCCTTTTTCAATCAGGGGGCGCAGCACGGTGGTCACGCCACGGATCGTATCAATTTCGACGCGCGTGACGGGCTGTTTATACGCAATGATCGCCAGGGTTTCGAGAGCGGAACGGCTGAGTTTGAGTTTGCCTTTATTTTGAAACAGGCGACTGATCCATGGTTCATATTCACTACGGGTCATAAGTCGGTAACCTTCCGCTAACGGCTGGATCCAAACCGGCTGATTTTCGGCCTCAAAATAGGAATTCAAATCGGCCACGATGGCGGCGAGGTCAACCTGTTCCTGCACACAAATATTTACTTGCTCCGATGTCAGTGGCTCCCGAGCGGCGAAAAGTAATGCCTGGACAATCTTATGCGTTTGGGATAGGGTATTCATAGCCATGTTTTGTTTTTGTCAACCAAATATCGCCGAATACGGTTTTTTGCGAAACCCTGACTTCCGCCGTACGAATCAATTCCAAGAGGGCCAAAAAGGTCACAACAACTTCGATTCGATCGCGTAGTTGCCGGACGACTTCGATAAACTTTATCCGACCACGCTTTTCGAACAGATGACGCAAGTACTGAATTTGCTCACTAAGATTGATTTTGATTGTTTCGATACCCATCGTCTTTCGTTCCGGGTGAGCCTCCAACACTTTTTGAAAAGCTAATGCCAAATCAAATAGATTGACATCCGCTAAAAATAAATCCGGATCGAAATTTTGCGTCAACACCTGCCCATTGACTGGATAAAACTGACGTTGCTCTTCCTCCAAGCGACCGAATTCATGGCTCAGGTCGCGATATTTCTGATACTCGACTAACATTTGCACGAGTTCGGTGCGCGGGTCTTCGATTTCGTTCAGATTTTCGGTTTCTGTGCGGGGCAGGAGCATTTGCACTTTGATGCGCATCAGCATTGAGGCCATTAGAATAAATTCTCCGGCGATGTGCAGATTTAGTGACTGCATCAAGTTCAGGTATTCCAGATATTCCCGAGTGATATGGGCGATGGGAATATCGTAAATGTTTATTTCGTCGCGTTTTATAAAGAACAGCAACAGGTCCAGCGGACCTTCAAAATTCGACAGTTTGATGTTATAGCTCATCGCGGATAATTTTGGTGCTTAACCCAATTGCATAGCGGCACGAACTTCCTGCATCGTCGCGGTAGCGACTATCCGGGCACGTTTTTCTCCGTCGGCGATAATATCTTGAACCGAGTCAGGGTGAGTTGCGAACTCATTGCGTCGCTGGCGATAGGGTTCGGTCAGGGTGTTGATGGCGCCGGCACACCTTTCCTTGCATTCCACACAACCCAACTGCCCACTGCTACATCCGGCGCTGATTGTCTCGATTGCCGCCGGACTGAATTTCTGATGATAGGTAAAAACCAAGCAGACTTCCGGGTGTCCCGGATCCCCGCGCCGGATTTTCTGAGGATCGGTGATCGCTTTACGCAGTTTGGATTTGATATCATTTAAACTATCAGAAAGCAGGATCGTGTTGCCGAGGGACTTACTCATCTTGTTGCCATCCAGGCCTGGCAGGCGCGCAAATTGAGTCAATTTGGTTTCCGGTATCGGGAAAACTGTACTATACTGGGAATTGAACCTGCGAGCAATTTCACGGGTGATTTCGACATGGGGCGCCTGATCCTCACCTACCGGGACAACATCACCCTTGTAAAGCAGAATATCCGCCGCCTGTAATACCGGATAGCCTAAATGCCCATAAACGATGTTTTCCATATTGAGATCCCGTACCTGTTCCTTGAGCGTGGGGTTGCGCTCCAGGCGCGCGGTGGTGATCAACATCGAAAAAATCAGATGCAGTTCACAATGTTCCTTAATGCGACTCTGCCGGAAGATCGGGCTATGCGCGGGATCAATGCCGACGGCCAACCAGTCGCAGACCATCTCGAAAGTATTTTGCCAGATATCGGAGGTGGCGAGGTTGGTGGTCAGGGCGTGGTAATCGGCAATCAGGTGAAAGTTTTCGTATTCTTTTTGTAAGGCAACCCAGTTTTCGAGAGCACCGACATAATTGCCCAGATGCATCTTACCGGTAGGGCGCATTCCGCTGAGAATCCGACCACGGATTTTGGTTTTTGGCATCGTTTTTCCTATTCCATAAAAAGATACGGACGCCACTCGGCAACCGGAGCGTCCACAAAACGCTGAAGGGTGTGTATTTTATGCGGTTTAATGGGTTTACTGTGCAAAACCAAGCCGGCTTCTTCAGGAGTGCGATCCCCTTTTTTATTATTGCACGTGATGCAAGCCGTAACCAGATTAGTCCAGGTATCCCGCCCGTTGCGCACTTTGGGAGTGATATGATCCACCGTCAAAGGTACATTTTGTGCACCGCAGTACTGACAGGTGTAATTATCGCGACGAAAAATATTGGCTTTGTTCAGCACGGCTTCCCAGTGGGCAACCTGCACATAGCGATGGATCCGGATAATAGAAGGAACGGCAAAACTTGCGCTCACCGAGTGCAGTTGAAGATGATCGGCACTTATCACCATCGAGGCTTTCTGTTCGAAAATCAAAACCAGTGCACGTCGCACATCGCAGATGTGCAACGGTTCGTAGGTCTGGTTCAAAACCAGTACGGCGCGTCTGATTAATTTCTCGGTATTACTCATCTATGAAAAGCACCTTAAAAGCCCTGCTTTGCTCCTTTGTCAATAATACTTCGGGCTGTAATAAAGCGTTAGAATTTATACTAAGGATAGTACTTTACCAAGAAAAAATCACCCTCGATTACCGATGAGACCAAGCGGGTATGGCGGTAACAGTCGCACGCCCTCACTTTTAATCTATTCCAGCAAGAAATTATGGCAAGGCGGTCGCTTTTCGACCTTGCTTCGCTGAGAAATAAATCGTAATTTTGCTGCGCTTTTTTTAACAAGCAGGGGCTGTAGCTCAGCTGGGAGAGCGCTTGAATGGCATTCAAGAGGTCGCCGGTTCGATCCCGACCAGCTCCACGATGAATAGATGAATAGAAGAGACAGGTTTCGAACCTGTCTTTTTTATTTACTGGATAGAACCGTATCAGAACAGATTAGGATCTGCTTCCTTCCCAAGTCCGGAAAGAGAAAAAACGCCGCCGCCAAAATACACTACTGATTCTCGGTTTTGATCGGCTTGCCGTGCTTCTGGTATAATTCGTTGATTTTCGCTCTGACAGCGACATCATCCTTGATTTTTTCATCGAGGGGCAGTAGTTCGAAGTTCAGCGGATTGACGATAGCAGTTTGTTTCTGGCGGAGCTCTTTTTCGTAACTCTGCAGATCATGAACCACTTTGAGCAGGGTAGGTTTGTCCGCGTAAAAATCATCCAGGTCTTTTCCCCCGGCATTCTGTCTAAAGGCGTTCAGGCGATTAGTAGTATAGTCCAGTTGCGAATTGATGCTCGATATATCCTGTAACGGCTGAGCCGGAGTATTTCTTATGGCCGTAATGACGCCGAGGTACTTGCCAATCGTCCCAACCCGGGCAACATATTTTTGATGATCGGTTTCCAGGTTGCGTGAATAGCGATAGGCACCCGCAGTCAACAGAAAATCAAAGCTTTCTTTGATTGCCACAACACTATTTTCATCTTCGGTAGTCAGGGCTCCCAAGACGACAATATAGTCGGCTTTGCGCTGTAATTCCGGAAGATACTTTTGCAGAGCTTTGGCTGGTTGGACGCATAGTAAATTCCTTTGCGGTTTCCCCCACTGCGAGGTAACGCCGATTACGGCTATGCGCTTGGAACCGCAGGGAAAGATTTTATAAGGAACGAAAATCAATTTGGCTGTCGTGCTATCCTGGAGATTGGCCGAAATGAAAGCAAAATTGGCTTCTTTTTGCAGGGTTTTGATAAAATCAATCCCGAAAAGCAGGTCGTTGCCGCCCACATTGTAGATTTGATATTTCAGCTCGTTATAGACAGCCACAATGGTGCGGGCGACTTCCCTTTGGTAGATCGCTTCGGCGGGCGACAATTCGTGCGCCTGAAAAAACAGGTTGCCCGCATCGACGACCAGGTTGACAGGAAAGTCCTGCCGATATTTTTCAATAACAGTTGCACGCCGGGCCAGACCGCCCAGCCGGGCGGTTTTTCACCCGCAGGGTTCGATTTCACCCATCACCGAACCCGAATAGAGAATCGCAAATTTTTCTATGGGACGTTCGATTGCGCTCAACGTACTGATCAATAGCAGACAGGCAATTAAGAAGGAAAACTGCTTCATTTACTACTCAGCCCGCTTCAGTTTTTCATTCTCCAAGATGATTTTATGGTTGTTTCTGAAGGCTTTTAGATTCCGACAGCCGGTCCCAAACATCGTTATCCGGAGTGTCTCGCGATAATGGGTCAGAAGAGCCTCGGCGCCTTCTTCTCCCTGCTGGTACCAGACCCGCACGAACGGTGCGGCGGCGGCGCCTAAGAAAGCGCCTAACGCGATGGCCTTGGCATAATCCATTCCGGAGTGCACACCGCCGGAAGCGATGACTTTCAAGCCTTCAATTTGAACGCCCGATACGAGGCATTCAGCCGTGGGAAGCCCCCATTCGTAAAACTCGGCGGCGATTTTTTCCTGATTCTCCTGAGTGTGGCGCCGGCCTTCGATCCGCGCCCAGGCGGTGCCGCCGGCTCCGGCAATATCAATGATTTTCACGCCGATCTTGTGCAGTCTCCGCATGACATCGAATGAAAGCCCGAAACCGACTTCCTTGACGATAATTGGAATCGGGAGAGTATCTTTCAGGATCTCAATTGCCGCACTGACATTCCGAAAGCGGGGCACGCCTTCGGGTTGCAGAGCTTCCTGTAACGGATTGAGATGCACCGACAGAGCATCTGCGCCAATGGATTTTAGGACGGAATTTAGTCTCTTGCGGTCTATTCCATCTACCAGCTGCACCGCTCCCAAATTGGCAATGATGGGGATGTCCGGAGCGACTTCCCGGGCCACCACATAGGAAGACAGGGCCGAATCGGCAACCAGCGCCGGACGAATACTGCCGAGTCCCAAGGCGACCTGCATTTTCTGCGCGACGCGGGCCAGAGCTTGATTCAATTTCAAACCGGTTTCCTCGCCCCCACTGATCGGACTGATCAGGAAGGGAAAACTCAGTGGACGTTGCAGAAACTGACAATTGAGTTCGACGTCGTGAAGATCAATTTCCGGCAAAGCATTATGAACAAATGTATATCGCTCAAAGCCGGAGCGGACAGAGCGGTAATTCGTATCGTTCTCGGCGACAATTTTGAGATGCTCTCTTTTACGGTTATTGATTTCCGCAACCATCTGATGTAATCTAAACGGTTCCGCCTTTTTATCAAAGGAGAAAGGCGTCTTTTTATTGACGAAAAACTCTGAGATTGCCCCAGGTCTGACTGGTTGGCATTACTTCTAAACTGTTGACGTTGACATGCGGCGGCAGATTGGCGACCCAATAGATCATCTCGGCGATGTCTTCGGAGGTCAGGGGTTGACAACCTTCGTAAACCTGTCGCGCCCTTTTTTGATCGCCCTTGAAACGCACCAGCGAAAATTCCGTTTCGGCCAAACCTGGTTCGATGCAGGTGACCCGGATGGCTTTGCCATACAAATCAGCACGCAGATTCCGGGAAAGATGATTGACAAAAGCTTTGCTGGCGCCGTAGACGTTGCCGCCCGGATAGGACCAGTTGCCGGCGATCGAACCGAGATTAATAATCTGCCCGGAATTACGCTCGATCATCCCCGGCAAAATCGCCCGGGTGACATAAAGCAGACCTTTGATATTGGTGTCAATCATGTTTTCCCAGTTGTCCACTTCACCTTCGCCGAATGGTTCAAGCCCGAGCGCCAAACCGGCGTTGTTGACCAACACATCAACTGGCCTAAATTCATCCGGTAAATTCTCCAGACGTTTAAAAACCTCAGCCCGCTGCCGAATATCCAATGGAATGGTCAGGACCGGGGTTTGAGTGCTGAGCTCTTTTTGGAGCTGAGCAAGGCGTTCGTGGCGGCGTCCAATCAGAATCAGGCGCCAACCGGCTGAAGCAAACCGATAGGCGCAACTACGTCCGAAGCCCGCCGTAGCTCCGGTAATCAGAATTACTTTTTGCATAACGTTCCTTTCATGGTGCTAATTTTCCACTTCCGAGCGGGAAAATGCAATGAGAAATTTTGGCTGGGTTCGCACTTTTTGCTTTGGATTGCCGCTCAAGTTAATTTTAGTCGTGCAAAAAATTGAACTTTTCGATACGCATAAATATTTTCCGGCCGTGGCAGATTTCCGTCGTTATTTCAAAATTGAGGCGGATACACCCAACCTCGACTTAGTCGTGAAATATCTGCAGGCTTTTACTCAATTGCCGTACGAAAACCTGACCAAGATCATCAAACTTAACCACCAGCGGGACAACTTGCCCTATCGCTTCCCAGAAGAAATATTGGCGGATTTCGAAGCCTATCATTTGGGTGGCACCTGTTTTTCACTGACGTACTACCTTAAGACCATCCTCGATTATTCGGGATTCGACAGTTACATCGTGATGGCTGATATGCCGAGCGGCGCAAATACGCATTGCGCTTTAATTCTCACCCTCTGCGGCGAAGAACTGCTCCTCGACCCCGGTTACCTGATCCATCGGCCGCTCACACTGAATGGTCAGCCAAGTGAAGAATATGATCTGACCTTTGATACTAACAGCCAGCGATACACGCTCTGGACGCGGCAACACGGAAAGTTGAAAAAGCGCTATGCTTTTAAAAAATCGCCGACTCACTTAGCCGAATTTATCAGATACTGGGATGCTTCTTTTCACTGGATGACCATGCACGGCATTTGCCTTTCTCGTCGTTCCGCAGACGGGTACATTTACCTGCACAACCATTATCTGAAACAGGAAAGAGCCACACGGATTTCCAGGGGGAATTTCGACAGTGCCATCAGTGAAATAGTCAGCCGATATTTCCAAATCCCCCCGCAGATCGTCACCCAGGCGGAAACTGCATTGTGGCAGAATCTGGAATTCGATAAAGAACGCGGCCTTTTCATTCCATCCCGCAGGAAATGAACTGCGGTTATTGAGCCAAGACGTAATCTAAATCACCGACCGCAAAGGCAATCTTGCCTCACTAAGCGGATTTGGATAAATTCGGATGTAATTCGATCTTAAAGGAGACTATTGTGAAAAATCTATTAAAATGCCTGACAATGTTTATGCTCTTTACTTTATCCTTGTTCGCTCAGCGTAACAATGCCGAGTTTCGAGCCACCTGGGTAATCACCTGGGAACATATCAGCGGTTCTTCTACGGCCGAACAAAATAAAGCCCGGATCCGGCAGATACTTGATAACCATAAAGCCGCCAATATGAACGCCGTCCTCTTCCAGGTGCGGCAAAGCGGCACTGCCTATTACAGTTCGAGTTACGAGCCGTGGGGTTATTATGCCGGTAGTCAATATCCAGGCTTCGACCCACTGGCGTACGCCGTCGAAGAAGCGCATAAGCGCGGGCTGGAAATCCATGCCTGGTTTAACGTCTTCCAGACTTCCAGCACCGCCTCCGGTACTCTGGCTAACCTGCATCCCGAATGGATATGCCGTGATCGCGACGGCATCCCCATGAGCGAAAGTCGCTGTGCTTCACCCGGTTTACAGGCGGTGCGTGATTATACCCTGCAGGTCGCCATGGAAATTGTACGCAATTACGATATTGATGGCCTGCATCTCGATTATATCCGCTGGAACGAATACTCCAACTCGAAAACCTCGAAGAGCCTCGCGAAACGCGCCGAACAGGAAAATTGGTTGGACGGGATGGTTACCGATGAGATGCTCGCAGACCTGGAAAAGAACAAGGCCGGACGTTACCTGTACGACATCGATCATCCCTACAGCGCGGGGGTGCCCAGCGGCTTTGGCAGCTGGGAAGAATGGTGGCGCTGGTCGGTAACGACTTTCGTCAAAACTCTGCATGACTCGATGCAGACTGCGAAGCCCTGGGTGCGTCTGTCAGTCGCCGCCTTGGGCAAATACAATTGGTCGGGCTGGCAGGGTTACGGTTCGGTGTATCAGGACGCCGCCCTGTGGTTCAACGAAGGTTATATTGACCAGTTGACACCCATGAGTTACCACTGGACGACCGGCAGCGGATTTATGGATATGCTCCAGACCGGCGGCACCGAATCCTGGGGTTACTGGCTGCAGAAGGGCATCGGCGCCGGACGCCTCTTTTCGACCGGACCAGGCTCGTACATTCTCGATCAACAAAAAATCTGGGATCGCCATCCTGAAATTGTCAATACCGTGCGTACAATCCCGTGGGTGGATGGCTTCCAGTTCTTCAGCTATGGCAGTTGGAACGGCCATCAGTACTGGCCGGAAGCCGGGCGAACCTTTTTCGGACAGAAAACCAAGCTCCGCGCTACCGGACTGATTGATAATACGCCACCCAATGCTCCCACCAGCAGTATCCAAAAAATTGATTCCCTTAATTATCGGATAACCGTCACCCCGACCCTCAAAGGACAAAATCAATGGTATCTGATTTATCGTTCCGAAGACGAAGTTGTCAACCCTCAAAATGACCTGATTGTGGATCGCCACTTCGGGAGCGAGGTTTATTCCTTCACCGACACTTATACCGGGACACAGGATTTCAACGGCAAGTATTACTACGCCGCCACTGCTCTTGATCGTTTCTGGAACGAATCCTCAGCCAGCAATGCCGTAAGTACCGATCCGGTGCCATCGTTCGCACCGGTAGTTCTCAACCATACACCTGTGCATAACGCCGTCGTGCCGGTTACGGCGTCAATTACCATCACTTTTTCCAAGAAGATAAACACAGCTACCTTCGCTTCGGCTTTAGCGATCGAACCGGCAGTAACCTTCGGCACCACGACCTGGTCGGCTGATCAGCGCACTGTCACGGTTAAATTTGCCGCGCCGCTGGCCTTTGGCACGACTTACACGGTCACCCTGAATCCAACTCTGCTGGACGTCAATGGTCGCGCGCTCGACGGCAATGGCGACGGCAATGCCGGCGATGCCCTGAGTTTTCAGTTCACCACCTTCAACGTAGATTTGACCGGTCCGCAAGTCGAAAGCACTTTTCCGGGCATTGTCGATGAACTGGATATCGAGAGTCCCGTTACCGTAGTTTTCGACGAGATCGTCAAACCTGCGTCAGTTAATTCCATGAGCGTTTTGCTCAGCAGTGAAGGCAAGTCGCTGACGATCGAACCGCTTCTGACTACGATCAACAACAAATCCGTGCTCAGCCTGCGTTCCTATGCCATGTTGCAGTCGGATGTCGAAAACAATTTAACCCTGACCACCGCCATCACCGATACGCTGGATAATCCGCTCGCTAATGAATTCAGCCTCAATTTCCATACCGCCAATTATCATTATACCGACAAGGTAATGATTGACGATTTTTTAGGCAGTGGCGCCTGGCAGGCACCGAGCTACAGCGGCTCGACGGTCGGCATCATCGCTTCCGAATGTGAATTCGGGTACTCGACCACCGTATTTGTGCCGGGTCTGACATTTGATGCCGCCAAGAAAAAAGCCGCTTATTTGAAATACAAATGGGATATTGCCGCCGCCAGCAATCTGATCCGCGAGCATATCAACACCAGCACCCCGACGAGTATTAATATTGACACCAGTTACATCATCCAGTGTTATGTTTTTGGTGACGGGAGCGGGAATCTGTTCAATTTTTCCTTGTACGAAAAGAAAGCCGACGGAACCAATACGGGCGACATCATCGAAGTCGGCCCCTGGACGCCGGTTGATTGGCTCGGCTGGAAGTTGGTGGAATGGAATTTGAGCGACTCGACTCAGGTGGGCAGTTTCATCAGCGGGCATAACAATATGGACGGGCATCATTACGTGCTCGACGGGTTGCTCCTGAAGAAAGACACAAACAGCGCCGTCAGCGGACGGATCTATTTTGACGAACTCCGTCTGGTTAAAAGAATTCCCGGTCAACCCGCACCGAATACGGCACCGCAAATCAGCGCCCTGCCGGATACCTCGGTGCAGTCCGGCAAACAAATCACCATCAAACCCAAATACACCGACCCGGACAATGACGCGCACCAGATCATCTGTCTGTCGGATACTTCCGGGGTATTTTTCAAGATTATGGGACATACCTCCGGTTCAACAGTCTATGTCAAAACCGTCAGCGGATACGTCGGAGTAGCTACGGTTAATGTCATCGTCAAGGATTTCGGCGTGGGTGAACTGTCGGATACGGTTACCTTCAAACTGACGGTGACACCCGTCAGCGGAATTGACGACGGAATTCTGCCATTGTCCTATCAGCTGGATCAAAATTATCCCAATCCTTTCAATCCCACAACCACCATTCGCTTTACTCTGCCGCTCAATACGCAGGTCAGAATGGTGATTTACGACCTGTTAGGGCGCGAGCTGTTCGAACTCGTGAACGAGAGGATGAACGCCGGACAGCATACGGTAGTCTTTGATGCTTCCTCCCTGCCTTCCGGACAGTATATCTATCAGCTGATCACCGACGATAAAATATTGACCCGCAAGCTGGTGTTGATCAAGTAAGCCAGGATTAAACCGAGCCGAAAACTCCGATAGGGCAAAAAGCTCCATTCCCTTGCTATGTAGAGAGCTAGGTCAGTTTAAGGTTTTACCGCTCGATAATGAGACTTTTTAAGTCGGGTTAGTCCTGCTGATTTTACCCTATTCCGGAATTAGTATCAGGCTGCGCGGTCCAAAACCTCACGGATAATTTTCAGCGCTTCGGTCGGCAGGTAAGGTTTCTGGATGAATTGTGCCAGACCCGCCTTATAGAGCTCCGATTTCTGGGTGGGGTCGAGGAATCCGCTGGCCAAGATGATTTTAGCTTGCGGATTGATTTTCCGAATGCGCCGAAAGACCTCGTCACCATTGAGTTTCGGCAATCCCATATCCGAGATCACCAGAGCTATCTTTGACGAAGCTTTACCGTACTCTTCGACGCCCATCAGGCCATCGGTTGCAACGATCACCTTGTAACCCTGCGAATCCAGGACGGCGGTCATTAGTTCGACGATGCTTTCTTCGTCCTCGATCAACAGGATAGTTTCATTGCCGCGTTCGAAGGCCGGCATTTCAGCCGAGATGGTCGGTTTCGTTGCAGACAAACTCGCAGGAAGAGGTAAATAGATTATAAAGGTTGTGCCTCTGCCGGGTTGACTCTCCACATTAATAAAGCCGTTATGGTTGCGGACGATGCTGTGTACTGTTGTCAGCCCCAAACCTGTTCCACGTCCTAATTCCTTAGTCGTATAGAACGGCTCGAAAATCCGCTCAAGGGTCGCTTTGTCCATACCTATACCGGTATCGGTTACGCGTAGTTCAGCATATGCATCGCCGCCGGCATCTGCATGGTGCCTCCGCACCTGCTGACCGGTGACGCGATGGGCGGTGACACGCAGTCGTCCACCTTGCGGCATGGCGTCGCGAGCGTTAAGACATAGGTTCATCAGGACCTGATTGATTTGAGAAGCATCTGCCATAACAATCAACGGTTCCGCATCCAAATCGGTTTCGACCTCGATGGTTTTGGGGAATGTCTCGGCCAACAGGTGCACTACCTCATTAACTATTTCTCCAAAATTAATCGGCGCGGTCACCGGCTCAGCTTTGCGCGACAGGGTCAAGAGCTGTTTGACCAGATCGGCGCCACGTTGGCTGGTTTTTTCGATAGTGTCCAGACTATGCATGACTTTATCCGGCGGTTGTTTACCCTGTTTAAGTAAGGTGGCATGACCGATAATAATGGCGAGGATATTGTTGAAATCATGCGCGATACCGCTGGCCAATTGCCCCAAGGCTTCCAGCTTCTGGGTCTGGCGGAGGTGCTCTTCACTCTCCTTCAGCGCCGCTTC
>CAZPQN010000031.1:0-26520 GCA_964588795.1 uncultured bacterium | reverse complement strand
TTTTTTTAGCACTTAAACGTACTTAAAAGCACTTGGAAGGACTTAATCTCTGGTGCTGGATTGCGCTAAAGGTGCTAAAATTAAAATCCGCATAACCGTCGCCAGTCATGCGGATTCCTGATAGCCGTTAGATGAAATTATTGTTTATCGCTGATTTTACAGGTGTTGATTCCAAAAGGCAGGTAAAGTGGACAACGACTGATAATTGCGGTCAGAATAGGAATCAGGCCGACCAGTCCCCACCAACTGCGGTAGTAAAAGCCCAAAATCAAAATTACCAGTCCGACAATCCAGCGCACGATCTTATCAATTTTTCCGACGTTTGGTTTCATATTCGTATCCTTTCATTTTATTGTTTTCAACCATTTTGATACGGGCGGCATACTTCGGTTACAATACTTATCTTGGCCTTGTAATTGGGCACGAACATTCGTTAAAGCGCAGGATAAAATTCCCGCTTTGTGCTTAGATTATTGACAGGTAATGATTATGTCGCAACAAAAGAGCTATAAACTATTTCCGCATACTTCCGACCTGGGAATCGAGGTGGTCGGCAGGTCGCTTAAGGAGTTATTTAACAACGCTGGTCTGGCACTTTTGGATCTCGTCGTCGATCCCGCGACGGTAGCGGCGCATGAAACAGTGGAATTGTCGGTCAGGGGCGACGACCGCGAGCTGCTATTTCGCGAATGGCTGGGCGAACTGTTGTATCAGGTTTTCGTTAAGGAATTTGTATTTAAAACTATTCAGATCACGCGCCTCGACAATTACAGCCTGCAGGCACGCGCGATCGGTGAAAAAATAGATTACAGTCGCCATCAGCTTAAGCGTGAATTAAAGAGCATCACCTATCATCAACTCAAGGTTTCGGAAATTGATGATAGCTGGCTTGGACGTTTCGTAGTTGATATTTAAGGAAGCGCGATGGAAGCCGTGAACCTGAAACAAATTTCGACGCAAATCTGGGAAATTCTCCCGATGGGCAATATGCGCGTTCCTGGACGGATCTACGCCAATCAGAAACTGATGGAGACTATCCGGAGCGACGAAAGCGTGAAGCAGGTTGCCAACGTTGCTCAGTTGCCGGGTATTGTCGGATATGCGCTGGCAATGCCGGATATTCACTGGGGCTATGGTTTTCCGATTGGAGGCGTAGCCGCGTTCGATTTGGATGATGGCATTATTTCGCCCGGCGGTGTCGGTTACGACATCAACTGCGGGGTACGCCTGATCGGCACGCATCTTTCTTCCCAATTTGTCCGACCGCGCTGTAAGCAGCTTCTGACCGCAATCTTTGGTCAGGTGCCCACCGGCGTCGGCTCCCATGGTGCGATTCGCAAGCTTTCTATTGCCGATCTGAAGCAAGTCGTCGCCCAGGGTGCCGGTTGGGCGGTGCAACAGGGTTACGGTTCTCAAAATGACCTTGAGAGTATCGAAGACCGCGGCTATTTAGATGGCGGAATGCCGGATATAATCTCCGCTCGTGCTTATGAGCGCGGCGCCAATCAGATGGGTACACTCGGCAGTGGTAATCATTTTATTGAGATCAGTGAAGTAAACGAAATTTATGATGCAAATCTGGCACAAGGCTTGGGTCTGCGGCAGGGGAATGTCACCATTACGATTCATACCGGTTCGCGCGGTTTCGGTTATCAAATCTGTGATGATTTTCTGAAAGAAACATTGCGGGCAACTACAAAGTACGGCATAACTATTCCTGATCGGCAATTAGCCTGCACGCCCTTGAATTCCACCGAAGGTCGCAATTATTTGGGTGCGATGCGTGCCGCCGCCAATTTTGCTTTTGCTAACCGGCAGGTGATTTGTGCCTTGATTGAAGAGGCACTCCTTAAAGCGCTGAGTATCAGTCCTAAAGAAATTGGTTATCGCGTGATTTGGGATATTGCCCATAACATTGCCAAAATCGAGGAACATCAGTTCCAAAACAAAATACGTCGGGTTTGTGTGCATCGCAAAGGTGCAACGCGCGCTTTCGGTCCCGGTCATCCGGATTTGCCAGCGCAATACCAGGCAACCGGTCAGCCGGTGTTGGTTCCGGGCGACATGGGTCGGGAAAGTTATGTTTGTGTGGGAACAGCCCGGGCGATGTGCGAGACCTTTGGTAGTGCCTGTCATGGTGCGGGACGCTTGATGTCGCGTCACCAGGCGTTAACAAAAGCACGTGGACTGGATCTACTGCGGGAGCTCGAAAATGCTGGAGTAGTCGTATTGGCGGAAGAGAAAGGCACCATAGCCGAAGAAATGCCCTTCGCCTATAAAAATGTTACCGAAGTCGTTGAGACCATGCACGCGGCGGGCATTACGAAAAAGGTTGCACGGCTGACGCCGATTGGCGTTATCAAAGGTTAACCGATTCAAACAGGGCTGAACAAAACCTTTGCTTTTTCAGCAATTAATTCCAAATTTCCTGGTAATGACGAAGAACCTAACGATAATTCTGATAATTACTATTTTCGTCCTGATGGCATGTGAAAAATCCACCAAGGTCTATCTGCTTCCGGAAAGAACCGAAATTGAAGATGCCCTGATAAGGGCTGTCAGCCAGGATGAAGCATTATCACTCGATGGCTTAAATGACGGCGCCGCTCGCGATAAGGAATATACAGCCAGTGCACTGGCCAGGATCACTCTCGGTGATACGCTGGGCTACGACTATTCCAAAATCAAGTTTGGTCGGATAATGAACCAGGTCTCCGATACGATCATGGCGATTGACATCGGCTGGGATTCAGCCACCGTCGAGATACGCTATAATGTCAGCGGTCAGTTCAAGGTGGTACGCTATCGGACCGTCCGCGACTCGTCCATCGCCGCGATTCATTACCTTACAACGACGTATAAAGATACCACGGCAATTAACATTGATTCGACTTATGTTGATTCGCTTGCGATCTGGCTATATGATACGACTTATACGATAGTGACCGTCACCGACACGCTCGATAGTACTATCACGTGGAATTATTCTGAAAGGCAGGCACCGCAGGATTCTTCTAACAAAAGTTTTAATCTCACTACGCGTCAAATAGCCATTTTCCTGCGAACCCAAAATACGAATAACGCCCGTAAGGACTGGAAGCTGAAAAAGGTCACTCCGATGCTGATCGCCAATTCTTCCTCGGCTCTCGGTATCGAACAAGTGACGCTTACTATCAGCGGAACACCGACGACGGTGAAGTTGCCTACGACTTCCGGAGGTGACCCTTTGGGGTACTACTTCAGTCGCGACACCTTGCCAAGCATAAATTACAATTCCACGCTCGCCGCGAGTGTCACAGTCAGCAATAGCAGTCCTTTCGGATATGCACCCGGTGAGCTGGTGCTCCTGCATTTTGGCCAGAGTATCAGCGAAAATAAAAGGCGCATTGCACTGGCCGATTCGGACAATAACGGCTCGCACACCGGCAATTTTACCGTCAATTCCCACGGCACCAAAGTCTATCGTCTTTTTGTGGACTTGCTCGATCTCAGAACAATTTTCATTACCGACGCAACCTATAACAGCGAAATACTCATGATCCCTGTTCGTGTACCATAATTGGAGTGAGAATTCCTCAGCAATGAATGATAAATACGAAGCCATCATCGGTTTGGAAGTCCATGCACAACTATTGACCGAGTCCAAGATTTTTTGTGCATGCCGCAATGTCTACGGCGCCGAGCCGAATACACAAACCTGTCCGGTTTGCCTCGGTCTGCCGGGTACATTGCCGGTGTTAAATAAAAAGGCTGTCGAATTTGCCTTAAGGATGGGATTGGCGACTGAGTGCAAGATTCGGCCGTTTTCCCGTTTTGCCCGCAAGAATTATTTCTATCCCGATCTGCCGAAAGGCTATCAAATTTCGCAGTACGACGAACCGCTCTGTGATGATGGCCGATTAAAGATTCGTTGCGAAGGAACAGAAAAAATCATCGGTATCACCCGTATTCATTTGGAAGAGGATGCCGGTAAATCCATCCACGGAATGGATGATACGCTGGTGGATTTCAATCGTTGCGGAGTACCTCTGATCGAAATCGTCTCCGCACCTGATCTGCGTTCACCGGCGGAAGCCTACGCTTATCTGATGAAGCTCAAACAGACTCTGGAATACCTTGAAATCTGCGACTGCAACATGGAACAGGGTAGTTTGCGGTGCGATGCGAATATCTCCCTGCGCCTGCGGGGCGCAAACCGCTTTGGGACGAAAACCGAGATGAAAAATATGAATTCGTTTCGGGGAGTGGAGCGCGCGCTGAAATTTGAAATCGAACGGCAGGCAGCGGTTCTGGATGCCGGAGGAACCATCCTCCAGCAGACTTTACTCTGGGATGAATCGAACGGTGTCGCCCGTCCGATGCGCACCAAGGAAGAAGCCAACGATTACCGCTATTTTCCGGAACCGGATCTGGTTCCACTGAAAATTGATGAGCAGTGGATCAGAGAGGTACGGGATAAGCTACCCGAACTGCCCGATGCAAAATTTAAGCGCTTCGTGACCGAGTATAAATTACGAGACTACGACGCAGACCTCTTGAGCAGTGATCGTCATTTAGCTGCGTATTTTGAGGCAGTCAATCAGTTAGTGAATGACCCTCCGCTGGTAAGTAAGTGGATTCAGGGTGAAGTACTGCGTATTCTCACGCAGAATGAAATCCGCATCACCGAATTTCCCCTATCTCCCGAACGTTTGGCGGGTTTATTGACGATCGTAAAAGGGGGTAAGGTAACTACTAACGTCGGCAAGGAAATTCTCGAGCGCATGTTGAAAAATGACAAGACCGCCGAGGCCATCGCCGTCGAAGATAAACTCATCCAGGTTTCCGACTCTGGTGCGATTGAAAAAGTAATCCGGGCTGTTCTGGCCGAAAATCCAAATGAACTTGAACGCTACCACGCTGGCAAGCAAACCCTTTTTGCCTTCTTTATGGGGCAGGTGATGAAAAAAACACAAGGCAAAGCCAACCCGGAAGTGACCTCTAAAGTGCTGAAACAACTGCTCGAAGAATGATATTCTCAGGGACCGATACCTGCTGAATACCAGTCAGTTCAGCCTGGTTGCATGAAGTGTTTCGGATAAATCAGTCGGATTGCTCCACCTGACGTCCCGCTAAAACATTTACTCAGCTCGGGTTAGATAAAAACCTATACGTACATTCCAAGCGTGTAAAATCAGTTCTAGTGTAGGCAATGCGGAGAGACGGGGATTCGAACCCCGGGTAGGGTATAAGCCTACACACGCTTTCCAAGCGTGCTCCTTCAACCACTCGGACACCTCTCCAAAAAGCGGCATAGCTTAAAACAAATTCCGCGCCCAGACAAGAAAAACCGAACTGAGCAGGACAGGCTCAATCGTTATCCCGACCTTCAGGAATGATGCCTAATCACTTGCATTTACTCAGAGAATTGAATACATTCAACCCGGTTAATTGAAATCTTAGAACAAAACATGGAGGATTGCGGTATGTGTAAGAAGTTGATGTTCGAGATTTTTTACTATCTCGGGATCTTGAGTATAGTCGCGGGTATCGTGGTAAAGCTGACCGGCTGGATGCCATTTGATCTGAAACCTACCCGTTACCTTCTATTCGCTGGGCTATGCGCCTTATTTGCCATTGCCAGTATCCTGTGTCATTGGTGCTGTCAGGA
Source organism: uncultured bacterium (assembly GCA_964588795.1). Classification (GTDB taxonomy): domain Bacteria; phylum Fidelibacterota; class UBA2242; order UBA2242; family UBA2242; genus CAZPQN01. The sequence continues at coordinate 20,870 of CAZPQN010000031.1, read as the reverse complement.
AAAGAAATAATTTTCTGACTATCTAAAGAAATTCTTAATAAATCTCCATCAGCGACATACTTGACTATGAGGTAAGGCTGATAAGAGGGGGGAATTTTAACCTTAATAAATCCGGGATAATATGAAAACAAAATCGTTCGGTCTGGTCATTGTTGCTCTGCTTTTTAGAGTACCATCATTCGCACAGGTAGAAAATATTAACCTCAAGGTTATTCAAGAGGCAATTTTAAAAAATAATGCCTCCTGGACGGCTGGTGAAAACTGGGTGACAAAGTTGACACCGGCTGAACGCCGTCGACTTTGCGGGACAATCATCGATCCTGCCCGTTATCAAGGTGAGAAGATTCTGCGCCTGCCGCGAGTGAAAAGTCTGCCGACGCATTTTGACTGGCGCAATAATAGTGGTAACTGGGTCACCGGCGTGCGCAATCAGGGTAATTGCGGCAGTTGCTGGGATTTTTCCGGTATGGCCCAGATCGAAGCCTGGTGGAAGATACACAATGCCCGCCTTGATTCGATGCCCGATTTGTCGGAACAGTTTGTCATGTCCTGTAATGAGACCGGCGGATGCGATGGCGATAATCCTGAGACGGTTTTAAACATTGCCATGCAGACCGGCATCCCACCCGAAGTATGCTTTCCGTATCGGGCTTCGCATACTGTTTCTTGCAGTGAGATGTGCAGTGACTGGCAATCCAAGGTGACCACGATTCCCGGTTGGGGTTATATCACTCTCGAAGAAGATATTATCGACAATATCAAAGCCGCCCTGCTTCAGCATCCGGTTTCCGCCAGTTACACCGTATATTCCGATTTTATGAGTTATCAGAGCGGTATTTATGAACATATTACCGGCGGCGAAGAGGGGGGACATGCGATTCTGATCGTCGGTTGGGATGACACTGAACGGTACTGGATTTGTAAAAACAGTTGGGGTCCTGACTGGGGTGAAAGCGGCTATTTCCGCATCCGCTGGGGGCAGTGTGGCATGGGTACCTATATGCCTTTTATTTATGATGCACTCCTGACTGCACCCAGTCTGAGTGTCAATCCGACGACAATCGACGTCAATCTGACCGTTGGTGATTCGAGCATCGTGCCCGTGACGGTCACCAATAACGGTTCCGGTGACCTGCATTTCGCCGTGGTTGATCAGCAGGCGATTTTTGCTTTTCACTGCGCTGATTTCAATGCCTATGAAGGCGAGTCCTGGTGGTGCGGCGATCCCGATCTGGGCGGTTATGCCGATCACTGGTTGCAATATTTGGAGTCACCCGTGATTGACTTATCCCAGAGTGTCAGTCCGCGACTGACTTTTCAGGTCAAATATGCAGTAGAAGATCCTGCTGGCTCGATTGCACCCTACGATGGGTGGGATGGCTGTAATGTCTGGATTTCGACTGATGGCGGGCAGAACTATCAGGTCATACAACCCGTGACACCGGTATACAACTGCCAGAATCTGTGGAGCTTTGGTCACCCGGAAGAAGGATGGAACCTCGGACAAAATATCGCCGGCTGGGGCGGCAATAGCAATGGCTGGAAAGCGGCGGATTTCGATTTAACAAACTATAAATCAAGTCAGGTGAAAATCCGCTGGGCATTCGCTTCCGATATGGGTTATGCCACCGATGACGACCCCAATCTGACTGGATTTTTCGTGGATAACATTCGCATTACTTCGGGTGGCTCTCCGGTTTTTACCAACGATGGCGTGGACAATGGGGAAATGACGACAATTGGATTCGGTTCCGCGCCTGCTACCTGGATCGGGCTGAGCAATAGCGGCGGAAAGATTGTCCCTCAAAACAACGCAATCTTCGACGTGAAATTTGTATCCCGCGGCATGGAGCCGGGCGATTATCATGCCAATCTCCTCTTTATTTCCAATGACCTGTCAGCAGACGGCTTCTCCATTCCCTGTGCCATGCATCTTGAAGCCCCCCAGCATGACCTTGCAGTCGTGGATTTCTGGACGCCGGGGGCCTCCTTTCCGATTTTGGTGCCAGGGACTTTTGGGGCGACTCTGCGCAATTGTGGAAAAAGTACCGAGACCGATTTCAAGGTTGCCTGTGTGGTTTCCGATGGCCCGCAGGTAATTTTCTGCGACACTGTCGCTGCCGAAACGTTGGCGCCCGGCGAAGAGCTCGTTGTCCAGTTCGATGAACTGATCATCACCAACGCCGGACAGTATGCCGTTGAACTTAAAATTATTGACCTGAGCAACGATTATAACCTCTATAATAATGTGGTTCACGCGCAACTATCGGCTACTAACTTTTTGGAAGGCTTTGAAAGTCCCAATGCCGACTGGACGTTGGAAGGTGGGTGGGGATTAACCAACAAACCCGACCGCCATTCCGGGCAACTGGCCGTGCATTGCAACGGTGGGGTGACACCCTATTTAAACGACATGTCCGCCAAGTTGACCTTTACCGAAGGTTTGCGTTTAAACAGTATCCAGCACGCGACGTTGAAATTCTGGGCGATTTATGCGATTCAGGAAAACGAGGATTTTTGTTATTTCCAAGCCAGTAGCGATAGTAATACCTGGACGACTTTGTTGTGCCTGACCGGTGTCCAGCGCAGTTGGAAACAGATTGCCGTCAGTCTCGATGATTATTGCGGTCCGACGCACCCTAAGACCTGGGTGCGCTGGTGCTTTGTTTCGGGCGCCGCGGTGACCAATGTTGGGATCGTCATTGATGATGTCTTTATCTACCCGGAAGCGTTGACCGGCATCGCGGGAGAAGGTTACCTGACCAAAATCCCGGATTCTTTCCAGCTGGAACAGAATTATCCGAATCCCTTTAATCCGGTGACTAAAATTAATTATCACGTTCCGATCAGCACCCGCGTGACGATCAAGATATTTAACTATAATGGGCAACTGGTTAAAATGTTGATTGATGCACCTCATCAGCCGGGAATCTATACGGTCAGCTGGGAAGCCAAGGATTTACCTTCCGGGATTTATTTCTACCAGATTAATGCGGCTGATTACAGCGCGACTAAAAAATGCCTGCTAATGAAATAAGGTGCTTAGCTGTTCTGTTTGAGGAAATTGATCAGGCTGGCAGTATAAGCCTGGCGGTAACCACCAAACCAGGATAGACTTCCCAACCCGTCGTAAGCAATATATTGAGCGGAAGGAATTGTTGCCGCCAAGAATTCGCCGTGACTGATCGGCACGGTGCGATTGAGCCGGCTGTGGATTACCAGTGTCGGAATATTTAACCGTTCCAGTTGGTAGCGCGGCAGATTGGCGCAGAGTGCTTCTTCATATTTCAAGCCGTAGAGCCTTTTACTCATCGGAGCGTACATGTTGACGTATTTTTTTAACTTCTGTACTTCTTCCTTGTTCGCCATCAGTGCCCGGGCAATTTGTTCGCATTGTTCGCCGCGGAGGTTGGTTTCGGCACGTAGATATTGCTCGAATACCAGCTTGGGGAAGGTGGCGACCGCCAACGATTGGATCCAGCCGAAGAAATCGTTGCGGAAACCGGCTAACAACAGGCGGGTCGCGAAGGAATTGTCCACGATCGAAGCCGGGGTATAACTCTGACTAACGGCATCGTGAAAGACGATGCAACTGACCCGCTGAGGAAAATAAAAAGCAAAATTGATCGCCAGCGGTCCTCCCAGACCATTAGCGACAACTGCCACCGGTTCGCGAATGCCCAAGCGGTCTAAAAATTCATAAAGCATATTCGCCTGGGTTCTGAAGGTCTTACCGGTATTGATGGGCGTGCGTAAATAGCCGGGTCGGGTCGGACAAACCACCCGGAAACCCTGAGCCGCCAATTCACGATAAAAATTGATCTGGTCGAATCCCGTTCCACCGCCGTGCAACAGCAGGACAACCCGACCGCGCCCGGTCTCGGCGTATTCGACAAATCCCGCTCCGGTCTGGATCAGGACCGAATTCTTTTCCAGACTTTGCGAGAGACTGTATTTCCACCAGATGAAACTGCCCACCGGAATTACGACAAACAGCAGTATTAAAATGATTATCCAAGTCAAGAGTCGTCTATTTTTGATCAGCATTGCCACACCCTCCACAGTTGAATATTGAAGAACTGGTTATTCGTTTATTACCTGTTCCGCGAATATTTCGTACGCACCTCACAGAGGGAAAATACTGAATTAAATAATGATATTCAAGCATGATGACGGGCAGTATTCTTATTGTTTAAGGGAATTTTCAATTGCCTTGAGTAGTGCCTTACTGGTGGTGGTTGCTCCCGACACCGCATCAACATTGATTTTTTGCTGCTGAATAACCCGCGGTATCACGCCCTCAGCCATTTTGGCCGGTTTGGTGGTACGGTTGGACAGGATATTGATCGATCGGATTTGCCCATCTTTCACGGTTGTTTCGACCTCATAGGTAAATTTACCGTAAGTGAAACTGCCCCGGTAATTGCCGTCGCTGATTTTTGTGATATCAACGTCATTGATTGCCATTTGCCGAACCTCCATGATTTCCCTGTTACTGCATCCGCAAAATAGCAGGAGGGCGCAAGTTAATACTCCCATAAATAGTCGCATTGCTTTACTCCTGATGGTTATGTTGTAGTTGTTTTTTTTCGCGTACTAAATAGATCAGCGGCAGGCTCGCGATAGTCGTGGCGCCTTTTAAAAGGAGATTGGCCAAGAAAATTGACCAGATGACCGCCCCGGCATATCTGCCGCCGAATGCGCCCCAGACGAAAATCAACGTATCGATCGGAATGCTGATCGCATTGCTGAACAGGACTCTTAGCCATTGAAAACGTTCGGTAACCTTGGAAATCCAGAACTGGTAGGCTTCCGTGTCCACGAGTTCGGCCAAGACTTCGGCAATGATACTGGCAATGACGATGCGCCAGACCGGCGCTAAAAGAGTCGCGAAAGCGGATTGATCCCCGGCGGCCGGATCGCCGGGCAATCTGGCAATCAACCAGAACAACAGCGCCATCACCAAATTAATCACCGCCGCCGCAACAATCACCGTGCGGGCACCCCTGATACCGATGGTTTTGTGGACGAGATCGCGCAAGGTAAAAGTGATTGGATATATAAGAGTTCCGGCATCCATTGAGAAACCCAAAAACAGGATGATTTTCAGGCTGGAGATGTCAGCCAACATCTGCGCCGCGATGTAGGCCGCAATGACGATGATTACCGCCACTTCACCTATCTGCTTCTTTTACATGTATTATCATCGGGGCAAATATTAAGACCTTTTGATCAATTTATCAAAAGAAGAACATGACTTTTGAAGAATAAATTTCAAATCTCAAATCTCAAATTCTAAAAAAATTCGAAATTCAAATACTCAATGTCATAAACACGGAACCTTAGAGGTTATCGTGTTTAGAATTTTGGTAATTGGATATTGTTTGAGATTTGTGATTTAGGATTTGTGATTTATTTTCACCGACGGAGTTAGGCTACTTTCGTCACTATCTCGAACTGCGGTGGATTTTCGAGATGCTTTTTGACGGCGCACTGGCTGGCGGCGCGGATCAGGGCATCATGGTACTTTTGGGGAAAATCGGGCGGCACCTGGATTTCGATCTGGACGTTTGAAACTAAGCCGGTGGCGAAGTCGCGGCTGACGCGCTGGATGAGGCGGATGTTTTGGGTGGGAATGTTGCGCTGTTTGCAGAAACCGAGGACATAGATACCGGCGCAGGTTCCGAGTGAGGCCAAGAATAGCGCAAAGGGCGTGGGCGCGGCATCAGCGCCACCCGCAGTTAACGGTTGGTCGGTTAAAACGTGATATTTACCGAAGTGGGCGTCCACTCGCAGACCCTGAGGGAAATCGATTAGCATTTCCATATAAACTCCTTTCCAATGGTTAGTTGGCGATTTAGAGTCCCAAAGATGCGATAGCGTTACAGGAACATTTGAATATTGACGGCAAATATTTAAAATTGGATGAAATTTTACGGTTATATGAAAGGATTGAATATGCAGAAAGTCAGCAAAAAAGGTTTGTTGATCCTGTTACTGGCCGGCAGTACAGGTTTCGGGCAGGTAAACAAGGGGAGTTATATTCCCAAGTACATCGACCCGGTGCTCGACCAGCTGGAAAAGGAACGTGAACTAACCCAGAAACGCGCCGATTCGCTATTGGAAGTCATTCGCGACCGGCAGGCGGCTCAGAAAAAGCAGGCCGAACGTAAGGAGTTGATTTTCAAGTCCGACTTAGGTGGGATACAGAAGCCCGCCAGTGTGGATGCTTTCAAGCCGCTCTGGCACTGGGAACCGGTTGCGCAGTACCAGTCGGGCATGTGCTGGTGCTTCTGCGGAACGTCTTTCCTGGAATCCGAAGTTTTTAGATTGACGCATCAGACAATCAAGCTTTCGGAACTGCATACGGTCTATTATGAATATGTGGAAAAAGCACGGCGCTATTTGGAGGAGCGCGGCGATTCGCATTTCGCGGAAGGCGGCGAAGTGAATGGCGTCTTCCGGACAATGGCGAAGTACGGCGCGGTTCCGGCTGATGTTTACACCGGATTGCTCAAAGGTGACAAACACGATCATACGTTTTTAATTGAAGAACTGACGAACTTTTTGGAGTACTGCAAAGAACATGATTACTGGGACGTTGAGCCAGCTTTGGCGATGATCAAGGTGATTCTGAACAAGCATCTCGGTGAACCGCCGCAGAAGTTTGTCTGGAAGGAGCAGACCTACACACCGACCGAATTCCTGCAGAAGGTGCTGAAGCTCAATTTAGCGGATTACCGCGATGTGATGTCCACGAGCGAGATCCCGTTTTATACGCGCGGCGAGTTCAAGGTGCCGGACAACTGGTGGCACGATTCATCTTATATCAATTTACCGATGGAGGAATGGTATAACCTGATAAAAAAGGCTGTGGTTAGCGGTTACACCGTAGCCATTGGCGGAGATGTCGGCGATGCCGGTTATTTGGGCTTTGAGGATGTGGCTTTTGTGCCGGATTTTGATATTCCACCTGACAAAATCAATCAGTCGGCGCGCGATTTGCGCATCTTTGACGGCACGACTGCGGATGACCACGGACTGCATTTAGTCGGGTACACGAAAGTAGGCAACTGGGACTGGTTCCTGATCAAGGATTCGGGCCGCAGTTCCCGATGGGGTGCGTTTAAGGGTTACTATTTCTGGCGCGGCGACTTTGTCAAACTGAAAATGCTCAGCTACACGGTACACAAGGATGTGCTCAAGGAAATATTACCTAAAGTGAAGTAGAAGCCAGACGTAATCGAAGGAAAATTCCAAATCTTAAATTCCAAATTTTAAACAAATCAGAAATTCAAATACTCAATTATTAAACACGGAGTCCTAAGGTCAGCGTGTTAGAATTCAGGTAATTGAGGACTGTTTGAGATTTGAGATTTCTTTACTCGCTTTGAGACTGCCTTAAATGCGATTATTTAAGCAGCAATATTTTCCGCACGAGTACGGTTTCGCCTGCTGTCAGACGACAGAAATAGAAACCGGAACTCAGTTTGTCCAGGCGAATAGTGGCCGAGTAATATCCGGGTGTGTGCCGATAGTTCACCGGTTCGGCGACTACTTGTCCTAATGCATTATAGACGGTGATTCTGACTAACTCGGGAGTCGGCACGGCGTAATTAATAGTTGTCGCGGCATTGAAGGGATTCGGGAAATTCCGGGAGAGTTCGAACTGAGTAGGCAAACCGGTCAGGTTTTGGTCGGTCCCGGAGCTGATTTCCTTCTGCCAGGTGAGTTTGATGGCATCGGCCCGGAGCACCCAGCCGGAATTGGAACTGCGGCCGGTGTCCACGACGCGGACCGTGATGGATTCGCCCTTCCGGAATGGTAATCCGCTGATGATTTTTACCCAGTTGCCACTGCCCGTGTTTTGATTGACGATGACGGAATTGATGACGATATTGTTTTTCAGAACAACATACAAAACAGTATCCGAAGCATTGACTGTAGTGGGGACGATTTCATGAAGGTCGTAGATTCCGTCGAGTTTGACTTGGGTCGTGTAGCGGGCATAGGCGCGTGGATTCTGATTGAGAGGCGCGTAGCGGCTGGAAGGTCCGTAGGCCTGAGCGACGCTTGTACGCCAGGTACCGAACTCATAATAGTTATCAAAATCTTCATTATCCACGATGACGAAATAAGTGCTGATGGTAGCGTTAACCGGGATGGCGAGTGTCGGTTCACCGGCATCATTGGACTGGATTTTCAAGGTGTCGTTGAAAGGTCCCAGGTTTTCCGTCGCCAGTCCTATGGGGACGATTATCGAGCTCATCGGCGGAATGATGATCGGAAATTCCGTCGGTACAATAATCTGCGGTGTACCAGCGGTTATGTTGGTGATTTCCAGATTCTTATAACCGCCATTAGTCAGCGTCAATTCGTAATAGGCAGTATCAACCTGCGGAACCATGCCGAAGTCAATTGCCGGATTCGTACAGATGAGGTCATAATCGCGCACCAGCGCGGAGAATTTCACAACATCCACGGCAACCTTTTTCCCCACCTGGTTAATGGCATTTGATTCTAATAAGAGATAATTATCAGCATACGCAGGTAAATTCACCGTTGTCAGGAAATGCCATTTTTTTGGAGTCAGCGCCAGGTCAACGGTAATCGTGTCAAGACAAGTTCCATCGCTGAAAACCTTATAGGTCAGATACTGGGCGGGATTATCGGTTTCGGGCATCTGAATATAAATATTGTAAAGTGCTGTCTGAGGTATCGAGGGATGCCAGCTGACGCGGACGGTATCACCTGTGGCGAGTTGCGCGACTCGTGCATTCCGTCCCCAGTGGTTCGTTGCAGTAATTGTGCTCCAGTTACCGCTGATTTCCTGATAGTCGCCGGTTTCGTTGTCAATATAAATATCATCCGGTTTATAGATGATGAACTGCTTGGTCTGGTTGCCGAGGGTATCACATACGGCGACCCCGACTTTGGCCAAATGCGCCTTTTTGAGGCTGGTGGTCTGCCAGGTATTTTCCCCAACGGCGTTACAGGGTAAGACGGAATAGTTTTCGTAAATGTCCTTGACTGCTACAAAAGGGACTCGCTGAAAAATCGGCTCAGCGGTAGTAATGCGGAAAGCGACGTCTTCACCGGTTACAATCTCCTCGAAAGTTACATCAGGGGCGAGAGTGTCAACCTTATTTTGCCAGAACTGATAGGCTTCGACGGCGGTGCAATAGCGGAATTTGACATTGGGATATTTCAGGGCCGCCTTCTGCGCCAGGGAATCGAGCGCGGCGATATTCGAAATGAAATCTTCTTCCGGCAGGTGTCCCCAGAAACAGGCTAATTGATCCTGACCTTGATTTGCCCGATTGAAAAGCGAATCTAACAGGTTGCGTCCGCGAGCGGTATTGAAGTGCGTCGAACGGACATTCCAGCCCGGACCGTCGCCGGGAAGACGATAATCGGCGAGCGACGGATGCCACGGGATAAAGGTGGAAGGCGATTGCGACCAGTCGTAAATATTATCAATCGGTTCGGGATCGTAGGTGCGTTTACTCGGCCAGTCGTTGTGCAGGCTGTAGGGGAGGAGTTCATTCAGATAATGTTGCCAGTGATCGTCCATGGCATGCCAGCCGCTACGGAAAGAAACCGGGAAAACGTTCTCTTCTAAAAGGAATTGACACAGCGTGAAGTCAAAATCAGCACGCGACTCGTTGAAATCCTTGGCCTGGTTCCAGTACCATACACCGTCCTGATCATAATCGGTCCAGACGAAAGTGTGGTAGTGGAGAGTGAGTTCATCACCGACCTCACTGATATAGGCGCCATAGTATTTTTGCATCAGGTACAGCGTCATGATGTTCGGGATGGGAAAATTGGTATTGGTGGCGTAGCGGAAGATATTACCTGCCATCATCCACCAGGTCAGCTTAAGGGTTGTACCATAAGAGTCCTTGAAACGTTCGCGCCACGAGGGATCCATGACCCGGGTCGCATTGCGGGACGGGTCGGTGTAGAGACTTTGATTGTAAGTGCTATGATAATTGGAAACACTCATACCGTCCCAGATGGCGGTATCGGAACCCAAAACGAGATAGACTTTACCCGGCGCAGCGGATAAGTGGGTCAAATTGAAGAATGGGGCAAGAGTCAGGAGTAGCATTATTTTTTTCATCTTAAATCACTTTCTTTGATTTCAAAATTCAGAACAAATATAGTGTATTTATTTTATAAATGGATAGGATTCAGATCACTGCGAGTGTCTTGATGTTGCACTTATGAGATAAAAATATCCCACTAATTGACAATTTGCATTTTTTTCTTTGGCTTTAGATTGGCGTTTTGTTACATTTTACCCCGCTTGTTGAATATGAAGCAGATTATCACCATCAAGACGTTCAAAATCATCAGCATCACACTTCTGGGATTGATTACATTTGCCCAATCCCAGAATTTGCCCGAGCGATTAGGTTTATTAAAACCCGACGTGGATGACGATTCCAAATATACGACGACTGGAAACATTGGCATTACCATTACCAATTTTGGTACTTTTGGAGATGGATTCCGAACCCAGTTTCCGACCGATCAGCCTTCGTGCGTCTACCCCAAAGGCTCCGGCATCGAGCACCTGTTCGTTGGTGGATTGTGGGTCGGAGCTAATACCGCAACTGGCATACACGTTACGACGGGTGCCTTCAACACACCACGCCTTTCCGGAGGTGGTTCCGCCAATTTCGAGTTCACCAATACAAGTAGTGAGACCGACCGCGTCATCGAGCGCTCCTCGATTCCGGATAATAAATACTACTCCGGTCAGGCGATTAGTCATCAGGATTTCGTGGCCAATTTCACCGACACAAACCGTTACGTACCTCAAACGGGTACGGAGATCGTTGGTCATACGCCGATCGGTTTGGGTGTCCATCTCGAAACCTATGCCTGGAATTATCCTTTCGCGGACGCTTTTGTAATTTTCAATTATACCATCAAGAATGTCTGGCAGGATACTCTTCGCGACGTTTATATTGGTCTGTGGGCTGACTTAGTCGTCAGAAATACCAATATTACTCCGCCGCGGGTCGGTTCGCCATTCTACCTGCATGCGGCTTCCGGCTATGTTGATGATGACGCCATCCAGATGGTGTACTGTTATGATTATGATGGTGATCCCGGATTCACCGACAGCTATGTGGGCATCGCATTTTTAGGAGCTGAACCGGTGCCGGGCGATACGACCTTTCGAGGTGAAGCTTTTCATAATTGGTGGTTGTTCAGCGGCGGCGATGCCGAGGAAGATCGTGCTCCGTCCGATGAAGCCAGTCGTTATGAACGGATGCGCAAATCAATACCCGAGAATTATTATCAATCGGCGATCTTCCAGAAACCCGGGAACCGCATGTGTCTGATTTCGACGGGTCCATTCGACCGCATACCGCCCGATTCCACGCTGAATGTCGTGTTTGCAGTGGTCTGTGCCAAGAAGGCGGGCTTCAATCCGAGTACAATTGATAACGAAGCCGCGCGGAAAAACCTGGTTGAAAATACGCTCTGGGCTTATCGCGCCTATCATGGAGAGGATTCCGACAATGACGGGGAACTCGATCCCGGCGAGGACATTACCGGTAATGGCAAACTCGATCGCTATCTGTTGCCCACACCGCCCACACCACCCATTGTGAAAGTCATTCCTGAAAATCAAAAAGTGACCCTGTTATGGGACGATACCGCGGAACGTTCGATTGATCTGATTTCAAAGCATCCCGATTTTGAAGGTTATCGGATATACCGCTCTTCGCTCGGTGATGATTCGACCGGTTCAGGCATTATTAGTAATATGACTTTGATCAGTGAATATGACGCAGTAGATGGCCTCTTCTACGATACCGGTTTTGATAAAATCCTGCTGACGGCACCAATCACCACGGACGTCGAAGTTTCACCGGGTGTTTTTCAGACCGTGACGTTCAAGTATAAATATGAAATCGAACCACTGCACAATGGCTGGCAGTACGCGTTTAGTGTGACAGCTTTTGACAGCGGTGACGCCAAACTTAATTTGCAGAGTCTGGAAAGCAGTCGGCTCCAGAATTTGACGATAGTTAGTCCGGGGACACCAGCGCCTGCCCCCGGTGCCAAAGAGGCAGTCGGCGTCTATCCCAATCCCTATCGTGCGCAGGCTCTCTGGGATGGAAAATTCGAGCGGGAACGGAAACTGTACTTCTATAATCTGCCGGAAGATTGTGAAGTGCGCATTTATACCTTAGCCGGCGATTTAGTAGATAAATTCACGCATAAAGGCTCGACCTATAATGGCAATGATATCAAGTGGTATCAAAACTACTCTTTAGGGCATACGATTTTTCCGGGTGGTGAACACGCCTGGGATTTAGTTTCGCGAAACGATCAGGCGATCGCCACTGGTTTGTACATTTATACTGTTCAGGATAAAAAAACCGATAAAATCCAGCAGGGGAAACTTCTAATCATAAAATAATAATGGAGGTGATATGAAAAAGACGTTGTTACTGATTATTTTAATATTGGTTAGTGCCGTAATGGCCAGCGCCCAGTTCGCCGAGTACGACACACTCTCAATTCACGATATTCAGTTTGTGACCAACCCCGATTCCGCGCAGGAAACGCAATATTTGGGTGATACAATCGTCGTCAAAGGCTATATGTGTCATAACCCGCGCGAACTCTGGATCGGCGCCCGCTGGGGTGGTTATCTGACATCCGGGACAAACGACCCCTGGAGTGGTTTTTTCATTATCCAGGATGATACGGTCAAGGTCAATACTTTGTTAGGTTATGTTCAGGAAGGGGATGAGATTTACGTGACCGGCTACCTGACAACTTATACAGGATTAACGCAACTGAATGTACTGACCAATCCGGAAACGCCAATTACCATCGTTTCTTCGGGCAATCCATTACCAGCTCCGCGCGTCGTTACTCTGGCCGATTTGGCCACCCACGCCGCTGGTGAACAATTTGAAAGTCAATACGTGCGCGTCGAGAATTGCCGCGTGATTAATAATGCATACAGCAATAACCAGGCAGTCATTAACGACGGCACTGCGACGGGCTATATTGACGATTATTTCATGTATTTTAAGGGGCAGTTTAACAACTTACTGAATCCGTGGCCTTCCAACGGTACTTTGATCACCATTCAGGGCTATACGCGCGATATCGGGTTAGCGTATTTTTCAATCAATCCCCGTGATACCAACGATGTAATCATTCTTTCCGATCCGCCGCCCAGCATCACCAATGTCAAGCGCGTGCCGGGCGCACCGACTTCAGCCGATCCTGTAATGGTTTCCTGTGATATAACTGATAATAAGGGTGTTACCGGTGCTACCCTGCATTACAGCGTGGATTGGGGCGCCTTCCAGACCATACCAGTGACGCAGGTGCCGCGCGTCGGTTGGGCGGGTACGATTCCAGCTCAGGCTAACGGGGCTTATGTACGTTATTTCGTTACAGCGACGGATGCGGATGCAGGCATCGCGCAGATGCCGGGTGACACCACTCAGCAGGTTTACTTCTATATGGTACGGGATGGCGATTTGAAAATCAAAGACCTGCAGTATACGCATGGCTACCTGAATGACGCTTCGGGTTATACTGGCGTCGAGGTTACAGTCGAAGGCGTGGTCATGACCGACTCGACTGACTGGGTCAATAATTATTATATCCAGGACGATGATACGATGTGGAGCGGTATCTGGGTGTATGACAATACCAGCCAGAAACCCAATAAAGGCGATTGGGTAAGAGTCACCGGCACCGTTCAGGAGAATTACAACGTCACGCGCATCGCTTCGGTCAAATCGCTGACTGTCGTGACACCGGGTTATGGCACTTTTGAACCGATCAAGGTAACTACCGGTGAGATTAAAACCGGCGGTGCCAACGCCGAAGCCTATGAAAGTGTCCTGATTTGTGTGGAAAACGTCACCGTGACCAATCCTTTCCCGGATGGCGCTGGGAATTACGGTGAATTCTCCATCAACGACGGCACCGGCGAAGTGCGCGTGGATGATGCCTTTACCGCCTTTAATGCGCAACTTGATACTATTTTCAAATTGAATGATAAAATTGAAAAACTCATCGGGTTGCATTATTTCTCGTTTAGCAATTATAAAATCCTGCCGCGCGATAGCAACGATGTCATCGGACATACAACCAAAATTGAACATCAACCGGTTGCCACCGTCAAACAGTTCCAACTCGATCAGAATTATCCCAACCCATTCAATCGCGAGACGGTCATCCGTTTCACGATTCCGGAAGCCAGTCCGGTGACGATCGAAATTTACAATTTATTGGGTACGCGGGTCAGAATTCTGCATTCGGCTCCGAGTGCGCCTGGGATTTACACCGTGCGCTGGGATGGCCTGGATAACTCCGGCAGGATAGTTGGGGCCGGAGTTTATTTCTGTCAGTTGAAGGCGCGTGAAGTGACCTTGACTCGCAAAATGCTGTTTCTGAAATAGGAGCGACGCGGCGGGTATTTAAAGGAATATGGATGAATGTATTAGGTAAAAGGACGCTCAACCGAACCAGCAGACTCTTATTTGCCGGTTTGCTGTTGGGTAGCGGACTCTTTAGCGTCTGTGATCGTCAGCCGATTACCAAATACGCCGAAAACAAACCGCCGGAAACCACGATTTTCATCGACTCCGACCGGCAATTAAATGCGACCCAGAGCGTGCGTAAAATCTTTTGGGATGGACGCGACGCGGACGGTTTTATCATTGGGTTTTACTACACCTGGGAGCAGAATCCCGAACCAACGGACTGGAAATTCACCCAGGCGCGTTCGATGGAATTCGCCTTGAAGATCACCGGTGTTGATACGACCTATATCTTTCAAGTTAAAGCCATGGACGATGATTCGCTGGTTGATCCGACTCCCGCCGTGCAAACCTTTCCCATTCGCAATACCGCACCGGTCATCAAGTGGACACTCGACAGCCGCATTCCGGACACGACTTACACGGTGGCGTCATTCACTTGGAATGCGAGCGATCTCGACGGCGATTCCACGATTGTGGCTTTCGAATATGTCCTCGATGATACCGCCAGCGGCTGGCACTCCATTGCCGGATATAACCGGATTCTGACGCTGAAAGCCGACGATGGCCTGAGCCAGGGACAACATGCTTTTTATATCAGGGCGGTGGACATTGCCGGTTCGCGCAGTGAAATTATTCGCATGCCACAGGATCCGACGAAATTCTGGTATGTCAGGGAACCTGTCGGAAGATATCTTTTGGTTGACGATCACAACTCCGAGACAGCGACGTTCGGATTACCGGACAAGTATTACAAAAACATGCTGACTACGCTTGTCGGGAATTACAATTACTGGAACATCGAAAAGCTTTTTCCCGCCTCGGTAATTCAGTTCAAGGAGACTCTGAAACTCTTCGACCGGATCATCTGGTACACCGACCTCGTCAAAGAAGATGACGACCATTTCATTGCGGCGCAGGTCGCCATCCCTGAGGTACGTCAGCAAGGCGCCAAGATCATGTACATTTGCCAGTTCAACACCGGTTTTGGCGCACAGGGTGATCCGCTGGCTTTCACGCCCGTGGATTCCTTGAAAAAGTACTACGATCGCATCTTTCCTCCGGCCGTGTTCAACGGCGATACCAGCAGCTTTAAGGCGGTTTTCCCAAATGCTCCGGATTTACCCCAGCTGAAAGTCGCCAACGCCATTTTCGGGACCTTCGCAATCAAGGCCAAAAGCGGTTCGGTGAACCTCTACCGCTATAACGATGTAAACCAAACGCCGCGCCCGCTGTTCGTGGTTTTGGGACGGAATGACAATACCGGCGTCTATGACTTTGTCTTTGCCGGAGCGCCCCTGCATCAATTGAACGGCAACAACAATCTCAATCAATTTTTCGACGCCATTCTGAATTATGTGTTTCAGTAATAAAAGAGTCACGTTCATCGTCTTACTATTGGTTGCCGGTGGTCTTTTCGGACAAACTGGTCGCACCGGCCAGCTGGAAGGACAGATCACCGACAAAAAGAACGGGCAACCGCTGATTGGCGTCAATATTCTCGTTTTAGGAACCTATCTCGGCACCTCCAGCGATATCGAGGGACGATTTGTCATTCGCAACATCAATCCTGCCGAGTACACGATTGAGCTGTCCTACATCGGTTACAAGGTGATTCAACAGACCGGGGTGAAGATCGAAGCCGGCAAAACCCAGTTTCTGCAATTCGAAATGGAACAGACCGCGTTGGCGCTGGGGCAGGAGGTCGTCGTCATCGGCGAGAAACCTCTGCTCCAGATCAACGAGACCGGGACAGTGCGCACGATCAACAAGGAGGACATCGGGAATAAACCCATCCAGAACGTGCAGGACATCATCAGCGAACAGGTTGGCGTCTCGCATCAGGACAACGAAATCCATATTCGCGGGAGCCGCACCTATGAAGTCCAGTACATGCTCGACGATATTTCAGTTCAGGATCCCTTGTCGGGAACTGGTTTTGGTCTGAATATCCCGGCCAATGCCATCGAAGAAGTGGAAGTCATCACCGGCGGATTCCGGGCGGAATACGGGCAAGCGACTTCCGGGGTGGTCAATGTCAAGACCAAGTCGGGTTCCGATAAATTTGAGGGTTTTTTCTCGGTTAAATCCGATAACCTCGGCGTATTCCGGTCACGGCCGTGGAGTTTCAACACCGATATTTACGAAATGAACCTGAGCGGACCGGAACCGCTGACTGGTGGATTATTACCGGCAATGAAAATCAAAATGCCGGGGAAAATCTACTTTTTCGTCAATTTCCATGCCTCCGTCGCCGATGACTATACCGGCAAGACGGCCGACCAATTGAGCTCTTCGATCGCGCCGACTTTTAACGGTTTATTAAAATCCACCTCGCTGGCCCCGCGTCAGAATAACAACTGGGTGGCATTGGGTAAATGGACTTGGAAGCTGGATGAAACTCATAAGTTGATTTTTTCATACAACAGATCCATTACGATCAATCAAAATACGCAGTCCCTGCAAACGAATCTGGAGTACGTGGAGCCCGGTCCGGGATTTCCTTACAAATTCTCCAAGAATCTGGACCTGTTCAACGTCTACACGCACGACAACGAACAGGTTTCTCTGCTCTGGTCGCATACCATCAGCCAGAAAACCTTTTACGAACTGCGTATGAGCAGTTACTGGGCGCATCTGCGGGCGGACTGGATGGGACGCGGGTGGAATGAGTTCAGCATGGCGGTGGATGTACCGCGGATCCCGATTGAATACTTTTCGCCCTCCAACGATTCCACCAAGATCCGGGTGATTCCCGGCGACGGCTTTTATGATTATGGCAATTCCGATGTCTGGCATGATCACTACGTCGAATGGTATACCTTCAAAGGCGATATCACCAGTCATATCGGTAGTATTCACACGGTCAAAGCCGGTTTCGAAAATTCATTTCAGGAGATGCAGTTGATTGACATTGTTGATCCCTGGACTGAAGGCGGATTCGGTTCGAGTCAGGACATTTACCGCGTTTATCCGGCGGATGGTGCCTTTTATCTCCAGGATGACATCCGCTTCGAAGGTTTTTACCTGAATGCCGGTATGCGTCTCGATTACTGGTTTCCGGGCAAATACGTGGATGACGCCATCAGCAATCCGAATAACCTGCTGACCGACGAAATGCGACGGCAGTATAAAGCGGATACCTACAGCCTTTTCGGGCGACGCTTCAAGATGCGACTGATGCCGCGCTTAGGTGTTTCCTTCCCGATTTCCGACAACCAAATGTTGTTCCTGAACTACGGGCATTTCTCCAAACGTCCCAAACCGCAATTCGTATATGCTAAGCTGGGCGGCATCAGCTCCAAATCCGCCTACCAGAAATTCGGCAATCCCAATCTCAATCCCGAAACCTCGGTGATTTATGAACTGGGCATTCGGCACAAGTTTACCGAGAATGACGTCATCAGCATCACCAGTTACTATAAGGACATATTCGATTACGTGCAGACTGCCACGATCACCGGCATTCCGCGCATCGGTTCGGCGGTATTCTATATCAATCTGGACTACGCCCGCTCGCGGGGCATAGAAGTGGAGTACAAAACCCGCGTTTCCAAAAACTTCAGCGGCAGTATCAACGGCAGTTACTCGGTTGCCACCACCAAATCCTCATCGCCGGATATCGGCATGCTGATTGCCCAGGGCAGTATCAACGAAGAGCCAATCAAGGAAGTGCATGCCGTGTGGGATCGCCCCTGGCAATTTTCCTGCAATGCCAATTATCGCATTCCGAAAGGGAAGGGGTGGTCGCTTTTTAATCTGCATCCGTTCAGCGATTGGAACATCAACCTGCGCTGGTTCGCCCAGGCGGGCAAGCGCTACACGCCAACCCAGTTCGTTTATAACCGGCCGGGTGACAATCGTCCCGTTTATACGGAAGTTGAAGATCAAAGCCTGAAGTACAGCGAAATTGCCGAGTCCTGGCGGTGGGCCGATCTAGCTCTTAAGAAATACTTCCAGATTGCCCGGCTCCGGTATGTATTTTCAATCGAAGTCAAGAATCTTTTTAACCATAAAAATGCCAATATCATTAATCCCATCACCGGCAAAGCCTACCGGTATGGCGATCCGACGCCCGTCTACTGGAATGACCCGCTCTATCCGGACCTCACTTATCCGGTTTCCGATCCCTATCCGTTGAATCCGGCGCGTTACAAAGAACCCCGTAACATCCGCTTTGGACTTTCGGTGGAATTCTGATATGATCAAGATGCGACGACTGATATTGATTGGATTAACAAGCGTGGTCAGCGCCTCGGCGCAGCTTTTCCCGAACTTAGGCGGGCAAAGAGTGGGTACCAGCGCCGCGCAATTTCTGAAAATCGGCGTCGGAGCGCGAGCCATCGCTCTCGGCGAATCGTATGTCGCGCTGGCCAACGACGCCTCTGCTTTATATTGGAATCCGGCGGGTATCAGCCAGTTCAATCAACACGACCTGTTCTTCAATTACAACCAGTGGTTTGCCGATATTAAAATTACTTATACCGGTGCTGTGGTGCATCTGAACAGCATAAATTCAATCGGCGTCTTTTTCAGCACGCTGAGCACGGATGAAATGCGCGAAACCACTGAACTTCAACCGATGGGCACAGGACGCACTTTCATCTACGGCGACCTGTTGGGCGGTTTGACCTATGCCCGCAATATGACCGACAAGTTCAGTTTCGGCGTGACGGTCAAATACCTGTCGGAAACGCTCGCCGAACTGAAAATGAACGCGGTGCTATTCGATCTCGGCACCTATTATAAGACCGGCTGGAAATCCACCCGCTTCGCCGTCGCCGTGACGAATTTCGCGCCGGAAATAGGCCCGCATGGCAGTTTCAGCTATAAAGACTTGCAGAACAAGCTCGTCCGCGTTAATGATTTTCAGAAATTCACCCCGCCCATCATTTTTCGGATAGGTCTGGCCGCCGAACTCCTGGAAACTGCCCGGCAAAAAATCACGGGCTCAGTCCAACTCAACCACCCCAATGACAATTCCGAAAACCTGAATTTCGGGATTGAGTACTGGCTGGGACAGCTGGCGGCGGTGCGCTGTGGTTATATCACCAGTCGCGAAGACCGCGATCTTTCGATCGGATTTGGGTTGAATTTACCGATGGGTAAAAACCGCCTACGCCTGGATTACTCTTTCGCCAATTTTGGACGGTTGGGCTTTGTCAGTCAATATTCGATGCATGTGAATCTATGAGCAAGCAAAAGATATTTTCACTATTAATTCTCTTTACGCTTTCAACGGGCTGGATGTCCTGCTCCCATGATAAATTTCCGTTGCCGTCCATCCCTGATGTTGATGACCGCTACGCCAATATCGGCAAAGCGGTCTACAATTTGGTCTATCCCATCCTGAACGATCAAAACGGATACAGTTTCAGACGACCGGCGGACATCTACTTCGGCGTGGATAATTTTCTCTACGTCTGCGATACCGACAATAACCGCATCGTCATGTTAGATGGCGGGGGCGCGGTGCAGGGTTACTCGCAATTCATTTTGCATCCCGAAGCCGTGACTCAGAACGACAGTCTGGCCCTGCTGATCGTCAATAAGACCAATAAAATTTACCGCCTTGATTTATTTTCGGTGGGACATGTCATTGGTTCGGCTCCGGTAGAGGAAGTATTCGCACAAACCAGCGAACCATCCCGGCAATTCACCGGCATCAGCGTGCATAACGGCTTTGAATATTACGTAACGGTCGTTGATACCGCCGACAGCAACTCCAATTATCTGGAATTCAGCTTTATCTACGATTTCAATCGCAAACACCAGCTAAAAGGCCCGCTACCTTTATATGTCAACGGCACCGGTCTGTTCTCGGCGATTGTTCCGACGGCAATCGTCTCCATCCGCGAACGTTATCTCGATATCAACCGGACCCTCGAGGATTCTCCGGCTTTCTGGTTCACCCAGACCGGACGCACCAGCCTGCTCGCCAACAGCTTCAAAATCCAGGAAGTGACCACCCGAAAGTTCGAAGGGCAGGACCTGATCATACCCAATACCGGATTGATCGGCACCGATGTCTACAGCACCGATCGCTACTGGAATCCGGAAGACATTGCCTTGGACCGGCAGGGTTACTGCTTTGTCGTCGATGCGGGGCGGACGCTCGCCGATCCCGACACCACCAAACCATTGCCCGGATTTTATCGCTTTACGCCATCCGGAACGCTTTTGCAGTCGGTTACCGGCTTGGGCAACGGCGATAAACAGTTTACTAACCCAAAGGGTATCGCCGTTTCACCTTATCCCGAAGACCAAACGGTCTATATCGCCGATACGGACAACAATCGCATCCTGCTTTTCCGTCTTTCGACGAACTAA
>CAZPQN010000030.1:0-26908 GCA_964588795.1 uncultured bacterium | reverse complement strand
ATCAATCACTTCACCGCCAATTTGAACTATACCCTGCAATATACCCGCGGCAATGCCGATAACCCCACTCAAACCTACAATCGCGCGGGCAATAGTATCGATCCGGTAATGCAGCTCATTCCCATGTCGTGGGATCAGCGTCATACCCTGAATGCTACGGTGGGATATAATACCCCAAAATATGGCGCCACCATGACCGGCTACTATGATTCCGGTACGCCCTTTACCTGGTCACCGGTATCCAACAGCATTCTTTTCCGCATCAACCTTCTGCCCAATAACTCCTGGCAACCCGCGCAGTATAATTTCGATCTGAATGCTTACTACAATTTCAAGTTGACCGGGCGACTCAATGCCAAGCTGACGCTGTCGGTTTACAATCTGTTTGACCGGCTGAACGAGGTATTCGTCAATAACCAGACGGGGCGCGCCTATTCGGCAATTATCAGAGCGACCGACCTCGCCAGTCATAAAAGCACCTTTAATACCTATGCAGACCGGATTAAAAATCCTTCCGCCTATTCGGCGCCCCGCCTGATAAAAGTCGGTCTGGGAATCGAATTCTAATGCATCCGGAGCTCGGTAAAATGCATCAGGAGTGTAATTGACCATGAAGCATCTAAAAGAAGCCTATTTAGTTCTAATATACCTGCTTTTAAACGCGGGGCTTTTTGGACAGGGGAAGATTTACGACGGGCCCGATGATCCCGCCGCCGATCCGGCGGCAATCCGCGAGGGTTATATGACCGGCAACCGGGTTTATCTCTACTTCCGCAACACGACCCAACTCTCGGACTGGCCCAAAGTCGAGGTCTCAAAGTGGCCGAACACCTACGAAGGCACCAAGATGGTGGACGGGATTGGTTTGCTGATCGGCGCCCAGGTGTTTATTACCAATGATACGGTGCCGGTTACCGACCCGGTGCAGCGCATCCTGCTCAACGCTCAACATAAACTCGATACGCTGTACTTCCTGCAGACGCATTATCGTGAAGAAATGGATCGCGATCCTACCGGGCAAATTGAGTGGGGCTTGTATCCGGTTTTCGGGTATTTTAACGAAAACAGCGAATATCCCGCGATGAGCAATTTACCAGGCTCCTGGCCGCCGGCGGGCTGGCCCGCCAGTGGGGATCAGTTGAAATGGCCAGGCGAGTGGGATGGACGCTTCGGGCGGGGCATCATTTATGCTGACCTCGAAACTTATTTCGTTGCCAATGACGCCCAGGATCAGGAATATCTCGGCCCGGAGGATATTATCAAATATTACCCGCGTCCCGGCCACAAAATTGGCGACAAGCGCCCGAATGTGACGGTACAGTACGGTCGCCCCTGGGGTGGGATCGGCATCCGCGTTCAACAGCGTGGTTTTCAGTGGAATAATCCCCAGGCGCGGGATGCCATTTTCTGGGAATACAATATCGCCAATATCTCCCATTATGATCTGCCCGCGGTGGCTTTCGGGTACTGGGTGGATAATGCCATCGGCGATAATGTCGCCGGAGCCGGCGATGATGACGAACTGGGATTTTTTGACCGTAAAATTGACTTGGCCTATTCCTGGGATATTGACGGTATTGGTCAGGGGGGGTATCCGACCGGCACGATGGGATTTGCCTATCTGGAAAGTCCGGGCCTGGCTTATGACGGCGAAGATAATGATGAAGACGGGCTGACCGATGAAAAACGCGACAATATCGCGGTGAGTAAAATCGGACCCACGGACGGCATCACCAATCTGAACAACTTTTTAACCTTTTATAATCTGAAGACCGATGACCTGCACGAACACTGGGACGCCGACGAAGACCAGGACTGGATGGATGGTGAGGATCTGGATGGTTCGGGTGTCTATGAACTGGGTGAAGACGCCGGCGACGACGTGGGATTGGACGGAGTCGGTCCGACAGAATTGAATTACAATGGACCGGATGAAGGAGAATGCAACCACAAACCGGACTATGTCGAAGGCATCGGTTGCGAGCCAAATTTTGCGGCGACCGACGTCAGCGAGTCCGACATGGTGGGCTTGACTTCGTTTCAACTCTTTCCAATTCAGCCCCACCGACCGCCCTATAACAAATGGTTTCGCAATGACAAATCCATGTGGGAAGTCATTGGCGCCGATACGCTGATCGAGTACCTCGGCAATATTTCCAATTTAGTCGAGACCTTCGCTTCCGGGCCCTTCCCGCTTTATCAGGGGCGCAGTGAACGGATTTCCATGTCGGAACTGCATTCCTATGACCCGTTGGAGGGTTTGAGTTCGGACGAGCACTCGGCCCCCGCTCTGTTTGAGCAGAAACGCATTGTGCAGGTCATTTATGAAAAGGACTATCGTTTCGCCCAGCCGCCCAAGCTGCCTACGCTAACGGCCACTGCCGGCGACGGCAAAGTGATCCTGACCTGGAATGATATTGCCGACACCAAGACTCGCGACCCGTTCATCGGGAATGCCAACGACTTTGAAGGTTATAAATTATTCCGGGCGACCGATAAAAAAATGTCGGATGCGGAAGTGATCACCGACGGCTATGGCACGCCCATGTTCAAGAAACCGATATTTCAGTGCGACGTCAAGGACGGGCGGATAGGTTTTACCAATTTCGGATTGGTGAACGGTATGGGGTATAATTTGGGAACCGATTCCGGCATCCGCCATTATTTCATTGACTCCAACGTCCAGAATGGTCGCACCTATTACTATGCCATTGTGGCCTACGACTACGGGGCGCCGGATATCGGCCCGGGCATTGCCCCCTCCGAAAACAATGTCATCATCGAACTGGATGAGGCTGAAGAAATACGCAATGTCAGTAAAAACGTACAGATCGTGACACCCTATCAACGTGCCGCCGGTTATGTGCCGGAAGAAATCCGGTTGCTGGATAATACCAACATCCTGGGCACCGGCTCGGTGGTACCTGAAATTCTGGCCAAAGCCAGCCTGAAAACCGAGCACGTCTACAAAGTTACGTTCGGGCTGGACACTCTGGGGGTGATCGCCAATTACCCGCACGGCATTTATTACACCAATGACCGCATCCGGGTCTGGGATGCCACCGATTCGGTGGTGGTCTATGAAGAATCGCCGAACCGTTTTCCGGGGACCAACCTGGTATATGACGATACCTTAGACAACTGGTATATCAACACCCTGAATGTCATCAACACCGATGTTTTTGACGGCTTGCGGCTCAATATTAAAATGCCGGTCAGAACCGCCACCTATGACTATCTCAAATCGGGGTGGAAAGTCGGAAGAGCTCCGCTGCAGGTTACGCCCACCCGCCGGGAATCCCAATATTTTCCGTGGGATTACGAGATCGTCTTCACCGATGGCGTCAGTTATACCGGCAAAGGCAGTGCTACCCGTATTCGCGATATCAATGACGCCGCACTGCAGACCAATCTGCTGAAGAAGGAGAATTTCAATTTTTACGTAGTTAACAAATCCTTCACCGATTCGGTTGAGTTACTGGACCTGATCGTGCACGATGTGAATAAGAATAACAAATTTGATATGCTGTCCGACCGGATTTATGCCGGACCGCTGGATAAAAACGGCAAGTGGGCGGGCGCCGTCTTTGCCATTGACTTCAGCGGGGCTTTCGGTGACAGCACCAAACTGCCGCGCCCGGATGATGTCTATCGGGTTACTTTCCAGCGCCCGTTTTTTAGTACCGATTCGATCGGGTTCATGCCGGTGGCGTTCGATTCGCTGGATAAAAAAGCGCTGGCCTACACCATGAAAAATATCAAGGTTGTGCCCAATCCCTATGTGGCTACCAATGCCATGGAACCATCGGTAGCCAACTGGTATCTTAATCAGCGGCGGCGGCTGTTGTTTACCAATTTGCCGGCCGCTTGCACGATCCGCATTTTTACGGTCAGCGGGGCACTGGTGGATGTCATTGAAGTCAATAATCCGGCCGATAACGGCACCGCCCATTGGGATATGCTGACCCGCGAGAACCTGGAAATTGCGGCGGGTATGTATATCTATCATGTCCAGTCGAAAATGACCAAGGATGAAAAAGTCGGCAAATTTGCGGTGATCAAGTGAGGGAGTTGACTATGTGGAGTTTAAGAAAAAAAATGGATCTGTCCCTCCTGCGGCATACAACATGTCTGCTGGTCATCATCTTAGTGCTCGGCTGGTTTGGGGCGGAGACTTATGCGCAGAAACCCTACCGCGTCGGGACGACTGCCGGTAATTTCCTCGAAATTGGGGTGGGAAGTGACGGCAACGCCATGGGTGAAGCTTTTGTGGGGATTGGCGGCAAACTCTCCTCGATTTACTGGAATCCCGCCGGGCTGGCTTTTCTGGAGCAGAACGAGGCCATGTTTATGTATCAGCCCTGGGTAGTCGACATCAGCTCTTCCTCTGCCGCGGTTTCCTACCTGATCCCGGTCGTGGGCACGCTGGCGGCGGGCGTCGCTCATGTCGGTTACGGCGAAATGGAAGTGACCACGCTTGAAAATCAGGATGGCACCGGCGAATTGTACACTGCCAACGATTACAATTTCACCCTGTCGTATGCCCGGAAATTGGCCCAATGGTTTGCCTTTGGCGCCTCGTTGAAATATATCAATTCTCAAATCTGGCACACCAATGCCAGCGCCATGGCCGTCGATCTGGGGGTGATTGTCAACACCGGTTTTCTGTCAGCCACCGGGAACCAAAATGACGGCTTGCGCATCGGCATGAGCATTGCCAATTATGGCACCAAACTGCGCTATACCGGGATGGATTTGCTATTCCCGATCGACATTCTGCCCGACGAGGCTGGTAATTACAGCGCCGTCAAGGGTGAGTTCAATCCGCAGGAATGGGAATTGCCATTGATGTTTCGTATTGGTGTGGCATTCCAGCCGATCGTGTTGAAGAACCAGCGTCTGACCCTGGCCGTCGATGCCCTACATCCCAATAACAATGCCGAGTCAATCAACTTAGGAGCAGAATATGAAATCCGTCTGACGGGTATTGGCAAATTTGCCCTGCGGGCGGGCTATAAATCGCTCTTCATGGATGAAAGCGAATTCGGAATGACCTATGGCGGTGGCCTCGTCTTGCGCATGATGAATAACCTGGCGCTGAAAGCGGACTATGCCTTTAAACCGGTCGGTCTTTTGGGCAATACGCATTCCTATACGATTGGAGTTCTTTTTTAAAAGGAACCGGTGTAGCTTGGATATATGACGATTTATTCCCATTCCGGTAACGCCAGTATTACCCCCCGCTTTGGCGGGGGGCGCTGTTTTTATTGGCCGATCAGCCTGTTGTTTGTCCTGCTGGTCACCGTTGCTGATTGCAGTAAAGAAATCAGTCTGCCGCAGGAGGAGATTCTGGCTCGGGTCGGCGATCGTGTCATCACGGTCAATGAATTTATACGGCGTGCGGAGTATGCCATCCGTCCGGCATACTGCCGTCAGGATAATTATATTCACCGCAAGATAGTCTTAAATACTCTGATTGCTGAAAAATTGCTGGCTCTGGAAGCCGGCTCCAATAATGATTTGGCGCAGAACGCCGAATTTCAGGCGTATATCAAAGGGCGCCAGGAACAGGCCATGCGCCAGTACTTTTTCTATGCCCGCGCCTATCGGCAAGCGCGCCCCGATACCGCCGAGTTGCAGAAGACGTATCAATTGGCCGGTCGCACCTACCAAACGCACTTCGTCCGTCTGCCGGACGAGGCAAGTGTAGCGGCCTTTTTAAAAACTCAGCAGGAACGGCATCTGCCTTTCGATTCTTTAGCGCTGGATTTAGCCGGCGGCCGCCATATTCCGGAACACCAGCTGAATTTTAATGATGATCCGAGTCAGGAATTTTTTAACCTGTTCTATAGTCGTCCCTTGGAACTCGGTGAGCAATTAGGACCTGTGCGGAACCTGGATGGCACCTTTTTATTACTACAGGTCAAGGGCTGGACGACACGCCTGGCCATTACCGAGCAGGAAGCCACCCAGCGCTGGGGAAATGTCCATCAGCGTCTGACAAGCCTTGCGGCGGAGCGGCTGTACAGCCAGGAGGTCGCCCGGCTGATGCGGGGCAAGCGGATGGTTTTTGACGAAGCGACTTTCTACGAGCTGGCCGAACTGCTGGCACCGCTGTACATCAAAAGCCGCACTGACCAGGAAGCACTTTTCAATCAGCAGTACTGGGGCGAAGAGATCGAAATCAGTCCGGACTCAATCAGCGGCCAGCGCTTAGCCGCTCTGAGTCGGCGGCCATTTTTCACGCTCGATGGTCAGACCTGGACGGTGGCTGATTTTGAACAGGCGCTGGATAGTCACCCCCTCGTTTTCCGTCAGCGCAATTTCAGCCGACGTGAGTTTCCGGCGCAGTTCAGGTTGGCGGTCGCTGACCTGGTGCGGGATACGTACATCACCCGGGCGGCCTATCGCGCCGGTTATGATAAAGTGCCTGTTGTGCGCCTGTACACTGCCATGTGGCAAGACAATCTGATGGCGCTCTACCAACGCAATGCGTACCTTAAACAAGCAGGTTTTCAGGGTGAGTCCGGTCGGAAGAACCTAAATGTTATCCGGGAGCAACTCAATCCGTACATCGACCGATTGCAGACCCGCTACAGTGCGGTTATAGAGATCAATTTTCAGGCATTCGAAAAAATCCGGCTCGCCGCTGTGGATATGGTCGCCATGCAGAAAGGCGTTCCGTATCCGCTGATCACCCCGGCCTTTCCCGTGCTGACTACCGATAGCAAGCTCGACTACGGGCGCAAAATGGAGGCGCATTAACCGATGCGCTGTTGGTTGCAGAAATTGATATTTGTCCTGATGCCGGCCATATTTGGTGTGGTGACCGCGGCGAAAGATTATAAAGGCGCGGAACTGCGCACGTTCAGTTCTTATCTTTACGGGCGGTTTGAAGTCAATTACAAAGCCGCCGGCGGGGCCGGTCAGACCTCGACCTTTTTTACCTATCACGAGCTGGGCAGTGGAGGTATTGGGGACTGGAATGAGCTCGATATTGAAATGCTGGGTCGTTATGCCGATGACATCCAATTCAACGCTATTACGCCGGGCCAGGTCAATCATGTCCATCATCAGTGGTTACCCTTTGATCCGACGGCGGACTTTCATACCTATGCCATCGAATGGACGCCGGAATACGTAGCCTGGTTCGTTGACGGGGGCGAAGTGTACCGCCAGACCGGCGCTCATGTGGCAACCCTGAATAAAGCTCAGAAGATCATGATGAATATCTGGCCGCCGGCATATTCCAGCTGGGCTGGCGTGCTGGACGCCCGCCGCCTCCCTTTTCGCGCCGATTACGATTGGGTCAGCTATGCGAGTTATACGCCGGGAGCCGGAAACACCGGCACCGCAAACAATTTTACTCTGCAATGGCGCGATGATTTCGATAACTGGAATACCAACCGCTGGGCCAAAGCTACCCACACCTGGGACGGTAATGAATGTGATTTCATTCCGGAAAACTGCGTTTTTCAGAATGGGAAAATGAGCTTGTGTCTGACCGATGTTGAGCATACGGGCTTAGCTGACAACCGGCCGCCCTTTGTGGTATCAGCCCGCTATCTGCAAGATACCGTAGTGGTAGTCTTTTCTGAACCCATAACCCAGGAAAGCGCCGAAAAAACCACCAATTACCGCATTACCGGCGTGACTATTCAGCAGGCGGTGCAGCAGGCAGACCGGCGCAGGATTAAACTTAAGGTTGTCGGTCTCGATGAAAATCTGTCCTATAATTTGGCGGTCCTTAGCATCAAAGACCTGGCCATTCCTCCCAATACCTTAGTCGGGCAAACAATTTCGCTGCAATTGCCGCCGCGCTGGAATTACCCCCTGAAAATCAACGTCGGGGGGGCGGCCTACGACGATTGGCTGCCTGACCAGGACTGGGCTGAAAATTTAGCTTATGGCCGGTGCGGAGGCGGGCAGGGTACGTTTCCCGGACAGCTGATCAGTGGCACTGCGGAGCAGCTGATTTTCCGCAGTGAACAGCGAGAGATTGTCAACTACAAAATCCGCGTTCCAAATGGTCGTTACCATGTGACGCTTTGCTTTGCGGAAAATTACTTTGACGCTTCCGGTCAGCGGGTATTCGATATCAATATCGAGGGCCAGTATGTTGTACGGAATTTCGACATCTACGAACAGGTGGGAGCCCATGCCGCCTGTCCTCTGACGGCCGGCGAAATTACGATCAACGATGGTCTGCTCGATATTCACTTCGGGAATATGATTGACCAGGCGATCCTGAACGGCCTAATTGTGGAACGCCTGAGCGACGTAGACGAAGACCAATCAACCAGTCTTCCGCGGCGCTTTCGGTTGGAACAGAATTTTCCCAATCCGTTCAATAGCCGGACGACTGTCAGATTCGAGTTGGCTCAGCCGGCGCAGGTCAATCTGACGGTCTGGGACGTCCAGGGGTTCCGGGTGGCGACGCTGTTAAATGAATTTCGGCCGGCCGGAGTGCATCGGACTGCATGGGAAACCACGGCCCCCAGCGGTGTGTATTTCTGTCGGCTGGAAGCGATTCAGAATCAGCGCACATATCGCACCGTCAACAAGATGTTGTTGATGCGTTAACTATAGTGAGGAAAATTTCATGCACACCATCAAGCGCAGTATGTTAGTGGTTACCCTGCTGGCCGGGTGGCTGGGGAGCCAGGAGCGGGAGGCTTTGGGGATCGAACAAAAAATTGACGCCTTACTGTCCCGCATGACCTTTGCCGAGAAAATCGGTCAGATGACCCAGTTCAGCGGCACGGATGCGCGCAAAGAGGAACAGATTCGGGCCGGCGCGATTGGCTCGCTCCTGAACGTGATTGGAGCGGCGGAAAACAACCGTCTGCAGAAAATAGCCGTGGAAGAATCGCGCCTTAAAATTCCCTTGATTATCGGCAACGATGTCATTCACGGTTACCGGACGATTTTTCCGATTCCTCTGGCCTGGTCGGCCAGCTGGGATACGGCGCTGATTCGTCAGGCCGCTCGCATTGCGGCTAAAGAGGCCCGCGCAGTTGGCATTCATTGGACTTTTGCACCGATGGTGGACATCGCCCGAGACCCGCGCTGGGGCAGGATTGCCGAAGGTGCCGGTGAAGATCCCTTCCTGGGCGCCGCCATCGCCCGCTCCCTGGTTTGCGGATTTCAAGGTTCCAGCCTGGCCGATCCGCAGGCACTTTTAGCCTGTGCCAAACACTACGTAGCTTACGGGGGTGCGGAGGGCGGACGTGACTACAATACGGTGGATATTTCCGAACGAACCCTGCGGGAAATATATCTGCCGCCTTTTGAAGCGGCGGTCAGGGCCGGGGCGGGTTCATTGATGAGCGCTTTCAATGAAATAGGCGGAATTCCGGCGTCGGCCAATCCGCTGACTCTGCGGCAGATTTTAAAAGGCGAATGGGCCTTTACCGGATTTGTTGTCAGCGACTGGAATTCGATCGGGGAACTGCTCAATCATGGCCTGGCCGCCAATCGGATTGAGGCCGGACGCCAAAGCCTGATTGCCGGGGTGGATATGGACATGGAGGGGCTGTGTTTTACGCCGGAGTTGGAAGAATTCGTAAAAAGCGGGGCGCTCCCCGAGAAATATGTCGACGACGCCGTCCGGCGGATTCTCCGCATGAAGTATCGGCTCGGACTTTTTGAAAATCCCTACACTGATCCGGAATTGTCCAAGAACGTTCTTATGCAGGCCGACCATCTGGCCGCGGCGCGGGAGCTCGCCCGGCGCTCTATCGTGCTTTTAAAAAACGAGAAGAATATTCTGCCGCTTAATCTGGAGAATCTAAAAACGATTGCGGTAATCGGACCACTCGCCGATGACAACAATGCGCCGCTGGGTACCTGGCGGTGCCAGGGGCGACCGGAGGACGTGGTCACGGTACTGAGCGGTCTGCGTCAGCGCCTGGCCGGTAAGGTCAAGCTTCTGTCAGCTAAGGGTTGTGATATTCAGAAAGCGGGGCAGGCGCATTTCCAATCGGCTATTGAAAAAGTCCGTCAGTCTGACGTGGTCATTATGGTATTGGGTGAAGGCGCTGAAATGAGTGGCGAAGCCGCCTGCCGCAGTGAACTCGGATTGCCAGGAGAACAACTGAACCTGTTGCGCCGCGTGGCCGAGACCGGCAAGCCAATCGTGCTCGTGCTGATGAACGGGCGTCCGCTGGTCTTGAGCGCAGTGGAGCCGCTGGCTACTGCAATTGTCGAAACCTGGCATTTAGGCGTTCAGCATGGCAATGCCGTCGCCGATGTGTTGTGCGGCGACTATAATCCTTCTGGCAAGCTTACCGTATCTTTTCCGCGGTCGGTGGGTCAGATTCCGGTTTATTACAATCACAAGAACACCGGGCGACCCGCCAATCCTGGTTCAAAATACAACTCCAAATATCTCGATGTGGACAACAGCCCGCTGTATCCGTTCGGGTATGGAAATAGTTACACGCGGTTCGAGTATTCCGGTTTGAAAATCGCCAACACACGACTGCAAACATCTGAAGATCTGAGGGTCTCGGTCAGTGTGAAAAACGTCGGTAAACAGGCGGGCACGGAGGTTGTCCAGCTGTATGTTCAGGATCTGGTGGCCAGCGTAACCCGCCCGGTGCGCGAGTTAAAAGGATTCCAGCGGGTTACCCTGTCCGCCGGCCAGCAGGAAACCGTGACCCTGCGCGTACCAGTGACGCAGCTCGGCTGTTATGATATCAATCTGCAATATCGGGTCGAGCCCGGTGAGTTTCGTGTGTACGTCGGGGGTGATTCGCGGGCGGAACTTTCGGCAACCTTTAATGTCGTTGCGGCCCAATAACCCGGGAAGCTCCATGCGGATTTATTACCTTAGAAATTGTCTGTTCGCCGCGTTGGGAATTGGCTGGCTGGCTTGTTCGAATACTCCCACCAGTCGCAAGACTGCTGACTCCGTGGATACGATTGCCACACCGGAGGGTTACCAACTGGTCTGGCATGATGAGTTCAATGGCACGGAGCTCGACCGTAATAAGTGGGAATACGAGGTCAATGCTCAGGGCGGTGGCAACAATGAATTGCAGTATTATACCGACCGCCCGCAGAATAGTTTTGTGAAGGATGGCGTGCTGACGATTCAGGCGCTGAAGGAAACTTATACCGGCGCCGAAGGCACGCGTGAGTACACTTCAGCCCGGCTAAAGACAATCAACAAAGGCGATTGGAAATACGGTTGGTTCGAGCTACGCGCCCGCCTGCCCTACGGCAAAGGGCTCTGGCCGGCTCTCTGGATGATGCCTACCGATCAGGTATATGGCGGCTGGGCGGCCAGTGGTGAAATTGATATCGTGGAACTGTTAGGACACGAACCCAACAAGGTTTACGGTACCCTGCACTATGGCGGCAGTTACCCCAACAATGTTCATACCGGGAGCAGTTATACCCTTACGAATGGTAACTTTGCCACCAGTTATCACATTTTTACGCTCATCTGGGAAGCCAATGCCATGCGCTGGCTGGTCGATGGTCACCTTTACCAGACTCAGACCCAGTGGTACACTAGCGGACAGGCTTTCCCGGCGCCCTTCGATCAGCGTTTTTACCTGATCATGAATGTGGCCGTCGGCGGCAATTGGCCGGGTAATCCAGATAATACAACCTCATTTCCCCAACGTCTGGATGTTGACTACGTACGCGTCTTTCAAAAACCGGAATAGATGGTTTGGGCGACCAAACCCGTATTTGATTCTCTGCCGATTGACGGGACTGGTCTGGCTCCTGTGGAGTAATTGTGACGATCAATTGCCTTCCCAGCCGTCAGCGGACATCTACCGGGATACCCATTACTCAGCCGAACAGCGGGCGGCCGATTTGCTTGCACGTCTGAGCCTGGAAGAAAAAATCGGGCAGATGATGCAGGTTGATCGCGGTTTCATCGAAAAGCTGAGCGACATTGCGGACTATCATTTCGGCAGTATTTTGAGCGGCGGGGGGTCGACGCCACCGGAGAACAACCCGGAGGCCTGGGCGGAAATGGTGGACAATTTTCAATTACAGGCGATTGGAACCCGCTGGGGGATACCGATTCTTTATGGCATTGATGCTGTTCACGGGCATAATAATGTCTACGGAGCGGTGATTTTTCCGCATAACATTGGGCTGGGCTGCACGCGCAATCCGGACCTGGTCGAGGCCGCTGCCCGTGCCACGGCGGAAGAAGTCGCCGGCACTGGCATCCGCTGGACTTTTGCGCCCTGTTTGGCGGTCGTTCGCGATGAGCGCTGGGGCCGCACGTATGAAGGATTTGGAGAGACGCCGGAGCTGGTGGCGGAAATGGCTACGGCGGCGGTCAGCGGCTTCCAGGGTGGAGATTTGTCCCGGAGCAGTTCGATCCTGGCCTGCGCCAAGCATTTTTTAGGGGATGGCGGAACCGTCGGCGGCGATGACCAGGGCAACAATACCGCGGATGAGCTGACAATGCGCCGGATCCATTTGCCGGGATATCTGGCGGCAATTGACGCCGGAGTCGGCTCAATCATGGCCAGCTACAGCAGTTGGAATGGCGTAAGAATGCACAGCAGTTCCTATTGGTTGACCACCGTACTCAAGGAAGAGCTCGGGTTCGAGGGTTTTTTGGTTTCCGACTGGGCAGGCATCAACCAATTGCCGGGTGATTATGCTACGCAGTTGGCCACCGGAATTAATGCCGGCATCGACATGGTAATGTTGCCGGAGCGCTACAAAGATTTTATGCGCACGATGCTGTCGTTGGTGGCGGAAGGGCGGATTTCCGAAAAAAGAATTGACCGGGCAGTGACCCGCATCCTGAAAGTTAAATTTGCACTCGGGCTCTTTGAGGCGCCGTTTGCCCCGAAAACGCTGCTGGCGACCGTGGGTTCCCCGGCTCATCGCGCCATTGCCCGGGAATGCGTGCGGCAGTCGTTGGTTTTGCTGAAAAACGAAAACAGGGTACTGCCGATCAACCCGACCGTCCGGCGCATCCATGTCGCCGGCCGCAATGCCGACGATCTGGGCAATCAATGCGGAGGCTGGACAATCAGCTGGCAGGGGGCCAGTGGCGATATCACGCTTGGGACGACGATTCTCTCTGCCATTCGCCAGCGGGCGGGGCAGAATATCACGGTGACTTTTTCCGAGGATGGGTTGGGAGCTAAAGGTGCCGATCTCGCGCTGGCGGTTATCGGTGAAACGCCCTATGCGGAAGGGGTAGGTGACCGCAGCGATCTGCAGATCTCGCAGGCCGACCTGCTGACGGTGATCAATTTGCGCGCAGCCGGTGTGCCGACGGTGGCTGTGCTCATCAGCGGTCGTCCGCTGATTTTGGATGAACTGTTATTGCTGTGCGACGGCCTCATCGCGGCCTGGCTTCCCGGAACCGAAGGCGACGGTGTGGCAGACGTTCTGTTCGGAGACTACTCCCCGGTTGGCAAACTGTCGCATTCCTGGCCGCGGACGATGGCCCAGATTCCCTTAAATTATGGCGATGCGCAGTACGATCCACTCTTTCCTTACGGTTTTGGTCTGACCTATGAATAACCTTTTCCGGGCAAAAGCGAGGTGGATTTGTTTTTTCGGTGTCAAATTGCTATTGGCGCAGAACTTTTCCGGCGGCTTTAATTTTACCCTGCCTGCGAACGATTCCACCACGCAGACCTATTTGCCCGCATTTCCCGCTCAAACCATTCGACCCGCTGTTTTCGTGGAGGTCCGCGACGGTCATTTTGCCCTTGCCGGTCAGCGGATCCGCTTTTTTGGTACGAATATCGTTGGTGCCGGAGCTTTTCCGATGCCGGAGGTTGCGCCAAAGTTGGCCGGCAACCTGCGCAAGCTGGGGTTTAATCTTGTGCGCTTCCACCATTTAGATAACCCTTGGGGAACGGGTAGTCTCTTCGAACCAAACAGCGATACCCGCCATTTAAATCCGGTCACTCTCGATCGTTTCGAGAGATTAGTGCACGAGTTAAAACGAAACGGTATCTATGCTAACATCAATCTGCACTGCTCGCGGACGTTTCGTCCTGAGGATGGAGTTATCGATGCTGATTCACTGCTCGATTTCGGTAAAGGCATCAATCTGTTCGACCCATATCTGCTGAGCCTGCAGAAAGAATATGCCCGACAGTTGCTGACTCATGTAAATCCGTACACCGGCCTGGCGCTGGTGGACGATCCGGTCATGGCGCTGGTGGAAATCGTCAATGAGAATTCGCTGTATCGGTATTGGCGGGAAGAGCGCCTGAAATCCCGTACAGAGGGTGGCATCCTGACTCGTCATTATCAGGCCGAGCTTGACAGCTTGTGGATAAGCTTTCTGCGTAAAAAATATTCCTCGACGAGCGACCTGGAACAAGCCTGGCGGGCGACACCCGGTTCATCTGGTCATCCCGACCTGATTACGGATGGAGGATTTGAACAATTCCCGGCGGGCACCTACTGGCAACTGGAGCAACATTCACCGGCTTCAGCGGTCATGGTGACAGATGGGCAAACGGTTTACGAAGGTGCCCACAGCCTGCGGGTGGTAGTACTGCAAACCGATGGCGTCGGCTGGCATCTCCAGGTAAAATATACCGGATTGACTTTGCAGAAAGACTCGCTCTATACCATTACCTTTGCGGCTCGTGCCGACAGTGAGCGAGTCGCGGATCTGGCTTTCATCAAGGACAGCAGTCCGTGGACTTATTTTACCGGCCTGCGCGTTGCTTTGCGCCCGGTCTGGCAAACATTTCAGTTCAGTTTCAAGGCTCCCGGTGACTATAGCAACGACGGGCGCCTGTCATTCAATATTGGTCTGCAGAAAGGCAGTTACTGGTTCGATGCCATTCACTTTTCGCAGGTGAATGTTGAGGGCCTGAGGGCGGGTGAGTCATTGGAGGACGGCCGTGTCGCCCGTCTTGCTTACCAGGAGTGCCTGCAATTTTCCGATCAGCGCGTCCGGGATCAGTCCGCTTTTTACCTGGAACTGCAGAACCATTTTTTTGATGAAATGCGGCGCTATCTGAAAGAAGATTTGGGCGTACGGGTCCCGATCACCGGGACCAACTGGAATATCGGCGTGGCGGATTTGGCAGTACAGGCACGGCTCGATTATATTGATAATCATGCCTACTGGGATCATCCGCAGTTTCCGCATGAACCCTGGTCCGCAACCGATTGGCAAATCAATAACACCGCCATGACAAATGATGAAAACGGCGGCACGATCGCCGGTCTGTTCGGAGGCGTTCCGCAAACCGGAAAGCCATTTACCGTCAGTGAATACAATCATCCCTTTCCCAATCGTTATCAGAGCGAAGGTCCGCTTTTCATTACCGCCTATGGAGGTTTTCATGATATCGATGGACTGATGTTTTTCGACCATCTCGGTGGGTACAGCAGTTGGAATGTGGATTTTATCGATGGCTATTTCGATCTGCATCGCAATGCCGTAATGTTATCCCTGCTGCCATCCTGC
Source organism: uncultured bacterium (assembly GCA_964588795.1). GTDB lineage: Bacteria > Fidelibacterota > UBA2242 > UBA2242 > UBA2242 > CAZPQN01. Next base: position 11,472 of record CAZPQN010000030.1, on the reverse strand, counting down.
GCCCGGGCTTTCCGGGAGGGGTATTTCCGGCCGTCCGAGCAGGTTCTGCGCGTGTCTTTTCATCCGGATGATGTGCTGTTGGCGCCCAAGAATGATCCCAACGCCTGGTACGGCTATTTTCCGGTACCGCAAAAATTAGCCCTGCAACAAGCGGTGCGCATCAATAATTTCGTGGCCGATCAGCACTTCGACCCGCACGGATTACCGCCGGTCGGCAGCTGGCCTTACGTCACGGACACCGATGAGCTCGTCTGGCGGAAGGATCTGCTGATTGTCAATACTCCGCGCTTTATTGGTTTGACCGGCAATCTTGCGCAGATGGAGGATCAAGCGGTTGGATCCTTGACAATGATCGGCGCTACAGACCGGGCGACGCTGACCTGGGTCAGCCTGGACGATTTGCCGCTCAGGCAAGCGCGAAAATCACTGGTGACGGTAGCATCCCGAATTCAAAACCGGAATATGCAGTGGGATGGATTAAATACGATTCACGACGACTGGGGCAGCTCGCCCACTGCCATTTTCCCCATAACGGTTTATCTGAGTCTGCAGATCGCAGCCGACTCTCTGCAGGTGTACCCGCTGGACACCAGCGGCGCCGAAAAAGGCGCTTATCTGACAGTCTTCCCCGATGATTCAGGGCGCTTCAACATCATCCTCAATCAATACCTGTCTCCCACCCTCTGGTTCGGCATTGCCGCAATGGGAGGCAGTGCGCAGTTGCCGGAGGAAAGCGTTGAAGGTATACCTGAGCCTGGTTTGCGGCGCATTTTTCCCAATCCATTTAACGTCAGCGCCACCGTGGAATATTTTCTACCCCAGACGGCGGAAGTCCGGATCAGCATTTACGATCTCAGAGGGCGGCTCGTTAATACTTACACCGACAACGCCGGGTACGGTGTGCGGCGTTTCGTCTGGAATGGTAAATGCCAGGATGGCCGGATTGCCGGTGCCGGAATTTATCTGATCGAGCTGGCTTATGCCGGTCAGCGCAATTATCGCAAGTGTGTTTTACTCAGATGAGGTACATTATGTCCCGACGAGTTTTACTGTGCATCATGCTTTTGGGTCTGGGAGTCGGAGCGGAAGGCCAATTTTTCCGCACACTGGGCCTGGATATTATTGATCCCCAGGGCCAGAAATTTATTCTCAAAGGCTACGGATTGGGTGGCTGGTTGGTCCCCGAAGGATATATGTTGCACATGCCGGGATTTGGCTCGCCGAGTTCGATTCGGCGGCAGATCAGTGAGCTCATTGGTGAGAGCCGTACCAACCAGTTTTTCGATTCCTATCGAAAGAATTATGTCGCCGAGCAGGATATTCGCCTGATCGCAGAATGGGGCTTCAACTCCATTCGCCTGCCATTCCATTATCAGTTTTTTTCACCGATAGACTCACCCGGCGTCTATATTGAGGATGGCTTCCGGATCATTGATACTCTGCTGGTATGGTGCAAACGCTACAATCTGTACCTGATACTGGATATGCACTGCGCTCCGGGAGGACAAAATCACGGCAATATCAGTGATGCCGACGGAGAGGCCAAACTCTGGACACAGCCGGCCAACCAGGAACGCACCATCGCTATCTGGCGCCGAATTGCGGAATATTATGCCGATGAACCCTGGATAGTCGGCTATGATCTCCTGAATGAACCAGTCCTGCCGACCGGCTATTCAAATGCTACTCTGCGCGATTTTTTCGTCCGTCTGCGGGATGCCGTGCGTGAAGTGGATGCCAATCACATCCTGTTCATCGAGGGCAATTGGTATGCGACCGACTTCAATCAGCTGGCACCACGCTTCGACAACAACATGGTCTGGGCTTTCCATAAGTACTGGAATGCGACCGACCTGGCTTCCATCCAGAGTTACCGCAATCTGCGCACGCAGACGGTGACCCCGCTCTGGTTGGGCGAAACCGGTGAGAATTCGAATCCCTGGTACTACGAGGTAGTGGCACTGATGGAACAACAAAGTATCGGCTGGAATTGGTGGGCGCATAAAAAATTCAATACTACCACCAGTCCACTCTCGGCCATTATGCCCGCCGGTTTTCAGCAGTTGATTGACTACTGGAACGGCAATGCGTCCAAACCGACCGCAGATTTTGCCTATAACGCCCTGATGTCCGCCGCGGCTAATCTGTCAGCCGAACGTTGCGAATATCGTCCGGATGTCATCGCCGCACTGACCGATCCGGAATTTGGCACCCGGCCCAAACCGGTGAAAGTGCATATCGTCCCCGGGACAATCATGGCCAGCGACTATGATTTCGGTACCAATGGTGTCGCTTACTCGGATGTCGATTATAAAAACACCCGTAGTGAAGATCCCCACTGGAACCGCGGTTATCAGTTGCGCAACGATGGAGTAGATCTCGAATCCTGCACCGCCGGTGGTTATAACATCGGTTACATCGAGGATAACGAATGGGTGCGCTATACCGTCGAGATTGTCTATACCGGCCAGTATCACGTTGACTTCCTGATCGCCAGCAATGTCAGTACCGGGCGTCTGCAGTTGCAGCTCGACGGTCAGGTGCTCGTCAATGATCTGCCGGTGATTAGTACTGGTGGCTGGCAAAACTGGCAGAACGTGCGCGCCGAAAACGTGTTTTTGCCAAAGGGCACCCACACTTTAGAAGTGCATTTTAATAAGGGTAGCTTCAACCTGCATAAGGTAACTTTTACGTCCGGTGACAGCGCCATCATCGAACAGGTCAGTACGGATCTGTATATCGGTCACAATTATCCCAATCCATTCAATGACCAGACGATAATTCCGGTCATCCTGCTGAAGTCCGCCCACCTGCGGCTGAATATCTTTGACCTGCAGGGCAAGCTGGTTCGCAACCTCTTCTCCGGTGCTTTGCCCCGCGGTCTGAATGAACTGGTATGGGACGGAACCGACAACGCCAGTCACCGGGTCGGAGCTGGCATCTATTACTATCAGCTGGCGGTAGATAGCCTGAATTACCGCGCCAAAGCTATGCTACATCTGAAATAAATCAGGGATTCTGGAGCAGGGCTTCCAATAAAGGTTGCCGCCAGGTTCCCGCGCCGGCATCGTACGCCCCGAATCCAGAGCAAAATTCCCAGTAAGCGTAGCTGAATCCCAAATCACGGCATTTGTTTACAATGTAGGCGGTCCAGAGTCGGCGAGAGTTCAGATCCGCTTTCTGGTAGGCGCCAAATTCCCCGATGTAAATCGGGCGATTATGAGCAACCGCCCACCCTTTAATCTGCTGGAAATGGTCGTCAATAGCCTTTTTCTGGGCACTTGTGGCGCTCCAAGTTGTGCCTAACCAGCGATCACTGCCGGCGACCCATTCCGCTCCCTGATGGGTAAATGTGAAAGGCTCGTAATAATGCACGGTGACAATCAGATTGGTGTCGCTGTCAGGCAAGCTGAGCTGATTGAGAGCCCCGATGCCGCCCCATTCTGCCACGCCAATAATCAGGGCTCTCCGGGGATTGGATTCGCGGATTACTATCAGCGCTTCCTGCAGATACTCGTTCCAGAGCGTGGCGGTCAACTGATCATGGGGCTCGTTCAGTACTTCAAACAGTAAGTCAGCGGGAAAATCCTGGAATTGCTCCGCGAGCTGGCTCCAGAGCGCCAGGAAGCGCGTCCTGTGCTCCGCCGGTTGGGTAAAAAGCTCATCGTAATGGTGGATATTAATGACCACGCTGAGTTCCTGTTGCAAGGCGGTATTGACGACGTGCCGGACGCGATTCAGGAAAAGCGGATCGATGGTATATGGACTGACCGTCGCCGCGTGCGCTGACCAGCGGATGGGGAGCCGCACCGACCGGAACCCCGCGCTCTTCATGATAGCGAAGTAATTATCCTGGATTGTGACGCCCCAGTCACCTTCATTGGGGGCTTCGAGGGCATTCCCGAGGTTGATCCCCGGCTGGAGTTTAGCATTGATAGCGGCGCTGCCTTGCGGATTATCGTTGTTATCGGTGCGGGGACTCGGACTGTCATTGCAGGCGTCCGAAAACAGCAGAGCGCTGAATGTAGCTACTATAACCCAGGCTTTTGGCATAACTCACCAGAAGCGCAAATAGAGGAGGGCGAGAATGGCACAGATGCCGATCGCACCAACGTTGAAAACCGTATCGGTGCCAAATAACTTCCGGTCAATGCGTATCGCTTGCGGGCTGTCACCTTTTTTCTCGAACAATGTAATGATGATGACAATCGCGCTGAGAATCAGAAACACCGCCCCCATTCGATTGAGGAAGGGCATGGACGGGATGAAAATCTTGATGCCGAGGGACAGCGGGATGGTCAGTACCGCCGCCCAGAGCGCCGAGTTGGCAGTGGCTTTTTTCCAGAATAAACCAAAGATGAAAATGGCGAAAATGCCCGGGCTGATAAATCCGGTAAATTCCTGGATGAACTGGAAGGCTTGCTCGAGTGAAGAAAGGGTCGGGGCTATGCAGACGGCGATGATTAGCGCGACTAAGCTGGCCACGCGACCGGTCTGCACCAATTGTGTTTCAGTGGCATCCTTTTTTATAATCTGCTTATAGATGTCCATCGAGAAGATCGTGGCGGTGCTGTTGACCATCGAGCTCAGGGAAGAGACAATCGCCGCGATCAGCGCTGCAAACGCCAGCCCTTTCAGCCCCAACGGGACAAAGTTGTTCAACAACCACGGATAGGCCTCGTCGGGTTTCGGCAAACCGGGATTCAGGACGAAAGCCACAATGCCCGGAATCACCACAATGAGCGGGGTCAGAATTTTCAAATAGCCGGCGAAGATCAATCCGTGCTGAGCTTCTTTTACACTCCGGGCGGCTAATCCGCGCTGGGTGATGTACTGATTGCAGCCCCAGTAGAAGAAGTGCGCCATCCACATGCCCCCCAAAAGCACGCCCAGTCCGGGCAACTCTTTGTAATTGGGATTTGATTTATCCAGGATCATGTCAAATTTTTCCGGCGCTCGCTGTAAGAGCTCACCAAAACCGGCCAGCACCCCGCCGCCATTGTCGATGGCATTTAGCGCAAAAAAGGTGGTCACCAGGCCGCCACCGATCAGCACAATCACCTGCAGAACATCCGTCCAGGCGACCGCTTTCAACCCACCGTAGATAGTATATAATGCCGAAAATATTGCTAATCCCACTATACCCCAGATCAATGGAATGCCCATAATATTGCGCATCGCCAGCGCCCCTAAATACATCACCGAGGTCAGATTGACGAAAATATACAGCAAGAGCCAGAATACGGCGAGCCCGGTGCGCACCCGTTTATCAAAGCGGATTTCCAACAGTTGCGGCATGGTATAAATGCCCTCTTTCAGAAAAATTGGCAGGAAAAATTTGGCCACCACAATCAGGGTAATCGCCGCGGTCCACTCGTAGGTGGCGATCCCCAGACCGATTACGTATCCGGAACCGGACATGCCAATAAATTGCTCTGCGGAAATGTTCGCCGCAATCAGCGAGGCGCCAATCGCCCACCAAGGCAGGGCTTTACTGGCCAAAAAATAGTCGGCGCTGTCCTTGCGGTGCCCTTTTTTCTCCCGCGAGACCCACAACCCCAGGCCGATGATGAATACAATATACCCGAAAAATACGATGTAATCAAATGCTGTGAAATTCATTGCTACCGCCTCACTTTTTACTGTTCAATTGACTGTCTGCCCGGTTTGCTGGACATTAATTGCTTGGTCTTTTCATAAGCCATCGGGCAGAATGAGTCAAAAATCAAGCCAGATACCCGCGTGCTACCTAAGCCACATCGCTCTAAAGGGATGAAGCGACCACAACTTACATATCGCCGTCGTGCTTATCAAAAAAATAAGGGCATCTTATCAGAATGGCAACACCAGCGAAAATTTATTTTAGTAAAACCAGCTTCTGGAAATAATGATTTTGACCGACTTGGAGCCGGAGCAGATAAATGCCACTGGTGCAGGCGCGCGCATCCCAAATCATCGTATGTTTCCCCGAAGAATAAAGACCGTCCGCCAGCCGCGCAATGAGCTGCCCCTGCAGGTTGTACACTCCCGCGCTGATCGTTTGGCTGGTACGGAGATCCAACTCCAAGTGGACAACCGGATTGAAGGGATTGGGATAAGCTGGTGACAGTGAAAAGTCATGCCGGCCCGCGTTAATTGGTCTGCCGGCAGTTCCTGTCAATGCGGGGTTAGCAATGGCGTCAGCCCAGTCGCCGCGGAGGACAGTGCGCTGGTCGCAAATACGTTTACTAAAAGTTCCATAGTTGATGGTGACCCCGGCGCCCAAAGTCACCACCCGCACATCCGCCCCCAATTCAAATTGGTCGGTAAAACTCCAGGAATTTTCCTGCAGGTTGACTGTGGTCTGGCGCCTTTCACCAGCCTGGAAACCTATGTGGGGGAAGCAAACGTAGTCCAGAGTATCCGACGCCAGCTGGAACGGAGCCCGGTTTTGCCACCGGACGATCAGGTGGGCGGTACTACTCGCAGTGAGATCCTGCGGAAATACCTGCACCGTCAGCTCTGGTAGTGTGAGCGCGGTACGTGTCCAGAGTACCGAGACCTCTTCCGTCTTGAGCAACTGCCGGTCGCGGTCGTAGAATCGGAACAGCAGGCGCAGGTCTGCTAAACTGTCGTCCCGAGCCAGAACCAAATCTTTCAAGTAGTAAGTTGTCGGATTGGCCTTGGCCAGTAAGATGGCGCCATTGCCCGTTACGGAAAAACTATCCACATTTTCCGTCAGAAAAAGTTCGACGGGGATCGCGCCGTAATAAACCTGCTGATTGCGCGGTTGACAGATGATGGCCTGATTGTACGTGGTCATTGCCGCCCAGGCCGGGCGCGGTGTTCCGAATGGTTCACCCGGATTGGTGTCGAATTCGATCAGCCCGAACCATTCTTCCGGATCGTCGTCATGCGCCGCCGGATTGCCGCCTTTCCACCAGCCGTCGTGATACTGGAAGACACAGCCGCCCTGCGCTCCGCCGTCGATCAAACCGCGGTACATTTCTAAAAGCCCGGCGGTTTGTTGCTCCAGAGTGTTGCCGCCGTAGTCATAGACGTCGTGCCTGGCCCCGGGAGAAACCGACAATCCGAATTCCGTCACGACAAACGGCTTATCCCACCCGCACTGACTTTTCAGATAAGCGCAGTAGCCGGAATAGCCGTGCGAGTAGCGGATCAGAGCCGGATTGTGGACGTACAGATTGTAAGCCGCGAAACGAAATAGATCGGTCCGGATATAATCGCCGACTGCCGTATTCGCAAAAGAAATCGGAATCCCCGGATGTTCCTGCTGGATCAGGGAGATTACCTGTTGCCAGAGGTGGAGCAGATTCCCGGCGCCGCCGGAATAGATGTCTGCAACGGTCGGCTCGTTCATGATCAGGTAACCGATGATCGCCGGACAATATTTGGAATAGGCGAGTACCTCATAAACATGTTGCAGGGCGTTCTGGATGAAATCGGCATCGCCATACGCGCCGTGCGGGTCTATCCAGATGCCGAACAGAATTTTGAGCCCGGAAGCTGTCACAACCTGCAATTCCTCCTGACTCATCGCCGACCAGGTCCGTATGGTATTAAAGCCGGCCAAGCGGATGCGTTGTAGATCTGCCTGGAGCAGGGTCGGATTGAAACTGTATTCCCAGGGTACCTGACCGGGGCGCGCGTGCGGTTCGTAACCGACGCCTTTGATGAAGAATTTCCGGCCGTCAACAAGAAACCAGCCGTCGTCGATCCGTAAAGACTGCGCAGAAACCCAGACCGGCAGACTCAGGATCAGACTATATGCCAACCGCCTCATCATGGTGGCCCCCGCGGATTAGTACCGGGGAATTTGCTGCAGATCGTGTTGGTCGGCGGGCCTGAACCGCACCGCGCAACCGCCACCAGGCGCCAGCCGGATTTGGAACATAGTCGTCCTTTCGACCAGCGCCTGCGAAATGGCCAGGGCCAAAGGATTGTCACGCCAGTCAGCATCCGGAGCATCGGCATAAATCTCCGCAACATAAGTGGTATTATCCGGCAGAAAATCCAATTGAGCGTTCAACAAGCGCGGGTTTTCATCGGTGACACTGCCTAAGTACCAGTCGGGGCTGTGGCGATCCTGGCGGACGATTGTCAGGTAGTCGCCGATTTGGGCGTGCAGTACGTGCGTGGCGCGCCAATCTACCGGGACGTCGCAGATGAACTTGAAGGCCGGTTGGTTGGCGTAATTTTCAATCAGGTCGGCGGCCATCTGCAGGGGGCTGTAAATTATGACGTAATAGGATAGCATCTTGGCCAAGGTGGTGTTGACCCGGTTATGGGGCTGGTATTCTTCATAGAACAGGTCGAGGATGCCGGGTGTAAAATCCATCGGCCCGCCCAGCAGGCGCGTGAAAGGCAGAATGGTCAAATAATCCGGCGGATTGCCGTCGTCAGGGCTCCAGGCGTCATATTCCATGCCCCGCGCTCCTTCCCGCGTCATCATGTTCGGAAAAGTGCGCCGCTCGCCGGTATCTTTAATGGGTTCATGGACGTCGAGCATAATCTGGTATTTCGCGGCAGTTTCGATGACCTTGCGGTAATGGCGCACCATGAACTGACCATGATGCCATTCGCGCTGAACCTGTCCGTTTTGATCGAGACGGCGGATATTGCGTCCATGGCCGACATAGCCGGTTTTGACCATGTGAATGCCTAATTTTTGGTAGAAACGGAAAGCGTCGTCCAATTGCCGCTCGTAATTGATTATATCGGCGCCGGTCTCATGGTGACCGATGAGCTGCACGCCCTTTTGCGCCGCATAGCGGGCTACCTCCGCAATGTCAAAATCCGGATGCGCTTGGGTGAAGTTGAATAACGCTCCGTTCTTGACCCAGTCGCCATCCCAACCCGTATTCCAGCCTTCGACCAGAACTCCGCTGAAACCATGTTGGGCGGCGAAATCGATATAGCGTTTGGCGTTTGCGGTGGTGGCGCCGTGGCGCGGGCCAGAACCCCAGGTGTACTTACCGAGATGCATGCCCCACCAGATGCCGATGTACTTGCCCGGTTTGATCCAGGAAATGTCCTGCAGGCGGCAGGGCTCGTTTAGATTCAGGATCAGGTTGGATTCGATCAGGTCGCCGGCTTTGCGGGCGATTTGCAGGGTGCGCCAGGGGGTCCGCAAGGGCGTACTGCGCTTGACCTTGGTGCCGTCCGACCACGGAACCAGATCACATTTTAGATGCGTACCCTCGCGGCGGGCTAAAGTCATGCTGGCATAATCATCCAGACCCGCCTCATGCACGGAAAGCACCAAGCCATCGTCGGTTTGCATGGTCAGGGGAGTGTGGACGGTGTCAATCGCCGTTAGCCGCGAAGACTGATACAGGTACTCGTAACGGTTCCACTGGTACGCTTTAATCCACCAGCACAGATGGTCGCCAGTAAAGTTGAATTCCGTCAGCTCATCCGTGATCACCAATTGATTCAAATGCGGTTGGGTCGGCAGTTCGTAGCGCAACCCCAGCCCGTCGTTGAAAACCCGCGCGATGATTTTCATTGTCCGCCGCAAGGAGGTGGTTTCAACCAATGAGACGGTCAGTTCATGGTAGTGATTGCGCACTTTTTCGACTTCACCCCAGGGCTGGCTCCAGGATTCATCCGCGGTGTTTTGCTGAACAGCGGCGACCTTGAAATTGTCTGCCAACGGCGGTGCACCTTGCAGGCGGAAACCTAACCGCGAGTCGGTGATGATGTTCTGACCTTCATAGGTTACGGAATAGTATGGCGCTCCGTTGTTCAGTCTGAAATAAAACACCACACGTCCGTCCGGTGAACTACATTGTTGAAGACTGGCGGAGAATATGCGGGCCAGCGATAACGCCACCCCCAATGCTATGGTAATAATCCTGCGGAAGCTCATTTTTCGTCCCTGACCAGAGCCGGCGCCGTTGCGAATGGTTGATAACAGAGTCGGTACAACAGGAGAAAGAAACCCTCCAGCACCACCAGGTACCACGGCCAGGCGGGCAACCATCTGACTGGCCCGAAATTCACTTCCGGCGGCTGGCGCAGGAAGAGATAATTACCAGCTAGGTAATAATTGAACGGCGCTACGCACAAAGCCCACAGGTTGAGCATCTTAAAGGCCTGCAGGTAGCTGCGCGGAGAAGGCCGCTGTCTCCGGACGATCAGCAAATAGAGCAGGATAAAAACCATCAGGGCGTGCGGAACAAACATGGCAAAGTAACGCACAGCGGGGAAGTCTTCCTGCAGGTCGGGAATGAGCGGCCCGAGGGCCGCACCGGCGAAAACGAAATAGTACAGCAGGTCGAAAAGCCGCTGTTCCGGACGCAAAAGATAAATGATGATCAAAATCTCGCTCAATCCGCACAGATGCAACGGCAGGTCATACCCTAATTGAAAAGAACCCTGCATCAGGAATATCAGTCGGTAACCGACCAATTGCAGCACTATCAGAAACGCCAGCCAGAATCGCACACGTCTCTCGTATCGTTGGTCATTCAGGGTCTGCAGCCAGTGCAACCCGAAAATTATCAAAAGCGCGGCGACCATCAGGGCCACTAAATGCGAAAGTCCAAACAGGTGAAATGCTTTGGTCATCGGATAAAATTTAATTCATTCCTGAGATAAAAGCATGACGAGGCTGGAAAAATATCAAGCCCCGACTGAAACAGCAGGCATTTTCGTTTTTGGTAGGGCAAACAGTTGCCTGTAAAACACGTATTTTTTTAATGTCAACTCTGAGGAAAATGTTTAATATCAAGAGTTCTTTATACAAGCAAACCTTAGGGGCATAATAAGAGCGAAGAATGTCCAGCTCTGCATATTGATTGGTTTTTAGGTTCTTTGAAAATAGGTGGATTATCGGGGTTATCGTCAAGAGATTTACATGACGTTAAGCAGTCACACTTTGAATAGAGGTGTCGAGCATGAAAATGTCACAGGTCGCGACGCATGATAGGGAAAAAACCGCCTTGGTATTCATGAGAGGTACAGGCTACAGAGGGGTTTTTGTATCCGATGACTCCGAGCGGAAATCCAGGTATTGGTAGAATAGGGACCAAAGCAAATAGTGCAGGTGAGAATGGATAATTTAATAGTTCAAGTGTCGACCTGAGACTGAATCAGTTGGAGGTGGTTGTGATTTTACCCTGGCGGTACTGGTTCGTTTTATTAATCCTGGGCACTGGTTTCGTGAATGCCCAGGAAACAGTACTTGATGAGTGGTTGGATCTGGATTTAAATCAGCTGATGGCCATCAGGGTCACGACGGCAACCAAAAGTGACCGATCCCTCAATGATGTGCCGGCCACCGTGCGCATTATCAGTGCCGACCAAATCAGGGAACGTGGATATAACAGCCTGGAAGATGTACTCCAGGATTTGCCCGGCTTTCAGTTCCGTAACATTCAGGGCTTCAATGCCTATACCTTTATGCGGGGCGCCCCCAGTCAAAACAACCTCGTATTGGTTCTGATTGATGGAATTCAGATTAATGAA
>CAZPQN010000029.1:0-28858 GCA_964588795.1 uncultured bacterium | reverse complement strand
TCAGTCTCGGATTCGGTCATCCACTTGAGAAGAACGGAGCCAGCCTGATGCTCAGCGGTGAAAGCAGACAGTTCGACAGGCAAGCTGTAATCTCCACCGCCGAATGTCCAGGTATCTGTAAAATCGGGTGTTGACTGTCGCTCACCTCCATACATAACTAAATAACTTGAACCGTCTAAACTGGTATTTGCTAATCCAGCATTATTTCGACTATCAGGTGATGTTGATGTCGCTGTTCGTGCCAACCTGAAACGGCCAGTATCACGTTTATTCAGACAGGGCTTATCGGGAATAAACGTCAGCAAGCGTGCGACCTCCTCCATCGCTATCAGAGCTTACAGAGGGCTTGGTTATGGCAGGTAACAGCTAACTGATATTTTTTCCCGCAATCCATGCTTGGTGTATTCTTGATGGGGCGAAAGTAAAAATATTTTCTATGTCTGTCAAGAATTTTTTCTAAGTTAAAGCTGAAAGGCTTTGTTATACATCACAGGTTGCGGTTATTATTTTGGAGAAAACGTCCCGGTTACAGGAAGAATGCGAAACCCTGCCGACGCAAATGATCAGCGACCAGCGTCCTGCTCCGCGCTTCACAGATTAGCATCAAACCGGCACGGCTGAATGGGATTTGCCCCGCAGGATATTTCTGCCAGCCGGATGCGGAAAAATCCACGTACAAGGCTCCCTCCGGGGACTCGATAAAACCCTTGAGTCGGAAAATATATTCTGCAACTGCCGCGACTGCGCTTCGCAGTTCTTCCCATGTCAGGTTGGTCTTTTGAATATGTAGCCGTGCGAAATGCGGGTCGGGGCGGGGAGTTAATTCACCGGCACTGTGTTGAGCATAAGGCATTTCCGCCAGCTGGCCGGTATCCATTTGACAGCGGATCGTGCGCAGGATCTGCGCCTGCGGATTCAGCGCCCGGACCTGTTCCTCAACCTGACCGATGATTTCAGGATTTGCCATGTCGCATTTGTTAATCAGGATGAGGTTGGCGGTTTCGATCTGGTTTTGCAGGTTCGGCAAAGTCAGGCGGAGTTTGGGAAAACTGCAGGGATCAACAATCGCAATAACCGAATGGAGCACATACTTCTGCGAAAGCTGGGATTCCACCAGTAGTTTGCCGATTACCTTGGGGTTGGCAATGCCGCTGGCTTCGATGACGACGCCCTCGAGAGTGTGGCCGCGTCCCGTCAATTCTGCCGGCAGGTTACGCAGGGTCTCGACAAAACGGGTTACCAGACATTGGCAAAAAATACTCCCGCCCGGCAGGAGGAAGATATGGGCTGTTTCATTGCCGAGCAGTTTCCCGTCAATATCCAGAGCGGAGAATTCATTGATCAGATAGGCGATTTGACGCTGGTGGTTTTGCTGAATGTACTGGCGCAGGAAAGTGGTTTTGCCACTGCCGAGAAAACCGACCGTCAGAATCACGGGTATCATTTTTCTGCTATGCGGAGCGCTGTTTGGCGCGGGCTTTGGCGAGGATCGCCGCCTGCAGGCTGGGCTGATCCGGAATAATGGACATGAAAGCCACTTCGCCGTCGAGACAGATCGTCGGCAGACCGGTGACATTTAATTTTTTCATCATGGCGACGCCGGCTTCATCCTTGATTTTATGCTCACGAATGATGGTTTTGACTGTCAGGCCGGCGGCGGCCTTTTTGGCGGCTTCGACCATGTACTGGCAGGGCGCACAGGCTTCCGAGTCCAGGGTGACAATGTCAATCACCACCTCTTCCAATTGGTGGTAGTCTGGCAGGCTAATGTGGTCGAAGGGCAGGTTTTTGGCGGTCAGGGTTTGCTTATAGACCTGGCGCTGATACGCGTCGTGCACCATTTCGGTAACCGCAATGAGATTCTGAGGGGGCACGTGATAGGGAATATCACACCCCGGTGACAGGATAAAGCCCCGGTCTCCACCCTCGTCCAAATTGCGGATGGCTTCCAGCCGGCAATCATCTTCACTGCCCATCAGGAGCGCCACCGTCAGCTTTAAATTACCCCCGAACGATTTGCCGTTATTTAGAGCCAATTGCCGCAAGCGGGGCAGTGCGATTTGCTCATCGACTGAAATGTTATCGCAATGCGTCGCGCACATGACCTCCAGATTGCGCTCGACATTACCGCAGACAAACAGCGAGGACAGTCCCTTTTGTTGGCGGATATGGTCAAAAATGCCATTGACTGCCGGGGTCACAAACTGCCGGAAATGCGCCGGTGAAATCTGGCTGGTCATCGGATCCACAACGGCGATCACATCGGCGCCATTGGACAGGTAACCATCCGCCGCCTGACGGGCAATCGCGGCGCAGTAATTAACCAACTCGCTGACCCGGACAGGCCGATCGTGCATTTCGAGGAAAATATCGTTGCCTAAAAGGTGCAATGCTAACGTGAAGGGTCCGCAGATCAGACTGTAGAGTGCGATTTGCTCGCCCAGAGATTGACGCAGGTTGCGGAGCGTCTGCCAGACCACGGGATAACGTCCGGCAGTGGTTGAAAAGGCGTTCAGGGCCGTGTACGAGCCCTGCAAATGACCGGCTAAGGGATGTGTACAAACCGAAGGAGGAACGTCCTTCGACCAATGTAACTCACAGCCTAATATCTCAGCTTCGACCTGCAGATCAAATATCACCGGTAATCCATCCGGTCGGTACAACTCATAAGCCTTCAGCAGACCGGCGGTCATCAGCTCCGCCGACCGGAGATATTCATCGGCTGGGGCACCTACCAGTTGGCCGCCGTGGCAGCCCACGAAGGGAACCCATGGCGCGCGCGGCGTCGCCCGACCTTTCACGGCCTGCAGTACGAGTTCTTTACCAGTCAGAGAAGTGTGCATAATTTGACCTGTATTTTAATATTTATTCACGACGCTTGAAATAATTTTCGCGAACGGTCACGTTTCATATTATCCGGAGATTGCTCTATATTATCGGCGTGAAAAGGCATATCGTTAGCGCCGCAAATCGATTTCCAAATCCAGCTGAAGCCGCCTTGATGCGTGATCCCAAAGGCGGTGGTGATAACTCATATCGCAATTCATGGTCAAGATCTCAGCCATAATTCCCGACAGCCCCGCGGAGCGCTTAGGGCTTCAGACTGGCGACGAACTGCTCAGCCTGAACGGTCAGGTCGTCCGCGATGTCATTGATTACCGCTTTTACCAGGCCGAAGCAGTCGTCAAGGTGCGTATTAGGCGCGGTAGGCACTATTACAATTACCGGATCAGCAAGGCGATTGACGCCGATTTGGGACTGGAACTGGCGCCTTTCAAAGTCAAAACCTGCGGAAATAACTGCGTATTCTGTTTTATCAAGCAAAATCCGCGGGGGCTGCGCCGCTCGCTCTATCTCTGCGACGAAGATTATCGCTACTCCTTCCTGCATGGCAGTTACATTACGCTGACCAATATCAGCCAGGCTGAATTGCGCCGAATCGTCGCCCAGCGGTTGTCACCATTATATATTTCTGTGCACGCCGCTGACCCTGCTGTCCGCAAGCGAATTTTCCGGTTTAAAGGCGATGACGCGCTCTTTGAGAAACTGACTTTTTTAAAACGACATCGCATTGAAATGCATACTCAGATTGTACTGATGCCCGGGATAAATGACGGAGCGGTGCTGGAGGACACTTTGGCCAGATTGTATCCATTGCGCCAATCCATATTGTCGGTGGCAATTGTACCCGTGGGTTTGACTGCTCACCGCCAGCGTCTGACGCACCTGGAACCAGTGGATGCAGTTTTAGCGCGACACCTGGTGAGTAATCAGCGCAGATGGAATATCAGCTACCGCAACCGCTACGACGCACCATTCGTCTATTTGGCGGATGAAATTTACCTGGTGGCCGGAGCCCGGTTGCCTGGCTACCGGCACTACGGAAGCTTTTATCAGGTCGAAAACGGGGTCGGCCTGGTGCGTGCTTTTCTCGATGATTTTCGGCGGAACCTGCGCCGCCTGCCAACTCGACTGAACCGCCGACGTACAATTAGCTTCGTGACGGGCACCCTGGCGGCGCCGTTACTGCAAAAATACGTCCTGCCGCGCCTCGTAGAGATTGAAAACCTAAAGATTAGAATTGTCCCGGTAATCAACCACTTTTTCGGGCCTTCGGTTACCGTGGCGGGACTGCTGAGCGGGCGGGATATCATTGCTCAGATTGGCGACAAGTGGGCCGCCGACCTGCTGGTTTTACCCCCGCGCGTTGTAAATTCAGATGGAATGTTAATTGATAATCTGACCCCGACCGATATCGCCAGCGCCAGCGGCGCGCCGGTAAAAGTCTGGGATGGCAGTTGGCAGAATCTACTGAGAGATTAGAATGAGTGAACCGGTAATCGCGATAGTGGGACGCCCCAATGTGGGCAAGTCGACCTTGTTCAATCGGTTAGCCCGCAAGCGCAAATCAATTGTACATGCCCGCGCGGGTATTACGCGTGATCGGGTGTATGAACCGGTGACCTGGGCTGGGCGTAGTTTTATTCTCGTTGATACCGGCGGATTCGTGCCGGAAAGCACCGATTTGATAGAGAAGGCCATCCGCTACCAGGTGCAGTTAGCCATCGCCGAATCGGACCTGGTGCTGTTTATCGTGGATGGCGGCGAATCTGTGACCACGATGGATTACGAAATCGCCCGGCTCATCCGCCGCGCCGGTAAAAATCACCTGTTGGTTGTCAATAAATGCGACAACGAAAAATCCGAGCTAACCGGACTGGAGTTCAATGCTCTCGGTCTGGGTGAAATTATGCCGGTTTCGGCGCTGAACGGACGACGCATCGGTGATCTGTTGGATCGGATGCTGGACCTGATTCCAGTCAGGATTGCCGCCGAAGAAAATGTCCCAGGAATAAAATTAGCGATTGTCGGTATGCCCAACGCTGGTAAATCTTCGGTGCTGAATGCGTTAGTCGGTGCAGAAAAAGCTATCGTCACCGACATTCCCGGCACTACCCGCGACTCCATTGATACGACGATCAAATATTACGGCGAGCCGGTGACGCTGATTGATACTGCCGGACTGCGCCGCCGTCGTAACATCGGCGATGAAGTGGAATTCTACAGTGTCCTGCGGGCCTACCGGGCGATTGACCGCAGTAACATCGTCCTGTTGGTGGTGGACGTAGCCAAGGGTTTTACGCACCAGGATGCGGGCATTGCGCGCTACGTTCTTGACCAGAAGAAGGGATTGATCGTCGCGATCAATAAATGGGACCTGTTCGCCCGGGAAACTAATTCCGCCCGTGATTTCAAGCGCAATTTGTATCAGCGATTCGGTGAACTGGAATATTATCCGGTCCTGTTCATCTCCGCCAAAACCCGGCAACGTATCCATACCGTACTAGCGGCGGTCTCTCAGGTCTATCAAAATGCCCAGAAGCGTGTCAATACCGCCGAGCTCAATAAATTTTTCGAAGGGCTGATTTCCCGCACTCCGCCGCCGGCGGTTCAGGGTAAAATCATCCGCATCAAGTTCGTCACGCAGGTCAAAACCGCCCCGCCGGTGTTCGTCTTTTTTACCAACGAGCCACGGCTGATCAAGGAAGAATATCGCCGATTCCTCGAAAATCGCCTGCGTCAGCAATTTGATTTCGAGGGGGTTCCGCTCACCATAGCTTTCCGCAGTAAGTAGACCATGCCGCGTTGCTTTCGCTTAGCTGTCGCCTGTCTCGCTTGTTGTATTGGACTAATCATGCCGTTAAATGCACAAAATACTGCTCCGGAAATGGGTGATCTGCAAAGTCGGATGAACATCAAACACGATTTGGTGTTGCCCGGCCTGCCGAAGGAATCGCCGCAGGTGCTTTATCAGCGTCCGGTTTTGCCTCAGGTTTACAATACTGCGGAAGGGCATTTTCAATTGCACTACACCAACACCGGCACAGATGCCGTCGCGCAGGTTTATACCAATCCGGACGGCGTTCCGGACTTCATTTATGAAGCCGGGCGTTGTGCCGAGCGCGTTTATCGCCTGTTGATCGATACGCTCGGTTTTCAGCCCCCGCCGTCCGACGGCATTGACGGCGATGCTACCGATATTTACGTCAAAAACTTGGGCGGCAGTGCTTATGCCTATACTTATCCGGAGAATGAGGTCACTGCTACCCCACGTCTTTACGACTACACTGCCTACACTGTCATTGATAACGATTACTATGAATATTTCACCGCGGGGTTGAATGGATTGCGCGTAACGCTCGCCCACGAATATTTTCATGTGGTGCAGTTGGGTTATAACTGGTGGCAGAGTAACAATTTACCGGGGGCGACCAACGGGGACACCTATTTTTTAGAATGGTGTTCGACCTGGTTTGAAGAGCGTGCCTATCCGGAAGTCAACGATTATTACAACTATATGTCCGCCTATTTTTATATGCCTACCAGTTCGCTCTGGAGCAGCTCTTACTGGTATGCTTTGGGACCTTTTCTGCGCAGTGTCTTAGATGAGGTCGGAGAAAAACGCCTGGCGCCTGTCTGGGAAGGCATAAAAACCACCACCGCTTTCGCCGCCCTGGAAACCATGTTGAAAGATCAGCAAACCTCCGTAGCGACCTGCTGGAATCAATTTTGTCGCCGCAGTTATTATACCGGGGCACGGTACGAGATGCGCTGGGCCCTCTCCACCGATGCGGCGGATTTTCCACTCCTGCAGATTGCGGGTGCCAATCAGGCACTCATTGGTAATCTACCCCAATTCCCGGCTACCATCCAGCCGCATGCCACGATTCCTTTCCGGGTTTTGTTCAACCGGGACTTGTACCTGAGCTTCCAGACCTCCGTCACCGCCAATGGTGGCGGCGCGGCGAGTTACCTGTTAAGCAAATATCTAATTGGCGATGTGCATAACCAGCTGGGATTGGGAGAGAAAATTTACACCGGGAAGGTCGGTTACGGCGATTCCCTGCTGATTTTTGTCACTAACAGTTCGTTGACCACTGCGGCGAGCTACACCATAAGTTTTCAAGAGCACCAGGATTCCAGCGGAGTTCTTAACCGACTCCTCGCTATCTATCCGAATCCGATTAATACCAATGCCGATCAGGATCTGCTTTTAAAAATCAGGGTAGGCGGAATTGTAACCGATCCCGCCCTGCAATGCTTCGATTTGGCGGGTCGTGAAATTTTTACGACCCGGTTGAATACCGGTTTGCTGATCCCGGGAACCTATACTCTCACCCTGCCCGCAGCGACGCTGAGAAATGCACAGTTGACCTCCGGGGTTTTCCTGATGCAAATGCAGTTGGGCGGAACCCGCTCCGCGCAGAAAATGGTAGTGATTAAGTAAATGTCGGCGACTGAATCAATCCCCGCCTATTTCAAGATCGCCGGCATTGCCCGGGCGACCGAAACCATCCGCAAATCAAAATTCATCGCCGTCTGTTTCCCGATCGCTTCTCAATCCGAGGTAACCACCTACATCGAGCAGGTGCACGGCGAACACCGTAAGGCGACGCATATCTGCTGGGCTTATCGGATTTTTGCCAACGGTTCATTGCTCTACTATCAAAGCGATGCAGGGGAGCCGCGTGGTTCGGCCGGTGCTCCCATTTTGAAGGCTCTCGAATATCGGGGACTCGTCGATTCGTTATGCATCGTAACCCGCTATTTCGGTGGCGTCAAGCTTGGCATAGGCGGTTTGGTCCGAGCTTATGGCAGGATCGCCGGAACGGCGTTAGACTTGGCGGGGCGCATGCCCTATGCGGCACGGGAATCATGGACCCTGACCTGTACGCATGCTGATTACGCGGACTGCGTCCGGTTGCTGAGCAGGATGCAGGTGGATTTTGACCCGCAGTTTATGGCTGTCGGGATCAGGTTGGAGGTTAAACTCCCTGTTGCAAAAGTGCCGGAGCTGCAAAAGCAGTTGCAAGCCTTGCCGTCGGTAAAAATCGAGCACCAATAAAATATCCTGCAATGGGTTTTGATGATAAATGGGAACCGTGTTATCACGGTGGGTGCCTCCCGGACGGGTCAAGTTTCCTCGACGAGGAGGCGTGCTTTTGCCGCCCGAAGCCCAGCTCCCAATATTATGGTGTTGGTTCCAAAATAATCACCTCACCATTGCAGGATAGTTTATCAAATAGCTCTTCATACAGATGCAATATATAACATCTGTTGTTTGCTGTCAAGTATTAAAATGACTTTTTATTTATCAGGCAGATTTTTCTGCGGTTTTCAGTCGATTCCAGATCGCATCGAGCTCGTAGAGTGACGATTCATGGAGACTTTTTCCATGGTCAGCCAATTCACTTTCGATGGCTTTAAAGCGTTTTAGAAATTTCTGCGTCGTGTGCCGCAGGGCCTGATCCGGATCAACATTCAGAAAACGCGAGAGATTGACGACCGTGAATAAAATATCGCCCAGCTCGGCGCTTATTTCTGCCGTCTGGTGAGCCTTTAGCGCCAGTTTCAGTTCATCAATTTCTTCATGTAGTTTTTCCCAGACGGCATCTATTTTTTCCCAGTCGAAACCCACCTGCGAAGCGCGTTCCTGGACGCGCCGGGCCTGTAACAAGGCGGGTAATCCATGTGGCAAACCGTCCATCAGCGAAGCCCGACCTTCTTTGAGTTTGATGGCTTCCCAGTTTTTTTTGATGTCCTTGACACCGCTGACTTTGGTTTCACCAAAGACGTGGGGATGACGGCGAACCAATTTCTGGCTGATATGGTCGATCGTCTCGATCAGGGTGAAATGCCGATGTTCCTCGGCAATCAGGGCCTGAAATAGGATATGTAGGAGCAGATCTCCCAGCTCTTCTTTTATTTTTGACTGATTCCGCTCATGGATGGATTCAGTCAGTTCATGGGCTTCTTCCAAAAGGTAGGGCGTCAGTGATTGCGGAGTCTGTGCCCTATCCCACTCACAACCCTGCGGGCCGCGCAGGGTGCGAATGATCTGCATCAGGTTATCAAAAGCGGTGGCTAATTCTTCGTTCAAGGCTGAGCAGATTTTTTAAGATGGCGGTAGAAACGTTGCAATTTGATCTGCTGGGCATAGAAATTCTGGAGCGCATGCATTTGTTTTTTATCGGCGAGTTTTTCGTCGTTATAGCCCAAGAGGTGTAAAAAACCGTGCACCAACACGGTGATTAATTCCTGATCAAAAGTGGTCCGGTAATTTTGCGAGTTTTCCCGAATACGGTCGAGGCTCAGATAAATCTCGCCCTCCGGGGCTTCGCCGGGGGAGTTGTAGTTAAAAGTGATCGTATCGGTGAAAGCATCCTCGCCGAAGAAGCGTTTTTTCAGGTCATTCAGAACCTTATCGTCGGTGATGATTACGGTCACGCCCTTGTAAGTGCGCCGCTCCTGCCGGGCGATGAAATGCGCGATGTGTTCGACGGCGGGTCTCAGCAACATGAACCCGCGATAATTATTGGCAATGCGGATCGCAGGCATAACTCAGTCGGACTCCGTGGCATCGTTTTTGGTTTCCGGCAGACCGTTTTCCTGACCGGGATATTCAACCCGCAGGTGATGGATGCCTTTCAAAATGGGCAGGATACCGGTACCTTCCTTCAAATTGCCTTTGATTTTAGTCAGATCGGCTAAGGTCAGCGGACATTCATCAAACTGGCCCTCCTTCAGGCGCTTGGCGATCATGCTATCAATGACTTTTTCGATGTTACTGATGGAGGGTTTATCGAGAGTCCGGCAGACCGCTTCGATCGTCTCGCAGATCATGACGATGCCGGTTTCCCTGGTGCGGGGTTTGGGGCCGGGGTAACGAAAATCCGATTCGTTGACTTCCGCTGTATCTTCGGCTTGTTCGAGGGCTTTGTTGTAGAAGTACTCGACGCGGGTCGTCCCATGGTGCGAAGGAATAAAGTCCAGAATTGCCTGGGGAAGTTTGTACTCGTTCGCCAGGCGGATGCCTTCTTTCACGTGATTGATGATGATAATGGCGCTCAGATTCGGGGTCAGTTTATCGTGGCGGTTGTAGTCGAACGCCTGATTTTCGATGAAGTATTCCGGTTTGGTCACCTTACCGATGTCATGATAATAGGAGCCGACGCGGGCCAACAGCGCATTGGCGCCGATGGTATCGGCGGCGGCTTCCGCCAGATTGCCCACGGTCACGCAATGGGTGAAGGTGCCGGTTGCTTCCCGGGACAGCAATTTCAACAGAGGGTGATTGAAATCGGCCAATTCGAGTAGCGAAAGATCGGTGGTGATGCCGAAGATGGTCTCTAAAAAACCGATAATGCCATAGGTCAAGAACGGGGCTAAAACACCATTGGTGGTGGCGTAGAGCAGTTTGTCGAGAACTTCCGCGAGTGTGGCGAACCTCAGCGATTCCGTCACCACAATCGAAACACCATACCCCAGTACGATGAAAATAAGGGACTGGAAAACCTGACTGCGCTTGCGCAGTTGGCGGACGGAATAGATCGCCAGCGTGCTGACAAAGAGTGAATTGATTACGAAATTGACATTGCCGCCGATCTGGGCGCCAAGGATCAGGCACAGCGTGCCGGTTCCAACTAAGGCGATGCGGCTGTCAAACAGAATCGTCATGGTCATGGCGGCGAGTGTGACCGGAATGGCATATTCCGAAATCTCGAGATGTTCGACAAACAACGCGGCGCAGAGTGTCTGGATGACGAAAGTTATCCCGATCAGAATGAGTAGTTTGGGATTGGAAATCGCTTCCGGGCGGTAGACGTACAAAAAGGCCCAAAAGAAGGAAAAGATAATCCCGATGAAAATAATCTGTCCAAGAAAAATCAGTGGATCGCCTAATAAAGGCAGATTAATCCGCCAGGGTTTCTGGAGGTTGACCTGTTTGGCGCGTTCCTTGGACAGGGAAGTCAGTTTCTGAAAAATTTCAGGTGTGATCTTGGTGTTGGCATCAACGATTTTCTCGTTTTCCAGAACGACGCCTTTGCTGATGGGCACTTTGGCGATGGCCTCTTTCTGCCGGCTATCGGTAACGTCCGAGAGCGAGATCAGGTTGGGTTTAAGGAAATTGACGATGATGTCGTAACTGGCGCTGAGCAGGTTAATTTGGTCCATACCGAAGCGTTGCTGTAAACTCTGCTTGGCCCTGGTCCAGGCTTCTTCCAATGTCAGAACTTGCTCGACGGGAATGAACAGTTCTTCGCCGTTATTGCGAAGGGCAATTTTACCGGAGAGGATGTCCGTTTTAGGGACGTCGAGGATCTGCAGGGAATACAAATCGCCGATGATTTTTTTCAGAGCCGGGAAGATGGTGCCCGATCCGCCCGGCGGGAGCTCGGATTCAGTGCCGGCAATGAAGATTTTTTCGACCAGGGAGCTGCGATCAATTTTATACTGGGAGTAAAAGGTTTTCAGGGTGCCGAAATAAGCCGTTGAATCCAGCAGAACCGATCCGGAGTTTTCACGGCGTTCGGTAGTTTTCCGGGATTCGTCATATTTGTTTTTCAGCGTCCGGAGTTTGTCGATATCGCTGATGAATTTATTCAGCAGCCTGATCTGCTGTTCGGCGATATTTTTATCCTGCTTAAAAAAGAAAGGAACCTGTTTCAGGGCTTCCAGGCGATCGGTTTCCAATTCGCGATCCGATTTCAGGATAGGGAAGTCGAAAGGCGCGATAATCGAACTGCTCGTTATGTCGTTGATTTTGTAATGGAAAACCCGGTAGGTATTTTTGGGGAAAAGGAGGGCAATCGTAACAACGATCAAAATACACAGCAGAACCATGACAGTCCTTTGCCGGCGGGAATGAAAGGGGCCGCGAGTTTTATAAATCGAATGGCGCGGCATTTTTGGGGGGTTCATACGGTATCTACCACCGAATAGCCGCCGAGGCCCACGTGAAACCCGAACCGAAAGCCGCCAAAATCAGATAATCACCCTTGCGGAATTTACCTTCCTCCAGAGCGTCGGCCAGTGCTAAAGGGATGGAGGCGGCAGTCGTGTTGCCATAGCGGTGGATATTGCTGTACACTTTTTCCAGCGGCAATTCCAGGCGTTGCGCAATGGCCTCGGTGATGCGCTGATTGGCCTGGTGCGGAATCACCAAGGCCACATCCGCGAGATTTAACTGGTTCGCCTGCAAGGCAACCTGCACGACTTCCGGGAAACGCGTCACGGCATGTTTGAAAACCTGTCGTCCGTTCATTTGCGGATACTGGCGTCCCGCGTCGAGCATTTCCTTGGAAATGCGCGGATTTGCATAACCGATAGGCGCGTCAACCCACAATTCTTTAGCAAACCGCCCGTCGGCAAACAGGTGCGTGGATAAAATCGCACTTGTGTCATCACTATGGTTGACGACAACTGCGCCGGCGCCATCACCAAAAAGGACAGCGATATCCCGTCCGGCAGTCGTCAAATTCAAGCCCACCGACTGCACTTCAACGCCCACCAGCAGGATATTTTGGTACTGACCGGTTTTGATAAAGGCGTCGGCAATGGCGAGCCCGTAGATGAAGCCGCAACATTGCACGCGAATATCCAGGGTGGGAACACCGGGCAGTTCTAACAAAGACTGCAGGAAACTGCTGGTGCCGGGGAATCCATGTTCGGGAGTGGTCGTGGCAACGATCAGGCAATCAATATCTTGTTTGGTAAGACCGGCGCCCTCGATCGCGGATTGACAAGCCGGCAAGGCCAGCTGGGCGCATCCACACGGTGGCGTCACGAACCGCCGCTCCCGAATGCCGGTGCGCTCCACAATCCAGGCGTCGCTGGTGTCCATCAGTTTTTCCAAGTCGTGGTTGGTGACCACGTTTTCCGGTACAGATTTGCCTACACTGGCGATTTTGCTCCGCAACATACTACTTTCCTTTTACTTTCAGGTCTGCGAATAATGAATATCCTTAATATTGAGTTGGATTTCTTTGAATCCGTTCCACTCGTTTTCCTCTATCACAAACGCCATGTCAAGGGGACGATTGCCGATCAGCATTTCGTAGAGATTGCCCATTTTCCAGCCGATGGCACTCAGCGTGGTGCGTTCCTGAGTGATTTTAAATTTGAGGTGGTTTTCGCCGATGATCCGGGGCATGCCGGATACGTTCAGGTGGCGGGCCACAAAGACCGGACGCATATTTCCCGGGCCAAAGGGGGCCAGCTTATGCAAATAATCCAGCGTGACCGGATTAATGTCCTTGAAGGTGATTTCACATTCGATTTCGAGTCCGGGATTGAGCATATTGTCGGTAATGGATTCGCTCGCGATTTTTTTCAGGCGACGGGTGAATTCCGGCAGGGCTTCGATGTTGATAGTCAAGCCTGCCGCCATTTTGTGTCCGCCGTAATTTTCCAAGAGATCGGCACATTCGGTGAACGCCTGATACAGGTCGAAACCCGTTATACTCCGGGCGGAGCCTTTGCCGATGCCATTCTGAAAGGAAATCATGACTACCGGTCGATTGTACAATTCCTTTAGTTTGGAGGCGACGATACCGATGACTCCGTGATGCCAGTTGGTGCCGCTCAGGATAAGCACTTTGTCTTCATCAAGGTCATGGGTAGCGTTGAGCTGCAATATGGCATTGTCAATGGTCTCACGCTCGATGGTTTGGCGGTTGCGGTTTTCCTGTTCCAGCAAGTTGGAAAGGTAATTGGCCTCATCCCGGCTGTAGGAAATCAGCAAGCGTACAGCCCGGGTGGCTTCACCGAGTCGTCCGGCGGCATTCAGCCGCGGGGCCAGACCAAAGACAATGTTCACCACGTTCATGGTTTTATTATCGAAGCCGGAGACTTTCAGCAAAGCCTGCAAACCGATTTTCTGGGAGCTGTTCAGGTATTCCAGTCCTTTGGCTACGAGAGTTCGGTTTTCATCCAAAATCGGTACGATGTCGGCCGCCGTTCCGATGGCTACTAAGTCGAGATGGCGGTAGATATTGTCGAACGGCAAATTATTGACTAAATGAAATGCCTGTAAAAATTTGAAAGCCACACCGATCCCGCAGAGTTCTTTGAAGGGATAATGGTCATCGGTGCGCTTGGGATCGAGCAATGCTAAGGCGGGCGGCAGGGTTTCCGCGGGCTCGTGATGATCGGTGACGATGACCTCAATGCCGTTCGAGTTGGCATATTCGATAGTTTCGAAGGCGTTAATGCCGCAGTCGCAGGTGATGACGAGTTTGGCGCTGATGGTCAGGGCGTAATCAATCCCGGCCAGAGAAAGCCCGTAGCCCTCTTTTTCGCGATCCGGGATGTAGTATCCGGTGTCAATACCGAGTTCCTGAAATGCCAGATACAGGAGGGCGGTAGCCGTCGTTCCATCCACATCGTAATCGCCAAAAATCAAGATCCGTTCGCGATTTAAAATGGCTTTGCCCAATCTTTCGACCGCCCGGTTCATATCGGTCATCAGAAAGGGGTCATAGAGGGTGCTGAGATCGGGGTTGAAGAATTTCCGGATCGTCTCTTTTGCAGTCAGATTGCGGTTGACGAGCATGCTGGCAACCAGCACGGGCAACTGCAGTTCTTTAGCCAGCTGCCGTACTAATTTAGAGTCCGGATTTTTAATTGTCCAGTTTTGTTTCATTGGAAAAGTCTGAAGTTGGTCTGTAAGCCGAATTCTGTATCCCGCCGAGGCGGGACGGCAATCATTGATCTACGATCGGCATCACTACCGACGTTAAGCGAGCTACCCGGGAATCAGACGGAACGGGTCATTCCTTTTCCCTGCTTGCTCTTGCTCCGGGTGGGGTTTGCCCTGCTCCCGACGTCACCATCGGAACGGTGCGCCCTTACTTTAATTCCGCCGACGCGGACCGCACCATTTCACCCTTACCCACCGGCGGTGGGCGGTGTAGTTTCTGTGGCACTTTCCTTCATCCCGACGAATCGGGATGCTCCCGCGTTACGGGACACCCTGCCCTGCGGAGTTCGGACTTTCCTCCCCGCGCTCAGCGAGGCGATTGCCCGACCAACTTCAGATAAGCTCCTCTTCATAAGTCGAACGGATTTCACTGCTCTGTTCGTCCCAATAGAGCATACGACCGCAGAATTCGCATCGGATCATGCGATCACCACTTCTAATTTCAAGGATCTTTTGAGGCGGCACGATCTTATGACAACCGCCGCAGGAAACCTGCATAGGAATATATTCAATATTTCCTTTTTTATCTACTTTTTCTTCAATTATCTGCTGGATCGGGACAACGGCGACCCCCTTCTTGGCTTTGGCGATCCGGTCATATTCGCGGATATAGCGATTAGGAATTAGCCGGACAACATCTGCCCGCTCGCCTAATAGTGTCGTCCGGGCGTCTTTAGTCCTGGTATTTGTTTTTTCGAGGATTGTTTGTTTCTCGGTGAGTTCCTTGGATTTTTCTGCCAGAGTAAGTTCCTTGCCTTTCAGGGTGACCTTCAATTTTTCTACTTCGTCTGTCAGGGTCAGGATAGAGTACTCAGCGGTGTCGATTTCCTGTTTAAGCGTATCAATTTCGGTAGTCAGGGCATCGTATTCTTTATTGGAAGTCACTAAATAAAGCTGATCCTGGTATTTTTGTAATTGGGTCTTGCCGTCGGTGATCTTGGCTTCAAAGGTTTTGATTTCCAATAGGGCTTCCTGCTCGCGTTTTTTATCGGCGGCGATTTCGTTCGTTAGTGCGTTAAGCAGATTTTGAAGGGTCTCCACTTGTTGCGGGAGATCGCCCCTGAGGCTATCTATCTCCAACAACTTCAGGTCAATTTTCTGTAGGTTCACCAGAAGTTGAAGCTCTTTTAACATGTAAACTCCCTGTTTGATTTAAAACGAAAATTGCACCATTCCCGGTGCAATCTATATGTTGTTAATCTTGTGTGATGTTTAATTATTGTTTTCAAAACCCAACCTATGCGGTGGGCGATATCCGACTTGAACGGATGACCTTCCCGATGTGAACGGGACGCTCTAACCAACTGAGCTAATCGCCCAGTAAAAATCTGTTTGATCCTCCAAAAAGCAACTAAATTTAGCCAAAACGGGGCATTTAAACAAAGTATTTGCTGAGATTTTTGCTCTTCATGTCCAACGTTCGGTCATCGATCTGAGAACAGTCGTATCAGCATGCGCCGGACACATGCCCCCAGGAAAATTAAAAACCAAACGAGGCAACCGATAAAAAAAGGTTGAATATGCCAAGGATAGCGCGGCAAAATGGCTGAACCCAGCCAGATGCCCGCCGCAAACCAGGAGCCGCTGGCCAGAAAGGAAAGGCCCATTCCCGCTATGATAAGTTGGCGCGGTAGGGGCATCCGGTATAGCGCCGCAAGCGTCGGCACGAACAGGCTGGGGATCAACAGCGAACCAAGAGTGTACCACATCCGCACAACCGAGGGGAGAAAGTATATCAGGATACCGGAAACAAGTACCGAAAACACGAGGCCGATTTTAATATATTGGCGGCGGTCAGGGCCACCACGTAGCAGTCCTAAAAAGTCACGTCCGAAAGACATCGCGGACAACAGACAGTAGGAATCCAAAGTTGACATGATAGTAGCCAAAAGTGCCACAAAAAATAACCCTCGGCTGACCTCTCCCAAGACCTGCTGACCTAACATTGGAAAAGCCAGCAGAGGATTAATACCCGGCAAAAGCGCCCGGGCATATAAGCCGGTGGTCGTCGTCAAAAAATCAAATATGACCCAAAAAATTACCGAGATTAAAATCCCCTTGCGCGCAGTCTGCCAGGATTGAGCGGCATAACAGCGCTGGTAAAAACCGGCATCGACAAATGTCCACAAAGCAATAAAAAACCACACCATTAGGTAAGCCAGGCCCATTTCACCCACCGGTTGCAGGTGAGTGGCCGGCAGGTGGGCTTGCAGAAACGACCAACCTCCGTAACGGGTAATCAGTATCCCTACGATCAATCCAAAACCGGTGAACATTAAAATGAATTGCAGGATGTCGGTAATGACAACCGCACGCAAGCCGCCAAAAAAAACATAGAGCGCCGAAAAAAGGGATGTCAGTGCAAAAGCCCACCAAAAAGGGATCCCGAAAATGCCGCCGAGTAAAAGTGAGACCATTAAAAAATGGGGCGCCGGCGTGGTCAGAATGAAAATGAACAGCCCTCCGATGATGCCCGCCGGTGTGCCGAATTGCCGGCGGAGCTGGTCGGGCAGAGTATACTGATTACTCTCTCGGATGCGCGGCGCCAAAAATAGTGCAAATAGAATCGCAAAAAGGTAGTAAGGCAGGCCCTGGGCAAACCAGTTCAAAATACCGTAACGGTAAGTAAACTCTCCGATGCCCAAAATGCCCCCGTACCATGTCGCCACCAAAGTCGCAATGAAAGCGGGCAACGATAAGCGCCGTCCCATCAGCAGGTACTCTTCATAACTGCGGTTTGCCCTGCGTGAGGCGTAAAGTCCTACGACTAGCTGACTGCCCAGAAAAAAAAGAACGATAAAAAAATCAATATTCGGAAGCTGAAGTCCAGTCACGTCTGACAGTGGTTGAAGATAATAAGCAGGTGTCCGAATTCAAAGTTGACCGAAATAGTACCGGCACGTGCAACATTGCTCAGCCCGCGCGAGCCTTCTGTTAAATTGGCATTTTGCAGAGGGAATTTGAGTCCGCGCGTGGTAATACGTCGGGCGGAAGGAAAGGCAATTAGCGAAATAATCTGACCGGCCTGCGTCGGGAATCGATAACTGCCGGGAGGGACCAGACGGAGTTCGGACGCTGGGGTATAGACGAAGCACTCGGCCCGGTGCAGGAATTTTTTAATGACCTGCAGGGTGGCCAGGGTATGATCTTCCCGGGCGCCCATGAATCCGAACAGATGGAAGCGGCAATAACCTTGGCGGGTGAGCACGGTGAGGGCTTTTTCCAGGTCACTTTCAGTCTGGGATGTAATGTGCTGAATGGGTGTACCCCGTGACCTGAAAAAAGAGAGCGTCGCCGCAGTGCAGGAATCCAGATCACCGATGATCAGGGCTGGCAAGATATGTCTGCCACGGGCCACTCTTGCGCCTCCATCCACGGCCACTACGGGGAACGTTTTTTGGGAGACAAACTCCCTGATATTGAGCCAGCGCGGCATCATCCCATTGCCGATCAGGATCGCTGCGGACTGATCAGGCAGGGAGAGAGAATTATTATGCAAGGCCATTTTCGAGCTGTTATTGCTTCAGACCTAACGGTTCCAGGTCGTTTTTCACCATCAGGGCTCTTAAACTGGCGTGGTCAATGGTGAAGTTGTACTGCCTGGTCAATTCGTTCACCCGCTGTTGGTATTCGCGGGAACGGAAATATTTGATCAGGTCTTTAGCCAGAGGGAGCATGAGGAAATCCGGCTCCCAGATCAGCGGCGCATGGTCGCGCGTATTCATGATGCATTTAAAATGCGCCGCCCACGCTACGAGGTAGAAAGAGTATTTGGACAACAGGTTTTTACTGATAGCATACATGATTGCCTGGTTGACGGGATTAGTAAAAATGAATTCCTTGCTGAACATGAAAGCCGTATGACAGTAGCGGGGTTTATTGATAATACCTTCCAGGCGTACCCGATTGGTTAAAATGATAAGAATTTCCATCAGGCGGTCGCCGATGCCTAAGCCCGGATGCACCTGACCCGGCAAAGGCGGGCGCGAGGCGGAGAATGATTGCAGGGGATGCTGTAAAAGGAGCCATTCGACCTGCAGGAGATTAGGATTCCTTGCCGGGAAATTGGGCAGCACTCCTGTATTAAAGTGCACCGGTCCCCGCTTCAACACCAATTCACAGATTGTATTTTCGGGTTGGGGAGTCCCGTTAAAGGCATAGAGACGGTGGGTGTGCGGGTCACTGGTGTCAATTTCCAGGCGCAGGTTGGTCAGGCCGGCCTTATTGAGGATTTCCTGCAGTCCAAAAGCCCTGACGGCATTGACCAATCCCAGGCGGCTAAAGACTCCCAGAAAGAAATTGGAGTCGGCGGTCACCCGTCCGTCCGTCAGCAGATTTTCCAAAGACAGCTCGTTTTCGGCGACTCCGGCCTGTAGATCAGCGGTGGTCAGTTTGCGTGCGATTTTCGAGTATTCGCGCCGGTAACGGGTCATGGTGGCTTTAAATTACATAAAAATTTTTATTGAGCAACCAGAATTTTCCCCGCAGGGCCAGATAGAAATTCACCAATGCGGGCGGCTCCGCTGTGACCGGAAGTCGATAGCACTTCCAGTAAGGCATTGGCCGCACTCGCGGCAACAGCAATCAACAACCCACCTGAAGTTTGGGC
This sequence comes from uncultured bacterium, assembly GCA_964588795.1. GTDB lineage: Bacteria > Fidelibacterota > UBA2242 > UBA2242 > UBA2242 > CAZPQN01. The sequence goes on along the minus strand of CAZPQN010000029.1, from coordinate 9,707 downwards.
ATCGCTCAGCAGGGTCTGATCGGTGACTGGAATGGTGGCTTCCCAGCTCACAAAGGCGTTGGCGTATTCGAGGTTGGCTAACGTTCCGCCGGGAATGCAATTCTGGCGGATCAGGGCTGAGGTACCAGAAATAACCGGAACCTGATTGACGTAGATTCGGGCTCCGAGAGAGCTTCCTTGGAGCATTTCGTGTAAATGCCCCAGCAGTCCGAAGCCGGTCACATCGGTACAGGCGTGGACTGGTAATTTCTGCATCGCGACCGCCGCTGAGGAGTTCAAGGTCGCCATCAGTTCGGTCAGTTCACGGGTTTGTTCCGGGGTCAGGAGACCGCGTTTCAGAGCGGTGGTTTGAATGCCTGTTCCGAGAGGTTTGGTCAGGATCAGCGCGTCGCCTGCCTGAGCTCCGGTATTGCGGATAATTTTCCGGGGATGCACTGTCCCGATAACCGCCAGGCCGAATTTGGGTTCGTTGTCTTCGATGCTGTGCCCGCCGATGACCGGTAAATGAGCGGTCTGACAAACACTTTCCGCTCCTTTCAGTATCCGTTCTAATACCCTGAGCGGCAAGCGCTTTTCGGGAAAAGCGACGATGTTCAGGCCAAAGAGCGGAGTGGCGCCCATCGCATAAATGTCACTGAGTGCATTCGCCGCGGCAATCCTTCCGAAATCGTAGGGATTGTCCACAATCGGTGTAAAAAAATCCACCGTCGCCACGAGCGCCGTGGAATCATTTAACTGATAAACAGCCGCGTCATCCGAGGTATCAAAACCCACCAGAACTTTTTCTGACAGAACCGGTGAAAGCTGGCTCAGGATTTTTTCTAAATTTGGTGGGCGGAGTTTGCAGGCGCATCCCAAACCATGCGTGTACTGGGTCAACCGGACGTCTTCTACCGGTATGGACAGCATGTGAGTGGGTAGCGAACCGGTCAGGTTTTTTACGGTTTCGGCAATCTGAGCGACAGCCCGGTCAATTTCTGCCACATTATTTGTGCGACCGACTGAAAAACGGACACTGCCCAGAATTTCTGCAGTGGTTCGTCCCATTGCCTGCAGGACGTGAGAAGGAGTCACGCGGTCAGCATGGCAGGCGGCGCCGGTGGAAGCCGCTATCCCGGGTAAAGCGGACAACAGCGCACTGGCGTCCAAACCCGCAAAGCAAACATTAAGCGTATTGGGTAAACGCTGGGTCGAGTGGCCATTCAACCTGATTTCCGGTAGCGCACTTTGCAGGTTTTTCCAAAAATGTTCGCGGAGGGTCAGCAGATGTTCTTGAATTGTGGCGAATTTTTCGGTAAACAAAGCTGCCGCGGCGCCAAGCCCCACGATTTCCAGCACATTCTCCGTTCCGGGGCGCAGGCCAAATTCGTGACCCGCTCCCAATATCAGAGGCGTCAAAGACGTCCCGGCCTTGAGATAAAGGGCACCAATTCCCTTGGGAGCCATCATTTTGTGTCCTGCGAGAGAGAGAAGGTCGACGCCCAGTTCAGCTATATCTATTTTGATCTTACCGGTCGCCTGGGCGGCATCGGTATGGCAGATAATTCCATGTGCCTGCGCGATTCGGGCTATTTCCCGCAAAGGTTCCAGCGTACCGACTTCGTTGTTGGCCAACATGATACTAATCAGACAGGTATCGGAATTAATCGCGCTGGTGACGTCATCGGGATCAAGCATCCCGTCCGAGTCGACCGGTAAATATGTTACCCGGTGGCCTTGGCGCTCAAGATAGCGGCAAACCTCAAGTACGGAAGGATGTTCAATGGCGCTGGTAATGATATGCCCCCCCGGATGCATTTCCGCCACTCCGCGAATAGCGAGGTTATTCGATTCGGTGCCGCCGCTGGTGAAGATAATTTCTTCCGGCCGACACCCCAGAAGAGCCGCAACCTGCTCGCGAGCGGTTTCAACGAGTCGCTTGCTGGCCTGCCCGAAAGTGTGCGTACTGGACGGATTACCGAAGCCGGTTTGCAGGCAGGGAGTCATCGCCGCAATTACTTCCGGCGCCAAGGGAGTGCTGGCATTATGATCGAGGTAAATGGCTTGGGGCATCTTCATTCCACCAGTAAAGTGAAATCCGCGCTGGGAGCGGAGTGCGTAAGGGCCCCTACGGACAGGACATCAACTCCACTCGCAGCGTAAGCAGTTAAGTTTTCAAGGCTAATATTGCCGGACGCTTCAGTCAGGATGACCGGAATCTGATCGGATTTGCGCAATTCAGCGGTGAGTTCTGTGATAATGGATGGCTGAAAGTGGTCGAACATAATGATGGGCTGAACCTGCAGGTCGATGGCCCGGAATAGCTGCACGACGGCCTGGAACTCGCTGACTGTACGAACCTCCGTCTCGATAAAGCGCAGGCGTGGATTATTAGTGACAATGGAAACCACGGCCTCCCGGATCGCGGATAATCCGCCGCTCCTTTGTAAAAGAGCCAGGTGATTATCTTTTAACATTGCGGCGTCCGAGAGCCCAAGACGATGGGTCAGACCGCCGCCCCAGGCAATGGCGCTTTTATCGAGCAGACCCCAGAGTGTTTTGCGGGTACCGGCGACATGGCATCCGTGCCGGGCGGCTTGCCGGGCGTATTGCTGCGTGAGCGTCGCGATTCCACTCAGGCGTTGCAGGATGTTTAAAATTGTACGTTCCACCAGTAGGATTTGAGCGGCAGGGCCTCGCAAATGCAAGAGGATTTCGCCGGATTCGATCCAGTCTCCGTTATCAAAGTGGGTTACACTTCGGATTTTTTGGGAATCGAGAAACAGGCGGACTTCGGCTAACCCGGCGATGCAGGTCGGCGATTTTGCACGGATGCTAACGTCCACCTGCTGGTTGTAGACTGATTGATGAGCGGTCGTGACGTCACCGCGCGGAGCATCTGACTTCAACAGCCGTCGGATAAAGTGCAGGACGAACTGCCGGTAGGACGCCTTGTCGCAGTGCAACCGCTGGCTGGCGTCGAAACTCAACTTGATGATTTCATTTCTTGCGATAGTCATCAAACCTAATTTACGCATATTTCGCCTCAGATTGACCAGTTAAGTTAAGTGAGAACCGGACTGGCTTTGCAGCCGTCTACCCCCCAGCTCCGGATTGCCAGGTCAGCGGTTTCGAGCTGCAATCGCTTTTAACGACATGGTTACTCGACGGTGACCGACTTGGCCAAATTACGGGGCTGATCCACGTCCAGACCTTTCTGGTCGGCGATAAAATAAGCCAGCAGTTGGAGGGGAATGACGTTCAAGAGGGGCGACAGGTTTTCATTGGTCGCGGGGATGATCAGCTGATGCCGGGACAGCGTCTGCAAGGCGGGATTGGCGTGGTCGGTGACGGTGACGATTATCCCCTGCCGGGCGCGTACTTCCTGCATATTACTGATGACTTTATCGAAGGTTAAGCCCTTGGTGGCAATGAAAATTACCGGCATCCGGTTGTCAATCAAAGCAATCGGGCCATGCTTCATTTCTGCCGCCGGGTAACCTTCGGCATGGATATAGGAGATCTCTTTTAATTTCAGGGCGCCCTCCAGCGCCACGGGAAAATTGATGCCCCGCCCCAGGTACAGAAAATTCCGCTTTCGAAAATAAGCCCGGCAAATCTCCTCCACTTTTTCCTGCTGGCGCAGGATGCTTTCAATTTGTTCCGGCACTCGCTCCAAATCGCTCAGGAGGCCGGCCGGGATATGACCTCCGGACAACTGTCGGAAATAAAGACTGAGCAAAAGCAGAGCCGTAACCTGGCAGACAAAGGCTTTTGTGCTGGCGACTCCGATTTCCGGGCCGGCGTGCAGATAGATTCCGGAATCAACCTCCCGGGCAATCGTCGAACCGACGACGTTGATGAGCCCCAGGGTTTTCGCTCCGGATTCCCTGCCTTTCCGCAGGGCCGCCAGAGTATCTGCCGTTTCGCCGGACTGCGAAATCACAACCAGCAACGTGTGCGAGTTTAGGATCGGCGAACGGTACCGAAATTCTGAGGCGTAGTCCACTTCCACGGGAATGGCGGCGTATTTTTCTATCAGGTATTTGCCAATCAGCGCGGCATGCCAGCTGGTACCACAGGCGGTGATTACGATCCGCTGGAATTGAGTCGGATGGACGTTCAGGGACAATTTGATACTCTGCGGCTGAAGACGACCGCGCAGGGTATTTTGCACCGCCGCAGGTTGCTCATGGATTTCTTTCAGCATGAAATGTTTGTAGCCGCCTTTTTCAATCTGCGCGATATTACCGCGAATTTCTTCGACTTGGCTGACCTGCGCTTCACCCCGCAAATTGCGTATTTGATATTTATCAGCGGCGATGCTGGCTATTTCATTATCCTGCAAGTAGATGACTTTATTGGTATAAGGCAGGACCGCTACAGCGTCGGAAGCGATGAAGTTTTCCGCCTTTCCGAGGCCAATGATCAGCGGTGATCCCCGGCGGGCCACCACGATGCCCGGGGTATGCCGTTCCATGACTGCCAAACCGTATGTGCCTTCCACATTTTGCAGGGCGAGTGCGACCGCCTTGGCCAGGTCGCCGGTGTGGAATTTTTCTATCAGATGGGCTAAAACTTCCGAATCTGTGTCGGAGCGAAAGACATGTCCCTCGGAAGTCAGCATTTTTTTCAGGCTATGGTAGTTTTCGATAATGCCGTTATGGACAATGGCGATGGATTGCCGGCAACACAGGTGCGGATGGGCATTCGCGGTACTGGGAGCGCCGTGGGTCGCCCAGCGCGTGTGGCCGATTCCGATCCCGGACGAAAAACCCCGGGGAGTCACCAGAGCTTCCAGCTCGGCGATCTTGCCCAACCGTTTAATGGTGATCAGCTGTCCCTTATCCAGCAAACACAGCCCGGCACTGTCATAGCCGCGGTATTCTAATTTTTTCAAACCTTCAAGCAGGACCGGAACGGCTGACTTTTTTCCAATATAGGCGACAATTCCGCACATGATAAATGCTCCTCTGCATTTTGTACGATCTTAAGGGTTGATCGGGATAGCAAAAAGGACGGTCAGGTCTCGTGGGATTGGTACTGCAGTTTCAGCCAGTCTTCGCGGAGCAGGCCCATCACCCAGAAATCACAGTATCGGTCGTGATGGAACATCGCCTCCCGTAACACGCCCTCTTTGACGAACCCAACCTTCTGGTAGATTTTTATCGCCGGCAGATTCTCGGCAAAGACATGCAGCTGAATGCGGTGCAGATTCAAGGTGGCGAAAGCATAGTCCACCATCAAGCGCGTAGCCTCCAAACCGTAACCCTTATGCCAGGACTCCGCATCCAGAATTGCCAGGTAAAAAACGGTTGCCCGACTGACCCAATCCAGCCTGAAAAAGGCAGTTTGGCCGACCGCGCTATCGCCGTTCTTTTCGGCAATCGTGAAAATTATGTTGTCGCGGGACGCCAACTGACTCAGGATTTTTTCCTTCTGACGAACCGGGTCAGTAGGCAAAGACAGGAAAAGCGATTCACGCACCCGGGGATCATTTTCGCCGCGACAGATAAAATCGGCGTCTTCGGGAAGAATAGGGCGCAGGTAGATTTTTTCTCCGATTAAAAATGGCTGCATCATAGTTCACCTGTGAATGTGCATAAAAGTAGACAATTGTCAAAAGATCTCCAAAAAAATATGCTTTTTGCATTGAATGGTGTATATTCAATCAGTTGATAGAGGACTTCGATGGCACGTGTGCAATTTTTAGACTTTTTAAAGGACAACATCGTTCTGTTCGATGGCGCCATGGGCACGGAAATCTATGCCCACGGCATCTTTTTGAACCGCTGTTATGACGAGCTTAACCTCAGTCAGCCGGAATTGATCCGTGAAATTCACCGTACTTATGTCGCCGCCGGTGCGGATGTACTGGAGACCAATACTTATGGTGCCAATGCTTTTAAGCTTGCCCTGCACGGCTATGGTGATCAGGTGGCGAAAATCAATTCCGCCGGAGCGAAAATTGCGCGCAAAGCCGGCGGTGAGGGCCTATGGATAGCCGGTTCGATCGGGCCGCTCGGGATTCGCATTGAGCCGTGGGGTCCGACTTCCGAGGAGGAAGCCCGGGCAGCGTTTGCCCAGCAGGCTCAGGCTTTACTGGAAGGCGGCGTCGATCTCTTCATCTTAGAAACATTTTCCGATCCACATGAATTACGTCAGGCGCTTTTAGCGGTGCGGACCTTGTGCGCTTTGCCGGTGATTGCCCAGATGACCATCACGGAGGACGGGAACTCGCCTTTCGGGCATCCGCCGGAACAGATTGCCCGCTTGCTCAATGAGTGGAATCCGGAGATCATCGGACTGAATTGCGGCGTCGGACCTCAGATCATGCTGAATGCTTTGGAAAGAATGGCGCCCCTGACGACCAAGCCGCTGTCGGTGATGCCCAATGCCGGATTCCCGCGCAAGGTCGAGGGACGGATACTATATCTGTCGTCTCCGGAATACATGGCGGAATATGCCCGGCGGTTCATCATGACCGGGGCCAAGATCATCGGCGGTTGTTGCGGCACAACTCCGGAATATATTCGCGCTATGCGTGGCGCCATTCGCTCGCTGATGCCCCGCCAACGCCGGGTCAAGATCAAATTGCCACGGGTCGAGACCTGCCGCCTCCCGCTCAAACCGGTGCACGAGAAGTCGCTTCTGGCGGAGGCTTTGGTTGCCGGGCGGTTTGTGAAGACGGTCGAGCTGGTGCCCCCGCGAGGCACCGACGTAAGTAAAGCCCTGCAGTTGGCTCAGGTTCTGAAAGCCAATGCCGTAAATGCCATTAATGTGCCAGAAAGTCCGCGCGCGCTTTCGCGGATGGGTTCCATTTACCTGTCGAAAATAATTGCCGAGCAGGTGGGTATTGAACCCATCGTGCACTATACCTGCCGGGATCGCAATTTATTAGGCATCATTTCGGATCTGTTGGGAATCCATGCCATGGGTCTGCGTAATTTGCTCATGATAACCGGTGACCCGCCGAAAATGGGAGACCTCCCGCAGGCCACCGCCGTTTTTGATATTGATTCCATCGGACTGGTCAATGTCGTTAAGAACCTAAACCAGGGAGTGGACCTGGGCGGCAATCCCATTGGTCAGCCTACGGCATATTTCATGGGCGTTGCTTTTAATCCGACAGCGATTGATCCGGAGTATGAGAGACGACGTTTCGAGTGGAAAATTAAAGCCGGTGCCGAGTTCGTCATCACCCAGCCGGTTTTCGATCTAGAGCTGTTCAAACGAAGCCTTGATCAAATCCGTCAACCGGGGATCTTTTTAATCGCCGGCATCTGGCCACTGACCAGTCTGCGGAATGCTGAGTTTTTAAATAATGAGGTCGCCGGGGTGCATGTTCCTGACGCCATTCTTAGCCAGCTACGTCGAGCGCGCACCCGTACAGACAGCCTGCAGATAGGCTTGGAAATTGCCAGTCAATTAATCCATCAAATCCACGGTTTCGTAAATGGGGTGCAGCTTGCCTTGCCTTTCGGCAATATCGAGTATATTCTAAAGGTGCTGGAAGTTATTGAACAGCTGGGGTAGAAAGCTTACCTGCCGCAACCCCAGATCAGTAAGATCACTAAAGCGAAAACCATCGTACCGATGAGTATGTAAAGGGTTGACTGAGCCCCGGAGGTCATGTTGAGCAATCTTTTTTTTCTCGGCATAGTTGTCCCTTGAGTTATCTTTGGCGGTAAGTTAATTAAATCAATGGTTCAGACAAAATATTTTATTGCCGCGCTTGGCGTAGTGGTTGGCTAAGGACAACCAGCCGATGAGCAGTATACAGCTCAGAGCGACTCCCATACCCATGCCCGCCACGACATCTCCGGGGTAATGGACCCCCAAATAGATCCGGCTGAATCCGACCAATACGGCGAGCAGACAGAACCAGTATTTCCAGCGCCGGTAAAAGAAAGAGAGGATTACCATTACGCCTGTAACATTGGCGGCATGATTGGAGGGGAATCCGTACTTGCCACCCTTTTTGCCGAGCACGCGGACGTTTTCGACGGCCCGGGAAGGTCGCGGTCGTTTGACCAGCGGGCGAATGACACGAGCGCCCAGAGGATCAGCGATGGCAATGACGAGGATAGTCAGAATGACGGCGAGTCGTTCGCGTTTGTGCCCCCGGATTAATAGGACAAGGCACAGGCAGGATAAGGGAATCAGCCAGAGACGATTGCTGAGAATGGGCATGAGCCAATCAAACACGGGGTTGGCCAGCGCCCGGTTCAGGAAAAGAAAAAGGTTTGTGTCGAGTCGGAGTAGCGTTTCTATCACCGGTCCAGATCCTGCCAATGCCATTTAATAAATCACACTGATAACTTAAGCTGGTATTAATCCCCACGCAAAACTGCCGCGGATAGTTTGAAGTAACTCCAGGCATCGTTAAATTTTACCCAAATTGCAGGACCAATATGAATAATCTGACATTACTGAAATCCAAAATCCATAACGCCGTCGTAACCGATACCAAACTGGACTACGAGGGCAGTATCGAAATTGATCGCGAGCTGATCCAATGCGCCGGACTGTATGTCTATGAAAAGGTGCACGTTCTGAACATCAGTACCGGGACAAGGCTCGAGACCTATGTCATCGAAGGACAGGCCGGTTCCCACGAAATTTCACTGAATGGAGCGGCGGCGCGCCTGGCGCAAAAAGGTGATCGCCTGATCATTTTAGCCTATGTGGCCGTTCCCGAAGCAGAAGCACGCAACTGGCGGCCAACTATCGTCAAACTGGATGAAGCCAACTGCCCAATTTAGCACTCCAAGCGTTGCAAATAAAAAACGCCTTTACCGTGTAAAGGCGTTCCAGTAATGCTCGGATTCTGTTTATTGTTCGGCTAACGGTTTGAGAATATAAATCAGCGGTTCTTCTTCTAAGTTGAGCCGCAGAGGTGTTTTCAATTTGTTGCCTTCGGCATCAGCAATAACTTCGACGATCGGTCGCACGGGACGTAAACTATTGACCGAAATGACCCGGGCGATTTCTTCGGTGCTGAGTTTGACGAGACTGCCGATGGGAAACATGGAAACCCCGTTTATCAGAGCTCGGATGACTTTGGGGTTGAATTGCTTGGAGCGCTGGTCAATAATTTTCTGAATGGCGTTGTAGGTGATCAGTCCTTCCCGGTATGCCCGTCCGTGGACGAGGGCTTCGAAGACGTCCGCCAGCCCGACAATTTTTGCCATCTCGTTGATTTTATCGCCCGTCAGATTCTGAGGGTAACCAGAACCGTCTTCCCGCTCCTGTTCTTGTAGAACCACCTCGGCAATGTAGGGATGGGTAGTTTTAAGGTGCTTGACCAATTCGTAACCATGAATCGGATGCTCTTTAATGATGTTGAATTCATTGGGAGTGAGCTTGCCGTGTTTAAAAATAATTGAGTTGGGAATCTTGGTCATTCCGACATCGTGGAGCAGGGCGGCTAAACCCAATCTCAGCAATTTGTCCCGGTCGTACCTCAGTCCAATGCCGATCTTGATCGAAAAAACCGCGACATTCACCGAGTGGGATACAATCCAGGTGGCAAAACGCTTCCGCAGGATGGTTTTCAGGAACAGGAATTCGCTGGCCGTGACGGATTCGTAAATGCTGGGGATGTATTTTTCGAGCGGTTTGGGGCTGATCGGTTTTTTTTCTTTGATTTCCTGAATGACCTGTCCAATTTCGCGATGCAAATCCATATAGAGCTGGCCGGCATAGGCTTCATCTTTGGATTGGAT
>CAZPQN010000028.1:0-30874 GCA_964588795.1 uncultured bacterium | reverse complement strand
ATTATCAAATATAAAGGATACCTGATGGAAAAATTAATATTTGAGTACTCACGACCTGAACAAGAGGGAGTGGCTTTGCCGCCGGTTGCCACAGGTTTTCAGACCGATCAACTTTTACCCGTGTCCTGCTTGCGAAAGACGGAATTACGTTTGCCGGAAGTCAGCGAACCGGAAGTAATTCGGCATTTCACCAATCTTTCGAATCTGAATCATCATGTAGATAAGGATTTTTACCCTTTGGGCTCCTGTACGATGAAATACAATCCGAAAATCAACGATCGTTGTGCCGGGCTTGCCGGATTAGCCGAAGTCCATCCGCTACAGGAAGAAGATAGCCTGCAGGGCGCCTTGCAGATCATGTACGAAATGGAAAAGTATCTTTGTGCAATTACCGGTATGGCGGCGGCTACGCTTCAACCAGCCGCCGGTTCGCATGGTGAATTGACGGGTGTAATGGTCATTAAAAAGTATTTCGATCAGCGCAACGAAAAACGGCGTTTTATTTTGATACCTGACTCAGCTCATGGCACAAACCCATCCAGCGCGATCTCGGCTGGTTTTGAAACCTTAGCGCTTAAATCCAACAGCAAGGGTTGCATTGATTTGGACGACCTGCGGGCGAAAATGAACGCCGACGTCGCCGGACTGATGCTGACCAACCCCAACACGCTCGGGTTGTTTGAAGAACAGGTGGAGCAAATAATCTCCATCGTGCACGAGAATGGTGGTTTAGTCTACATGGACGGAGCAAATCTGAATGCGCTTATAGGCGTTGTGCGACCCGGCGATATTGGTTTTGATATCACCCATATCAATCTGCATAAGACTTTTTCTACTCCACATGGAGGCGGCGGCCCGGGCAGTGGACCGATTGCGGTGACCGAGAAATTGGCGCGTTTTCTACCAGTACCACGGATTGTATTCGATGGCAAACGGTACAAGCTGGATACGAACTATCCCGACAGCATTGGCAAGGTTCTCGGTTGGTACGGCAATTTTGGGATAATCGTGCGCGCTTATTGTTATATTCGTATGCTGGGAAGCGCCGGGTTGACAGCTGTTTCGCGCAATGCTATTATCAACGCCAATTATCTGCGCACGAAAGTCGCTCAATTTTTTAACGTGCCCTACAATCGGATCTGTATGCATGAATTTGTAGCTTCGGGTGAAGAATGTGCCAAACAGTACGGTATTAAAACATTGGATATTGCCAAACGCTTGCTCGATTTCGGCATGCATGCACCGACGGTTTACTTTCCCCTGATTGTGCACGAGGCATTGATGATTGAGCCGACCGAATCTGAAAGCAAGGAAACGCTTGATCGTTTTGTCGAAATAATTAAAAAAATCGCCGAGGAAGCGCGGCAAACTCCGGAAGTACTCCATCAGGCACCGGTAAATACGCCTATCCGTCGCCTGGATGAACTTAAAGCCAACAAAGAATTGAATATTTGCTGGGGCAAATGAAAGTGGAACGCCAGATCATACAAGCTGAAAATGCGCCACGTGCCATTGGTCCATACAGTCAGGCTGTCGCGACAGGTGAATTCATATTTACTTCCGGTCAGTTACCAATCAATCCAGTCAGTGGACAGATTGAAGTGACGGATTTCGACGCACAAGTGCGGCAGGTATTAAATAATTTAAGCGCAGTGCTCAAAGCGGCTGATTCAGACCTAAAAAAAATATTAAAATGCACCGTCTTTCTGACCGATCTGAATACTTTTGCCTGTCTTAATGCCGTATTCGAAGAATATTTCCCCGAATCGCCACCGGCACGATCGGCGGTACAGGTTAGTCGTCTACCGCGCGACGCCCAGCTTGAGATTGAAGCCATTGCCCTGAAAGGAAATCCTTCTGAATAAGCGATTTGCGATAATCGTCAATCCCATGGCTGGTAAGGGGCGTACCATCAAACGTCTGCCGCTTCTTAAAGCCATAACGGATAAATGCAGGGAGAAGTTCGATTATTACTTTTCAAAAGCACCATTTCATGCTTCACAATTGGCAGACAAATTACATAACGAATATGATGCTGTAGTTGCTTACGGCGGCGATGGTACGGCAAATGAAGTAATGAATGGACTGGCGGGCTCGGCCACGCCGCTGGGTATAATTCCCGATGGCACCGGGAATGACTTCGTCCGCTGCATCAATGTCCCCCATAAATTGCACAAAGCTGTTCAAGTGTTGCTCGATTTCAAAACCCGGCTGATGGATTTAGGGACAATTGACAATCACCTTTTTATCAATGGAGTGGGAATCGGTTTCGACGGCTATGTGAATTTTAAAAGTAAGAGCGTTAAACTGCTAAAAGGCAGTCTTTCCTATCTGTACGCAGTATTTACCAGTCTCGCTTTCTGGAAGGCCATTCCCATTGAGATAGAAATTGACGGACACAACCTGGGCGTCCGTAAATCGTTCCTGATCGCCATTGGTAACGGTTGGTCAGTAGGCGGGGGGCTGAAGCTGACTCCGAACGCTTCAATTCACGATAAAATTTTTGATATATGCCATATTCCGGATGTACCGCTCGGCAAAATTCTGCTGAATTTTGGGCGTCTGAAAACCGGCACAATTGCGGCGGTCAGAGAAGTGCAAATGCACCAGGGGCGGCGCATTAAAGTCACCAGTGACTATCCACTACCGGCGCATTATGATGGTGAGTACTATCAGCAGATTTCCCGTGAAATAAATATCAATATCGTGCCGCAATCCGCGACAGTGATCAGTGCGTTGTGACCATTGAAAGGAATTCGCACCAGGATAATAATCATGCTATTTCTGCCATCGGTGTTGAGATTGCATGCAGGTTCCGGAGAAGTACGCGATAGCATCAACCAATTATCACCGAAAAAAGCCCTGTATTATTCGGCATTATTTCCCGGATTAGGACAGTTATATGTTGGCAAACCACTGAAAGCCGCCGGATTCGTGCTTACCGAAGGATATTTTATTACCAATTTCTTTTACTATAACCGAATCTATGGCTATGTCAAAGAAACCAAGACAAAGGTCGGTTTAGCGAACTGGAGAAACTTATCTGAAGCTGCGAAGAAAGATTCGGTGAAGTCCTTGACCGGTTACTCACTGCAACTGAATTCATGGCGCCCGCGTGAGAAACGTAATAAATACGCCTGGTGGAGCATCGGGGTGTACGTCTTCGGTATGCTGGATGCATTTGTCGATGCTCATCTGATAAATTTTCCCAGTGAAGATGTGGAGTTTTCATTTTTATCTGATAACGATAGCATGACGTGGCAAATATCGTTTGATTTGAGGAAAAATTATGGCCGGTGATCGTGAGCAGTGGACTTCGAAGATAGGTTTCATCTTAGCGGCGGCTGGCTCGGCGGTGGGATTGGGAAATATCTGGAAGTTCCCTTATCTAGTAGGAGAAAACGGCGGAGCGGCTTTTATTCTGCTTTATTTAATCTGTATAGCGGCAATTGGATTACCTGTCGTAATTGCGGAAATCCTGATTGGACGCACCGCGCAGCAAAACCCGGTGGGTAGTTTCAGGAAATTATCGGGTGGCAATCCTTTCTGGATGAGTGTGGGATTTCTGGGAGTATTAACTGGTTTTATCATTTTATCCTATTACAATGTCATCGCCGGTCTATGTCTGGGTTACGTCGTTGAATCCGTCAAGGGTAGTTTTCAGGGTATTTCACCTATACAAGCAGGAGTAATATTTCAACGATTTACGCAGTCCTCACAGACGGTCATCTATCACGGCCTTTTTATGCTGTTGACGGGAGGGATTGTTTACTTCGGAGTAATCAAAGGCATCGAGAAATCGAGTAAGATCATGATGCCAATGCTGATTGTAATTATTTTGGTACTCATCGTCCGTGGCATTACTTTACCGGGTGCGTCTCGCGGGTTGGTTTACCTGCTGAAACCCAATTTCAGTTTAATTACCGGCCAGACCGTACTGAAAGCCTTAGGGCAAGCCTTTTTCTCCCTGAGCCTCGGGATGGGTGCTCTGCTGACCTACGGCTCCTATCTTTCAAAAAGAGACAATATTCCGACCAGCGCCTTAAACATTGTAGTAATTGATACGGGTATTGCTTTGTTGGCCGGTTTTATGATTTTTCCGGCCCTGTTCGCCATGCAGCAACCACCGGATCAGGGAGAAGCGTTGATTTTCAACCTCCTACCACCGATTTTTAATTACATATATGGTGGTTACATCTTTCGTATTCTGTTCTTTGTTCTATTATGTTTGGCGGCTTTGACTTCCACGATTTCACTGCTGGAAGTGATTACCACTTTTCTCGTCGACGAATATAAATTCAAACGCAAAACGGTCGTGGTCATAGGTGGCATCGTGGTTTTCTTGCTTGGTATTCCCAGCGCTCTATCTTACAACCTTTTAGCTACCATAAAAATTAGCGGCCTGACAATATTCGGGGCTTTGGACTACTTAGCCTCCAACATTTTTCTGCCGTTGGGTGGTATATGCATCGCATTATTCACCGGGTGGTTCTGGGGAAGAAAAAATGCCTTGGTTTATATCCATGAAGGCAGTGAACGGACACCATTAGGGTTGATGAAACTTTGGCAATGCATGGTGCGTTACATTGCTCCCATATTGATCGCATTAGTTTTTCTAAATTCAATCGGAATCATTTAATGAAAGGAATAGTCGGTTTTCTTATCCTGATTTGTTTTTATCCTCTGGCAATTGGTCAAACCCTGGATTCAACAAGGCAGGCAAAATTTAATGACCCCTGGTTCAGCATAGACAAACTTAAGCATGTCAGCACGGCATTTTTCATGACGACGACTCTGTTTTATTTCCAGAACCGGATCATGTCCCGCAGTGCGCCTCACTCAATCCAAAGTTCAGCGATCGTTACATTTTCTATCGGAGGACTCAAAGAATTATACGACAGGCGTAAAAAAGACGGTGGATGCAGTTGGCGTGACATAGCCGCCAATAGTCTCGGTACCATTTCAGCTCTATTACTGTTATCGATGATCAAATGAATAAATATTTTGAATATGTCGGTTGTATCCATGTCCATACGAGCAAATCGGATGGCAGTGGGTCTTTGGCAGAAGTTATCGCCGCGGCCAAGGATAGCGAACTCGATTATTTAATGATCTCCGATCATATGACCTTAGCGGGTTGGGATGAGCGTTATTATGGTTGGTACTTTAACGATTTATTTATCATCATCGGTTATGAAATCAACGACCGCGATGACCGCCATCATTATCTGGCTTTTGGTCTGGAAAAGGTTCTTCCGCCGGAATTGAATCATCAGGAGTACATCAAGGCGGTTCGAGACGCCGGAGCGACGGGTATCGTAGCCCATCCGTTTGAAGAGCGTGAGCCTTCCAAATCACTGCCGGGTTTCCCACCGATTCCATGGGGCAATTTAGATTATCCCGAAATCGAAATTATCGAGGTCTGGAATATGATGTCCCACTGGTTGGAAGCCACTACGATGAAAAATCGCTTCTGGAACGTCATCCATCCGCGCAGTATCTCGACTTTTCCAACGCGTTCTCTGCTCAAATGGTGGGATGAGGTCAACCTCAGTCGCAAAGTGACGGGCGTCGGTTCAGTGGACGTCCATGCCACCCCAGTCAAAATATTAGGTCTCTATACCAAAGCGATTTTCGATTATAAAATCATGTTCAAATCCATCCGTACTCATCTCCTGTCTTCAGTGCCGATTACCGCCAATGATGGATTAGATGCCCAAAAGAAAATATTAGATTTATTAAAGGAAGGCAAAGCATTTATCTCCAACTATCGTCGCGGTGACGCGCGGGGGTTCCGCTTCTGGATCGAAACGGACGGGCAAATAGGGACGATGGGTGATACTATCGAAGGTCGTTCTGGTCACTTGCATGTGCACCTGCCTCTGAAAGGTACCTGCCGCGTAATTCGGGATGGCCAGGTCATTCATACCACCAACTGTCGCACTCTAACGATACCGATAGACGCTGGCGTTTACCGTGTTGAAGTTGAACGCGGACGGCGCGGATGGATTTATTCCAATCATATTAAATTGGTGGCTAAGCATTAATTATGTGTGGCATTGTCGGTATTTATAATCACCCGGAAGCCGCGACGCTGACTTACCTCTGCTTATACGCTCTCCAACATCGCGGACAGGAGGGAGTGGGTATCGCGACCTTCGATGGCAATATGAACCATGTTGAAAAAGATCGTGGGCTAGTTTCGGATGTCTTTGCCAGTCGGGAAAGACTCCAGCGTTTACCGGGAAAGATTGCCCTGGGGCATGTACGATATTCGACGCATGGCGGTGGGAGTCGTGAAAATATCCAACCCCTGGTTTTCAAATATAAAGGCACCAATATCTGCATCGTCCATAATGGCAATCTGATCAACTTAGAAAAGATTCAGACTGAACTCGAAAATCGGGGGACGCTCTTTCAAACTACTTCCGATACCGAATATATCATTCATCTGTTCGCCCAAGCCGACGGCAATAATTTCGAAGAAAAAATGCTTAATGCTCTGCGTCGCATCGAAGGTGCCTACTCATTGATTATCATGTATGATGACATGGTAGTAGTCGCCCGCGACCGGCATGGATTCCGTCCGCTATGTTTAGGTAAATTGAACGAAGCTACGGTTATCGCCTCCGAAACCTGTGCCCTGGATTTGATAGGGGCGCAGTACGAGCGGGATGTAGCACCGGGGGAGATGTTGCTATTTCGAAATGGTGATAGTCAATCCTTTCAGATTGCCTTGCCCGAACCAAAACACTGCATTTTCGAATACGTTTATTTTTCGCGTCCCGACAGTCGGATATTTGGCGAGTACGTCGACAAGACCCGCCGTAAGTTGGGGAAAAACCTAGCGCTCGAGAAACCGGTGGCCAACGCCGAGATTGTCATCAGTGTGCCGGATTCGAGTAATACAACTGCGATTGGTTTTGCCCAGAGATCTGAAGCGCGCTTCGATATTGGAGTGATTCGCAATCACTATATCGGGAGGACCTTCATTCACCCGACGCAGGTCATGCGCGACTTTACTACAAGGATCAAATTCAATCCAATTGGTGGAGTACTGAAAGATCGCAGTGTGGTGGTTGTGGATGATTCTATTGTACGAGGCACAACGCTCAAGAAACTCGTCAGGTTATTGAAAGAAGCCGGAGCGCGTGAAATTCATATCCGCATCGGTTCGCCACCAGTCAAATACCCCTGTTTTTACGGTATGGATTTCCCTTCGCGACAGGAATTAATCGCCAATCAGAAAAGTGTCGCTGAAATACGAGCATATTTAGAAGTAGACAGTCTCGAATACATCAGCGTCGAGGGCCTAACCGGTTCCATGAGCATGCCGGCTGACCATTTTTGTACTGCTTGCTTTACCGGGCAGTACTGCGAAACAGTTAATCAGCATTAGAAAAGAGTCAATTATGCGTATCAAAATTCCCCTGAAATGGCTAAAACCCCTCGACTACTTATTCATTTTACGACCGACGCTGTTTTTCCCGGTTTGGATTATTACTCTGGCCGGGTATGCGGCTTACGATTTTGCCGAAAATGGAGTTGCCTGGTGGCGGATGCAATTCGATTGGCGAATCCTGTTGAATTTTACAATCATTACTTTAGTAGCCGGTGCGGCCTTCATTTTCAATCAACTGCAGGATGTTGACACTGATCGCGATAACCGGAAGCTATTTCTGATTTCAGACCAGCATGTTCCAGCCGGGTGGGCAAAAAAAATTGCCTTGAGCATGATCGGCCTTGGATTATTAGTGTTTTTATTTCAAGGTATCTGGCTTTTTGGGGTACTGACATTGTTTACGCTACTCTGGGGTTATCTGTACAATTTTCAACCTTTTGCCTGGAAAGATAGACCGATCCTGGGTATTCTGACCAATATTTTCGGTGGAGTGCTTTTATTCAGTATCGGGTGGATGATGAACGGACCAATTTGCGGACAAACCTTGCGTTTGATGATTCCGTATGTATTAGCCTGGGGTTCAGTAGCGCTCCTGACGACGATTCCCGATCGCACCGGGGATCAGAAACATGCCAAGAAGACTTTTGCTGTGGCTTATGGAGACCAACTGACCATCTGGATGGCATTTGCCTGGGTCGTAATTGGTTTCCTGGTCGGAATGAAGTTCAGCGATCCGGTGATCACCCATTCCATTTTGCTATCGTCGCCTTTATATATTATCATGCTGTTTCGTCCCAATCCGGTTTGGGTTCTGAGAACAATTCGTTACGGTTTATTATTTATCGCGTTGTTTCTGTGCGCGGAGTTTCCGCTGTTCTTCATTGCGATTCTGCTTAATTTCTACTTGGCGCGGGTTTATTATATCAATCGTTTCGGTCTGGATTATCCTACCTTTCATGTCGAGGAATAAGCCCAATGATTGTGGTAAAACCTGAAATTTGTGATCTGTGCGGTACCTGTGTGGCGGTTTGTCCTCAGGATTGCATTGATTTGAGTGAAACCCAACTCCTGATAGACCGACAGCAGTGTAACGGATGTCGGTTGTGCGTACAGGTGTGTCCGTTCGGGGCGTTGAAAGAGGAAGCGGAGCATGTTGATTCGGTCTGATTACGATGTCATTGTAGTGGGAGGTGGGCCGGCCGGAAGCATGGCCGCCAGATACGCCGCTTCCCGTGGAGCACACGTAGCCTTGTTTGAAAAGGACCGCGAGATCGGTATTCCGGTACGTTGTGCCGAAGGGGTCAGTGAACCGGTATTTCGGCAGTATGTCGAATTTGACGAACGCTGGGTAGCTAGCCGGATCGATAAATTTAAATTTCACTCTCCTGATGGGAAAACGATCATTTGGAAAACACCAACGCCGGGCTTGATTTTGAACCGGCGTCTTTTCGACCATGATTTAGCGGCTCGAGCGGCTCATGCAGGGGCTAAAATATTTACCAAAGCTTATGTCAGCGGCTTGGTGAAAATGCCGGATGGATATATAGTCCGTCTAAAACATCTCGATCGGGAATATCAGATTCGGACGAAAATCGTGATTGCGGCTGATGGTGTTGAGAGCCGCGTGGCACGCTGGGCGGGTATTCGTACACAGTTGAAATTGCAGGATATCGAACCATGCGTGCAGATTTTGGCGGGGAATATTGACGTAGATCAGTCCGCGTGTGAATTTTATTTCTCGACAAAATGGGCCCCGGGCGGTTATGTCTGGATTTTTCCCAAAGGGCAGGCCACAGCCAACATCGGTTTAGGAATAAATGGCAAGTATGCAGGACAACGGACGCCGCTGGATTGTTTAGTTGACTTTATGAGTGATAAATTTCCGGAAGCAGTAGCGTTGACCACGACGGCTGGGGGCGTACCTGTAGCCCGCCCCTTGAAAAATTTGGTAGCTGACAACCTTGTGATCATAGGTGATGCCGCGCATCAGGTTAATCCGCTCACGGGAGGCGGAATTTCCTCCGCTCTGGCAAGTGGCAAGCTAGCGGGTGAGGTCGTAGCCGAGGCAATCCGTAGTGGTGACTATAGTCGTCACGGACTCCAGCACTATCAGGAAAAATGGGATGCCACAATCGGCGCTGACCTGAGACATTTTTATCGTTTAAAGGAATGGGTTTGCGACCTGAACGATACTGATTTGAATTCTATCGCCGGGCTGTTGGAGAATCTGCCACCTGAGGATATCACCTTGACTAAGATATTTAAAATTGCACTATTAAAAAAACCGGGCTTAATTGTGGATGCCCTGAAAGTATTTGCCGGCTTTTAAATGAACGCAACATTTGCCCATTTGCAACTTAATCGCTTTATCGCTTTTGATGTCGAAACAACGGGACTGATACCCGAAAAAGATGCCATTATCGAATTTGCAGCGCTTCTATTTGTGGATGGTCAGCCGACTGAAAGATTGACCTTTCTGTGCGATCCCGGTGAGCCGATACCCTTGGAAATCGAGCAGTTGACCGGGATTAAACAGGCCATGGTCAGCGGTCAGCCGCCGTTTAAAACTCACACTGCTGAGGTATTGGATTTTTTTGGTGATTTACCTTTGGTTGGTCATAATATCGGTTTTGATCTGGCCTTTCTCCGCGAACACTTACGCAAGCCATCGGGTCGTCGAGTAAAAATCGCCAATCCACTATACGATACTGCCAGCCTGTCACAGACTTTTTTATTCTTTCTAACAAACCATCGGCTGAGCACGATTGCCGAATATTACGGTTATAGCGCGCGTGGAGCTCATCGGGCTGAAACGGATACATTAAATTGCGGCCGAATCTTTATTGATTTGATCAAAGAAGTGCTGAAGTATGATCTCGGAACGCTGCAAACTATCAATATGATTTTAGACGGGACTGACGATCCTAACCATTTGCTCTTTAAGAATGCCGCTAACTTACAGCTCCTCAAGAAAACACTCGGTTCGGGAGAGACGCCGAAAATCGGGTGGGTAGCGCCCAATAACGTCTTTGGCAAGCCCATCCAGCTGGAGCAAGTTAATCAAACAAAAGCAGGATCCTCACCTGACGACAATCTCATCGACCGGTATTTCGGCGAAGCCGGACTTCTGGCTCACAATCTGGATGGTTATGAATTACGACCACAACAGACGGAGATGGCTCAGACGGTTTGGAATTGTTTGAAAAACGATCAATCGGCGGTCATTGAAGCTGGCACGGGTGTTGGTAAATCACTGGCTTACCTCGTACCGACCGTTCTTTGGCTCCACCACCAGTCTTCGGAAAAAATGCGCTTATTAATTGCGAGTAATACTAAAATCCTGCAGGAACAGATTTTCTATAAGGAGATTCCATTTGTTGCGGATCGTTTGAATTTACCTTTCAAAGCGGTGCTGTTGAAGGGACGCAATAATTACATCTGCCTGACGCGCTGGTTCCGTTACTTGGCTAATTTGCCGCACAATCTGCACCTGTCCTATCGGTCGAATATTCTACCGATTGTCATCTGGCTGAAACACACCCAAAGCGGTGACATCGCCGAATGTAATGGATTCCGATTGAATGCCAACCGCTTCATCTGGAACGAGATTTGTTCCGAACCTGGTTACTGTACATCAAGCATCTGCCAAAAATACGGCGGTTGTTTCCTGGGGAAAATCCGCGGACATGCCAATACCGCCGATGTAATTGTAGTGAATCACTCGCTATTGTTAGCTGATGCCGCAGCTGACAATAAAATCCTGCCGGAATTCGATACATTGGTCATTGACGAAGCCCACAACCTGGAGAAGAACTCGTATAATTATTTCGCAGGACGGATCAATCTGCCGATGCTTTCCTATTTTCTTAACAATATTCACAGCGGGTCGGTGCCGGAACGCGGGGTGTTGGTTGATGCGACTTACGTGGTGCAGGATCTGAAACGTCTGCCGGAGATCGAGCCGCTGCGGAACCAGATCATAGAAAAGATCGCCTCTGTCAAGATCATCGCGGAATCTTTCTTTAGTCGCATTGCACTCGAAAAGACCGGACGGGAAAGTGGTCGCGGTAAAGTCTACGGCGTTAAGAAGCGCTATAAATTATTTCAGGATGAGTTCCCGAACTATGAGGAAGATGTCAACTCTTTTCAAATGCAGCTCGAAAACCTGAAACTGCATTTGGTGACTTTGAAAAACCGGCTGGAATCCATTTTCGACGAAGCTCCG
Source organism: uncultured bacterium (assembly GCA_964588795.1). Lineage (GTDB taxonomy): Bacteria > Fidelibacterota > UBA2242 > UBA2242 > UBA2242 > CAZPQN01. Next base: position 19,247 of record CAZPQN010000028.1, on the reverse strand, counting down.
GAAGAATTTGACGAATTGCAGGTGCGAATTAGCAACGCCGTAATGAACATCGAGATGTACCTTGAGACGTTCAGAGTCATTACCCGCAGTGCCGACGCTGAGCTCATTTTCTGGTATGAAATCGCTTCGAACGGCAAGGAAAACAGCGTCGAACTGGTCTGTACACCACTGGCGATTGCTGATCGCATTCACGAGAAGGTACTCAAAGGACGGGAAAACACGTTTTTGACTTCTGCAACCCTGCGAATCGTCAACTCGTTTGATTACATCCTGTCACGGAGCGGTATGGATCAACTGCCTGCTACTCAAATCGTTACCAAAGCCCTGGGATCGCCTTTCATGTACGATGACCAGATGAAATTTTTTACTTTTCATCAGGAGCGTGAACATGACCATGAGTATCAGAGTTTGGCGAACCTGATTACCAGGCTAAGCCGTGAAACTGGCAAAGGCATGCTGGTACTATTTACAGCCTATCAGGCACTTTATGACGTGTATCAGCTATGTCTACCGACCTTTACCGAATTGGGAATTACTTTATTAGCCCAAGGACAAACCGGTTCACGCAGTGCCTTATTGGAGCAGTTTCGGATCGAGAAGAATTCTGTTCTTTTTGGCACCGACAGTTTCTGGGAGGGCATTGATGTAATCGGGTCGGCGTTGGAAATCCTGATCATCGCCAAATTACCTTTTCCCGTGCCGTCTGAACCGATCATCGAAGCCAATGTCGAAAAGATCAAAGTGCAGGGCGGCGATCCCTTCAATCAATACTATGTACCTGAAGCGGTGCTGAAATTCCGTCAGGGAGTCGGTCGCCTGATTCGTTCCATTACCGACATTGGAGTCGTCATCAACTGTGACGAGCGCGTTGATAAGCGTTTATATGGGAAGTACTTCAAGCAGTCTTTGCCGGTTGAACCGATTTCTGTTTTTGATGAAGATGAGTTGGTAGAATCCGTACAGCGTTTTTTTAGAAAAGGAAGATGAAATGACCTTGCGTAAAATTCTACCCGGTGTTTTGCTCCTGGTGAGTTTAATTCAGGCGCAAACCAATTTTACCTTGCGCGATCTGATCAATGACCCGGGGCTGGATATTAACCTTTACAAGGAAAAGGATTATCGCTGGACACCTGACGGTCGGAGTTTGTTATTTTTTAATAAATCAGGCACTGCTAAGACTTTTTTAGTACGCCAGAATTTAAATCAAAACAGTCAGGATACACTATTTGTCAGTGATAGTCTTATCTGGCGCGAGAGTGAACAAAATCTTGTGATGGATTACACTGGGTACAAGGTTTCTCCCCATGGGAATCTGCTGTTAATGACCGCGAAAAATGACCTTTTCATTTATGACTGCGAGAAAAAAAGTTTACAGCGGTTGACCGCTGATGGAAAAAGTAAAATATTGCCCTGTTTTTCCCCTGACGGACGCTATCTAAGTTTTGTTCGTGAGAATAACCTCTGGATAGTCAATTGTGCTACGGGCAACCTGACCCAATTGACAAGTGATGGCAGTGAGACGCTTTTTAACGGCCGTCCAGATTGGGTTTATGAAGAGGAATTCGATATCACCACAGCCTACATTTGGTCGGCCGATAGTCGCTATATAGCTTTCCTGCAATTTGACGAAACCGAAGTCGGCAAGTATCCGCTGATGGATTGGAAAAACCTCTATCCGAGCATCGAGTGGCAATACTATCCCAAAGCTGGTGAAAAAATCCCCGACGTGCGAGTTTTTTCAGTAGATATCACGACGAAGGAAATTGTGCGCATCAAACGGGCTTTGCCGCGTAATGAATATGTCGTGAGAATAGACTGGTTACCCGATACGAATTTGGTGATGATCCAATCGTTGAACCGCCAACAGAATTATAAAAAAATATCATTCGGTAATCCTAAAACCGGTGAGACCAAATTGATTCTTGAGGAAAAGGATTCATACTGGTTGAACGTCACCGATATGTATTATTGTTTGAAAAATCGCCGCCAGTTAATCTATTACTCTGAACGTGACGGAAATATGCACCTATATTTGTATGATTACGACGGTAAACTTATCAAACAACTGACGGCGGGAGCGTGGATCGTCACCGAACTGAACGGTGTGGACGAAGCAAACGATTTGGTATATTTCACTGCAACTCAAAAATCAGTTCTGGAACGGCACTTGTACCGTCTCAATCTGCAATCGGGGGCGATGAGTCAGGTCGATAGCCTTTCGGGCACCCACCACGTCATAATTGCGCCTGATTTTAATCGTTACCTCGATTATTTTAGCGACGTCAAAACACCGACCTGCGTGCTTTTGGGCGATTTACAATCGGGTGGTGTCCGTCCGCTCTGGGCAAATCCCCAATTCGATTATACTCGTTATCAATTCGGTGAGACACGTTTTCTCGAGATCAATGCAATGGATGGCACCAAACTGAACGCTTCACTCTTAGTGCCGCCGGATTACGATCCTCAGAAAAAATATCCGGTGCTCGTTTATGTCTATGGCGGGCCGCATTATCAAATAGTAACCAATACCTTCACGACTCCGTTTCTACACTGGTTGGCGCGGGAGGGATACCTGATTTTCAGACTTGACGGACGCGGTTCCAGTGGGCGCGATCGAAACTGGGAGCGAAAAATCTCTCTGCAATTGGGAAAGCAGGAGTTACAGGATCTGTTGGATGGTATCAAATATCTGAAAACACTGCCTTACGTTGATGCCAATCGCATTGGAATTTACGGGGCAAGTTACGGTGGTTACATGACACTTTTAGCCTTATGTAAAGCCCCGGATGTTTTCAGGGTCGGGGTTTCCGTCGCTCCGGTAACGCACTGGAAATATTATGACGCGATCTACACCGAGCGCTACCTGGGATTGCCCAAAGACCGTCAGCAGGATTACTTTGAAAGTGCTCCGCTAAACTTCGTCACCAATCTGAAAGCCCGTCTCTTACTGGTTCATGGCAGTGCCGATGACAATGTCCACTTTCAGCAGAGCATAAACTTTGTCGAAGAACTTATTCGCTATAATAAACGTTTCGAACTGCTGGTCTATCCGAATCGCAAACATGGCATCAGGGATGCTGAGGGACGGTTACACCTTTACGAAACCATTTCTGATTTTCTGAACAGGAACTTGTAAACGATTATGCAAGTATTCTTTAATAGACTATTATCATATGTAGATCTTTGGTGGCGTGTGGCCAGGGCTCCTTTCCTGACCGCCAGCCTGGGGCCTGTGCTACTCGGCAATGCGATCGCTTATCATGCAACAGGCCAGATCGATTGGTTGATTTTCACCCTGACGGTTGTCGGGGCACTTTGCGGGCACTTAGGGGCTAATATAATCAACGACTATTATGATCACCTTTCGGGAGCCGACGATCGCAATACGGCCTATACACCGTTTTCCGGCGGAAGTCGCATGATACAAGCCGGCATCATTTCAGCAAACAAGGTCCGCCATGCGGCCTGGGTCTGTTTTTCCATCACGATAATCTGCGGAATCGTGCTTTTTGTTTATAGCCAATTATGGGGGCTTATCGGATTCGGACTGGCTGGAATAGGATTGGGGATGGTCTATTCCTCATTTCCCTGGAAACTATCGTACCGCGGTTGGGGCGAGTTGGCTGTCGCTCTGGCCTTTGGGCCGGTGATTATACTCGGAACTTTTTATGCCCAGACAGCCGCTTGGTCTGGAATGGCTTTAGTCACCAGTATCCCGGTTGGCCTCTTAGTGGGCTTAATCCTGTATATTAATGAAATCCAGGATGAGGAATCCGATCGACGAACAGGTAAGTATACATTAGTGGTAATAATAAACGATACCCAACGTGCCTTGCAGGTTTATCGCCGGGTACTGTTCTTCACTTTCCTCTGGATGCTTGGATTTTCTTTGACAGGAATAATACCCGTATGGAACATAGCAGTCATTATTCTCTGGCCATTGGGTTGGCGGCTCTGGAAGCTCACCAAACAACCTTATCAGCAGGTCAATGAACTACTGCCGGTGAACGCGGGTACAATTGGGTTGCAATTTTTAACGACGTTAATCCTCGCGGCTGGATTCCTGATAAAGTGAAGCGTTTTAATTAGAACAGTTTGATCGTGCCGCCAAAATGTTCTTCGATGTACCGATTGAGTAATTCAGTCGCTTCATCTTTGCATTGCCCGCATACCGTGCCGAGTTTGGTTTTTTCCTGGAGCTCAAGGTAGGTACGCGCTCCGTCGAGAACCGCTTCCTCGATTTCGTGGTCGGTCACATTCATGCACTGGCAGATGACACGCGCTTGCTCCTTGCAGACCTTTTCGGTCAAGCCCTGGCGTTCATAATAATTGTTGATTGCCGCTCGCAAAGCCTTATCACCTAAAACCGAACAGTGGATTTTATGTTCGGGTAAAGCCCCGAGATTTTTAACGACGTCTTTCGGCGTCAAACGAAAAGCATCATCGAGGGACATACCTTTGATCATTTCGGAGAGTACCGAGGTGCTGGCGATAGCACTGGCGCATCCATAAGTCAACCAGCGACAATCGGTGATAATCCCGCGCTCTTTATCAACCTTGATAAAAAATTGCATTTCATCGCCGCATTTGATATTACCCGTCAGGCCCACACCGTCGGCCTGAAAATCTTCGCCTTCTTTCAGAAAATTGCGAGGATTCATAAAGTGCTCTTTGACTATGTCTGTGTATAACCAGTTAGCAGGAGGTTCCATTAATTTTTCCTTTTGTATGCGGTGGACATGGCCCGTACTTTTTTAATGACACGGGTCAGTGCTTCCACGGTGTAATTAATCTCATCCATAGTATTTTCCCGCCCCATACTGATCCGAATGGAGCCATGAGCTAGTTCAGGGCCGATGCCGGTCGCTAAAAGGACATGGGAGGGATCGAGTGATCCTGAGGCACAAGCCGAACCCGTTGAAACTCCAATTCCTTCCAGATCGAGATATAGCAAAATTGACTCACCTTCCGCGCCCTCGAAGGAGACGTTCAACGTTCCTGGCAAAGAATCGGTCTGATGTCCATTAAAACGAATATCAGGAATGTTGCGCTCGATGCCGGCTCGCAGTATCTGTTTATACTGAATTAAACGCTGGCTCTCACTTTCCATTTCCAGGGCTCGCATCTCGATGGCTTTGGCAAAAGCCACAATGCCCAGCGAATTTTCGGTACCAGCCCGCCGTCCCCGCTCCTGGTGACCACCGCGAATCAACGGGCAAAAAGGTGTACCGCGTCTGACATACAGGGCGCCGATCCCTTTGGGGCCGTAGATTTTATGGGCGGAAAGGGTCAAAAAATCAACGTTTAAATCCCTGACGTTGACCGGCACTTTGCCAACTGCCTGTACCGCATCGGTATGAAACAGAGCACCTCTACTATGGACGATTTCCGCTATGGTTTTAATATCCTGAATCGTGCCAATTTCGTTGTTGGCGAACATCACTGAAACAAGGGCGGTATTCTCATCAACGGCACTGCGCAGGTGGTCTAGATCAATTTTCCCCTGTGTATCCACATTCAAATAAACCACCGGATTCCCTCGCTCATGCAGACAGCGCGAGGTCTCCAACACGCAGGGATGTTCGATTGCAGTGGTGACAATACCGTCGCGCAGGTTGCGTTCCAATCGGCAAGCCTGTGAGGAGCAGGATAGACTATTCAATACCGTATTATTGGCTTCAGAACCGCTACCGACAAAGATTAACTCATCCGGAAAGGCACCGATAAAGTTAGCGATGGTTTCGCGGGCGGTTTCGATTTTTTGTCGGGCGGCACGTCCCAGGCGATGCAAACTGGAAGGATTGCCGTATTCGTTCATCATTTCGGTTAGAGTTTTACGAACTTCAGGATGAAGCGGAGTAGTGGCGTTGTGATCTAAGTAAATATATTGATTTTGCATTAAGACCTCAATCGGATTGCCGAGATTAGAAACCATTACAAATTACATTCACTTGCCAAATAAAAAAAAGGGCAATTTCAATTGAAACTGCCCTTATTGGAGTAGGGATAATTTTAAATCGTTACACGATTTTTTTCCCGCGAGCGATGTAATGTGTATGCAGGAGTTCGTGGCTTTTATGACCGCAGGGGCCATCTACCAAAAATTCCTTGTAGAGGCGGATAACCGCTGGATTCTCATACGATTTTCTGATCTCGCTGGCTTCATCTTCAGCATAGATGGCACGCGCGCGGGCGGCGCGAATTTCCTCGTTGGTTGGAACCGGCATTCCGCCGCCACCTAAACAGCCACCCGGACAAGCCATGAATTCAATAAAGTGACATTCGCTCAGTTTGCCGCCCGATTTGATATTTTCGAGTACCTTTTTGGCGTTGGCCGTGCCATGCGAAACAGCAACTTTGAGAGTGACGCCTTCTAACCATTTCCAGTCTTTAATCAGGTGCTTAAGAATTTGCGGAACAGGTCCGACTTTTTCGATGGGTATTTCAGCGTAGCGGATGCCTTCAAAACCGCGAACTGGAATGATGCGGGCATGATCAAAGAGGTTTTCGATCTTTTCGCCGGTAACCAACTCAATAACCGTCCGAATAGCCGATTCCATCACCCCCCCGGTTGCGCCAAAAATGACACCGGAACCGGTGCGGGTACCAAAAGGGTCATCGAAATCGGACTTAGGCAATTGCGGCAAATCGATTCCGGCTTCCTTGAACATTCCGGACAATTCGCGGGTAGTCAAGCCATAGTCGATGTCCCTATAACCGGAAGCATTCATTTCCGGCCGATTGCATTCAAATTTCTTAGCCGTACAGGGCATCAGGGCTACGGTGACGATGTCCGCCGGGTCAATTTTATTAATCTCGGCATAATAGGTCTTGATGATTGCTCCGAACATCTGCTGCGGGCTTTTTGCGGAGGATAAGTTATTCAACATTTCCGGATAAAAATGTTCGATGTACTTGATCCAGCCGGGAGAACAGGAAGTAAACTGCGGCAGATAGACTGGTTCTTTTTTAACCAAAGCCTGGTGCAGGCGCTTGATGAGTTCAGTGCCTTCCTCGATAATCGTCAGATCGGCGCTGAAGTTAGTATCGAATATTTTATCAAAGCCACAATAACGCAGAGCGGTGTTCATTTCAAAGGTCAGGGGAGTGCCTGGTGTTAACCCAAAACATTCGCCGATTGCGGCGCGTGGTGCCGGGGCGGTCTGAATGACGACGTGTTTGGTGGGATCATCGATTGCCGCCCAGATGGCGTCACTGGGATCATTGGCATGCAAAGCCCCGACAGGGCAACGATTGATGCACTGGCCGCAATTGATGCAAATCAGATCCGCCATTGGATTATCCAAAAAAGTGCCAATACGGGTTTTCTTGCCGCGTTCAACGGCTTCATAAACGCCAACTTCCTGGAAATCAATACAGGTGCGCACACAGCGCCGGCAGAGTATGCACTTATCCATATCGCGCACGATAGCATAGCTGGAATTATCCCGCCCAAAAGTCGGTTTATCGACATGTCCAAAGCGATAAAAATCCACACCGTACTCATGAGCCAGCTTCTGCAGCTCGCAGTTGTTATTTCGCACGCAGCAGTAGCACTCTCCATAATGACGCGATAGTAAAAGGTCAAGAATATGCCGGCGTGCCTGGCGGACTTTGCGAGTATGGGTATGAATGGTAATCGGCTGAGTGATTGGGAACGAGCAGGCGGCTTGTAAAGTGCGAAAACCTTCGACTTCGACGACACAAATCCGGCAGACTCCGCTGATGCACAGATCATCATGGTGGCAGAGTGTCGGCAGGTGAATTCCCAATTTTCGAGCGGCTTGTAAAATCGTATTACCCAAGGGAACGCGGACTTCTTTACCGTCAATCGTCACCTTGATCGTCGCACCAATTGCGGTGATATTTTCCGGCGCTTTGACTGTCGAAGGAGTGGTGCTCTTGGGGGCACGCACAGTTGATTCGCTGAGTATTTTTTCTTTTTCTTCCATGATTTACCTCGTTATTCTCTTTCCGGTACGCGACCTAGAATTTCGGACTTAAAATTCTCAAGAATGGTTAAAAAGGCGTTGGGGCTGGATTGGCCGAGTCCGCATTTAGATGCAATTTGAATAGTCTCGCTCAGTTTGATCAGCTCATTCAGATAAGCCATTGAGCAGCGCCCTTTTTCAAGTAGATTCAAACCTTCTAACAGCTTGACATTGCCATCCCGACAGGGAGTGCACTGACCGCAAGACTCCTCGACGAAAAATTCCATGAAATTGATGGCCACTTTCAGCATATCAGTCTCCGGTCCGAAAATGATGATCGAACCACCCGATGAAATATCCTCGAAGGCGATCGAGCGGTCGAAATCCTTGCGGGCAACGCACTTTCCCGAAGCACCGCCAATCTGGACAGCTTTGGCGTTTTCGCCGCCGACTTCCTTTAAAAGTTGCTTCACGGTAATCCCAAATGGCAGTTCATAAATTCCGGGTCGCTGACAATCACCGCTGATGCTGAAGAGTTTTGTGCCACTGGATTTCTCGGTGCCGTGGTCGTTGAACCATTTGGAGCCTTTGGCACAAATTAAGGCCGCATCAATGAAGGTCTCGACATTGTTGACGATTGTTGGGTGTTTCTGAAAACCGGTGTCGACGGGGAAGGGAGGACGGTTGCGCGGTTCGCCGCGATAACCTTCCAGCGATTCGATCAGGGCGGTTTCTTCGCCGCAGACGTACGCTCCGGCTCCCAGCCTAATCTCGACATCGAAATTAAATCCTGCTTTGCCAAGTATATCATTGCCAAGCAGGTTATTCTGGCGCCGTTTGTCAAGCACATCTGACAGGAAGTTGAACATGTACAGATACTCGCCCCGCAGATAGATGAATCCCTTAGTGGCACCGATAGCATAGGCGGCAATGGTCATTCCATCTAACATGATTTCCGTATGATGGTAGAGCAAATAGCGATCTTTAAAGGTACCCGGTTCGCCTTCATCGGCATTGCAGACGACATACTTCTGGTTGCTCTGTGCGGCACCGGCCAACTGCCACTTGACTGCAGTCGGGAAGCCAGCGCCGCCGCGTCCCTTCAGACCGGATTCGCGAATTAAACTGATCACACCCGCACGGGGAAGGTTCAGAGCGGCTTTCAGCCCGTCACCGCTTTTCAGATTGTGCTTGAGGATTGGACCTTCTTTTTGCACATCGGATGGCACTACTTTGGGAAATTCACTTTTGATAAAATTCCTGCGGCAATCAGCAATGATTTGCGGTACCTTGTCCGGCGTTACGCACGCAAATAGACGATCGTTGATCATCAATGCTGGTCCCTGATCACACATCCCAAGGCAATTGGTGTACTCCAATGTAAAAAAACCGTCTTTGGTAGTCTGACCGAATTTGATCCCGAGTTCGTTCTCCAGCTGGCGGGCGACCTTTTCCTTGCCAGCCAAATCGCAGGAGATTGTCCGACAAAGCCGCAGGACATATTTGCCTTGTTTCTCTTTGCGGCGGAAAAAACTATAAAAACTGGCTACGCCTTCGACTTCGATGGGATGAATGTCGAGAGCATGCGCTGTCTCCTGCATGATGATGTCGGGCAAGTAGCCGTATTTCTCCTGCAGATTCTGCAGGATGGGAAGCAGTACCGAGCGATCCTTGCCATATTTGCCGACCAGGACTGCGATATCCTGATTGATTTTTTCGCGATCAATGATTTGCATGTTTGGACTCCTTACTTCTTCAGCAGTTCCTGGATACGTTCTAATAGGCGCGCCGGCATAATGGGCTTTTGCTCGAAGGCGTCCACGGGTACCATCTCGTCATCTTTGTCGAAATCCATACCCGTCACCTGACCGACACTCGTCAACATGAGAATAGGCAGTTGTGGACAACATTTTTTCAATTCCTGCGCCATCACGAAACCGTCATCCGGTTCCTGCATCATTACATCCAGCAACACGAGTTGCGGCTGATATTTTTTATAGACTGCCATACCATCCTGGCGGGAATGGGCTGTCTGCACTTCATACCCGGCGTTTTCCAGAACGATTTGCACGGCGGATACGAAATCCTGATCATCATCTACGACTAAAATTTTAGTCATTTATTCCTCCGGTTTATGTTTGGAATAGTGTTGTTCAATTGGAGTATTTTGCGAGGATTTTCCGGTGACATCGCTATAGATTATGCTTGGTTATTAAAAATTGTACCCTGGTGTAGATAGCAGGTACTATCGGGGAATATGCACATTGGTATAGATGGAACGGAGTTTATCTCAAAACGATGTTCTAATATTGACTAAAAAGCGACATAAATTAGGAAAAAAGGGGGACATTTTCATGGAAAATTTCATACCTGTCTTAGAAATAATTCATCCCCACCCGACGCTTGTGCCAGAGTGACACAAACCAGCGGTGGCACGGTATTGGTAAAATTCCGCCGCGTAAATTGACAAACGAATAAACTGAAAGGAACGATAATGCCAAAATCCAAGACTGCTGAACCTCAGACCTATGAATTCAAAGCCGAGCTGAAACAACTACTCAATATTATTGTGCACTCACTTTATACCCAGCCTGAGGTTTTCCTGCGCGAATTAATCTCCAACGCCTCTGATGCGCTCAACAAGGTGCGTTTCATGCAATTGACTAACCAGTATCTATTGGAGCCGGAGCGGGAACTTAAAATCAGAATTGAGTTGGATTCTAAAAAACATACTGTCGCCATTGAAGATACTGGCATCGGAATGACGAAGGAAGAGCTGATCGAGAACATCGGTACCGTCGCCAAGTCCGGCACTATGCAATATTTGGAACAAATCCAGAAGGAAGGGAAAAAAATTGATGCCGATTTGATTGGTCAGTTTGGAGTCGGTTTCTACTCCGTATTTATGGTTACTGATGAAGTGACAATCGAGACCCGACATGCCGATCCTGCCTCACGTGCCTGGCAGTGGCGCTCCGATGGACAAGGCACCTTCAGTATCGAAGAGATCAAACGTCCCGAGCGTGGTACGCGGATCTCTTTCAAGTTAAAGGAAGATTACAAGGAATTCAGCGAAGAGTGGCGCGTCAAGAGTATCATTCAAAAGTATTCAAATTTCATCGGTTTCCCGATTTTCATTGGTAAGGAACGCATCAACAGCCTCGAAGCACTCTGGCGCAAACCGAAAGACGAAATCAAGAACGACGAACTGACAGAATTCTATAAATTCGTCGCCAATGACTACAATCCGCCACTCGGTCATCTCCACCTTTCTCTGGAGGGCAATGTCAATTTCAAGGCGTTATTGTTCGTACCGGAGAAGGCGCCTTTCGATCTATTCAACGAATTACGCGAAAAGTCTCTGCATCTTTACGCCAACCGTGTTTTTGTGCAGGACAATGCCCTTGAACTATTACCCGAATACCTGCGTTTCGTCAAAGGTGTGGTTGACACCGAAGACCTGCCCTTGAATATTTCCCGACAGGTGACTCAGGACAGCCCGGTCATGGTGAAATTGCGCAACATTCTGACGACCCGTCTACTGGGACTATTCGAGGATTGGGCGAAAAATGACCCTGGAAAATATGAAAAATTTGCAAGGAATTTCGGCCATATCCTCAAACTTGGCGTCAATACCGACTTTACTAACCGCGAGAAAATCATCCAGCTCCTGCGGTTCGAGTCCACCGCCAAACCCAAAGGCGAATTGATCGGACTGGAAGACTACCTTGGACGGATGGTTGAAGGACAAAATGAGATTTATTACCTGACCGGAGAAAACCGCGAAGTAGCGGAACGTAATCCCAAACTCGAATATTTTAAGAGCCATAAGATCGAAGTATTACTGTTAGTTGACCCGGTAGATATTTTTATTGTGCCCTCCATTACGGAATTCGAAAAAAAGAAACTCGTTTCGGTCGAGAAAGCCGATCTAAAATTGGATGACAAACGACCAGAAAGCGGGGAGGCGGTTGAGGCTAACCTGATGAAAACCCTCATAGGTGTTTTCAAAGAAACTCTGCATGATAAAGTCGAAGATATCGTGGTTTCCAAACGCCTGGTGGACTCCCCGGTGACTTTGGTAATCGGGAAAGAGGGGCTCGATCCCCAGGTTGAAAAAATGCTCAAGATCATGAACCAGGAAGTCAAACCGCAGAAAAAAATCCTTGAAGTCAATCCCTATCATCCGCTGATAAAAAATCTGGCCCGTCTCACGCTTGGCAATACGCATGATCCCGTCCTCCGCAATTCAATTATGGAACTCTACGAGGCCGCTTTATTGATTGATGGTAATTTGGAAAATCCGGCGGAGTTCGTCAGTCGGTTGTTTGAGATAATGACCTCGGCAACCAAATAATTTTCTGATCAGGTAATTCTCGACAGACGGTCAAATATCAGCCTGTGCGGTTAATTTGTAAATAAATCCTACCGGTTAAAGGCGTTTCTACCGTCAGTCCAGTTTTTACTTGGCATCTTCCTTTTTTCGCAATATTTTTAGCGCGATATTGGTTGAATCAAGGCGAAGGTCATCTTTATCAGTGTTTGTTGATTATGCCAAAGTATTAGTCCGGGCGGGCGATGGAGGGCGCGGTGCGGTCGCTTTCCGTCGTGAAAAATTCGTTCCCAAAGGCGGGCCAAGTGGCGGCGATGGAGGACGGGGAGGCGATATAGTTGTCGTCGTGGACTCCAATTTGAACACGCTTCAGGACATCAAATACCGCAAGAGTTATATTGCGCGTGCAGGAGCGCATGGACAAGGTGGTCTGAAAAGCGGGACGGATGCGCCGTCGATCACTATTCCTGTGCCGCGCGGTACGATTATTCGTGATGAGACGACCGAAGCATTGATTGCTGACCTCATCGATGCTCAGCAGAGTGCCGTAATCGCGAAAGGCGGGAGAGGAGGCCACGGTAATGCTCATTATGCTACCGCGACCAATCAGACCCCGCGTTATGCCGAACCCGGCAAACCCGGCGAGGAAAAACACCTGATTTTTGAACTGAAAATTCCATCGGACGTCGGTTTGGTGGGTTTGCCGAATTCAGGCAAGTCTACACTGTTATCAAAGGTCACGTCCGCCCGTCCGAAAATCGCCGATTATCCATTCACGACGCTAACTCCCAATTTAGGCATCGTGAAATACGCCGATTACCGGAGTTTTTTATTAGCGGATATTCCCGGTCTGATTGAAGGCGCGCATGCCGGCAAGGGTTTGGGACTGCGCTTCCTGAAACATTTAGAACGTACCCGCGTGCTGGCTTTCCTGATCGAATGCACCGATCCTGATCCTCGGCAAACATACGCTGTGCTGAACAATGAATTGAACCGCTATTTTCCGGAATTCATTCGTAAGCCTCGTTTCCTGGTTTTAACGAAAAGTGATTTGGTTCGCGAGACTCCCCAGCCTTTCGAAGATCTCGAATGGGTGACAATTTCAGCGGTCACCGGAGAGGGGCTGGAACATTTCATCCGGACTGCCGTAAACCTGTTAAAACTAAATGCATGACCATCTGACCATCCTAAGACTGCTCTCGATTAACGGGCTGGGTACCAGACGCATTTTAAATCTAGCTCAGCATTTCGATGATCTGAGCACCGTTTTTTCGGCATCGCTTAGGCAGCTGTGCTCGGTACCGATGATTGATCAGGTGCTGGCCCAGCGCATCCGGGCCGGCTGGGATGATAATTTCGTGACTACCCAGCAGAATATGCTGGCTCAACAACCTTTTAGGGTGATCAGTTATTTCGATGCCGATTATCCATCACGGCTGAAAGATATTTTCGATCCGCCAATACTCCTGTTTCTGCAGGGCCAGTTCATTGAAAGCGATGCCGATGCCGTTGCGATTGTCGGAACCCGTACGCCGACCACTTACGGCAGAGAAGTCACCGAGTATCTGGTCAAACGCCTGTGTGAAAACAACCTGACGATCGTCAGTGGCTTTGCGCGTGGTGTCGACACAATTGCCCATAAGGCCGCGCTGCAATGTGGTGGTCGCACAATTGCGGTACTCGGTACCGGTATTGACCGGGTTTATCCGCCCGAGAATCGTCAACTGCGCAACCGCATCGTCGAGAATGGGGTTTATTGCTCGGAATTTCCGTTTGGCACAAAGCCGGACGCAGTCAATTTCCCACGGCGCAATCGCCTGATTTCCGGTCTGGGTTTGGGTGTGGTTGTGATCGAAGCCGGTGAAAAGAGCGGAGCTTTGCTGACCGCTTATTATGGCTTGGATCAGGATCGCGAAGTTTTTGCGGTTCCGGGACGTATTTTCGACGAAAAAAGTCGCGGCACCAACCAACTGCTTCAAAAAGGTGCGCGTTTGGTGGCTGATGTGGATGACATCCTAAACGAAATTGATCCGAATCGAAAATTTCCCCAAAAAGCACGACAGCTCGAATTGCAGCTGAAATTTGAAAATGCCGATGAACAAAGTATCTACGATGTGCTCTCGCGTGAACCACTGCACATTGATGAAATCGCCGGTCGCCTGAACAAATCGACATACGAAATTCTGGCCACGCTCCTGACGCTTGAGCTGAAAGGTGCGGTTCGCCAGCTGGCAGGCAAGATGTTCGTCAGGGCAGGGTAGCAGATGCGTCGTATAATTCTCAGGTTTGCTTCCCTGATTTTGGCCGCGACTCTGTCAGCCCAGGTTCCACCGGTCCGGGTCTATCAATTGCAGGATTGGGTAAGCTACAAAAATAGTCTTTACCCGACCAGCCTGACTAACGGCATCGAGTTTGTCTATTTTGGCACGAGCGGAGGTGTGATTCCCTGGCATAAATACGGACGTTACTGGGGTCCTCCATTTACAACCAGCAATGGCATGAGCGGCGATTTTGTCACCGCGGTTCTTTTTGATCAGTCGACGAATTATCTCTGGGCGGCGCATGGAAACGGACTGAGTTATTTGACCCCCACGGAAAATACCTGGAACAATGTTTCAAAGAGCAGTCTAAATCTCCCGGCGGCTGAACCCATTATCCGGCTGGGTAGTGACCCGGATAAGCTCTGGGGACAAACAGCCGATGGTCATTTTTTCACTGTTAATAAGGTGCTGGGCTTTTACTTGGCATCGCAGACTACTACCGTACCGGGCATACGCTGGGAGCCGTGCAGTTATGATCCTTTACCGGAAATTCCCAACTACGCCATTGATCGGGATTACCATTATGATCCGCGACGGGTTTTCATTGATTCCAACCTCCGGGATTTCCCGATTGTACTTTTTCATGTAGATGCCAGTCGGGATGTTTACGGCGGTGCCTGGGGTTTGGGATTGATGGAAGGTGATGATAACATCCGGAAAATGCGCCTCTTTCGTGCCGGACCGTTGCAGAACTGCATTAATGCCCTTGTTCGCGGTAATGCAATGCTCTGGATGGGCGGTGCTTTTCTCGACCCCAATCCGCTTTTCAAACCCGCCGGTATTTCGGCTTTTGATCCGAACAGTAACGAATGGTCGTATTATGAAGATGAGTTGATTCCTGAGCTCGCTACGGGCACGATAAATGATTTGGCCTTTGGTAACGGACGTCTCTGGATTGCCACCACTCAGGGTTTGACGATTTTCGAGACGCGTAAAAACCGCTGGAAACGGCTCAGCATGCATAACGGACTTAACGACGAAATCGTCACTTCGGTTGCTCTTGAAGATTCTGTGGCCTGGATCGGAACCCCCCGCGGTTTCTGTACGGTTTCGATACCGAGCTACAAGGTCAAGCGTCAGAAGTTTTATTCATCTCAGAACATTTTGAAAATCTATAAAATATATGCAGACGACCACCGCATATGGTTCGGCACCGATAATGGTCTTTATGCTGTTGATAAATTGTCCCGGATTGGCGAACATTACGATATAAATGGTCAAAAAATTGGTTTAGCGGAAACTGCAGTGACCGAGTTCACCACAATTGGAGCTTCGGATTCGCTGACCGTTTTCGGTCACTATCAGGGTTTGCTAATTTATGACAGGAAAAATCAACGCTGGCAGACAATTGCCGCCAGTGGAAGATTCGATGAATCACAACTCTACGATATTGCGCTGAATAAAAACTATATGTGGCTGGGTACATCGAATGGGGCGATTTTAATCCGGCTGAATGACTATTACCAGGAACAATACACAACAACCGATGGTTTGGCCGGCAATGCCGTGTTCAAAATCCTGATTGACGGTCAGGATGTCTGGTTTGGCACCGATCGTGGTTTGACAAAATACAAATGGGGTAAATATGCATTTCAGGCAAAAAATTAGATGGTTAGTGTTGGGAGCGAGTTTAATAACATTTCTGCAGGCACAGAAGGCACCTGAATTTCACGGAGAAGTCGAACCGGATATACCCAACTTCTATTATGAAGTCAATGACAATCCTGTCGCAAACCGCGATTCTATAGCCGTCGACATCATTCTGCAAGTGCCATTCGATGCGGTTCAGTTTATCAAAAAGGATAGCCTTTTCATCGCGCGCTATGAAATCTCGATTTTACTTTTGGACGAAAATGAGGTACATGCCGCCAGTAAAATCTGGACGCAGGAAATCAAAACCGCGCTGTTCAGTGAAACTACTTCCAGTGAATATTTCGATATTAACAGGGTACATTTTCGGCTGCGGCCCAGTAAATATTTCCTGACCATCGGAATTTTGGACCTCGATACGCGTAAGAGCAGTTATCGCAAAAAGAAAATTGATTTCCTCAATTATTACAAACGCGGGATCGCCATCGGAAATATCAATATCCTCGAAGGCACCTTCGTCGGAGATGATGGCAAGACCGAAGCTATTCCTTCAGTGGTTGGATTGCTGAATGATACCAAACCGGAATTCGACATTGCTTTTACGCTATTAAGTAAAGGAGGTCGGGGCAGTGTCAGTTACAAGATCCTCAACATGTCAGACAAGATCGTGATGGAGAAATCCCTCGAAAGACAATTCATCAAAGGCTTGTCCAACGAAAAAATCACCATCTCCAAGTCCGGATTGACCTATAAAAAATATAAAATTATCGTAACGGTGAAAATCGGAAACGAGGAAGCCGTCGTTGAGCGTGTTTTTCAACTGCGCTGGTTGGGCATGTCCAATTTGATTGACAATCTTGATCAGGCTATCGAACAACTAAAGTTCATCGCTCCGTCCAATGTATTGCGGAATCTCCGCAAGGCTAAAGACAGCGAGAAGAAAAACCTGTTCATTGCTTTCTGGAAAGAGCGTGACCCCACTCCTAACACCGAAGAGAACGAATTAATGACCGAATATTATAAGCGGGTCAATTATGCGACGGAGCATTTCTCCGGCTTTTTGGAAGGCTGGAAAACCGATATGGGCATGGTTTTTATCCTGTTCGGACCGCCCAACGACATCGAGCGCCATCCCTTTGAGATTCAGACCAAACCTTATGAAATTTGGTACTATTACGATATCAACCGTTCATTTGTTTTTGTGGATGAATCCGGTTTTGGTGAGTACCGTTTGATCACCCCACTCGATCTTTACGACCGTTACTGAAATGACTGCTACAGTCCAGAATAACCGGATAGCGATCATTCCCGGCGATGGCATCGGGCCGGAAATCTTCGAGCAGATTATCCGCGTGCTCGAGGTGCTCAATACGCATTTCTCAGCCGGGATTCAATACACCACCTTTCCGTACGGTGCCGAATATTATTTGAAACATGAGATCACGCTACCGCCTGATTTCTTAGAGGAACTACATCATCATTACGGCGGGGTTTTGCTGGGCCCGCTGGGTGATCAACGTGTCCTGGAACAGAAACACGCCCGGGATATTCTTTATGGTCTGCGCCAAAAATTTGATCTCTTTTTTAATTATCAACATATTCAAATGCTCGATCCCTGGTACTCGGCATTCGTCAGCGCTCAGACAAAAACCGTGGATTTATACCTTTTGCGGGAACAGAACCAGACACCGTCGGGTCGCTGTGGCGATTGGCTCAATAAGAGCAGTGCCAACGAAATCGCTCTGCAATCCTATGCGGTTGTCTCAAATGCCGTGGAGCGTTGCTTACGCTCTGCCTTGCAGTTCGCGGACCGGAAAGGATTAAATAAAGCAGTTGTCGTCGTGCGCCCCAATTATATGTATTTCCTTGCCGACCTCTGGCAAAGAATGATGGCGCAGGTCGGTTCCGAGTTCCCCCGTATCAACATTAACGCAATGGCGCTTGAGCGGATTCTTAACGATCTGGGTGATAATCCCGATGATTATCAGGCGATTATCACCTCCGAATTTCTGGGTGACATTATCCAGACGGTTACCCTGAAATTCGTAGGCGGAACGGGTATGGGGTACGTGGGAGAACTCGGCGCAACTACCTTTGCTGTTTTAAGGGTCACACAATCCTCAACTGCCCAACCGGTCGGGCATGGCTTTGCCAATCCGTTTGGAGCATTTTACGCTTGCATCGAGTTGCTGAACCATCTGGGTTACACTAAACCGGGAGAACTGCTCGCCAATGCCGTCACCAAAGCCATTACCGGGCATCTGGTTTCAATGGATGTCCGTGGCATGCTCTCCACCGAGGAAGTCGGCAATTACCTGGTGGATTTTATTCTCGAGCAGAAAACGGAAACGTAACAGTTCACGATTTAAATTCTATTTTCATCAGTAGTTTCAGACTGATTAAAAGTTGCCTTTTTACCGGAATGGCGATTATTAATCAGTTTTAACATTAAATAGCCAGCCAGACAGCCGCCAAGATAATAAGGAAAATCCGACCAGGTGAAAGAGGTGCCAATCAACGTCCTTCCGATGAAAGTCCTTCGAATGGCTGTCAGAAAGGGCGGATGCCACAATTGCAGAAATTCCAATGCGCTCGTCACGAGGAAAACACCACCCGAGATCGCCATCGGTTTAAGACGCGGAGTGATGATGGCTATGAGCAAACACCAGAATACTTCATAGAAAAAACCTCCGAGTGAATCCGCCACCCAGACTGCTCCGGGTCCGCGATAGAACTTGGTGTAAAATCCCAGTGGGGTGAGAAAGAGGAGAATAAGGATAAAATACCTGCGCGATCGTGTTGAGTCGTTCATTGCTGAAATTTACCATAAAAACTTAACCTTTCCACCAGTCACTGGAGATAATTGTCGTAAAGTCGTTTGTAAAGTTGTGGTAAAGTAGGGGTATGGTTGTAAGTATAATTGTTTTTATTTTTAGCACAAAAGGACTTATTAAGACTTGAGAGTACTTATTCTTGGTTATTGACTGTTCCTATCCAAAATTAGCGCTACCCAATTCCCCAAAGATTTGTAATTTTCACTGACGTTATGTTGATCTTGATCGAAATAGTAGC